>NZ_CP018139.1:2400000-3000000 GCF_001886615.1 Halomonas aestuarii
CGGGTCGCCGTCCGCGATGCCTCGCTCTACCCGCTCGCCCGGCGCCTGGGCCTGCCCATGCTCGGCGAGGGCGAGGCCGAGCTGACCCTCGCCCGGCAGGAGGACCGCCTGGTGCTGGTGGGCGATCCAGGGCGCTACGGCGACCCCCTGGCCGTGGAGTTCGTCACCGGCCGCGCCGCCCACCGTCGTCGGTTCGGCGGCGGACGTGGCCAGCTGGTCGCCCGCGCCTGCGGGCTCGCCAAGGGCGTCACGCCCTCGGTGGTGGACGCCACCGCCGGGCTCGGGCGCGACGCCTTCGTGCTCGCGAGCCTGGGGGCCGAGGTGCTGATGGTGGAGCGGGTCGCGGCGATCGTCGCGCTCCTCGAGGACGGCCTGGCGCGGGCCCTGGCCGATCCCGAGACCCGGGAGGTCGCGGCGCGCATGGGGCTCGTGCAGGGGGATGCCGGCCGCGAGCTGGCGGCCCTGGTGGCGAGCCGGGCGGTGGCCCCCGAGGTGATCCACCTCGACCCCATGTTTCCCCACCGCGACAAGTCCGCGCTGGTCAAGAAGGAGATGCGGCTCTTCCGCACGCTGGCCGGCGACGACCCCGACGCCCCGCGACTGCTGGAGGCGGCGCTCGACGTGGCGACTCACCGGGTGGTGGTCAAGCGCCCCCGCAAGGCGCCGCCCCTGGAGGGCCCGGCGCCGCGCCACGTCATCGAGGACAAGACCAGCCGCTATGACCTCTATGTTCATCGCCGCCTGGGCGCCTGAGGTCACCCCTCGCCGGGGCGGCTGACCAGCTGCAGCCGGTGACGCAGTGCCGAGTCGAACAGCGCCCGGCTGCGCCTGGCCGCCTCGCGCAGCTCCTCCCCGAACGTCAGGCGATCCCCCTCCGTCCCGATCCATCCCTCGGCCGCCAGGCTCTCCACCAGCCCGCTGAAGAGCCGGGTATCGAAGAACTCCGGGGCGTCGAGTCCCGAGAGCAGGGCCAGCCGCTCGGCGAGCTCACGGCTGCGTGCGGTCAGTTCGTCGGCCGTGAAGTGCCCCGCCGGTTCGCTCAACAGCGTCGACAGCAGCAGGTAGCCGCGCTCCAGGGACGGCTGCATCAGGGCGCCGAGCATGTCCAGCTGCTCACCGGCCTCCAGGGAGGCCCGTGGCCGCCGCCAGCCGTCACCCCCTCGCTCCAGCAGCCCCTGCTCGACCAGCACCTCGAGCATCGCGGCCAGATCGGCCCGCGGCGGGGGCGTGGGGTCGATCGCCAGTTCCCTGGCCAGTATCGGCCAGCCGGGGCCGATCAGGGCCTCGAGGTCGTCCAGCCGGTGACGGGCCTGGTGACGGAAGGTGAAGGCCGCGAGGCCGGCGAGGGCGAAGAGGTGCAGCACGTTGTTGCGGTACCAGCCCAGCAGGCCGGCCTGGTGGGCGTCGGCGACGATGATGTCGCCCAGCGGATGGGGGTGGCGCCCGATCATGCCCAGCGTGGCCACCTGCTCGATCCATGCCTCGGGGGTGCCCTGCGGCAGGCTCTCGTCGCGGCCGCCTGGCCGTCGCTGCTGCAGGGCCACCAGCAGCGCCAGCTGGCGCCGGAGCAGGCCGACCTCGATGGCATGGTGGGGCGTGGCCAGCAAGACCAGGGCCACCAGGTTCACGGGGTTGAGCGCGGCGACGGCGTTGATGCGCCGCGAGAGGGTTTCGCCCAGGCGGGGCACGACACGGGGCAGCCAGGACGGTCGGGACGTGTCGAGCGACCGTCGCCAGTCGGGGGCCGCCTCGTCGAGAAAGTCGGACAGCGACAGCGGCTCGCCGATGTTCACGGCCACCCGCCCATGGGGCTGGCGGAGCCGTCGCGTCACGCCGAGCAGGGCCAGCGGCGATTCCTTGCGCTTGCTGGCGCCGTGGAGCTCGCGCTGGTAGCTGGCACTCTCCAGGATGCGCTCGTAGCCGAGGTAGACGGGTACGAAGACCACGTCGCGGCCGCCTTCCCGTCGACTGCGCAGGAAGGAGCGTAGGGTCATGGACAGCATGCCGGGCCGGGCCTGCAGCAGCCGGCCGCTGCGCGAGCGCCCCCCTTCCATGAAGTATTCCAGCGGATGGCCCCGTGACAGCAGGCGGTGCAGGTACTCGTTGAACACCGCCGCATAGAGGCGGTTGTCGCGGAAGCTGCGGCGCATGAAGAAGGCGCCGCCGCGGCGCAGCAGGGGGCCGATCAGTGGCATGTCGAGGTTGCGTCCGGCGGCGATATGCGGCGGCATCAGCCCCTCCCGGTAGAGCACGTAGGAGAGCAGCAGGTAGTCGATGTGGCTGCGGTGGCAGGGCACGTAGACCAGGGCGTGCTCGCCGGCCACGGCCTTGACCCGCTCGAGACCGCGCACGTCGACCCCGTCGTAGAGGCGGTTCCAGAGGCGCCGCAGGAGGCCTGCCAGGAAGCGCATCACCGGATAGGTCATGTCGGAGGCGATCTCGCGGCCGTAGCGCCGTGCGCGGCGGGCCAGTCGAGCGGGCGGCACGCCTTCGGCCTCGGCGACCTCGGCGATGGCCTGCTGCACCCCGTCGCTCGTGACCACCCCGTCGATCAGGGTCCGACGGTGGGAGAGGTCCGGCCCGAGGACCCGGGTACGCCGCCGTCGGAAATGCACCCTCAGAAGCCTTGCCACCTTGCGGTTGGTGAGGGAGGGCGGCCGTTCGTCGAGCAGGTCGGAGAGCCTGAGCCGGGGACCGAAGTGGACCTCCACGTCCCGGCCGTTGACCAGCACCGACAGCAGGCGGCGCAGTCGTCCGGTGAATCGCCAGCTGTCGGCGGCGAGCATCTGCCAGAGGCCGAAGCGCTTGCCCGGGGCGCGTCCCCAGAAGACGCTCGCCGGCACCAGCTGCACGTCCCGGGCCGGGTCGCGGCGGCACTGCTCGATCAGCGTCAGGAAGGGCGCCGATGGTCGGCCTCCCCGGCGCCATAGGCGACGGCCCGGGGCGGGCAGCGCCAGGCAAGCGGGCAGGGTGAGCTCGCCCACGCGGCGCCTGCCGCCGGCCGGCGGCAGGCCATGGGCGCGGGTCAGGGCGTCCAGCAGCAGGGTGTCGGACAGCGCCGGGTGCGGCAGCACGTAGAGGACGGGAAGCGTCGGCTCGAGGGCGAGCGCCTCGGGCGCGGGCTCGATCAGCCGCACCTGGGTCCAGCGGACCATCAGTCGCGTGAGCGGTGCGCGCAGCGCGCCGGACAGCATGCGTGCAAGGCCCATCCTGTCCCCTTGGCCGGGAGTGAGCCGTTAGTATAGCGATCCTCGACCGGGCGGTCAGGAGCGGGCTTTTCCCCAGCCCGTAAACATGCGTCAATGCTGTAACGGTAGGTGACAGGGACCACGCCATGCATGGCATGTGGCGAGACGGAAATCACTTCGAGCTGCTTCCCGAGGCGGCGCTCTTCCTGCCGGCCATGTTCGAGGCCGTCGACCAGGCGCGCGACTTCGTGCTGATCGAACTCTACCTGATGGAGTCCGGGCGGCTGGCCACGGCGCTGACCGGATCGCTGCTGCGGGCGGCCGAGCGGGGCGTATCGGTGATGCTGCTGCTCGACGGCTACGGCGCCATGGGCCTGGACGCCGCCGATCGTGAGCGCCTCGAGGCCGGCGGGGTGGCGCTGCGCTTCTTCAATCCCCTGGGGCTGGAGTCGCTGGTGCGCAACCTCACCCGCGACCATCGCAAGCTGGTGGTGGTCGATGGGGCCCAGGCCTTCACCGGGGGCTTCGGGGCGGTGGACGAGTTCCTGGATGCCTGGTACGAGGTCGCGGTGCGCATCGAGGGGCCGGTGGTCGCGGACTGGGTGCGGCTGTTCTGTCGCGTCTGGGACTCCCCCATGAGCCGCGGGCCCGGCGAGCCCACGCTGGTGCGGGGGATCGACCTGGCGACGCGTCGCAACGAGGGCTATCGTAGCATGCGAGGGCGGGTGGTGTGGGGGCAGGGCTATCGCTACCAGGCGATCCGTCACTCCCTGCATCACCGGGTCTCGGTCTCCTCGCAGCGTCTGTGGCTCTGCACGCCCTACTTCGTGCCCACCCTCACCCTGCGCAGGCGACTGGCCCAGGCGGCCCGGCGCGGGGTCGACGTGCGGCTGCTGCTGCCCGGCGTGGCCCACGACCATCCGGGCGTGCACTACGCCGGCCAGCGCTTCTACGGCCGCATGCTGCGCGCGGGGGTGCGCATCTTCGAGTTCCAGCCCAGCTTCATCCATGCCAAGTTCACGCTGGTCGACGACTGGGTCAGCCTCGGCTCCTGCAACTTCGACCACTGGAGCCTGCAGTGGAACCTGGAGGCCAACCAGGAGGTGGAGGACCCCCGCTTCGCCGTCGAGGTCGCCGACCTGTTCGAGCGCAACTTCGCGACGAGCCATGAGATCGATCCCGAGGCCTGGTCCCGGCGGCCGCGCTGGCAGCGCCTCAAGGAGTGGCTGTTCGGCACCCTGGACGGGATGCTGACCCGGCTGCGCTGACGGCAGGCGAGGCGTCGCGGCGTCGGCGAACCCGGCGTCCGTTGCCTAGCGCTTGTGGCCCTTGCCGCGACTGGCGGGCGCCTTGCGCCGGGGCTTGGGCTTGGGCGTCTCCGGCGGGACGCGATAGTGGAGGTAGAGGTCCAGCAGCAGCTCCGGCAGCTGGGCGACGAGGCCCTCCAGCCGCGCGCTGTCGCCGGCCAGTTCGGCCATGTCGGGCTCGTCCTCGAACAGCCCCGACAGCAGCATGAAGGGCAGCAGCAGGGTGGCGGCGGCCTCCTCGTCATCGGCGAACCAGGCGGCCTCGTCGAGGAAGACCCCCTCCATGAAGCCGGCGCACCAGTCGCCGATTGGCGTCTCCTCGGGGGCCAGCTCGCCCAGTTCGAGCTCGAAGGGCAGCTCCGGCAGCCCGCCGCCTTCCAGCACCTCGATGGCCGTGTGCCGAAGCCGCTCCAGCAGCCCGAGGATCGCCTCGCGCTCGGCGTCGTCCTCGAAGGCCGGCTCGCCATGGAACAGCTCGGCGACCCAGGTCGCCGCTGGCACGTCGCTAGGCGCCACGGCCAGCGCCACCAGGAAGCCATGGGCCCCGATCAGGTCCAGGGCATCGGCATCGACGCGGTCGGAGTCGAGGAAGTCGTCCAGGAGGTCGAGCTCCTGGTCCTCGAGCAGGGGCTGGGGTAGGGGCGTTTCGGCATCGGACATGACGGCTCTCGCAGGGAAACGTTGCATGGGGTAAGGCGTGACGCCTCGGGCTTTACGCCTCGATCAAGACCGGCCATTCTAGCATCCCATGACGGCTCCCGCGCTTCCCGCCCCCGACGCCACCCGGCTCGATGCCCTCGACCGGCAGGCCCTGCACCGCGCCCTGATCGACCGGGTCGAGGCGGCCTGGCGGCTGTGTCTCGAGGTTCACCCGGCGCTGCCGCGCCCGGCCGTCTGGCTGGACCTGCGCGGCAAGTCGGCCGGCCAGGCCCACTTCGGCCGCGGCGGGCTGCGCTTCAATCCCGTGCTGCTCGACGAGAACCGCCTCGCCTTCCTGGTCGAGGTGGTGCCCCACGAGATGGCCCACTGGCTGGTCCATCATCTCGAGGATGGGGAGCGGGCGCGTCCCCACGGCCGGGAGTGGCAGACCGTGATGCGCCGTCTCTTCGGCCTTCCCCCCCGCACCACCCATCGCTTCGATACCGGGCGGTCGAGCCCCGCTCCCTACCGCTATCGCTGCGGCTGCCGCGAGCACGCCTTCACGGCCCGTCGTCATGCGCTGGCCCGTCGGGGAAGCCGTTATCGTTGCCGGCACTGCGCTCAGACCTTGGTCTATTACGCCCCGCCAGCGTTTGAAAAGACCGTTTAAGTCATTGTTATGAATAAGAAATTTGATCATACCAATGTCTAAAGGGAAGGCCGCGTCCAGGCGTATATGCTGTGGGCAGTTTTTATGGAACCGGCGCGCCATCAAACGCGCAGCCGGCATCATCCACCTGGAGGGCCTACCCTCCCGGACAGAGGCAACTCCATGACCGAGCAGCAGAAAGTCTATCCGGTAAGTGACGACTTCGCGGCCAAGGCCAACGCCGACAAGGCCACCTACGAGGCCATGTACCGGCAGTCGGTCGAAGACCCCAAGGGGTTCTGGGGTGAGCAGGCCAAGAACCTCGACTGGTTCAAGGCGCCCACCAAGATCAAGAACACCTCCTTCGACTCGCACAACGTGGATATCCGCTGGTTCGAGGACGGCACCCTCAACGCCAGCGTCAACTGCCTCGACCGCCACCTCGAGACCCGTGGCGACCAGCCGGCGATCATCTGGGAAGGCGATGATCCCAAGGACGACAAGACGCTCACCTATCGTGAGCTCTACGAGCAGACCTGCCAGCTGGCCAACGGGCTCAAGGAGCTGGGAGTCGGCAAGGGCGACGTGGTCACGCTCTACATGCCGATGATTCCCGAGGCCGCCATGGCGATGCTGGCCTGTGCCCGCATCGGGGCGGTGCACTCGGTGGTGTTCGGTGGCTTCTCGCCGGACGCCGTGGCCCAGCGCGTCATCGGCGCCAAGTCCAAGCTGATCATCACCGCCGACGAGTCCGTCCGCGGCGGCAAGCAGGTGCCCCTCAAGGACAACGTCGATGCCGCCCTGACCCGCGACGGCACCGACGTGTGCAAGAACGTGCTGGTGGTCAAGCGCACCGGCGGCGAGATTGACTGGAAGGACGGTCGCGACGTCTGGTACCACGACGTCGTCTCCAAGCAGTCCACCGACTGCCCGGCCGAGGAGATGAACGCCGAGGACCCGCTGTTCATCCTCTACACCTCGGGTTCCACCGGCGCGCCCAAGGGGCTGAAGCACACCACCGGCGGCTACCTGCTGCAGGCGTCCATGACCCACCGCTACGTCTTCGACTACCAGGACGGCGAGGTCTACTGGTGCACCGCCGATGTGGGCTGGGTCACCGGCCACAGCTACATCGTCTACGGCCCGCTGGCCAACGGCGGCACCACCCTGATGTTCGAGGGCGTGCCCAGCTACCCGACCCATGGCCGCATGGGCGAGATCGTCGACAAGCACAATGTCAGCATCCTCTACACCGCCCCCACCGCGGTGCGTGCGCTGATGGCCCACGGCGACAACGTCATGGACTCCAGCCAGCGCGACAGCCTGCGTCTGCTCGGCTCGGTCGGCGAGCCGATCAACCCCGAGGCCTGGGAATGGTTCCATCGGGTGATCGGCAACGGCAAGTGCCCCATCGTCGACACCTGGTGGCAGACCGAGACCGGCGGCATCATGATCGCCCCGCTGCCGGGCGCCACCGACCTCAAGCCGGGCTCCGCGACCCTGCCGTTCTTCGGCGTGATGCCGGCCCTGGTCGACAACGAGGGCAACGAGCTCAAGGGCGCCACCGAGGGCAACCTGGTGATGCTGGACTCCTGGCCGGGTCAGGCGCGCTCCATCTGGGGGGACCACGACCGGTTCGTGCAGACCTACTTCTCGACCTACAAGGGCATGTACTTCACCGGTGACGGCTGTCGTCGCGACGAGGACGGCTACTACTGGATCACCGGCCGCGTCGATGACGTGCTCAACGTCTCCGGTCACCGCATGGGGACCGCCGAGATCGAGTCCTCGCTGGTGGCCCACGAGGCCGTGGCCGAGGCGGCCGTGGTCGGCTTCCCCCACGACATCAAGGGGCAGGGCATCTACATCTACGTGACCCTGGCCGACGGCTTCGAGCAGACCGACGAGCTCAAGAAGGAGCTGACCCAGTGGGTGCGCAAGGACATCGGCCCCATCGCCTCGCCGGACGTCATCCAGTGGGCGCCGGGCCTGCCCAAGACCCGCTCGGGCAAGATCATGCGCCGCATCCTGCGCAAGATCGCCGCCAACGAGTGTGATGGCCTGGGCGACACCAGCACCCTGGCGGATCCTTCCGTGGTCGACGACCTGATCGAGCATCGCGCCAACCGCTGAGGGTACTGCCCGCCTCGGCAGGCGAGGTCGCCTGCCGCGGCACGACACCGCAAGCCGGCCCCACAGGGCCGGCTTCTTCGTGGCCGTGAGTCCGGCTGTCGACGATATCTCGCGAGCTCTTGGGAATCGCCTCGGGCATGGGGTAACATGCGGGCAACAACAGTTAGCCCAGCGTGGCGGTCTTCGGTCCGCTGCAAGAGGAACCGGAGGAAGATCCATGGCTTTTGCCCAGAAATTCATCGTCGCCGATGATCATCCGCTGTTCCGCGCGGCCCTGACTCAGGCCCTGCGTCAGCTGGCGCCCCAGGCCGAGATCGTCGAGTCCGACACCATGTCGGCGACGACCGACGTGGTCACCCGGCACCCCGATGCCGACCTGATCCTGCTGGACCTGCACATGCCCGGCGCCCACGGTTTCTCCGGCCTGATCCAGCTGCGCGGCCAGACCCCGGACATTCCGGTGGCGGTGGTCTCGGGCAGCGACGAGGTCCACGTGGTGCGCCGGGCCATCGACTACGGCGCCTCGGGCTTCATTCCCAAGTCCTCGTCGCTGGCGCTGATCGCCGAGGCGGTGGGCGAGATCCTCGATGGTGAGGTGTGGCTGCCGGCCGAGATGGCCGAGGCCCTGGGCGAGTCCAACGAGGAGGAGACCCGCTTCGCCGAGGCGATCGCCTCCCTGACGCCCCAGCAGTTCCGGGTGCTCAACATGCTCACCGAGGGGCTGCTCAACAAGCAGATCGCCTACGAGCTGAGCGTCTCCGAGGCCACCATCAAGGCCCACGTCACCGCCATCCTGCGCAAGCTCGGCGTGCACTCCCGTACCCAGGCGGTGATCGCCGCCCAGAAGCTCGAGGTCGAGCCGCCCAAGGTCGAATCCTGACCCGGGCGTCCCCGCCCGCCTCGCGCGTCACCCACGAAACACCCCGCCGGATCGCCCCCCGGCGGGGTGTTTCGTTGCGCGTCGGCCGCCCTCCTAGGGCTGTCGCTCCGCCCGGCTGGCCTGCAGGGTGCGGGTGAGCAGGGCGCGCAGGGCCGCGGGACGCACGGGCTTGAGCAGCAGCTGGTAGCCGCTGCGACGGATCTCCTCGGCCACCTCCTCGGTTCGGTCGGCGGTGATCACGATGCCCGGCACGGCATCCTCCAGGCGTTCGCCGAGGGCCTCCAGGGCCATCAGACCGGTGACCTCGTTGTCCAGGTGGTAGTCGGCGAGGATCGCATCCGGGTCGCCGTCCAGGTGGCGAAGCACCGACTTGGCGCCGCCGATGGAGGTGGCGGTGAAGACCTCGCAGCCCCAGCCCGAGAGCATCGCCTTCATGCCCTCGAGGATCAGCGACTCGTTGTCGATGCACAGGATGCGGGTGCCGGCGAGCTTGTTGCCGGCCCGCTTCGGGGCGTCCTCGGCCTGCTGGGTCGCGGTGCGGGGCGCCACCACCGGCACGCTGACCGAGAACATGGTGCCGACGCCCTCCCGCGAGCTTACCCGGATGGGATGGTCGAGGACGCGGGCCATGCGGTCTGCGATGGAGAGCCCGAGCCCCAGGCCCTTCTCGCTCTCCTTGTGGCGCGTGGCCTGGTCGAGTCGTCGGAACTCCTGGAAGATCTCCGCCTGCTTGGCCTCGGGAATGCCGGGGCCCGAGTCCCATACCTCGATGGTGATGCGCTCCCCGTGGCGGCGGCAGCCCAGCAGGACCCGGCCCGCCTGGGTGTAGCGGATGGCGTTCGACAGGAAGTTCTGGACGATCCGGCGCAGCATCTGGGCATCGCTGTCCACCCACTGGCGCGTCGGCACCACCATCAGGTCCAGGCCTCGCTCCTCGGCCATCACCTGGAACTCGGCCCGCAGGGGCTGGATGATGTCGGCCAGGGCGAAGTGGCTGCGCCGCGGGGTCAGGGCGCCGGCATCGAGCTTGGAGATGTCGAGCAGGGTGCCGAGCAGCTCCTCGGCGGCCTGCAGGGAGTTGTCGATATGGCCGATGGTGCGCTTCATGTCCTCGGCATCCATCTCCTGGGCCAGCGCCGAGGTGAAGAGCCGCGCGGCATTGAGCGGCTGCAGCAGGTCATGGCTGGCGGCGGCCAGGAAGCGTGTCTTGGAGGCGTTGGCGTCCTCGGCCAGCTGCTTGGCCTGGCGCAGCGCCAGCTCGGCCTCGGCGCGGACCCGGTTCTCCTGGCGCAGGGCGGCGTTGGCCTCGGAGAGCGCCTGGGTACGCTCGCGGACCCGCTCCTCGAGGGTCTCGTTGGTCTCCTTCAGGGCGATCTCGGCCAGGCGTCGCTCGGTGATGTCCTGATAGAGGGCGAAGAACCCGAGTATCGCCCCACTGTCGCCGAAGTGGGGCGTGTAGGTGACCAGCATGTGGCGGCGCTCGTCGCCGATGGGCAGCGAGACCTCGAAGTTGACCCGCTCGCCGGCCAGGGCGCGCTCGATCCAGGGGGCCCGCTCGCGGGCCATGTCGGGCGCGATCACCTCCTCGACGCGCTTGCCGATCACCGCGTTGCGGTCGATCTCGAAGGCCTGCTCGTAGGCGCGGTTGGTGAAGAGATAGCGACACTCCTTGTCGAAGTAGGCGATCAGCGCTGGCACGTTGTCGGTGTAGATGCGGATGTTGTTCTCCGAGCGGATCAGCGCCTCCTCGATGCGCTTCTGCTGGGTGATGTCCTGGTAGGTGTAGACGAAGCCGCCGCCCGGCATCGGGTTGCCCTGCACCTCCAGCACGCTGCCGTCCTGGCGATAGCGCACGTAGCGGTGGGGCTGGCCCTCGCGGATGTTGTCGATGAGCAGCCGGACATGCTCCTCCGGGTCGCCGGGGCCGTACTCGCCGTTGTGGGCGTTGTAGCGGAAGATCTTGTCCATCGGCGCGCCCACCCGGATCAGGTGGTCGGGGAAGCGGAACAGCTCCAGGTAGCGCTGGTTCCACACCACCAGGCGCAGGTTCTGGTCGACCACGCTGATGCCCTGGTTGATGTTCTCGATGGTGGCCTGGAGCAGGGCGCGGTTGAACTCCAGCACCTGGGAGGCCTCGTCGACGATGGAGATGACGTCCGAGATGCCGATGCCGCGGCCCTGCAGGGCGGAGTTGACGACGATCCGCGCCGAGGAGGCGCCGAGCACCGACGCCAGGAAGCGTTCGGTGAACTGGATGACGTCGATGGAGGCCCGGGTGTTGTCCTCCAGGGGCTTGCCGGTGCGTCGGGCATAGTCATGGAAGGCGCGACTCACCTGGCCGGCGCCCAGGAAGCGCTCGCAGAGCACCTTGAGGTCGCCCACGGTGGTGGCGCCGGTCCAGGGGCGGTTCACCGAGGTCTGGCGGGTCTCGACGCTGTCGACGAACAGCGAGGCCTGGATGCGCTCGACCACCCGCTGCGGTGTCATCTGGGACACGAAGATGTAGCAGAAGAGGTTCACGCCCAGGGAGAGCATCACGCCATGGGTGAAGCTGTCGCCGACATTGAGCCCGAACAGCGAGGTGGGGGCGAGCCAGGCGATATCCAGCGGGCCGCCGTCGGCCCAGCCTGCCGGCAGCACGCCGGTGCTGATCATGGTGGGCATCAGCAGGCTGTAGGCCCAGATGGCGAAACCGGCGTTCATGCCGGTGATGACCCCGAGGCGGTTGCCGCGCTTCCAGTAGAGGCCGCCGATCAGCGCCGGGGCGAACTGGGCCGCCGCGGCGAAGGAGAGCATGCCGATGTTGGCCAGCGAGCTGAACTCGCCGATCAGGTGGTAGAAGCCGTAGGCCATGGCCAGGATCACGGCGATGGTGATGCGCCGGGCGCGCAGCACCAGCCGGCCGTAGTCGCGCGGCTTGGTGTCGAACCAGCGCAGGCGGAACAGCGCGGGGATGACGATCTCGTTGGAGATCATGATCGAGACCGCCACGGCGGCAACGATGACCATGCCGGTGGCCGCCGAGAAGCCGCCGATGAAGGTCAGCAGCGTCAGCCAGGCGTTGTCGGCCGCCATGGGCAGGGCCAGCACGTAGGTGTCGGGCTCGATGCGCGTGTCGGCGAAGATGGTCAGGCCGGCCGCGGCGAGCGGGATGACGAAGAAGGCGAAGGCCAGCAGGTAGAGCGGGAAGAGCCAGCGGGCCTTGGTGGCATCGTCGCGGTGGATGTTCTCCACCACCGCGACATGGAACTGGCGGGGCAGGCAGAGGATGGCCAGCATCGCCAGCAGGGTCTGGGCCCAGAAGCTCTGGCCGAAGTTCTGGTCGGCCAGCTGGCGCTGGAGCTCCAGCTGGGTCTCGGCGCGGCCCAGCAGGTCGCCCAGGCCGTCGAACATGCCCCAGGTGACGTAGGCCCCGAGGGCCAGGAAGGCCAGCAGCTTCACCAGCGACTCGAAGGCCACGGCGTGGATCAGCCCCTCGTGGTGCTCTGTGGCGTCGGTGTGCCGGGTGCCGAAGAGGATCGCGAAGGCGGCCATTACCAGTGCCACGTAGAAGGCCGTGTCGCCGAACAGCGGTGTCCGGGTGATGTCGGAGGCCGAGGTGACCACGCTGAAGGAGGTGGAGACCGCCTTCAGCTGAAGGGCGATGTAGGGCAGGGTGCCGATCAGCGCCACCAGGCTGGCGAAGGCCGCCAGGGACTGGGTCTTGCCGTAGCGCGAGGCGATGAAGTCGGCGATGGAGGTGACGTTCTGGTGCTTGGCGACGCGGATCATCTTGGCCAGCACCGGCCAGAACAGCAGCAGCGTGAGGATCGGCCCGACGAAGATGCTGGCGAAGGACCAGCCGGCCGTGGCCGCCTGACCCACGGCGCCGTGGAAGGTCCAGGAGGTGCAGTAGATGGCCAGCGCCAGGCTGTAGATCACCGGACGGCGTCGGCTCGCCCCGTGTGCCCTGGCATGGCGATCGCCGCGCCAGGCGATCGCGAACAGCACGGCGATGTACAGCAGTGAAACGACGATCAGCAGCCAGCCAGCGAACATTCACTCTACTCCCTTCCGGATGCGCCCATTCTAGGGCAAGGCTGGTGCTCGGGGCAGCCGGCAGTGCATGGCCGCCGGGTCAGGCCTCGGGGCATACCGCCCGATGGATCGGGGCGGACGCCTCGACGCGGCGCATCTCTTCGGTGCGCGGGGTCCGCGTCTCTCCCTCGAGTGGCAGCATCTCTCCGGTCGCGCAGTTCATCAGCCAGGCCTGGTGGCTCACCTGGTCCACGTACTGTTTCTCGAAGCGGTAGAGGATGAACTCGACCAGGCGCTCTCCCTCCGTGCGAGTCACCGCCAGGTTGTCCTGTTCCACGATGGTGAAGGCCGTGGTCATCGGGAAGAAGTAGGTCCAGGGGCGCCAGAAGGCCGGGCGCTCCTCCACGGAGACCACCTGTGCCGAGTCGGGCAGCTGCAGCTGCTTGTGCTCGAACCATGAGTACTCGTTGTGGATCTGGTAGGCCAGCATGCCGAGGCCACCACAGATCGGGATGATCCAGCGCGGCAGGCGCTTACCGCTGGCCATTCGCAGGATCAGTCCGACGCCCGCGGCTCCCAGGCCGGCAAATACCGCCGCAATCAAGTGCCATATCATAAATCATGAGTCCTTAAAGCGATCGGGCTTCCCTGAGGAAGCCCGATCGGGTGAGGTTCCGCGGCCCGGACTGGCCGGGCCGGGAGGCCATTATGGCCTAGTGGTCAACGGCAGTACCAGCGCCCTTCGGGAAGCGCACGCTCTCCACCAGGTCCTGGATCTCCTGCGGAGGCTCCTCGGTGGCGTTGGAGACGGTGAAGGCGACTGCGAAGTTGAAGATCGCGCCCACCGCACCGAAGGAGAGCGGCGAGATGCCCAGGATCCAGTTATCCGGCGTGTTGGGCAGCATGTTGGTCTCCGGAATGAAGAACCAGCCCAGGTAGGTGAAGATGTAGAGCAGGGTAGTGCCCAGACCGGTCAGCATGCCGGCAACGGCGCCCTTGTTGTTCACCCGCTTGGAGAAGATGCCCATCATCAGCACCGGGAACAGCGAGGCACCGGCGATACCGAAGGCCAGGGCCACCGTCTGTGCCGCGAAACCGGGAGGATTCAGCCCCAGGAAGGTCGCCAGCAGGATGGCACCGGCCATGGAGATCCGGGCTGCCAGCATCTCGCCCTTCTCGGAGATCTTGGGGTTGATCATGGTCTTGATCAGGTCGTGACTGATGGCCGAGGAGATGGCCAGCAGCAGGCCGGCGGCCGTGGAGAGCGCGGCCGCGATACCACCGGCGGCGATCAGGCCGATGACCCAACTCGGCAGGTTGGCGATCTCCGGGTTGGCGAGCACCAGGATGTCGTTGTTGACGTTGAGCTCGCTGCCGTTCCAGCCACGCTGTGTGGCAGTCTCGGCGAAGGCGTCGTTGCCGTCGTTGTAGACCTGTACGCGACCATCGCCGTTCTTGTCATCGAAGGTGATCAGGCCGGTCTCTTCCCAGGTCCGGACCCACTCGGGACGGTCGGAATAGAGGATCGGGTTGGTGGCGGCGTCCTCGTAGCTCTCGACCTGGCCGGCCATGTCCGGATAGACGGTGGTCATCAGGTTGAGGCGTGCCATGGAACCCACGGCGGGTGCGGTCAGGTAGAGCAGGGCGATGAAGACCAGTGCCCAGCCGGCGGACCAGCGTGCATCGGCCACCTTCGGGACGGTGAAGAAGCGGATGATGACGTGGGGCAGGCCCGCGGTACCGACCATCAGCGACATGGTGAACAGCACCATGTTCAGCTTGTTGTCGACGTCGGCGGTGTAGTCGCGGAAGCCCAGTGCATTGATCACGTCATCAAGCTTCGCCAGCAGCGGCACACCGGACTCGGTGTGGGTGCTGAACAGGCCCAGCCCGGGAATGGGGTTGCCGGTCAGCTCCAGGGAGATGAACACGGCCGGGATGGTGTAGGCGATGATCAGCACGATGTACTGCGCCACCTGGGTGTAGGTGATGCCCTTCATGCCACCGAACACGGCGTAGAGGAAGACGATGAAGGCGGCGATCCAGATGCCCCAGGTATTGCTGACCTCCAGGAAGCGCGAGAAGGCGACGCCGGCACCGGTCATCTGGCCGATGACGTAGGTGATCGAGGCCACGATCAGGCAGATGACCGCGACCAGGCGGGCGGTATTGCTGTAGAAGCGGTCACCGATGAAGTCGGGCACCGTGAACTTGCCGAACTTGCGCAGGTAGGGCGCCAACAGCATGGCCAGGATGACGTAGCCCCCGGTCCAGCCCATCAGGAAGGTGGAGTTGGCATAGCCCCCGGAGGCCAGCAGGCCGGCCATGGAGATGAATGAGGCGGCAGACATCCAGTCCGCGGCGGTGGCCATGCCGTTGGTGACCGGATGCACGCCGCCGCCGGCGACATAGAAGTCCTTGGTCGACCCGGCACGGGCCCAGATCGCGATGCCGATGTAGAGCGCGAAGGAGGCGCCTACGAACAGCAGGTTGATTGCAAACTGACTCATGCTGGCTTACTCCCCGAGTCCGAACTGTTTATCGAGACGGTTCATCTTCCACGCATAGAAGAAGATGATGCCGATGAAGGTCAGGATCGAGCCCTGCTGGGCGAACCAGAAGCCCAGGTCCGTCCCGCCTACCGGAATGCCTGCCAGCAGCGGGCGAAAGAGGATAGCGCAGCCGTATGACACGAAGGCCCAGACGATCAGGCACCCCGTGATCAGGCGTACGTTCGCCTTCCAGTAAGCAGCGGCATTGGCTTTGTCGTCTGCCATAGTGTTGCTCTCCACATTTTATTGACGTTGGGAAGTTGTCCAGAGCGTTCATGTCGCTCATCAGGACAGTCGTGCCGACGGAGCCAGCCTCGATGGCGGAATCTGGACCGGTCTGTCACCAGGTTGCCCGCAGCGTGTCGAGCTGCATTGTCGACGCGGGATTGCCCTGTATGGCTCAGGCGTAATAGTGGGCAGCAAATGCCTAAAATAAATCCCAGACTTTCGTATCATGAAAAGATACCGATGGAGTGTATTCCTTATAAATACATATAAAACAGAATCTTGCATTTATCCTTTGGGAGGGCTTTCACTCGGCAAGGGGCGCGCATAGGACGATGGTATAGCCTGGAAAAGTCGACCAGTTGATGTGATTTGCCCGGCGGTGTCTGACGATGGTCTAAGGCTGCCAGGATAGGACGATTGTCTAGGTCTTTACGCCCCCCCGACTTTGCTATCTTGAATTCCCGATAGAAGCCAAGTTTACCGAGGTCTGCGGGGTGGTGGCAGCCGCGCAACGAGGACAGCCCCATGGTAGATGTAGAACTTTCACATCCCCCCTTCACCTTCCTCGACGAGGAAGGCAGGGAGCGTGTCCGCAGCGGTATTGATCTGGCCTATTTCGACCGCGATGAGATCATCCTCGATGCCGGTCAGCCCGGGGAGTACGTCTTCCTGATCCACAAGGGCGAGGTCGCCGAACTGGACCCGACCCTGCCGGGCTCCCAGTCCCATATCGGCCACTACACGGCCGGTGACCTGTTCGGGGCCATCAGCATCCTCAACGGCACCAGTCGCTACCGCTTCAGGGCCGAACAGGAGTGCCTCTGCTACCTGCTGCCCAAGGGGCTGTTCAAGCAGATCTGCAAGGCCTACCCGGCCTTCGCCGAGTTCTTTCGCCAGCGCCTGGCCCAGAAGACCCGCTTGCTCACCGAGCGCCGCGCCGAGGGGGGCGTCACCATGGCGGGCTTCATGCTCGCCGGTGTCAGCGAGTGCATGCGTGCCCCCCTGGTCGTGGAGGCCACGACCAGCATCGCCGAGGCGGTGCACACCCTGAACGACAGCCATGCCGACAGCCTGCTGGTGCAGGGCGAGCACGGGCCGGGCATGGTCACCAAGACCGACCTGCTCAATGCCCTGGTCCTCAAGGGCCTGCCCCAGGAGAGCCAGGTGCAGGCGGTCGCGCATTTCGAACTCGTCACCGCGACAGCCGAGCAGTACCTGTTCGAGGTGCTGGTCCAGATGACGCGCTTCAAGGTGGAGCGGGTCGTGGTCATGGAGCAGGACCGGCCCTGCGGGGTCGTGGAGCTGACCGATGTGCTCAGCTACTTCTCCAGTCGCAGCTATGTGGTCAGCCTGCAGGTAGAGCAGGCGAACAGCCTGGAGGCGCTGGCTGCCGCCAGTCGTCGAACACCCGAACTGGTGAGCGCGCTGATGGCCCAGGGCGTCAAGCTGCGCTTCGCCATGGGCCTGCTGGCCGCGCTCAACGGGCGCATCATCAACAAGGCCTGGGGATTCCTGATCGACGAGCGCTACCACCGCGACAGCTGCCTGATCGTGATGGGCAGCGAGGGGCGCGGCGAGCAGATCCTCAAGACCGACCAGGACAACGGCCTGATCCTCGCCGACGACCTGGAGTGGCCCGACTGCCACGACCAGATGCAGCGCCTCACCGAGACGTTGATCGAACTGGGCTACCCGCCTTGCCCCGGCAACATCATGGTCTCCAATCCCGAGTGGGTGGGGACCGAGACCCAGTGGCGTGCTCGCATCGCGCACTGGGCAGCGAGCCGGGATGGGGAAAGCCTCATGCGTCTGGCCATCATGCTCGATGCCCATGCGGTGGCCGGCAATCCGGCGCTGCTCGAGCGACTGCGCGAGGAGCTCTTCGAGCGCTGCAGTCGTGACGAGATCCTGCTCTCCTATTTCGCCCGTACGGCCTTGCGCTTTTCCACGCCCTTGACCCTGTTCGGGTCCCTGAAGAAGCCGCAGCACGGTGTCGACATCAAGAAGGGGGGCATCTTCCCCATTGTCCACGGGGTGCGCACCCTGGCACTGGAGCGGCGCATCACGGCGACCTCCACCCTCGACCGGCTCGAGGCGCTGGTGGCCGACGGCCGGTTGGATGAGCGTTTCGCCGAGGACCTGGGCGAGGCCCTGTCGCTGTTCACCGAACTGAGGCTCCGGCAGCGGCTCGCGCGCCGCGACGACCCGGAGAGCAAGGGCGGGGAGCCCGACCGGGTGGTGGTTCAGGAACTCTCCTCGCTGGAGCGGGACCTGCTTCGCGAGGCCCTGCACATCGTCAAGGAATTCAAGCAGCGGCTCTCCCACCGCTTCCACCTCGAGTACTCCTGACGGACGCGCGACGCGCGCGGGAGACGGCTCACTACCCTACCAGGAGGTTCCTCGATGCTCAGGGTCCTGCGGCGCGCCGCCGACCGACGACGACAGGCCCATGGCGACTATGGCTGGCTCTTCTCGCCCTATACCGGGGACGAGATGGTCGCCATCGACTGCGTGACCACCGGGCCCGATGCCCGCCAGGCCGAGCTGGTGTCGCTGGCGGCGGTGCGCCTGCGTGGCGACCGGGTGCTGACCAGCGATTCCCTGGACCTGCGGCTGGCGCGTCCCGCCAGCCTCTCAGGCGACTCGATCTGCTTCCACGGCCTGCGTGGCGTCGACCTGGTCGATGGCGCAGGCGTCGACGAGGCGCTGCGGCAGTTCCTGGATTTCGTCGGCAATCGGCCGCTGATCGGCTGGGCCCTGGACGCCGACCTGGCCATCCTCAACCGCTACCTGCGCCCCCGTGTCGGCTTCGACCTGCCCAATGCCTGCATCGACGTGGCCCAGGCCTACCATCGCCAGCTGCGCCGCAGCCATCCCGAGCTGGACGTCCGGCCGCGCTTCGAGGACGTGGCCGAACGCCTGGGGGTGCCGGTGATGGGGCGGAACACGGCGCTGGGCGATGCCGTCACCACGGCGCTGATCCACCTGCGCCTGTCGCGCAGCCCCCTGCAGGTCGAGCGTTTCTGCTGATGGCCCGGACGTCGCTTCGCCTGGTCGTGGCGAGAATGGTAGGATAGTCGCCCGCCATTTCCAGCCGCCCAGGCAGCGCCCAGACCATGCAAGACGCCCTGACATTCGATCCCCGTGATACCGCCGCCCGGCCCGACGCCGCGCCGGCGATCCCGCTCGATGGCCTCGATGCCCGAGGCAAGCGCGAGTTCAACAAGCTGCAGAAGCGGCTGCGTCGCCAGACGGGCAACGCCATCATCGACTACGGGATGATCCATGAGGGGGACCGGGTGATGGTCTGCCTCTCCGGGGGCAAGGACAGCTATACCCTCCTGGAGATCCTGCGCAACCTGCAGCGCAACGCGCCGGTGAGCTTCTCCCTGGTGGCGGTCAACCTGGACCAGAAGCAGCCCGGCTTCCCCGAGCACGTGCTGCCCGAGTACCTGGAGCGCATCGGGGTCGAGTACCACATCCTCGAGCGAGACACCTATTCGGTGGTCAAGGAGAAGACCCCCGAGGGCAAGACCACCTGTGCCCTCTGCTCGCGGCTGCGGCGCGGCTCCCTGTACGGCTTCGCCGAGGAGATCGGCGCCACCAAGGTGGCGCTGGGGCACCATCGCGAGGACATCCTCGAGACGTTGTTCCTCAACATGTTCTTCGGGGGCAGCCTCAAGGCGATGCCGCCCAAGCTGCTCTCCGACGACGGCAGGAACATGGTCATCCGGCCCCTGGCCTACTGCCGGGAGGCGGACATCGCCGAGTTTGCCCGGCTGATGGCGTTCCCGATCATTCCCTGCAACCTCTGCGGCTCGCAGCCCAACCTGCAGCGCCAGTTGGTCAAGGAGATGCTGGCCGAATGGGAAAGCAAGCACCCCGGTCGGCTCGAGAGCATGTTCAATGCCGTCACCAACGTGGCGCCTTCCCAGCTGGCCGACCGGGACCTCTTCGACTTCGCCGGCCTGGAGGAGAAGCAGGCACGCCTCAATGCCGACCGCATCGATCTTCATAACGAGCTATAAGCGGCCAAGCTGCAAGCGCCAAGTGGCTCACTGAGGGGCGGCAAGCTCCACGGCAAGAACCCCATCGGATATGGCATCCGATGGGGTTCCTTGTTGATAGCGGATACGAAGCTGCCCAACATCTTGCCGAGCGCCCGGCGCGCGTCGGCGCCTCAGCGGCAGCCTTCCTGCTCGGCCACCTCGATGAGCGCCTCGAGGTCGAGGATGTTCACCTCGCGGCCGGACACGGCCACCAGCCCCTGGGACTGGAAACGGCCCAGGATGCGGCTGACTGTCTCCACCGCCAACCCCAGGTAGTTGCCGATGTCGGCACGGGACATGGAGAGCCGGAAACTGTAGGGAGAGTAGCCGCGCCGACGGAAGCGGTCGGAGAGGCTGGTGAAGAAGGTGGCCAGGCGCTGGTCGGCGGTCTTGCGGGAGAGCAGGCGCATCATGCGGCGATCCTCTCGCATCTCCTTGCTCATGCTGCGATAGAGCTGGCCCCTCAGCTCCGGCAGTGACTCGGAGAGGGCATCCAGGCGATCGAAGGGGATCTCGCAGACCATGGTGGTCTCCAGAGCCACCACCGTACCCGGATAGCGTTTCTCGTCGATGCCGTCGAGTCCCACCAGCTCGCTGGGCAGGTAGAAGTTGGTCAGCTGGTCCTCGCCGGTGCCCTCGGTGGTCACCTGCTTGAGGCTGCCGGAGCGTACCGCAAACACGCTGGTGAACGGGGCGCCCTGGCGGAACAGCGCCTCACCCTTCTTCAACGGCGCTCGACGGCGGATGATGGCGTCGAACTGGTCCATGTCCTTCACCTCGAGTGCCAGCGGCAGGCAGAGCGAACTCAGGCTGCAGGTCTGACAGCGGGTCTCGTTGAACAGTGCGCGGCGCCTGCTGGTCGCGGTGTCGGGCATGCTCTCCTCCATGAATGATGGCTCCAGCCACAGTATGGAGGATTGTCGCGCACCGGCAAACCACCCCTTAGGAGGTAGGGGAAGCCTGCCAAGGCCAGGGTGCAGGGAGGTAGGCGTCGAAGGCCGTGGCCAGCTGGCGGACCCGCAGTCGGCCGGTGGGTGTGACATTCAGTCGCATGCCCCGGCGTTCGACCAGTCCCGCTCCCTCTGCCCCGGCCAGGCGCGACAGGGGGGTGGCGAGATGGCGCTCGGCGTCCAGGCCGAAGTCGTCGCCAAGGGCCGCCAGGTCGAGGGAGAGTTCGCTCATCAGCGTCTCGATGGCGGCGCGGCGCAGGCGGTCATCCAGGCTCAGCCGGTGCCCGACGGCGGTGGGCAGGCGGCCCTGGTCCAGGGCCGACTCGTAGGCGTCCAGGGTCAGCGGGTTGCGGACATGCAGGTCCTCCAGGCGGGAGACGGCCGTGACGCCCAGCCCCAGCAGATCATGGCGCCCGCGTGCCCGCCCCGCCTGCCGGGCCAGGCGGTCGTCGCCCCGCACGAAGCGGTCCCGACCCACATGCACATAGCCCCCGGCGGCCAGCAGCTCCAGGGCCCTGTCCAGCATCTCCAGGGTCTCCTCCGCGGTGGGAAGCTCCTCGGCGCGGATGTGGCGCTGGGGAGGGAAGCGCTCGGGATGATGCTGGTAGTGAAACAGCGAGAGCCGCGCCGGCGCCATGGCGATGACCTGCTCCAGCGTGGCGGTGAAGCCCTCCCGGGTCTGGCGGGGAAGGCCGATGATCAGGTTCAGGTTCACGGAGTGGAACCCCAGCCGGTCCGCCTCGTCGATCAGCTGCTCGGTCAGGCCGGGGCCCTGCAGACGGTTGATCGCCTGCTGGACGGCGGGGTCCAGGTCCAGCACCTCCAGGCTCAGCCGGTTGAAGCCCAGCGCTTCCAGGTGCCGCAGGGTCAGGACATCGGCTTCCCGGGGGTCGATCTCGATCAGGTACTCCCTGTCCCGATCGCCGGCCAGCCGGAAGCGGGCATCCAGTCGGTCGATCAGGTCGCTCATCTGGCTCAGGCTCAGGAAGGTCGGCGTACCGCCTCCCCACTGCAGGGAGCGGACTTCCCGCCCGGCATCCAGGTGCCGACGGGTCAGGACCATCTCCCGGTCGAGGCGGGCGAGATACGCCTCTGGAAGCCGGGTGTCCGAGGTCGTGACCGGACGGCGGGCGCAGTGAAAGCAGGCCCGCTGGCAGAAGGGCAGATGGACGTAGAGGGACAGGGGCCGCGCCGCCGCATTGCTGTGCTCCAGGGCCCGACGATAGTCCTCGGCGCCGATGCCGTCACCCAGCGCATGGGTAGTGGGGTAGAAGGCATAGTCGGGTGTCGGGGACACCGCGGCGAAGGGAGCGCCGGCTCGGGGGGCGGCTGACGCGAGGGCGGACATGGGGGGCACTCCGGAGGGGAACATGCCTTCATGCTAGTGACGCGCACCGCCGGCCGCGTTGAGCTGCGTCAAGCGAACGTGGAATCGCCCCGGCCGTCAGGGAGTCGTCGCGACGGGCAGCAGCCGCCAGAGCTGCCAGAGGGCGAAGGCGATGATCGACAGCGCGGCCAGCGTGCGGGTCGCCGGATGCCGGATCAGGGCGCCGAGCTGGCTCGCCGCCAGGCCGGTGACCAGCAGGGCCGGCAGGGTGCCGAGGCCGAAGGCCCCCATCAGGGCGGCGCCCCGCCAGGGGTCCGCCATCGCCAGGCTCCAGGCGAGCATGGAGTAGACCAGGCCGCACGGCAGCCAGCCCCAGACGGCCCCCAGGGCCACGGCCTGAGGGATCCTGACCACCGGCATCAGCCGCCGCCCCACGGGCTCGAGATGGCGCCACAGCCGCCTGCCGACCGCTTCGACCTTGAGTAGCCCCTTCCACCAGTCGGCGATGTAGAGCGCCATCAGGATCAGCATCACCGCGGCCAGGACCTGCAGCACCAGGCGTGCCTGGGGGCTGAGGGCCACCAGGGTGCCGAGTCCCGCCACCAGGGCGCCGGCCGTCATGTAGCTGGCGATGCGGCCCAGGTTGTAGCCCAGCAACAGGCCCGAGAGCCTTGCCGGGCTGCGCATGCTGGGGGGCACGGCGAAGGTCAGGGCGCTCATGATGCCGCCGCACATGCCGATGCAGTGGGCACCGCCGAGCAGGCCGAAGAGAAAGGCGGCGGCCAGCGGGGGGAGGTCGAGGCCGGTGGGGTCCATCAGTCGCGGCGGTCCTCGTCACGGGGCGCGTCGGGCTCCGACGACGCCTCAGGCTCCCTGGGGCGGTCGTTCTCGTCCTCGTCGAAGAGGATGCGGTAGGCGGGGCCCTCGAGGTCCTCGAACTGGTCATGCTTGACGGCCCAGAAGAAGGCCCAGACCGCCAGGCCCAGCAGGATCAGCGAGAGGGGGATCAGCAGGTAGAGGATGCTCATGCGTTCACCAGCCTGGGAGCGTCGGCGCCGGACGGCCGCGAGGGACCGTCCCGGGACAGGCGCAGGGCATTGCCGACGACGACCAGCGAACTGGCCGACATGCCGATGGCGGCGAGCCAGGGGGGCACGAAGCCCATGGCGGCCAGGGGCAGCGCCGAGACGTTGTAGACCAGTGCCCAGGCCAGGTTCTGGCGGATGATGCGTCGGGTGGCCTGGCTGGTCGCGATGGCCTCGACGATACGCCCCAGGCGTGGGCCCAGCAAGACGGCGTCGGCGCGGGTGCGCGCCAGGTCGGTGGCGCCGTTCATGGCGATGGCCACGTCGGCGCCGGCCAGCACCGGCACATCGTTGATGCCGTCGCCCACCATGGCGACCCGTTCACCGGCAGCCTGCAGCGACTGGATGCGCGCCAGCTTGTCTTCCGGCGAGGCCGCCGCCTGCCAGGTCGAGATGCCCAGGCGCCGGGCCATGGCTGCCACCGCCGTCTCGGTATCCCCGGAGAGCAGTTCCACCGAGAGGCCGCGTGCCTTCAGGGCCTCCACGGTCTCCCGGGCATCCTCCCGCAGGTGGTCGTGGAGGCAGAACCAGCACCGGGGCTGGCCGTCCTCGGCCAGCAGCAGCCACTGGCCCTCGCCGGGCGTGGCGGGCGGCGCCTCGTGGGCGGCGAACGCCGGCGTGCCGAGTCGCCAGCGACGGCCGTCGACCCGGCCCTCCAGGCCCTGGCCGGGGCGGCTGAGCACCTCGGCGGCCTGGAGGCCGGCGTCGCGGAACGGGCGAAAGGCCCGGGCGATGGGGTGCTCGGACTGCGCTTCCAGGGCGGCAGCCAGGGCACGCGCGCGTGCCTCGTCGAGGGTGTCGCCGAGCGGGTGGGTCTCCACCAGGCGCATCTCGCCGCTGGTCAGGGTGCCGGTCTTGTCGAAGATCACCCGGTCCAGCTGAGACAGGGCCTCCAGGGCGTCGGCGCGGGTGATGAGCACCCCGCGACGGTGCAGCCGGCCGTGGCCGGCGGTCAGGGCCGTGGGCGTGGCCAGTGCCAGGGCGCAGGGGCAGGTGACCACCAGCACCGACAGGGTGACCCAAAGCATGCGGTCGGGATCGATGTACCACCAGGCCACGGCCACGCCGAGGGAGATGAGCAGCACCTGCAGCACGAAGTGGTGGGCCATGCGGGCCGCGAGCTGGGCGATGCGCGGCCGGCTGGCGAAGGCCCGGTCGGTGAGGTCGACGATGCCGGCGACCCGGGCCTCCTGCCCCGCGTGGGTGACGCGCACCGTCAGGGGGCTCTCGATGTTCTGGCTGCCGCCGGTCACGCGGTCCCCGACCCGTCGGGTCACCGGCAGGTACTCGCCGGTGAGCATCGACTCGTCGAGGCTCGACTCGCCGCTCTCGATGACGCCGTCGGCCGGCACGCCATGCCCCGGCTTGACCAGTACCCGGTCGCCGGCGGTGAGTTCGCTGGAGGGCAGGATGCGCTCCTCGCCCGCCTCGGTGAGGCGGATTGCCGAGAGGGGCAGGGCGCCGGAGAGGGCGTTGCCGCTGTGACCGCTGCGTCGCCTTGCGCGAACCTCCACGTAGCGGCCGAAGAGCAGGAAGAAGGTGAACATGGTCACCGAGTCGAAATAGACGTCGCCATGCCCCGCGATCACCGCGTAGCCGCTGGCCAGATAGGCCCCGGCGAGGGCCAGCGACACCGGCACGTCCATGCCGAGGGTCCGGCTCCTGAGGTCGCGCAGGGCACCCGCGAAGAAGGGCTGTGCCGAGAAGAGCACCACCGGGGTGGCCAGGGCGAAGGAGAGCCAGTGAAAGAGGGCGTCGAAATCGGCGCTGAGCTCGCCGGGGTCCGCCACGTAGATCGGGATCGAGAACATCAGCACCTGCATCATCGCCACCGCGGCGACGATCAGCCGGCGCACGTTCATGCGTTCCTCGTGCTTGAGCCGGCTCTGGGCGGCGTCGGGCTCGTAGGGCTGGGCCGGGTAGCCGATGGCCGCCATCTCGGCGAGGATCCGCGACAAGGGCACCTGGTCGGGATCCCAGCTGACGCGCAGGCGGTGATGGGAGAGGTTGACCGCGCTGGCGGTGATGCCCGGGAGGGCATTCAGGCGATGCTCGATGAGCCAGGCGCAGGCCGCACAGGTGATGCCGTCCACGGCGAGGGTGGCGTGCACCGTGCCCCCCTCGGCGTCGGGATGAACGAAGCGCGCCTGCAGCCCGGGGTCGTCGAAGACCGCCCAGGTCTCGACCCTGGCCACCTGGCGATCGTCCGGCCGCTCGGGCAGCTCGGTGCGGAATCGGTAGTAGCTCGCCAGGCCGCCGTCGACGATGGCATGGGCCACGGCCTCGCAGCCGGGGCAGCACAGGGGCCGGCGTTCGTCGTCCAGGGTGATCGACCAGGGCGCGTCCGGCGGCACCCGATTGCCACAGTGGTAGCAGTCGGGCGCATCGGTCTGGGGGGGCGTGGAGGAGGAGGCGACCATCTAGATCCCGGGGGAGAGCGAGATCCCGGTCTCCGTCGGGAATTTCGCTTCGCCGGTCAGGCGCCACTCGGCCTCCTGGCCCGGGGCGGGTTGCAGGTGCAGGTACCAGCGATAGTTCAGCGGCTTGTCGATCATGGTCACGTAGCGCCCGTCACGGACATGTTCCAGCACCAGGGAGCGGTCGCGGCTGCTCTCGGTCGGGAAGATCAACTCGAGGTATAGCCGCTCCGGCTGGCGTTCGCCCTTGAGGTCGACGACGATGTCGCCGGTGCGGGGATCAGCACGCATGACCGCCTCGAGGCCCAGCGCCTTGGCATGCTCCTGCTTGGCCAGCTGCTCGTTGATGGCCAGGCCCCGCTTGTAGTAGTCCTGCTCCACCGTACCGTCGTAGAAGTGGATTGACAGCACCAGGTAGGTGAGGCTGAAGGCCACCGACGAGGCCAGCAGGCCGATCAGGAACCAGGGCCAGAACTGCTTGTACCAGGGGGGAATGGGTCCGGATTCCGCGCTCATCAGCGGGTGCCTCCTAGGAAACGGCTGTCACGTTCGATGGCGATATCATCCTCCAGGGCGGTCACGCGCAGCAGGATGTCGTGGCTGGGGCGCTCGATGACGTCCGGGCTGACGGTGGCCTCCACCACAAGCTGGCGGGACTCGCCGGCGGGGACGCTGACCTCGTGGGTGTCCAG
Organism: Halomonas aestuarii; assembly: GCF_001886615.1. NCBI lineage: Bacteria > Pseudomonadati > Pseudomonadota > Gammaproteobacteria > Oceanospirillales > Halomonadaceae > Halomonas > Halomonas aestuarii. Next base: position 2,426,114 of record NZ_CP018139.1, read on the forward strand.
GCGCAGGCCCGGCAGCCCCTCCGCCTCGAGGCGATAGACATGGTCGCGACTGTCGAGGTTGCGCACGGTCATGGTGTAGACGTTGCTGATCTCACCCTCATCGGTCATCTGGTACAGCTGGTTGCGCTCGCGCTCCACGTCGAGTCCGAGTGGCGTGCGGTCCGTCACCGCCCAGGCGAACACACCGATCATCACCAGCAGGGCGGCCAGGTAGCCCATCAGGCGGGGGCGCAGGATGTGCGTCGGCTTGCCCTCCAGGGCGTTCTCGGTGGTGTAGCGGATCAGCCCTCGCGGGTAGCCCATCTTGTCCATCACGCTGTCGCAGGCATCGATGCAGGCCGCGCAGGTGATGCACTCGTACTGCAGGCCGTCGCGGATGTCGATGCCGGTAGGGCACACCTGCACGCAGAGGTCGCAGTCGATGCAGTCGCCGTGGCCGGCCTCGCGGGCCTGCTCGTGGCCGAGGCTCTTCTTGCGCGGCCCGCGGGGTTCGCCGCGGTCGCGGTCGTAGGAGACGATCAGGGTGTCGCGGTCGAACATCACCGACTGGAAGCGTGCGTAGGGGCACATGTAGATGCAGACCTGCTCGCGCAGCCAGCCGGCGTTGAGGTAGGTGAAGACCAGGAAGAAGCCCACCCAGAAGAAGGACCAGCCATGGGCCTCGAGGGTCGGCAGTTCCACCACCAGGTCACGGATCGGGGTGAAGTAGCCGACGAAGGTGACGCCCGTGGCCAGGGCGATCAGCAGCCAGGCCGCGTGCTTGGCGCCCTTGCGCCAGAGCTTGTCGAGTGTCATCGACTGCCGGTCGAGTTTGATTCGCCGGTTGCGCCCCCCCTCGAGGCGATGCTCGAACCAGATGAACAGGAAGGTCCAGACGCTCTGCGGACAGGTGTAGCCGCACCAGACGCGTCCGGCGAAGACCGTGATGAAGAACAGGCCGAAGGCGCAGATGATCAAGAGCCAGGAGAGCAGCATGAACTCCTGGGGGTAGAAGGTCGCCGAGAAGATGTGGAACTCCCGACCCGGGAGGTCGAACCAGATGGCCGGCCGGTCGCCCCAGGGCACCCAAGGCAGCAGGAAGAAGGCCAGCATGAGGCCCCAGTTGGACGCACGGCGCAGGCGCTGGAAGAACCCCTTGATTTCGCGCACGTAGATGTGCCGCCGGCTGGCGTACATGTGCTGGGTGACCGCCTCGTTCGGCGTGTGGTGCTTCACGGGATCCGGGGTGACATCGTGGGTCGGGATCTTCTCGCTCATGGCAGGCTCACGGCTGGCAAGGAGGGGCAGCGCCGGGAAGGAGGGCCGCTGCGGGTGGGCGTCATTGTATCGGGGCGGCCGCGGAACGAGAAAGGGTGCGACCGGAGGCCGCACCCTGTTTCATGCCGATGGCCGTGCCTCAGTCCTGTCGGCTCAGGCTGTAGACGTAGGCCGCGACGAGGTGGACCTTGTCCTCGCCGATGTAGGCCGCCTGCGCCGGCATGTGGCCGTTGCGGCCGTTGCGCAGGGTCTGGCGCACCGAATCGGCCAGCGACTGGCCGGGGGCCCGATAGAGCCAGGCATCGTCGGTCAGGTTGGGCGCGCCCAGGGCCTGGTTGCCGGTGCCGTCGGGCATGTGGCAGGCGGCACACACCGAGGCGAAGACGCTGGCGCCCTGCTCGGCGCGCTCGGCTTCCTCGGCGTTGCCGGAGAGCGAGAGCACGTGCTGGGTCACGTTCTCGATGTTCTCGCTGCCCAGCTGCTGCCAGGAGGGCATCAGGCCGTTACGCCCGTTGTTGAGGGTCTGGACGATGTTCTCCGGCGCCCCGCCGTAGAGCCAGGCGTCGTCGGTCAGGTTGGGGAAGCCGTAGCCGCCCTGGGCGTTGGAGCCGTGGCAGATCGCGCAGTTGTTGAGGAAGATGCGCTCGGCGACCTGCATGGCCTCGCCGTCCTGGGACAGCTCCGGGATCGGCACCTCCTGGTACTGGGCGAAGATCGGTGCGAAGCGTTCCTCGGCGCGGGCGACCTCCTCCTCCCACTGGCTCTCCTGGCTCCAGCCCAGCAGGCCGGCGAAGTTGCCGAGGCCGGGGTAGAGCAGCAGGTAGCTCAGCGCGAAGATCACGGTGACGACGTAGAGCTGGAACCACCAGCGCGGCAGCGGGTTGTCGTACTCCTCGATCCCGTCGGCGGCGTGGCCCGTGGTGTCGACGTTGCCCTGAGCATCCGGGGTCTTGTCGGTCTTGCGGTTGGCGAAGAGCAGCCAGAAGGCAATGCCGATCGTGCCCAGCGTGATGACGATGATCCAGGCGCTCCAGAAGCTGGAAAGGGAGTCACCCCAAAAATTGTTCATGTGTTCCTCTCTCCCTTGTCGTGTCGGGAATCGGCCTCGCGGGAGGCACTCTGGTCACGGTTCGGCTGCTCATCCTCGTCGGCGAAGGGCAGGTTGGCCGCCTCGTCGAAGTCCGGCTTGCGTCGCTTCGAGTAGGCCCACAGCGTGAGCCCCGCGAAGGCGATGATCAGCAGGATGATGATCACCCCGTTGACGGTCCCGTTATCCATGGTCAGCGCGAATCCTTGAGCACGGTACCGAGCTGCTGCAGGTAGGCGACCAGCGCGGTGATCTCGCGCTCGCCGCGGACCGCCTCGCTGGCACCGGCAATCTGCTCGTCGGTGTAGGGCACGCCCAGCGTCTGCATGGCGCGCATCTCGTCGTCGATGCGCTCCCCGCTCAGGGTGTTCTCGAACAGCCAGGGGTAGGCGGGCATGATCGACTCCGGCACCACGTCACGCGGGTTGTAGAGGTGGGCGCGGTGCCAGTCGTCGCTATAGCGGCCACCGACCCGGGCCAGGTCGGGCCCGGTACGCTTGGAACCCCACAGGAAGTTGTGGTCGTAGACCGACTCGCCGGCCACGCTGTAGTGGCCATAGCGCTCGGTCTCGGCCCGGAAGGGGCGAACCATCTGGGAGTGGCAGCCGACGCAGCCCTCGCGGCGGTAGATGCCGCGGCCCGCGAGCTCCAGGGGAGAGAGGGGCTCGAGGCCCTCGACCGGTTCGGTCGTCTGCTTCTGGAAGAACAGCGGCACGATCTCGGCCAGGCCCCCGAAACTGATCACCACCAGGATCAGTACGGCGAGCAGACCGACATTCTTTTCGACTATCTCGTGTCTCATTGGTGTCTCGTTCCCTGGTTGGCTCAGGCAGTCTGCGGAATCGGCTGACGGGCGCCTTCACCGTGCCGGACGGTCATGAAGACGTTGAAGGCCATGATCAGCATGCCGGCCACCCAGCACAGGCCACCGATCAGGCGCACGATGTAGCCCGGGCCGCTGGCCTCGACGGATTCGACGAAGGTGTACATCAGGGTGCCGTCGGCGTTCACGGCGCGCCACATCAGGCCCTGCAGGATGCCGTTCACCCACATGGCGGCGATGTAGAGCACGGTGCCGATGGTGGCCAGCCAGAAGTGCACGGCGATCATCCCCACCGAGTACATCTCGGTCCGTCCGAACAGGCGCGGGATCAGGTGGTACATGGAGCCGATGGTGATCATCGCCACCCAGCCCAGGGCGCCGGCATGCACGTGGCCGATGGTCCAGTCAGTGTAGTGGGAGAGCGCGTTGACGGTCTTCACTGCCATCATCGGGCCCTCGAAGGTGGACATGCCGTAGAAGGAGAGGGCGACCACCAGGAAGCGCAGGGTCGGGTCGGTGCGCAGCTTATGCCACGCCCCGGAGAGGGTCATCATGCCGTTGATCATGCCGCCCCAGGAGGGAGCCAGCAGGATGATCGACAGCACCATGCCGAGCGACTGGGTCCAGTTGGGCAGGGCGGTGTAGTGCAGGTGGTGCGGGCCGGCCCACATGTAGACCATGATCAGCGCCCAGAAGTGGACGATGGAGAGGCGGTAGGAGTAGACCGGGCGCTCGGCCTGCTTGGGGACGAAGTAGTACATCATCCCGAGGAAGCCGGCGGTCAGGAAGAAGCCCACCGCGTTGTGGCCGTACCACCACTGGGTCATCGCATCGATGGCGCCGGAGTAGAGGGAGACGGAGTAGGTCGCGGTCACCGGGATGGAGGCGCTGTTGACGATGTGCAGCACGGCCACGGTGATGATGAAGGCCGCGAAGAACCAGTTCGCCACGTAGATGTGGGAGGTCTTGCGCAGCTTGATGGTCCCCAGGAAGACGACGGCATAGCTGATCCAGACCACGGCCAGCAGGATGTCGATCGGCCACTCGAGCTCGGCGTACTCCTTGGTGCTGGTGAGGCCCAGCGGCAGGGTGACCACCGCAGACAGGATCACCGCCTGCCAGCCCCAGAAGGTGAAGGCGGCCAGCTTGTCCGAGAACAGCCGCACCTGGCAGGTTCGCTGCACGACGTAGTAGGAGGTGGCAAACAGCGCCGAGCCGCCGAAGGCGAAGATCACGGCGTTGGTGTGGAGGGGGCGCAGTCGGCCGAAGCTTGTCCACGGCAGTCCCAGGTTCAGTTCCGGCCATACCAGCTGCGAGGCGATGATGACACCGAGGGCCATGCCCACGATGCCCCACACCACCGTCATGATCGCGAACTGCCGAACTACCTTGTAGTTGTAGGTCGGGTGTTCAAATGCTGTGCTCATGTCAGGTTCCCATCGAACGCGGTTTGGGGGTGTCCCGCGGCATTCTGCCTCGGGGTGACCTCCGCAGGATGATGCAGGTCTATAACCAAGACTGATTCTAGCGCAGGCGCACGACAAGCTGAACACGCCAATGTATTGATTTATGAACTCGAGGAGACGGGAATTGTCGGACCATTTTTGTCGGGATTTACCTCGGATCGACCGGGAAACTCTGGTCCGACGGCTGCTGGAAGGCGACCAGGGACACTGGGACATCGACGGTCTGGGTCCGCTGGACGTGCGCGGAGAATGTCGCGTCGGGCGATTGCTGCTCGCCCATGGCGCCGGTGCGGGTCAGGATTCAACTTTTATGCAACGGTTGCGTGAGGCCCTCGCCGCCGTCGGGGTCCAGACGCTGGCCATCGAGTTCGACTACCTGCGGACGATGCGTCGCGAGGGGCGTCGCCGCCCCCCGTCGAAGGTCGAACGTCTGGTCGAGGAGCTTGCGCGGTGGTGCGACAGTGTGTCGCACCACGCCCTGTCGCCGCCCTGGCTGGGCGGCAAGTCCATGGGCGGTCGCGTCGCCAGCATGCTGGCGGCACGGGACGGTGCCCGAGGCCTGGTGCTGTGCGGCTATCCCTTCCATCCCCCCGGCAAGCCCGAGCGACTCCGCCTCGCCCACTGGCCGTTGCTCGAGTGCCCGACGCTGGTGGTGCAGGGCACCCGGGATCCGTTCGGCACCCGCGAGGAGGTGGCCGGCTACGACCTGCCCGAGGGGGTGCACCTGCACTGGCTCGAGGCGGGCGATCATGACTGGAGGCCGACGCGTGCGTCGGGTCGAGATCAGGCCGGGCTGATCGCCGAGGCCTCGGCCGAAATCGCCGCCTTCATGGCCGCGCATTCCTGAAACCCGCGTGCCGCGGGCGATGTGGCCAAGTGGATGAAAGGGCGGCGATTCTTTCCCGCTCATCGCGCCGTTGCCGCGATGCAAAAAGCGTTGACATTGGTCGGGCCCCCTGTAGAATGCAGCGCCACGTGACCGGGGGTGGTTAGCTCAGCTGGGAGAGCACCAGCCTTACAAGCTGGGGGTCACAGGTTCGAACCCTGTACCACCCACCATTGCCGCGGCAATGCCCGATCATGTTGCAGGAAGATCACAGCGGACCGGTAGTTCAGTTGGTTAGAATGCCGGCCTGTCACGCCGGAGGTCGCGGGTTCGAGTCCCGTCCGGTCCGCCAGCATCATCTTCCCCGTCGCAGGTCATCTTGCGGACCGGTAGTTCAGTTGGTTAGAATGCCGGCCTGTCACGCCGGAGGTCGCGGGTTCGAGTCCCGTCCGGTCCGCCATGATGGCATGAGACAGCAGTAAAAAGTTGCAGTAACGCGTGGGTGATTAGCTCAGTTGGTTAGAGCACCAGCCTCACATGCTGGGGGTCACTGGTTCGAATCCGGTATCACCCACCACGCGGACCGGTAGTTCAGTTGGTTAGAATGCCGGCCTGTCACGCCGGAGGTCGCGGGTTCGAGTCCCGTCCGGTCCGCCATCTGCACACGAATTCTTCAGCCCCGAGGCCCTTCCGGTCTCGGGGCTGTTTCGTTGTTCCCCGGTTTTTCCCGGCTTCCCCTTCCTCGGCGTCTTGCCGGCATTGGCGATCAGGCTTTGCGTCCGGTACCGCGACTATCATACAGTTGTTTGAAACCGTCGCCGTTTCGACCACGAGGAGCCTGCCGTGAGTGCCTACCCCCATCTCTTCCGCCCCCTGAGGGTCGGCCACCTGACGCTCCCCAACCGGGTGCTGATGGGCTCGATGCACACCAATCTCGAGGAGGCGCCCGGCGGCTTCGAGCGGCTGGCGGCCTTCTACGCCGAGCGGGCGCGCGAGGGGGTCGGCCTGATCGTCACCGGCGGTATCGCGCCGCATCCCGAGGGGGCGGTCTTCCAGGGCGCCGCGACCCTGGAACGGCCCGAGCAGTTGGCGGATCACCGCCGCGTGGTCGAGGGCGTGCACGAGGCCGGCGGGCGCCTCTGCCTGCAGATCCTGCATGCCGGCCGCTACGCCTATACCCCAGAGCTGGTGGCGCCGTCGGCGATCCAGTCGCCGATCACGCCCTTCATGCCGCGGGCGCTCGAGAGCGAGGAGGTCGAGTCGCGCATCGAGGCCTATGTGCGATGCGCCAGGCTGGCCCGGGAGGCCGGCTATGACGGGGTCGAGGTCATGGGCTCCGAGGGCTACCTCATCAACCAGTTCATCTGCCCCCGCACCAACCATCGCGACGACGACTGGGGCGGCAGCTTCGAGCGACGCATCCGCTTTCCCGTGGAGATCGTGCGACGCATCCGCGAGGCGGTGGGGGACGACTTCCTGCTCATCTTCCGCCTGTCGATGATCGACCTGGTGGAGGAAGGCAGCTCCCGCGACGAGGTCCTGGGGCTGGGGCGCGCCATCGAGGCCGCCGGCGCCGACGTGATCAACACCGGCATCGGCTGGCACGAGGCGCGGGTGCCGACCATCGTCACCAGCGTGCCGCGGGCCGCCTTCACCGAGGTGACGCGACGCATGAGGGCGGAGCTCGGCGTGCCGCTGATCACCACCAACCGTATCAACATGCCCGAGGTGGCCGAGCGGGTGCTGGCCGAGGGCCATGCCGACATGGTTTCCATGGCGCGTCCCTTCCTGGCCGACCCGGCCTGGGTCAGCAAGGCCGCCGCCGGGCGGCGCGACGAGATCAACACCTGCATCGCCTGCAACCAGGCCTGCCTGGACCAGGTCTTCCTGGGCCGGCTCACCTCCTGCCTGGTCAATCCCCTCGCCTGCCACGAGACGGAGCTTCCGGTCACGCCGGTCGATGCCCCGAGGGCCATCGCCGTGGTGGGCGGCGGTCCGGCGGGGCTCGCCGCGGCCGTCACCGCCGCCGGGCGTGGCCATGCGGTGACCCTCTTCGAGCGGGCCAGCGAGCTGGGCGGCCAGTTCAACCATGCACGACGGATTCCCGGCAAGGAGGAGTTCGACGAGACACTGCGCTACTACCGGGTGATGCTCGACAAGCATGGCGTGGAGGTGCGGCTCGGCACCGAGGCGGACGTCGAGGGCCTGCGCTCGTTCGACGCGGTGGTCCTGGCCACCGGCGTGCGGCCCCGTCGCCTCGAGCTGCCGGGCATCGACCACCCGATGGTGATGAGCTACCCCGAGGCCATCACCCATCCCGAGCGGGTCGGCCCCCGGGTCGCGATCATCGGCGCCGGCGGCATCGGCTTCGATGTGGCGGAGCTGCTGACCCACGCCGGCCATGGTGCCCAGGAGGTCTCGGCCTGGTGCGACGAGTGGGGCGTGGACCTCGACCTGGCGCATCGCGGGGGCCTCAAGGCCGCGCAGTCGCCCCCGACGCCGCGTCGGGTCTTCCTCCTGCAGCGCCGGGCCTCCCGGCCCGGCAAGGGCCTCGGCAAGACCACCGGCTGGGTGCACCGGGCCTCACTCGCGCACCGCGGGGTCGAGATGATCCCTGGCTGCGAGTACCTCGGCATCGACGACGACGGCCTGGCGCTGCGCGTCGAGGGCGAGTCGCGTCGGCTCGAGGTCGATACCGTCGTGGTCTGTGCCGGCCAGGAGCCGGTGCGGGAGCTGCTCGAGCCGCTCCAGGCGGCCGGGGTGGCCGTGCACGTCATCGGCGGCGCCGACGAGGCGGCCGAGCTCGATGCCCGGCGCGCCATCGCCCAGGGTACCCGTCTGGCCGCAGCGCTCTGACGCCTCGAGGCGGCCCTCGCCACCGGCCCTCGCCACCGGCCTGCGCCGACGCAGGCCCGCTGCCCGCCGGTCGTCTCCGGCGGGCCGCGTCGTTCCAGCGTGTAATCTCTCGAAAGATCGTCATGAACCGACGGACGTTGTCGGGCTCTGAGGAATGAGGGCTCGGGAGCGTTGACTGGTGGGCTAAACCGTTATCCGCTGATGCTGTCTACGCTGAAGAGACCCCACCCCGGCTTGTCACCACTCTGTCGAAGTGGCCGGGGAACAGGGCTTTAAGGAGGCATCGATGAGCATCTTCGATCATGTGCAGAACCGCTTCGCTCGCGTCCAGCAGGAAGAGATGAGCCTGCAGGAGTACCTGGAACTCTGCCGCGGGGAGCCGGTGGCCTACGCCACGGCCGCCGAGCGGATGCTGGAGGCCATCGGCGCACCCGAGGTGATCGATACCGCGAAGGATCCGCGCCTGTCCCGCATCTTCTCCAACAAGGTGATCCGCCGCTATCCGGCCTTCGCCGAGTTCTACGGCATGGAGGAGGCCATCGAGCAGATCGTCGCCTACTTCCGTCATGCCGCCCAGGGGCTCGAGGAGCGCAAGCAGATCCTCTACCTGCTGGGGCCGGTGGGGGGCGGCAAGTCGTCGCTTGCCGAGCGCCTGAAGCTGCTGATGGAGAAGGTGCCCTTCTATGCCATCAAGGATTCTCCGGTCTACGAGTCGCCGCTCGGTCTGTTCTCCCCGGAGGAGGACGGCGAGCTCCTGGAGAAGGAGTACGGCATCCCCCAGCGCTACCTGAGGAGCGTGATGTCGCCCTGGGCCGCCAAGCGCCTCAAGGAGTACGGCGGCGACATCTCGCAGTTCCGGGTGGTGCGTCTCTATCCCTCGCGACTCAACCAGGTGGCCATCTCCAAGACCGAGCCCGGCGACGAGAACAACCAGGACATCTCCTCGCTGGTCGGCAAGGTGGATATCCGCCAGCTCGAGCTCTACTCCCAGGATGACCCCGATGCCTACAGCTTCTCCGGTGGGCTGTGCCGGGCCAACCAGGGGCTCATGGAGTTCGTCGAGATGTTCAAGGCGCCGATCAAGGTACTGCATCCGCTGCTGACGGCGACCCAGGAGGGCAACTACAACCCCACCGAGGGCATGGGCGCGATCCCCTTCGACGGGGTGGTGCTGGCCCACTCCAACGAGAGCGAATGGCAGACCTTCCGCAACAACCGCAACAACGAGGCCTTCCTCGACCGCGTGTACATGGTCAAGGTGCCCTACTGCCTGCGCGTCACCGAGGAGATCAACATCTACAAGAAACTCCTCGAGCACTCCTCGCTGGCCGAGGCGCCCTGTGCACCGGATACCCTGCGCATGCTGGCGCAGTTCACGGTGCTCTCGCGGCTCAAGGAGCCCGAGAACTCCAGCATCTACTCCAAGATGCGCGTCTACGACGGCGAGAACCTCAAGGATACCGATCCCAAGGCCAAGTCGATCCAGGAGTATCGCGACAGCGCCGGGGTCGACGAGGGCATGGAGGGGCTGTCGACACGTTTCGCCTTCAAGATCCTCTCCAAGGTGTTCAACTTCGACAACCACGAGGTGGCGGCGAACCCGGTCCACCTGCTCTACGTCCTCGAACAGCGCCTTGAGCAGGAACAGCTGCCCCGGGAGACCTTCGAGCGCTACCTGCGCTTCATCAAGGAGTTCCTGGCGCCGCGCTATGTCGACTTCATCGGCAAGGAGATCCAGACGGCCTACCTCGAGTCCTACTCGGAATACGGCCAGAACATCTTCGACCGCTACGTCACCTATGCCGATTTCTGGATCCAGGACCAGGAGTTCCGCGATCCCGAGACCGGCGAGTTCCTCGACCGCCAGGCCCTCAACGAGGAACTGGAGAAGATCGAGAAGCCGGCCGGCATCTCCAACCCCAAGGACTTCCGTCACGAGGTGGTCAACTTCGTGCTGCGGGCCCGTGCCCAGAACAACGGCATGAACCCCAGCTGGCAGTCCTACGAGAAGCTCCGGGGGGTGATCGAGCACAAGATGTTCGCCAACACCGAGGAGCTGCTGCCGGTGATCTCCTTCAACGCCAAGGCCTCGACGTCGGACCAGAAGAAGCACGAGGACTTCGTGGCCCGGATGGTCGACCGCGGCTACACCGAGAAGCAGGTACGCCTGCTCTCCGAGTGGTATCTGCGAGTGCGCAAGTCGCAGTAGCCTGAGGAGGTCGCCATGACCTATTTCATCGATCGACGAGCCAATGCCAAGCACAAGAGCGCGGTCAACCGGCAGCGCTTCCTCGACCGCTACCGTACCCACATCAAGCGGTCGGTCGAGGAGGCGGTGAACCGCCGCTCGATCACCGACATGGAGCGGGGCGAGAAGGTCTCGATCCCCTCCCGGGACATCTCCGAGCCGGTCTTCCAGCACGGCCCGGGGGGCAAGCGCGCCATCGTGGCGCCGGGCAACAAGGAGTTCGTCGAGGGGGACCGGCTGCGCCGCCCCGGCGGCGGGGGCGGGGGGGACGGTGCCGGGGAGGGCGGTGCCTCCAACCAGGGCGAGGGCATGGACGAGTTCGCCTTCACCCTCTCCCGCGAGGAGTTCCTCGACTTCGTCTTCGACGGCCTAGAGCTGCCCCACCTGGAGCGCAAGAACCTGGTGGACCTGGACGAGGTGCGCCAGGTGCGGGCCGGGGTCTCCCGGGACGGGACGCCGGCGCGCATCAACATCGTGCGCTCCATGCGCGAGGCCCAGGCCCGGCGCATCGCCATGCGCGCCCCGATCCGCCGGGCCCTGCGCGAGGCCAGGGAGGCGTTGGCCGAGGAGGAGCGCAAGGACCCGGTGCTGCGCAACCCCGCCCGCATCGCCGAGCTCAAGGCGGAGGTCGAGCGGCTGGAGAAGCGCCTCGAGGCGGTCCCCTTCATCGACACCTACGACCTGCGCTACAACAACCTGATCGACCAGCCCCAGCCCTCCAGCAAGGCGGTGATGTTCTGCGTGATGGATGTCTCGGGCTCCATGACCCAGGCCCACAAGGACATCGCCAAGCGCTTCTTCCTGCTGCTCTACCTCTTCCTGGAGCGCAACTACGAGAAAGTCGAGCTGGTCTTCGTGCGCCACCACACCGCCGCCAAGGAGGTCGACGAGGAAGAGTTCTTCTACTCCCGGGAGACCGGCGGCACCATCGTCTCCAGCGCCCTGACCCTGGTCGACGAGATCATCGAGGCGCGCTATCCCCCCGGGCAGTGGAACCTCTACGTGGCCCAGGCCTCGGACGGGGACAACTGGGACGACGACTCCGTCGCCTGCCGGGAACTGCTCGTCGATCGCCTGATGCCGCGGCTGCAGTACTTCACCTACGTGGAGATCACCCCCCATGCGCACCAGGCGCTGTGGGAGGAATACGAGCGGGTGGAGGCCGAGTACGACACGCGCTTCGCCATGCGCCAGATCGTCGAGGCCGCGGACATCTATCCGGTCTTCCGCGAGCTGTTCAAGCGCCGAGTCGCCGTCTGAGGCGGCCTGAGGAGGCAGCATGACCCGACGACAGCCCATCGCCACCGGCTCCGACTGGAACTTCGAGATCCTCGATGCCTTCGAGGGCGAGATCGCTCGCCTGGCCGACGAGTATCGCCTGGACACCTACCCCAACCAGATCGAGGTCATCACCACCGAGCAGATGATGGACGCCTATGCCAGCGTCGGCATGCCGGTGGGCTATCACCACTGGTCCTTCGGCAAGCAGTTCCTGGCCGTGGAGCAGGCCTATCGCCGCGGCCAGATGGGGCTCGCCTACGAGCTCGTCATCAACTCCGACCCCTGCATCGCCTACCTGATGGAGGAGAACACCCTGATGATGCAGGTGCTGGTCATGGCCCACGCCTGCTATGGCCACAACTCCTTCTTCAAGGGCAACTACCTGTTCCGCACCTGGACGGACGCCTCCTCCATCGTCGATTACCTGGTGTTTGCCCGGAAATACATCAGCGAGTGCGAGGAGCGCCACGGCGTGGAGGCGGTGGAGCAGTTGCTGGATGCCTGCCACGCCCTGCAGAACTACGGGGTCGACCGCTACAAGCGGCCCTCGCCGGTCTCCGCGGCGGAGGAGGCGCGCCGTCAGAAAGAGCGCGAGGCGCACCTGCAGGCCCAGGTCAACACCCTGTGGCGGACCATCCCGGGCCAGCCCCGCGGCGATGCCCTGCCCGGCATGGCCGACGAGGAGGATCCGCTTGGCCTGCACGAGGGTGGGCGCTATCCCCCCGAGCCCCAGGAGAACCTGCTCTACTTCATCGAGAAGAACGCGCCGCTGCTGGCCCCCTGGCAGCGGGAGGTGGTGCGCATCGTGCGCAAGCTGGCGCAGTATTTCTATCCCCAGCGCCAGACCCAGGTGATGAACGAGGGCTGGGCCTGCTTCTGGCACTACACCCTGATGAACCGCCTCTACGAGGAGGGCCTGGTGGACGAGGGGCTGATGCTGGAGTTCCTGCAGTCCCACACCTCGGTGGTGCAGCAGCCGGCCTTCGACAGCCCCTACTTCAGCGGCATCAACCCCTACGCGCTGGGCTTCGCCATCTTCACCGACCTCAAGCGTATCTGTGAGGCCCCGACCCAGGAGGATCGCGAGTGGTTCCCCGACACGGCCGGCAGCGACTGGCGGGAGACCCTGGAGTTCGCGATGCGCAACTTCAAGGACGAGTCCTTCATCCAGCAGTTCCTCTCGCCCAAGGTGATGCGCGACCTCAAGCTGTTCATGGTTGTCGACGATGACCAGGAGGAGATGCTGGAGGTATCAGCGATCCATGACGAGCGGGGCTATCGTCGCATCCGCGACGCGCTGGCCACCCAGTACGCCCTGGCCGTGCGCGAGCCAAACATCCAGGTCTATTCGGCCGACATCCGCGGGGATCGTTCGCTGACCCTGCGCCACGTCCAGGACGGTCGCCGGCCGCTGGCCCGCAGCGTCTACCCCGTGATTCGCCACCTCCACCAGCTGTGGGGCTTCCCGGTGAGGCTGGAGTCGGTGGAGAACGACGAGGTGGTCCGCCGCTATCACTGGCCTCTGGCCGAGGAGGAGCGGCGCGACTGACGGCCCCGAACGAACGGTTCAGCAAACAGGGTTCAGCAATAAGAAGACCCGCGCCATGATGGCGCGGGTCTTGGGTTTGTACTGGCGGCGTGTCAGGCCTTGGCCGTCCAGGACTGGCACCAGCCGCCCGGCTCGACGCTGTTCTGCGGGAACAGCTGGCAGCCCTGGCTGTCCGCCTGGTAGAACATGCAGTTCTGGCAGTGTTCGCCTTCCTCGTAGGCCGGGTGGTCGCTCGCCTCGCTGGCGACCTTGACGTAGTTGAGGGCCTTGGCCTGCTCGGCGCTCGGGTCCAGGGGCGGGAGGTCCTGGGCGAAGGCGCGCTTCGACAGGATGCCGGCACCCAGGGGCAGGGCGGCAAGGCCCAGCAGGCTGTTGCGCATGAAGTCACGACGGTTGTGGTCGGCCATGGTCTCTCCTTGTCATCACGGTAGGGATGAAGTCTCGGCGGGACATGCTTGGTGTCCGCTCTGCTTTCCTGATCTTTATGGCGGTGGTCGGTCCACCCCATGTTCCGACAGGCGTTTCCCCGCGGAGTTCGTTCCATGGTAGCCAAGTGGTCCGGGCATCGCGAACCGCCAGGCAGCCGTGCGGCAATCCGCCGCGTGACCCGGGCGCCGCCGGAGTGCGCCCGGCCGATGGCGGTACAGCGTCCCCCCTGGCGCTGCTATACTCGCCCAGCGGCGGCGACCGCCCGACCGGAACGTGACGCGCGCGACAGCGCCTTGAGCAGGGAGAAGTCCGATGCAGAATGCCGTGATTCTGATCAATACCGACAAGGGCCAGGTGAAGGCCGTGGCCGAGCGGCTGGCCGACGTCGAGGGAATCAGCGAGGTCTACTCCACCTGTGGCCGCTACGACCTCGTGGCCATCGCGCGTACCCGCGATTTCGAGAGCCTCGCGGAGCTGGTCACCGGGCGACTCAATGCCGTCGAGGGCATCCGTGACACCGAGACCCTCAATGCCATGCAGGTGCACTCCCGCCATGACCTCGAGACCATGTTCTCGCTGGGCTGGTGAGGGGAGCGGGCCCGTGGCCCGCGGGATGATCGGACAGGGACGGTTCTCACATGGCAGCAAGGCGAGCGCGCACCGGCCACCGCTGGCGGCATCGGGTCCGTCGAGTCGGCATCACGGCACTGTTCCTGGCGGTGGCGTCGGGGCTCTGGCACTTCCAGGAGCGCGAGCTCCGCGATGGCCTGAGCTGGCAGGGCGTCACCACCTGGGAGGAGCTCACGCCGCTGACCTTCCACCGTGTGCTGCGCAACGACGGTTTCCTGGCGGGCTGGTCCGACATCCGCGTCAACCCGCTGTGGGTCAGCTACCTGCTGCAGCGGGTCGAGGATCCCTCGGCCGGGCCGCGCCCCGGCTTTCGTCGTGACTGGCGAGCCCTCTGGCCGATCTCGCCGGACAGCTATTTCGGCAGCGGCTACGACCGTGGCCATCTCGCGCCCAACTACGCGATCGCCGCGGTGCACGGTGCCGACGCCCAGCGCGATACCTTCCTGATGAGCAACATGTCCCCCCAGCGACCGGACCTCAACCGGCGGCTCTGGCAGCGGCTAGAGGAGGTCGTGATGGACCACTTCGTGCCGCGCTTCGCCGCCCTCCAGGTGATCACCGGCCCGGTCTTCCCGGCGCGCTTCCGTGACAACGTGCTCAATCGGGTCGGGCTGGTGGAGGTGCCGGAGGCCTTCTACAAGATCCTGGTGGTGCCGGGGGAGAGCCCCCGGGCGCTGGCCTTCATCATGCCGCAGCGCGTCTCGGGCGACGAGCCGCTGGACGACTTCCTGGTGAGCATCGACGAGGTGGAGGCGCGTACCGGCCTGGACTTCTTTCCCCGGCTGTCCCGGGAGGCCGCCGAGGCGCTCGAGAGCGGGGTGAAGACCGCGGGCTGGGGCCTCGACGAGGTGGCCAGGCTGCCCGGGCGCTTCTGAACGATGGTCGGTGCCGGCTGAGTCGGCAGGAGAGCAGGCACAAAAAAACCGCGATCCAATGTCGCGGTTTCCTGTCGGGCGTCGATGTGGCTCGTCTGCATGATGCGAGAAGTGGTGCCCAGGAGAGGACTTGAACCTCCACATCCGTAAGGATACTAGCACCTGAAGCTAGCGCGTCTACCAATTCCGCCACCTGGGCGCATCATGCGGTCGTCGTGTTCGGGCGCATCGCGTGAACGATGGTGCCCAGGAGAGGACTTGAACCTCCACGTCCGTAAGGACACTAGCACCTGAAGCTAGCGCGTCTACCAATTCCGCCACCTGGGCGAACACGAGTGACTCGAGCTGACAAAGAGCGTGGGAGCGAACTCCCGGATATCCAGCCGTTGATCGACGGGATATCGATGGTGCCCAGAAGAGGACTTGAACCTCCACGTCCGTAAGGACACTAGCACCTGAAGCTAGCGCGTCTACCAATTCCGCCATCTGGGCAGGCGAGGCGTATGGTACCGGATTCGTTCGATGATGCAAGCGGGTCCGGGCCCGAAAGGCAGGATTTTTTGCCGGCCTTCGGGCGCCCGGGGCGCCCTGATGGTTGGGTGATGGGGTCGCCGGCGCTATACTGCGCGCATGACAACCTACCCGAAACGCCAGATGCCATGCGCCGGACGCCGTCCCTGCGCCCTTTCGATCACGCCGCTACCGATGCCGCCAAGGATGCCCTCCGCATGACCCACTGGACGCTCAGCGACGACCCGCACGCGAAACGTGAAGCCCACAAGTACGACAAGCCCGCGCCCAGTCGAGAATACCTGATGGCCCGACTCGAGGAGGCCGGCAAGCCGATGACTCACGAGGCGATGAGTCAGCAGCTGGGCCTCGAGGACGAGGACCTCCAGGAGGCGGTGCGGCGTCGCCTGGCGGCGATGGAGCGCGATGGCCAGGTGCTGCGCAACCGGCGCAACGCCTACGCGCTGATCGACAAGCTCGACCTGATCAAGGGCAAGGTGCTGGGGCACCGCGACGGCTTCGGCTTCCTGCTGCGCGACGACGGCAAGAAGCCCGACCTGGTCATGCCACCCCGGCAGATGCGTCGGGTCTTTCACGGCGACCATGTGCTGGTCCGCATCAGCGGGCGCGACCGCCGCGGGCGCGACGAGGCCACCGTCGTCGAGGTGCTGGCGCGCAATACCCAGACCATCGTCGGCGTCTACCGGGCCAACACGCCGGAGTTCGGGGTGCTGATCCCCGAGAACTCCCGCATCACCCAGGAGGTCATCATTCCCCACAGCGCCTGCGGCGGCGCGCAGGATGGCCAGGTGATCTCCGCGAGGATCACTCAGCAGCCCGAGACCCGGGTGCAGCCGGTGGGCGAGGTGGTCGAGGTGCTCGGTGAGCGCATGGACCCGGGGATGGAGATCGACATCGCCATCCGCAGCTACGAGATTCCCGCCGATTTTCCGCCGGATGTCCATGACCAGATCGCCGGCATGTCCGCCGAGGTGGCTGAGGGGGACAAGGCGAATCGCATCGACCTGCGCGACGTGCCGCTGGTGACCATCGACGACGAGAGCGCCAAGGACTTCGACGACGCCGTCTGCGCCTGGAAGACCAAGTCCGGCAGCTGGAAGCTGCTGGTGGCCATCGCGGATGTTTCCCACTACGTGCGTCCCGGCAGCGCCCTGGACCAGGAGGCCATCACCCGTGGCAACTCGGTGTACTTCCCGGGCCAGGTGGTGCCGATGCTGCCGGAGCTGCTCTCCAACGGGCTCTGCTCGCTGAACCCGGCCGTCGACCGCCTGGCGCTGGTCTGCGAGATGAATATCTCCCAGAGCGGGGCGATCAGCCGCTATCGGTTCTACGAGGCGGTGTTCCAGTCCCATGCGCGGCTGACCTACAACAAGGTGGCCGCCATCCTCGACGACGAGGGCGAGCAGGGCGATGCCCTGCGCGAGGAGTACCGCGAGCTGGTGCCGTCGCTGAAGAACCTGCACTCCCTCTACCGGCTGCTGCGCGAGGCCCGCGTGGAGCGCGGCGCCATCGACTTCGAGACCACCGAGACGGCGATCGTCTTCAACGACGAGCGCAAGATCGAGAAGATCGTCCCGCGCTCGCGTAACGACGCCCACAAGATCATCGAGGAGTGCATGCTGGCGGCCAACGTCGCCACCGCGCGCTTCCTCGACAAGCATGACCTGCCGGCGCTCTACCGCATCCACGAGAAGCCCTCGCCGGAGCGGCTCGACAAGCTGAGACTGTTCCTCAACGAGCTGGGGCTCTCGCTCGGCGGCGGCGACGACCCCAGCCCCCAGGACTACCGGGACCTGGCCGAGGCGATCAAGGGGCGTGACGATGCCGACGTCATCCAGACGGTGATGCTGCGCTCCATGAGCCGGGCGGTCTATTCGCCGCAGAACGACGGCCACTTCGGCCTGGCCTATCCGGCCTATGCGCACTTCACCTCGCCGATCCGTCGCTATCCGGATCTGCTGGTCCACCGCGCCATCCGCTCGGTGATCCGTGGCCCGCGCCAGACCAATACCGTGCTGCGTGCCGAGGGGGGCGGCGTGGAGCCGCCCAGCAAGTGGGCGCCCTACACCTTCGAACAGATGCTCGAGCTCGGCGAGCACTGCTCGATGACCGAGCGCCGTGCCGACGACGCGACCCGGGACGTGGAGGACTGGCTCAAGTGCGAGTTCATGTCCGACAAGCTCGGCGAGGTCTACGACGGCAGCATCGCCTCGGTGACCCAGTTCGGCATCTTCGTGCGTCTCGACGAGGTGTACGTGGAGGGGCTGGTGCACGTCACCTCGCTGCCGTCCGACTACTACCACTACGAGCCCGAGAAGCATCGCCTCAAGGGCGAGCGCAGCGGGATGAGCTATCGCCTGGGTGACGGGGTCTCCGTGCAGGTGGCCCGCGTCGATCTGGACGATCGCAAGATCGACTTCGAGCTGGCCGACGACAAGCCGCGGCCCAAGCGTCAACCGCGCAAGGCTCGCGGCGGTGGTTCATCCTCCTCCGCGCCCGAGAAGGGCGGCAAGGTCGATGACAAGGTGGGCAAGGGCGGCAAGGCCGATGACAAGACGGGCAAGGGCGGCAAGCGCCGCCGCGGCCCGCGGCGGTCCAAGGCGCAAGGCTGATGGCGGCGGGGCACAGGAAACCGCGTGGCCCGCGCCGGGCGCCAGCGGTACCCGGCGGGCTCGAGGCCGTGTTCGGTGTGCACGCGGTGCGGGCGCTGCTCGACCGCGGCGAGCCCCCTCGCGAGGTCTGGGTGCAGGAGGGCAGTGCCGGCGCCCGCCTGGCCGAGCTGGTCGAGGCCGCCCGCCAGGGAGGGGCTCGTCTCCAGTCGCGTCCCCGCGACGAGCTCGACCAGCTCGCCCAGGGCGCCGCCCACCAGGGGGTCATCGCCTTCGCCGCGCCGCTCGCCTTCGAGGGCGAGGCCTCCCTGTGGCTCAGGCTCGAGGGCTGGCCCCATGCGGTGCCGCCGCTGCTGCTGGTCCTCGACGGCATCACCGACGTGCACAACTTCGGGGCCTGCCTGCGCAGTGCCGACGCCGCCGGTGTCCACGGGGTCATCGTGCCCAAGGACAAGGCAGCACCGCTCAATGCCATGGTGCGCAAGGTCGCCTGCGGGGCCGCCGAGAGCATGCCGGTCTATCAGGTCACCAACCTGGCGCGGGCGCTGGCGAAGATGAAGGCCCTGGGGGTGTGGATCACCGGCACCGCCGGCGAGGCCGACGCCAGCCTCTATGAGGCCGACTTCACCGGCCCCACGGCCCTGGTGATGGGGGCCGAGGGCAAGGGCATGCGTCGCCTGACCCGGGAGGCCTGCGACACCCTGGTCAAGCTGCCCATGGCCGGCAGCGTCTCCAGCCTCAACGTCTCGGTGGCCACCGGGATCTGCCTGTTCGAGGCGGTTCGTCAGCGCCAGGGCGTGGCCGGAGGCGACTGAGTCGCCCCCTGGCTTGCCAGCCGGATCACATATCATTAGAATACTTGCGCCCGCTCGTCCTGCGAGCGGGCATTCCTGTCTTCTGACAACCCGTCTTTTGACAATCACTCCTTGCTTCCCCTGAGCGACCCGATGTCGTCACTGTGGAAGCTGCCAAACCGCAAGGAGATCCCATGCGTCACTACGAGATCGTCTTCATGGTCCATCCGGACCAGAGCGAGCAGGTCCCGGCCATGGTCGAGCGCTACACCGGCCTCGTCACCGAGAACGGCGGCACCGTGCATCGCCTCGAGGATTGGGGCCGTCGCCACCTGGCCTACCCGATCAACAAGATCCACAAGGCTCACTACGTTCTGATGAACGTCGAGTGCAGCGGCGAGACCCTCGACGAGATCGAGAACATCTTCCGCTTCAACGACGCCATCATCCGCAGCCTGGTGGTTCGCGCCAAGGAAGCCGTCACCGAGGCCTCTCCGATGATGAAGCCGGTGGAAGAGAAGCGTGTCCGTCGCGACGAGAAGCCGCGCAGCACCGAATCCGCCTGAGCCACCCCATCGCACCTCTGAAGGAGACTTCCCATGGCACGCTTTTTCCGTCGCCGCAAGTTCTGCCGCTTTACCGCTGAAGGCGTGAAGCAGATCGACTACAAGGATCTGGACACGCTCAAGGCCTACATCACCGAGACCGGCAAGATCGTTCCCAGCCGCATCACCGGGACCAAGGCCCGTTATCAGCGCCAGCTGTCCACCGCCATCAAGCGGGCACGCTACCTGGCGCTGCTGCCCTACACCGATAGCCACCAGTAAAGCTCCGCGCGTGATGTTGCCCGTTGCCCGCTGGATGATGCGCGGTACGCCCAATGCCGCCCTCGGGGCCGCCGCGGCCACCGCCATTCCCTGGCTGTTCTGGTTGGGGGCCGCCGTGGTGGCCCTGGTCACGCTGCGACACGGCCTGGCCGCATCGCTGCCCGTGATCATCGCCGCGGCCGTACCGGCCGGCTGGTGGTGGACCCAGGGAGATGTCATCCCGCTGGCCAGCGTGCTGCTGGTCGTGCTGATGGCGGTGGTGCTTCGCGCACGGCTGCGCTGGAGCGAGGCCGCGATCGCCGGCACCCTGGCCGGGTCGGCGATGATCCAGCTCGGCATCTTCCTGCCGCCGGGCGGGGCCAGCCTGGTGCTGGAGCAGCTGCGCCAGGGCTCGCCGGATATCGCGGCGATGCTCAGTGAGCTCTCCCGGCAGGGCATGGACACCGAGCACCTGGCCGGCCTGATGATCAGCGGCGTGACCGCGCTGATCGTGCTGCTCGCCGCCGTGGCCTGCCTGGCCCTGGCGCGCGGCTGGCAGGCCGGGCTCTACAACCCGGGGGGGTTCCGCGAGGAGTTCCACGCGCTGCGCCTGCTGCCCCGGGAGCTCGCCGTGCTGGTGGTGCTCGGGGTGTTGGGCGTGGTGCTGGGGCTTCCCGCCCTGGGCATGCTCGCCTGGGTGCCGCTGCTGGTGGCGGGCATCGCGCTGGTGCATGGTTTTATCGGATTGAAGGGAATGAACGGGCTGTGGCTGGTCGCCTTCTATGTGCTGCTGATCACCACCTGGCCCATGATTCTCATTGTGCTGCTCCTGGCCTTCATCGATACGTTCGCGGATTTCCGCGGACGACTGGCCCGCAGCCACTGACAAGAGGTTTACGAGAATGGACGTCATTCTGCTCGACAAGATTGGCAAGCTGGGCGGTCTGGGTGACCAGGTCACCGTCAAGCC
Organism: Halomonas aestuarii; assembly: GCF_001886615.1. NCBI lineage: Bacteria > Pseudomonadati > Pseudomonadota > Gammaproteobacteria > Oceanospirillales > Halomonadaceae > Halomonas > Halomonas aestuarii. The sequence continues at coordinate 2,447,151 of NZ_CP018139.1, forward strand.
CGGTTACGGCCGCAACTACCTGGTCCCCTACGGCCTGGCCGTGCCGGCGACCAAGGACAACATCGAGGCCTTCCAGGCCCAGCGTGCCGAGCTCGAGGCCCAGGCCGCCGAGCGCAAGGCCGTGGCCGAGGCGCGTGCCGAACAGCTCAACGACATCGAGCTCTCCCTGGTCTCCAAGGCCGGTGAAGAGGGCAAGCTGTTCGGTTCCATCGGTCCGCGTGACCTGGCCGAGGCCATCTCCAGCGCTGGGCTCGAGGTCGCCAAGAGCGAAGTGCGCATGCCGCAGGGCCCGATTCGCCAGACCGGCGAGTACGACATCGACCTGCACCTGCACGCCGAAGTCGACGCCACCGTGCGCGTGGTGGTCGTGGCCGAGTAAGGCCGATGCCGATGGCACGCTCCCCGGGGCGTGCCTCGACAGGGGGCGAGGAGTGAATCCTCGCCCCTTTTTTTGTGGGCGTGTATGTGGGCATGTTGGTGGGCATGGGGTCGCCGCCCGCCATCGGGTAGAATGTGCCTGCCCCTTTCCCCTTGCAGGTCTGCGCACCATGAACGAACCCCTCGCCATCGACCAGGAAACCGCCGCCCTCAAGGTTCCGCCCCACTCGGTGGAGGCCGAGCAGTCGGTGCTCGGTGGCCTGATGCTCGACAACCAGGCGTGGGACAACGTGGCCGACCGCCTGGTGGCCGACGACTTCCATCGCTACGAGCACCGCTTGATCTTCAACGTCATGGGGGGGCTGGCCGAGGCGGGGCGGCCGCTGGATGTGGTGACCCTCTCCGAGGCCCTGGAGGCGCGCGACCAGCTCGATACCGTGGGAGGCCTGGCCTACCTCGCCGAGCTGGCGCGCAACACCCCCTCGGCGAGCAACATCCGCGCCTACGCGGACATCGTTCGCGAGCGTGCCACCCTGCGCAAGCTGATCCGCGCGGCCAGCCAGATCGCCGACGGCGCCTTCAGCCCGCAGGGGCGCCCCGCCGACGAGCTGGTCGACGAGGCCGAGCGGCTGGTCTTCCAGATCAGCGAGGAGCGACCCAAGTCGGGCGGCCCCATCGGCATGAGCGAGCTGCTGACCAAGGCCGTGGACCGCATCGACGAGCTCTTCAACCTGCAGGGCGAGATGACCGGCCTCTCCACGGGCTTTCGCGACCTCGACGAGATGACCTCGGGCCTGCAGCCCTCGGACCTGGTGATCATTGCCGGGCGCCCCTCCATGGGCAAGACCACCTTCGCCATGAACCTGGTCGAGCATGCGGTGATCTCCAGCGACAAGCCGGTGATGGTGTTCTCCATGGAGATGCCCGCGGACTCGCTGATGCTGCGCATGCTCTCCTCGCTGGGGCGCATCGACCAGACCCGGGTGCGGACCGGGCAGCTGGAGGACGAGGACTGGCCGCGGCTCACCTCGGCGGTGAATCTGCTCAAGGACAAGCAGCTGTTCATCGACGACACCGCGGCCCTGTCGCCTAACGAGATGCGCTCGCGGATCCGTCGGGTGGTGCGCGAGCAGGGCAACCTGTCGCTGATCATGATCGACTACCTGCAGCTGATGCAGATCCCCGGCTTCTCGGAGAACCGCACCGGCGAGATCTCGGAGATCTCCCGCTCCCTCAAGGGGCTCGCCAAGGAGTTCGGCTGCCCGGTGGTGGCGCTCTCCCAGCTCAACCGTTCCCTGGAGCAGCGGCCCAACAAGCGCCCGGTGATGTCGGACCTGCGCGAATCCGGCGCCATCGAGCAGGATGCGGACATCATCGGCTTCGTCTATCGCGACGAGGTCTACAATCCGGATAACCCCGACAACCAGGGGCTGGCCGAGGTGATCATCGGCAAGCAGCGTAACGGCCCCATCGGCACGGTGCACATGGCCTTCATCGGCAAGTACACCCGCTTCGAGGACCTGGCGCCGGACAGCTACCGCGAGGCCTTCGGCGAGTGACGGCGCCCTTGAGTCCCGCCCTCGGCCCCGTATAATGCCGTCCCCTTGAATCCCACAGGAAGGAGGCACCATGGCAGGCGGATTCCGACGCGGCAATCGCCAGCGAACCCCGAAGCTCGAGGGGCGCGGCGAGCTCCAGTCGATGGAGCGTGAGGGTCCCTTCAAGGAGTGGCTGGGGATGCCCGACCTCTACCGTTACCACCTGGAGGTGGACGGCGAGTCCTACAGCTACCAGACCGAGGACCCCGAGTTGCCGGTGCAGGTGGGCGACCGGGTGGTGTTCCGCTACAAGGAGACCAAGGCCGGCAAGTGGGTCGACCGCAACTCGCTGGGCAAGGCGATCGACCCCTCCGAATATCAGTAGGGTCGGAACCTCGCGAGGCGGCCAGTGTCATTGGAAGATAACGTCGGCGACATGAGGCCGTCATCGGGGGCCGCCAGGCTTTGCCCGACCGGCGATCTCGACATCACCGACCCGGACATCAGGAGGATGCACCCATGGAATTCCAGGAACTGAAGGCCTTCGTGGCGGACCACGACAACTTCGAGATTCGCGTGATCGGCCATGCCGGCAGCCGCTTCTACCAGGTCGAGCTCGAGGACGTGGAAGGGCAGCGCCACATGCTGTCCCGCACCGGCAAGCCGATCCTCTACCGCTCGCTGGAGGACGTCTACAACGAGCTCAGGCGGGCGGGCATCCATCGCGCCTACCTCGTCCAGCAGGTCCCCCACGACGAGGTGATCGGCCGCGAGACGCACTATCAGGATCCACTGACCTCGCGCATGCCGCTGGTCTTCTGAGCGATCCCGGCGCCTGTCGCGCTATCCTTTCCGCGCTATCCCTTGCCCCGCCGTTCCAGCCAGCGCCCCAGGCGAACGCGACGGCGGGCGAACCAGCGATACCCTGCATCCATCAGCCCACCGAGCCCCGGCAGGGTGCTCAGCCACACCAGCCGTCGATAGCCCAGCACCGCATACAGGGCCCGGCTGGCGTCCATTCCCACGAACCATCGGCCGTCGTCGTCCTGGACGTGCAGCCGGCCCATCATCGCCTCGAAGCTGCTGCCCAGGGGCTCGGCATCGAAGTCCGCGGCCTGGATGTCCACCAGCCTGACCCGCGCCCGGCGCGGATGACGCGCCAGCCAGGCCACCTCGCGCTGGCACAGCGGGCAGTGGCCGTCGTGGAAGAGGGTCACCGGGGCCCGGGCCCCCAGGGTCTCGCGGCGTGTCATGGTGTCGTCTCCTCGGCGTCATAGCCCGCCCGGTGCTCGTTCTGGGCATAGGCGGGTGGATAGGCGGGCGCGGCATCGAGCCGGCCCAGGAAGGCGCCAGCCTGGCGTCGAAGGGCGTCGCGCCGCTCCTGCTTCATGCGCGACAGGCTGCCATAGATCAGCGTCATGCGCGGGTTGGTGCTCAGGGTGTCGGCGTGGCGCTCGAGGAAGTCCCAATAGAGGCTGTTGAAGGGGCAGGCGTCCTTGCCGATGGCCTGCTTGGGGTCGAAGCGACAGTGCCGGCAGTGGTCCGACATGCGATCGATGTACTTCCCCGAGGCGCAGTAGGGCTTGGAGCCCATCAGTCCGCCATCGGCATGCAGCACCATGCCCAAGGTGTTGGGCAGCTCCACCCACTCGCAGGCATCGGCATAGACGGCCAGGTACCAGTCACACAGGGCCTCGGGGGCCACGTCGCACAGCAGGGCGAAGTTGCCGGTGACCATCAGGCGCTGGATATGGTGGGCATAGGCATGGTCGCGGGTCATCTCGATGGCCCGTCGCAGGCAGCGCATCTCGGTCTCGCCGCTCCAGAAGAAGCTCGGCAGGCCGCGCTCGGCCCCCAGGGCATTGCCGCGCTTGTAGTCGGGCATGCGCGTCCAGTAGAGCCCGCGTACATACTCCCGCCAGCCCAGCACCTGGCGGATGAAGCCCTCGGCGGCATTCAGCGGGGCGCGACCCTCGCGGTATTCGCGCTCGACCGCCTCGCATACCTCCCGGGGCGAGAGCAGCCCGAGGTTGAGCGCCGCGGAGAGCCGGGAATGGTAGAGGAAGGGCTCGCTGTCGCTGATGGCATCCTGAAAGCGGCCGAACGCCGGCAGCCGGTGCTCGAGGAAGTGCTCCAGCTCGTCCAGGGCCTGCCGGCGGGTCACCGGCCAGTGGAAGCCCTCGAGGCGCCCGAAGTGGTCGTCGAAATGCGTCGCCACCAGCGCCAGCACCGCCTCGGTGGTGGCGTCCCGGGCGTGTCGGGGAGGCGCGGGAAAGCGAGCCTCCGACGGCAGGGGCTCGCGGTTGTCATGGTCGAAGTTCCATCGGCCCCCGGCGGGCTCGGCGCCCTCCATCAGCAGGCCGGTTCGTCGGCGCATCAGGCGATAGAAGTGCTCCAGGCGGGGCGCCTTGCGCCCCCGGGCCCAGGCATCGAACGACTCGGGCGTGCTGAAGAAGCGATCGTCCTCGAGCAGGCGCCAGGGCAGGGGCGCCTCGACGCGGGCCTGCATCGCCTGCCACAGGCGCCACTCGCCGGGGCGCACCGCACGGATCTCGTCGCAGCTATACAGGCCGGCCAGGCGCTCGGCCTCGCCGATCAGGTCCTGGACGTTGTCGTCATCCTCCAGCGCGCTGTAGTGGACGACGTGGCCGCGCTCGCGCAGTTCCTCGGCGAAGTGGCGCATGGCCGAGAAGATCAGAGCGATCTTCTGGGGGTGGTGGGGCACATAGGTCCCCTCGGCGGCCACCTCGCACAGGGCGATGACGGTGCCCTCCGGCAAGTCTCGCAGGCTGGCGAGCTCGTGGCTCAGCTGATCGCCGAGGAGCAGAATCAGGGGTCTGGACATGAATTGACCAAGGGTTGTACAAGTGGTTGTGATAGTATAACTCGATTCCGCGAGCGTGCCTGCCGGTGGTAGGCTCTAGGCCTGACCGGAACACCGCGACACCCCGTTCACTCGTGCCACCACAAGGATCGCGCATCATGGCTGCCCCCGAGTCCCCTTCACTTGCCTCCGACCTCGACCGACCCGGCGAGGGACGCCTGACCCATGCCCCCGCCGACCACCCCGCCGTGCCCAGGGGCAAGGTCGGGGTGGTGCTGGCGAACCTCGGTACGCCGGATGCCACCGACTACTGGTCGATGCGTCGTTATCTCAACGAGTTCCTCTCCGACAAGCGCGTGGTCGATTACGCCGACTGGAAATGGCAGCCCCTGCTGCAGCTGGTCATCCTCTCGCGGCGGCCCTTCACGTCAGGGGAGGCCTACCGCGGGATCTGGAACACCGAGCAGGACGAGAGCCCGCTGCTGACCATCACCCGGGAGCAGACCCGCAAGGTGGCCGAGGGGCTGGCCGAGCGTCACGGCGACCGGGTGGTAGTGGACTTCTGCATGCGCTACGGCAACCCCTCCACCGACAGCGTGCTGCGACGCCTGCAGGCCGAGGGCTGCGAACGGATCCTGTTCTTCCCGCTCTACCCCCAGTACGCCTCGCCGACCACGGCCACCGCCAACGACCAGGCCTTCCGCACCCTGATGAAGCTCAAGTGGCAGCCCGCCCTGCGCACCGTGCCGGCCTACTTCGAGCATCCCGCCTACCTGGACGCCTTGGCGAGCTCGGTGCGCGAGGCCTTTGATGCCGCCGAGACGCCGCCGGAGGTGCTGGTGGCCTCCTACCACGGGGTGCCCAAGCGCTACCTGCTGGAGGGCGATCCCTACCACTGCCAGTGCCAGAAGACCACGCGGCTGCTGCGCGAGCGGCTGGGCTGGGAGGTGGGGGCGATCCAGACGGCCTTCCAGTCGAAGTTCGGCCCCGAGGAGTGGGTGGGGCCGGCCACCGTGGAGCACGTGGCCGAGCTGGCCCGCCAGGGCAAGAAGCACATCGCGGTGATCTCGCCGGCCTTCTCGGCCGACTGCGTGGAGACCCTCGAGGAGATCCAGGAGGAGATTCGCGACAGCTTCCTCGAGGCCGGCGGCGAGACCTTCACCTACATCCCCTGCCTCAACGCCCGTGACGACCACGTCGATGCCCTGCTCTCGGTGATCGAGAACGAGCTCGGCGGCTGGGTCTAGGGCGGAGAGGGCCGGGGGTCAGTGCCCCCGGTCCGGGTGCAGCACGGGCTTCTCGCCCACTTCCTCGCGGTGCAGTTCCACGGGCTTGCCGCGCGTCTTGTGCACGTGCTTGAGCTTGAGGTGCAGGCCCGTCTTGGCCAGCAGGTGGGCGCTAACCGGCGCGGTGATGAACAGGAAGAGGGTGATCAGCAGTTCCTGGAGGATGGGCTCGCCCTGGAGGGTCGAGAAGTAGAGCATCGAGCCGATCAGGATGCAGCCGATGCCCAGGGTGGTCGCCTTGGTGGGGCCGTGCAGGCGCATGTAGAAGTCGCGCAGGTGGGCCATGCCCAGCGAGCCGATGAAGGCGAAGAGGCCCCCGGCGATCAGGAAAAAGGAAATGACGCCTTCGAGGATCACGTAGAAGTTCATGGTTGCTCCGACGGTGCTGGCCTATTCGATGATGTCGCCACGCAGGATGTACTTGCAGATCGCCACCGTGCTGATGAAGCCGAGCATGGCGATCAGCAGGGCCGCCTCGAAATAGGTCTTGGTGTTCAGCCACAGCCCCATCAGCACGATCAGCGCGATGGAGTTCACGTACATGGTATCCAGGGCCAGGACGCGGTCTGGCAGGTCCGGCCCGATGGTCAGGCGGAAGGTATTCATGAGGATGGCCATCAGGACCAGCGTCAGGCTGATCGTCAGGGCGATGTCTAGCATTCGTAGATCTCCTTCAGCGGCCGCTCGTAGCGCTCGCGTATTGTCGCGATCAACGCCTCCTCATCCTCCACGTCCAGGCTATGGATCAGCAGCGTCTTGCCGTCCAGGCGCATGTTGGCCGATACCGTCCCCGGCGTCAGGCTGATGGTGTTGGCCAGCAGCGTGATGGTGAAGCGATCCTCCAGCATCAGCGGGTATTCCACGAAGGCCGGCCGCATGCGCTGCCGGGGATTGATGATCAGCCAGGCCACATGCAGGTTGGCGACGATGATGTCCCCCAGCACGCGCAGCACGTAGAGCAGCAGCTTGCCCGGCTTCTTGACATGGGGCTGGGCGTCCCAGAAGCGGTGGGTCAGCAGCGGGATGGTCAGGGCGAGGAAGCCGCCCAGCAGGATGTGGCCCGGCGCGATGCTGCGGGCCATCATCAGCCAGACCACCAGCAGCAGGACCGAGAGCAGGGGCAGGGGGAGCCAGGGACGGGGTTTGATCATGGAGACTCTCCGGCATCGGACAGGACGGCGCGCACCAGGATGTCGGGGTCGGCCAGCTGGTCGGCGGTGGCACGGGTATAGTCGCTGACCGGTCCGGCCAGGGCGACCAGCAGCGGCGAGGCGGCGAGCAGCAGGCCGACGCCCAGCCAGCGGGGCCGCGAGAGCGTCACGCCGCCGGCCTCGCCCGCGTGGCTACGCCAGAACAGCGTCGAGCCTGCCCGGGAGAGGGCGATGATGGCGGCGAGGCCGGTGGCGAGCAGGATCGGCCACAGCCACGGCTGCTGCCAGGGCTCAGCGGCGTTCAGCAGGAGGGCCTTGCCGAGGGCGCCCGACAGCGGCGGCAGGCCGGCCACCGCGATCGCCCCGGCGAAGAACAGCCCGGACAGCCAGGCCCCGTGAAGCATGGGACGACCCTTGACCAGCCGCGTGCCGGCCTTGCCCCGCTGGAGGCCGATCATCTCGGCCAGCAGGAAGAGCCCTCCGGTCACAAGGGTGCTGTGAACCAGGTAGTAGAGGAGGGCGCCGGTGGCCGCCGGCGATCCCATGCCGATGCCCGCCAGCAGCGTGCCCACCGAGACCAACACCAGATAGGCCACCAGCAGGCGCAGGTCCCGGGCGGCGAGCACGCCGATACCGGCCACCACCATCGTCGCCAGCGATAGCCACCAGACCCAGGGGCGCTCGAGGGCCTCCAGGGCCCCGGCGTGCTCGCCGAAGACCAGGGTATAGACCCGCAGGATGGCGTAGATGCCGACCTTGGTCATGATCGCGAACAGCGCCGCGACCGGGGCCGGGGCGGCGGCATAGGCCCGCGGCAGCCAGAAGTAGAGGGGCAGGATGGCGGCCTTGAGGCCGAACACCACCAGCAGCATCAGGGCGCCCGCGGTGACCAGGCCCGACCGCTCGGCGGGCAGCTCGGACAGGCGCATGGCCATGTCGGCCATGTTGAGGGTGCCGGTGGCGCCGTAGAGCACGCCCACGCTGATCAGGAACAGCGACGAGCCGGCCAGGTTGAGCACCACGTAGTGCACCGCCGACTGGATCCGCGACTTGCCGCCCCCATGGATCAGCAGCGCGTAGGAGGCCAGCAGCAGCACCTCGAAGAACACGAAGAGGTTGAACAGGTCGCCGGTGAGGAAGGCGCCGTTGATGCCCATCAGCTGCAGCTGGAAGAGGCCGTGGAAGTTGCTGCCGCGCTCGTCGTCACCGGCACAGGCGAAGATCACGCAGCCCAGAGCCAGCACCGAGGTGAGCAGGACCATCAGGGCCGAGAGGCGGTCGAGTACCAGCACGATGCCGAAGGGCGGTTGCCAGCCGCCCAGGGCGTAGTAGGTGACCTCGCCGCCGGCGGCCCGGGCCAGCATGAACAGGGCGACCACCACCAGCAGGGCGGTGGCCGTGACGCCCACCGTCCGATGCGTGCGCATGGCGCCATGCCTGCTGCGCAGCAGGAACAGGCCCACCAGCAGCGGCAGGACGACGGGAAGTACGATCAGGTGCTGCATCACCGGTGAGGCTCCTCTCGCTTGCGACCGTCGACATGGTCATTGCCCAGCTCGCTGCGGGCGCGCATGGCCAGGATGACCACGAAGGCGGTCATGGCGAAGCCGATCACGATGGCCGTCAGCACCAGCGCCTGGGGCAGCGGGTCGGCGAAATCGGCCTTGCCGTCGATGATGGCGGCGCCCCCGGTCGTCAGCCCGCCCATCGAGAACAGGAAGAGGTTGACCGCATAGGAGAGCAGGGTCAGCCCGACCACGACCGGGAAGGTCCGGCCGCGCAGTGTCAGGAAGAGCCCGCAGGCGGTCAGCACGCCGGTGGTGATGGCATAGAGGCTTTCCATCAGTGTTTCTCCTTGCTGGACCGGGAGAGGTTCTCGTCGGTGGCCGGGGCGCCCTTGGCCGGGCTGTGCGCCGTGGTGACCTTGCCCAGGTTGGCCAGGATCATCAGGGTGGCACCGACCACCGCCAGGTAGACGCCCAGGTCGAAGAGCATGGCGGTGGCCAGCTCGAAGTCGCCCACCAGCGGCAGGTGGAAGTGGCCGAAGGCCGAGGTCAGGAACGGCTCGCCGAACAGCCAGCTGCCCACGCCCGTCAGGGCGGCGATCCCGACCCCCGCGATGGCCACCGGCTGGTATTCGAACTGCAGCCGCTCCTGGGCCCACTCCACGCCGCGGGCCATGTAGAGCAGGATCAGCGCCACGGCGGTGACCAGGCCGGCGATGAAGCCGCCACCGGGCAGGTTGTGTCCGCGCAGGAAGATAAACGCCGAGACCAGCAGGGCCAGGGGCAGCAGCGCCATGGAGATGGAGGTCAGGATCATCGGGTAGCGGTCCAGGGACCACAGGCGACCCTCGGCATCACTGTGGGGCATGAACAGGCGCAGCCGCCGGAGCAGCTTGAAGATGGCCAGCCCCGCCAGCGCCAGCACGGTGATCTCGCCCAGGGTATCGAAGCCGCGGAAGTCAACGAGGATGACGTTGACCACGTTGTGGCCCCCGCCGCCGGGCACGCTGTTGTCGAGGAAGAAGCTCGAGATGCTGGCGTTGTCGCGGGTCAGCACCGCGTAGTTGAGGCTGGCGACCGCCATGCCCAGGGCAACGGAGAGGACGGTGTCACGAAAGGTGCGCGTCGCGGAGGACTCCCTGGCCGTTCGCTGCGGCAGGAAGAACAGCGCGAGCATGAGCAGGATCATGGTCACCACTTCCACCGACAGCTGGGTCAGCGCCAGGTCGGGCGCGGAGAAGCGGGCGAAGGTCAGCGATACCAGCAGCCCCACCACGGAGAGCATCAGCAGCGAGATGAGGCGGTGGCGGTGGGCGACCACCGTGCCCAGACCGCCGAAGACCATCAGGGCCGCGCCCACCAGCAGGACACCGTCCACCGGCCGTTGTGGCTGATCGCCGGTCAGGCTCGGCATCATCGACAGTCCCAGGCCGCCGAGGAGCAGGGAGGCCAGCAGCAGCAGGCCCACGTAGCGCTGCAGGGAGCCGTTGTCGATCCCCTGCAGCAGGGTCTCGGCCCGCCGGGCGAGACCCTGCATGGCTCGCTCGAAGACGATCCGCGCATCCACCGGGGCGAAGCCCTGCAGGAAGCGGCGCAGGTCCGGGTGTCTCCAGTAGGCGGTGAGGCCGGCGACGATCGCTATCCCGCTCATGGCGAGCGGCAGGTTGAACCCGTGCCAGATCGCCAGGTGGAAGTCGAGGGATTCTCCCAGCACGGCCTGGGTCGCGAGGTCCATCAGCCCGCCGGCCATCAGCGAGGGGAAGAGGCCGACCAGCACGCATAGCGTCACCAGCAGTTCCATCGGGGCGCGCATCATGCGGGGCGGCTCATGGGGGGACTTCGGGGGCGCCTCCTTCGCCGGCGCGAAGAAGACCGCATGCACCAGCCGCAGCGAGTAGGCCACCGAGAGGATGCCGCCCAGGGTCGCCAGCAGGGGCATCAGCCAGCTCAGGCCGCCCAGCACCGGGGTGGCCAGGGTCTCGGTGAAGAACATCTCCTTGGAGAGGAAGCCGTTGAGCAAGGGCACCCCGGCCATGGCGGCGCCCGCCAGGGTGGTCAGCAGGGCGGTGACCGGCATGGCCCGCCGGAGTCCGCCCAGGCGCTTGAGCTCACGGGTGCCGGCCTCGTGGTCGATGATGCCCGAGCTCATGAACAGGGCCGCCTTGAAGGTGGCGTGGTTGAGGATGTGGAAGAGCGCGGCCAGCACCGCCATGGGGCTGCCGATGCCCAGCAGCACCGTGATCAGGCCGAGGTGGCTGACCGTGGAGAAGGCCAGGATCCCCTTGAGGTCGGTCTTCATCAGCGCGAACCAGGCCCCGTAGAGCATCGTGGTCATGCCGATCAGCGAGACCACCACCGTCCAGAGCTCGCTCCCGGCGATGGCCGGATGCAGGCGTGCCATCAGGAAGATGCCCGCCTTGACCATGGTGGCCGAGTGCAGGTAGGCCGAGACCGGCGTCGGGGCGGCCATGGCGTGGGGCAGCCAGAACTGGAAGGGGAACTGGGCGGACTTGGCGAAGGCCCCCAGCAGCACCAGGCCCAGCATCCAGGGGTAGCGCGGGTCGGCGAGGATCTCGCTGCCGCTCGCCAGCACCTCGTCCATGGAGAAGCTGCCGACGATGTCACCCAGCAGCAGCAGGCCGGCCAGCAGCGCCAGCCCGCCGGCGCCGGTCACGGCCAGGGCCATACGCGCGCCCTTGCGGGCGTCGCTGCGGTGCGACCAGTAGCCGATCAGCAGGAAGGAGGAGATGCTGGTCAGCTCCCAGAACAGCCACAGCAGCAGCAGGTTGTCGGACATCACGATGCCGACCATGGAGGCCATGAACAGGATGAGGTAGGCGTAGAAGCGCCCGAAGGGCTCCTCGGGCGACAGGTAGTAGTGTGCGTAGAGCAGGATCAGCAGGCCGATGCCGAGGATCAGGATATTGAAGAGCAGCGACAGGCCATCGAGCCGGAAGGCCAGGTCCAGGCCCAGTGTCGGCACCCACTCGATGGAGAAGCGCAGTGCCTCCCCCGCGACCAGGGCGGGGACCTGGCTCAGGGTCAGCAGCAGGGCCAGGGCGGGCAGCAGTGCGGTCGTCTGTGTGCAGTAGCGTCGGCCGCGTTTCTGGGTGAACACGGGTACCAGCACCCCCAGCAGGGGAAGCAAGGATATCCACAGCAATATCATCGGTCAGTCATCCTGCGAGGCTCCGGGTACTGAGGAAGCACAGTGCTTGCCCATGGCAAAGGATGACGCGAATGACCTGTGGTCGCATCCCGTACCTGGGTCGCGCGCTTCCCATGGCTTGGCTCCCTTCCACTCTAACGTAAAGGGGCCCCTCACGCCGCCTCCTTGCCTTTCAACTCTTTACCCCTGTGTTTGATCGTTCATAGCGGTGGGGGTGGAAACCGGGCCTTGTTCCCCGTCATGAAAGCGGGACGCACTGATGGCACCTGTCGCGTCAGAAGATTGTGTGGGGGCGGCAGGCGGTATTATTTGTACAAATACTGTACTATTATTTATCGGTGTTCACTTTTCGAGGCTGTCCCATGCACCGCAAGCCGCATCTCCCCCACAAGGTTTGCGCGTATTGCGCCCGTCCTTTCGCCTGGCGACGCAAGTGGGCGCGCTGCTGGGAGGAGGTTCGCCATTGCAGCGAGCGCTGTCGCCGCGACGCACGACGTCCGGAGCATACGCCATGAGCCGGACGCTGATATGGCTGCGCAGCGATCTGCGCCTGGCCGACAACCCCTTGTTCCAGTTCTCGACGCCGCCGGAGGCACTGCTGTGCGTGTACGTGCTGGACGAGGTGTGGCTGACCCCCATGCCCGGCCTCGAGGCACCGCGCATTGGGCCGGCGCGCCTGCAGTTTCTCTGGCAGAGCCTGATCGAGCTGCGCGGCGAACTGCTCAAGCGCGGCAGCGACCTGCTGGTGCGCATCGACGATCCCGTGGAGGCGGTCGTGGCCCTGGTCGACGAGCACGAGATCGACGAGGTGCGGGTGCGCGCCGACGCTGGCTGGGAGGAGCGGCAGGCCACCGCGCGAATGGCCGAACGGCTGGACGGTGCCGTGTCGCTCTCCCGCCACGACAGCGGCACGCTGTTCGACGAGGCCTCCCTGCCCATGGCCATCGCCGACCTGCCCGGCAGTTTCTCGGCCTTCCGCCGCAAGGTGGAGCGCGACTGGTCGGTCCCCGGCGCCGTCCCGGCGCCGGTGACCCTGCCCAGCTGGCCGGCGGGTGCCCCGCGAGGCTTCCCTCCGCTTCACAAGGTCTGCGGCCGGGCGGCCGCCTGGGCGCCGGACCGTCGGGGCAACTTTGCCTTTGCCGGGGGAGAGGTGCCGGGATGGGCGCGGGTCGATCACTACCTCTGGGAGAATGGTGACGTGGCGCGCTACAAGCAGACCCGCAATGGGCTGTCGGGCGCGTATTTCTCCACGCGGTTCTCGCCCTGGCTGGCCCAGGGATGCCTGTCCGCGCGTCAGGTGCATGACGGCGTGCGGGCCTGGGAGGCCGAGCACGGCGCCAACGACTCGAGCTACTGGATCCTCTTCGAGCTGCTGTGGCGCGACTACTTCCACTGGGCGGCGTGGCAGGAGGGGGCGTCGCTGTTCGGCCGGCGCGAGCTGCCGGCCCCCGACGACGCTGTCCGCGCCTGGTGCGAGGGTCACACCGGGGTGCCCTTCGTGGATGCGGCCATGCGCGAGCTGGCGACTACCGGCTGGCTCTCCAATCGGGCGCGCCAGAACGCGGCGAGCTACCTGATCCGTGACCTGGGGGGCGACTGGCGGCTGGGCGCTGCCTGGTTCGAGCACTGCCTGATCGACTACGACGTCGCCAGCAACTGGGGCAACTGGCGCTACCTTGCCGGGGTAGGACGAAGCAGTCAGCCGCGTGCCCTGGACGTCCATGACCAGGCCGAGCGCTATGACCCCGAGGGCGCCTACGCGGCCCTCTGGGAGGCGTCGCGCCCGGCCCCTCGCCCGGAGGTCTCGTGATGCGTGCCGCGATCCCGCGTCTTCCGCTGTGGCTTGGCCTCGCCGGGCTGCTGCCCTTCCTGGTGAGTGCGGCGGCGGCCTGGCTGGCCCCGACCGCCTGGCAGGTCCTCGCCATCCGCGCCTTCCTCGGCTATGGCGCGGTGATCCTCTCCTTCCTCGGCGGTGTTCAGTGGGGCGTGGCCATGTGCCGTGAACGTCCCGGCGAGGACGCCTTCCGGGTGCGGATGCTGCTCGCCATGGTGCCGAGCCTGGTGGCCTGGCCGGCCCTGCTGCTGCATCCGCTCACCGGCGCCTGGGTGCTGGTCGCGGGCTTCGTGCTGGTGCGCGGCCACGAGCTGTCCCGGGAGGGGCGGGCGAGACTCCCCGACTGGTACCAGTCCCTGCGTACCCTCCTGACCCTGGTGGTGCTGGCCTGTCACGCCCTGGTGATCTGGCGCCTCGGCGGCGCGTGAATGGTCTGGCCTGGCGGCCGGTTCTGGGCGATGATCGGGCGATTCATGGACATGTCCCGCAGGAGCAACGATGAAACGGATGCTGACCCCCTCCCTGCTGCTGGTGCTGCTGGCCGGCTGCCAGGCGGCCCCGACCGGCGAGAACAGCGTGGCCCGGGCAGAGGAGCGCGATGCGGCGACCACGGTGGCCGTGGTCGACACGGCCGAGCAGGCCGCCTCGGAGGATTTCGATGCCTGGCTGTCGCGCTTCCGGCAGGAGGCGCGGGCCGAGGGCATCTCGGCCTCGACACTGTCGAGGGCCCTGGAGGGCCTGCGTTATCGCCCGCGGGTGATCGAGCTGGACCGCTCCCAGCCCGAGTTCGTGCGCCCGATCTGGCAGTACCTGGACAGTGCCGTCTCGGCGACCCGGGTGACCAACGGGCGGCAGCGCCTGGACGCGCATCGCGACACGGCCCGCGAGATGGAGCGGCGCTATGGGGTGCCGCCCGAGGTGATCGTCGCCATCTGGGGCATCGAGAGCAACTATGGCAGCAACTTCGGCGACTTCTCGACCCTCGAGGCCCTGGCCACCCTGGCCTTCGACGGTCGCCGCCACGACTTCGCCCGGGCCGAGCTGCTCGCCGCGCTGCGCATCCTGGACAAGGGGGATATCACCCCCGACCGCATGCTCGGCTCCTGGGCCGGTGCCATGGGTCACACTCAGTTCATGCCCTCCAGCTTCGAGGCCTATGCCGTGGACGGCGACGGCGACGGGCGGCGCGACATCTGGGGCAGCATCCCCGACGTGATGGCCTCCACCGCCCACTACCTGGATCGGGCCAGCTGGCAACCGGGCCAGCCATGGGGCGTTGAGGTCCGGCTGCCCGATGGCTTCGACTACGCCCAGACCGAGCTGACCCACCGTCAATCCAGCCACGAGTGGGCCGAGCGAGGCGTACAGACCCTGAGCGGTGATCCCCTGCCCGACTTCACCGCTGCCTCGGTGCTCGTGCCGGGCGGTGCCGAGGGGCCGGCCTTCCTGGTCGGGCCCAACTTCCGGGCCATCCTGCGCTACAACAACGCCACCAGCTACGCCCTGGCGGTGGGCACCCTAGCCGACGAGATCGCCGGTCGCGAGGGCGTGGTGCAGGGGTGGCCCCGCGAGCAGCAGCCGCTGAGCCGGCGCCAGGTACGTGAGATGCAGCATCTGCTCAATCAGCGCGGATTCGAGGTGGGGGACCCGGACGGCATCATGGGCCCCAATACCCGCCGGGGCCTGCGCGAGTTCCAGGCCGCCATCGGCACCACGCCGGATGGCTTCGCGACCCTCAGTCTGCTCCAGCGCCTGCAGCGCTGAGCCCCGTTCCCGGAGGTGATCATGCTCCCGTCACGATCCTGCCTGTCGCTGTGTGCCGCCCTGCTCCTCGGGGGCGTGGCGCCCGCCCTGGCCGCCGACCACCACGGGATGTTCGGCTGGGTCGAGAAGGCGATCCTCAAGCCCTGGGGCGTCGAGGTGAAGGCCAAGCTCGACAGCGGGGCCCTGACCTCGTCGCTGGACGCCCGTGATATCGAGACCTTCGAGAAGAACGGCGACGAGTGGGTCCGCTTCCGTCTGAAGCTCGAGGACGAGGCCAGTGGCGAGGTCTTCACCGAGCGCATGGAACTGCCGCGGTACCGCGACCTGAGGGTGCGGGGGGCGGGTGGCGTCGATGAGCGGCCGGTGGTGCTGATGAACGTCTGCCTGGGCGGCACCGTCTACGAGGAGCAGTTCAGCCTGCGCGACCGCGGAGAGATGAACTACCCGCTGCTGCTCGGGCGACGCTCCATCGGCCACCTGGGGCTGCTCGACGTGCGCGAGACCTTTCTCACCGACCCCGAGTGCGACGAGGACGCCCCCTTCGTCCCCCACGACCCCGACGAGGAGTAGGGCGCAAGCTGCCGCCAGGGATCAGAAGAGCCGGGCCAGCAGGGCGGTGACCGCGGTCTCAACCCGCAGGATGCGCGGCCCCAGGTGGATGCCCTCGCAGCCGGCCTCGAGCAGTTGTTCCACCTCCCAGGGGATGAAGCCCCCCTCCGGCCCCACCAGCAGCAGGGCGGGTTCGTCGAGGCCGCGGGGGCAGTCCAGGGGCATCCCCGGATGGGCCACCAGGCCACGCCGGCCCTCGAGCAGGCCCGGCAGCCGATCCTCGACGAAGGGGCGGAAGCCCTTGGCCAGGGTCACCTCGGGCACCAGGGTGTCGCGGGCCTGCTCCAGGCCCAGCACCAGATGGCGGCGGATCTTCTCGTCATCGAGTTCCGGCGACTGCCAGTAGCTCTTCTCGACCCGGCGCGTGTTGAGCAGGGTGATCCGCTTCACGCCCAGCGCGGTGACATGCTCCAGGCTGCGCGCCAGCATCCGGGGGCGGGGCAGGGCCAGCACCAGGTGTACCGGCAGGGCCGGCGGTGGCGCCTGGTCCAGGTCCGTGATGTCGAAGCGCGCCTCGCCGTCGTCCAGGGCCAGCAGTTGGCCGCGCCCCAGTCGTCCGCCTTCGATGCCCAGGATCAGGGTGTCGCCTGGGCGGGCGCGATGGACCTCACGCAGGTGCGCCAGCCGGCGCGGGTCTCTGACCCGAGCCAGGCGGGGCGTCTCGATGTCCTCGGGCGATAGCAGGATCAGGTTCATGGGGCCTCGCGTTGGTGGCTATGCCTTGCATGGTGGGTGTCGCGGTGCACAATAGCGCTACAGGGGCAGCCGCCTCTTCTGAGAACAAGGAGCAGCGCCGTGCGCGTGATTCGCAAGTATGCCAACCGCAGGCTCTATGATACCGAACAGAGCCGCTACGTGACCCTCGAGGACCTGCGAGGCCTGATCATCGACGAGGTGCCTTTCCGGGTCGAGGATGCCAAGAGCGGCGAGGACCTGACCCGCACCATCCTGCTGTCGATCATCATCGAGCAGGAGCAGGCCGACGGCGACGCGCAGGTGTTCTCCAACGATCTGCTCGCCCAGTTCATCCGGGTCTACGACATGGCCCAGCCGCTCCCCCTGGCCCGCTACCTGGAGCAGGGCACCAAGCTGATGCTCGAGCAGCAGCACCGCATGCAGGACCAGTGGCAGCAGGCCATGCGGCACTCGCCCATGGAGCTGATGCGCGAGCTGGCCGAGGAGAACATGAAGTTCTGGCAGAAGACCATCAACCAGGCCGGCGCCCCGAGCGACGACGAACAGGGAAAGGGCAAGCAGTGAGCGGCGTCGCGGGCGAGTTTCTGACATAATGCCGCGACGTTTCTTGCACGGTTCTGAGGTAGCACAGCGGATGAAGGTCCTGATCATCGGCGGCGGTGGCCGCGAACACGCCCTGGCCTGGAAGGTCGCCCAGTCACCCCGCGTGGATACGGTCTTCGTGGCGCCCGGCAATGCCGGGACCGCCCTGGAGCCCGGGCTGGAGAACGTCGACATCGGCGTCAGCGACCTGGAGGGCCTGGTGGCCTTCGCCCGCGAGCAGGGCGTCGAGCTGACCATCGTCGGGCCCGAGGCGCCCCTGGTCGAGGGCGTGGTCGACCGCTTCCGCGAGGCGGGCCTGGCGATCTTCGGCCCCACGGCGGGCGCGGCCCAGCTCGAGGGCTCCAAGTCCTTCACCAAGGACTTCCTGGCCCGCCACGCCATCCCCACCGCGGACTACCGCACCTTCACCGCGGTGGCGCCGGCCCTTGAGTATCTCGCCGAGAAGGGCGCGCCCATCGTCATCAAGGCCGATGGCCTGGCGGCCGGCAAGGGTGTGATCGTGGCGATGACCGAGGCCGAGGCCGAGGCGGCGGTGCGCGACATGCTCGAGGCCAACACCTTCGGCGATGCCGGCGCCCGGGTGGTGATCGAGGAGTTCCTTCAGGGCGAGGAGGCGAGCTTCATCGTCATGGTCGATGGCGAGACGATCCTGCCCATGGCCACCAGCCAGGACCACAAGCGGGTAGGCGACGGCGACACCGGCCCCAACACCGGTGGCATGGGGGCCTACTCCCCGGCGCCGGTGGTCACCGAGAGCGTCTACGAGCGCATCATGGAGCGGGTGATCCGACCCACCGTGCGCGGCATGGCCGAGGAGGGGCATGCCTACACCGGCTTCCTCTATGCCGGTCTGATGATCGACGCCGAGGGCAACCCCAAGGTGATCGAGTACAACTGCCGGTTCGGCGATCCCGAGACCCAGCCGATCATGCTGCGGCTGCGCTCCGACCTGGCCGAGCTCTGCCTGGCCGGGGCCCGCGGCGAGCTGGCCGGCCTCTCCTGCGACTGGGATCCGCGGTCCGCCGTGGGCGTGGTGCTGGCCGCGGGCGGCTACCCGGGCAGCTACCGCAAGGGGGATGCCATCGAGGGGCTCGACGCCGCCGAGGCCACCGGCTGCAAGGTCTTCCACGCCGGCACGGCCCAGCGTGACGGCCAGGTGGTCACCGCCGGCGGCCGGGTGCTCTGCGTCACGGCGCTGGGAGACGGTGTCGGGGCGGCCCGTGACCTGGCCTACCGGGGGGTCGCCGAGATTACCTGGCCCGACGTGCTCTACCGTCACGACATCGCCCACCGGGCCATCGCGCGGGAACGCGGCGACGCCTGACGACGAGCGGTTCCGAACACCAGGATCAGGAGCGAGCATGGAGCGTGTCAGACTGAGCTTTCCCGTCGATGACGTGGTGCACCGCCACCCGCTGACGGTGCGCATCACCGACATGAACTACGGGCGCCACCTGGGCCACGACGCGCTGATCTCGCTGCTGCACGAGGCCCGGGTCGCCGCGCTCGCCTCGCGTGGGCTTCACGAGTGGGACCTGGGGGGCTTCCCCTGCGTGGCGGCGGACCTGGCCGTGCAGTACCAGGCCGAGTCGCGCTGGCCCGATGCCCTGGTGGTGGAGACGGCCGTCCCGGCGCCGGGACGCAAGGCGATCGGCGTCTTCCACCGCATCCTGCGCGAGGCCGATGGCGCCACGGTGGCCACCGCCCGGATCAACCTGATGCTGATCGACCCCGAGAGCGGCCGTCCGGTGGTGATCCCCGATGCCGTGCGGGATGCCCTGGCAGGAGCGCGCTGATGTCACGGGAATATCCGATCATCGCCCTCACCGGCTCCTCCGGGGCCGGCACCACCACCGTGAAGCGCACCTTCGAGCGGATGTTCGCCCGGGAGGCCGTGCACGCCGCCTTCGTCGACGGCGATGCCTTCCACCGCTATACCCGACATGAGCTGGCGCGAATCCTCCTCGACGAGCCCGACCGCAAGGACGAGCTCTCCCACTTCGCGGTGGAGGCCAACCTGCTGGACCGGCTCGAGGCGCTGTTCCAGGAGTACGGCGAGCACGGCAACGGCACCTTTCGCCACTACATCCACGCCGAAGACAAGCAGATGATCGAGGCCGGCTACCAGGTCGGCACCTTCACCGAATGGCAGCCGCTGCCCTGTGGCACCGACCTGCTCTTCTACGAGGGCCTGCACGGGGGGCTGGTAACCGCCGAGCTCGACATCGCTCGCCATGTCGACCTGCTGGTGGGGGTGGCGCCGACCATGAACCTGGAGTGGATCCAGAAGATCGACCGTGACATGCGCCATCGTGGCTACTCCCAGGAAGCGGTGATCGACACCATCCTCGGACGCATGGACGACTACGTGCGCTACATCCAGCCGCAGTTCTCGCGCAGCCACATCAACTTCCAGCGGGTGCCCACGGTGGATACCTCCAATCCCTTCGAGGTCCAGGATATCCCCACCGACGCCGAGTCCTTCGTGGTCATCCGCTTCCGCGACCCGGCCACGGTGGACTTCCCCTACCTGCTGGCGATGATCCAGGATGCCTTCATGAGCCGCCCCCATACCCTGGTGGTGCCGGGCTCGCGGCTGTCGCTGGCCATGGAGCTGATCCTGGGGCCGCTGGTCCGCCACCTGCTGGCCCAGCGCCGCTTTCGCTGACGCCGGCACCGATCCTCACGCAAGGAGACACCGCCCATGGATTGCCTGTTCTGCAAGATCATCGATCGCGAGATCCCCGCCGACATCGTCTACGAGGACGAGCACGTGCTCGCCTTCAACGACATCAATCCCCAGGCACCGACCCACATGCTGATCGTGCCGAAGCAGCATATCGCCACCCTCAACGACATCGAGGAGGACGACCTGGCGCGCGTCGGGCGGCTGCAGTACACCGCCGCGAAGCTGGCCGCGGAGCAGGGCTTCGCCGAGGATGGCTATCGGGTGGTGATGAACTGCAATGACCAGGGTGGCCAGACCGTCTATCATATCCACATGCACCTGATGGGCGGTCGTCGCTTCACGTGGCCGGCTGGCTAGCTGGCGCCCTGCGGCTCGCGCCGCGCTCGATCGGGCGTACGACGCATCAGGTGCATACTCGAGAGATCCCATCATGACCCGCTCCCTTTCCCGTGCCGACAACCTCATCCACCAGTTCGATACGGTGCTTCGGACCCTGGTGCCCCGCGCGGCGACTCCCTCGCGGGCCTCTCCCGCGACCGAGGAGGTGTACGACGAGCCGATGACCGAGCAGGAGCGACGGCACGCGGCGGGACTGATGCGCATCAACCACACCGGCGAGGTGTGCGCCCAGGCCCTCTACCAGGGGCAGGGGATGACCGCCAAGCTGCCGGAGGTGCGCGGCCAGATGGAGCAGGCTGCCCAGGAGGAGATCGATCACCTGGCCTGGTGCGACGAACGGCTCCAGGAGCTGCACGACCGCCCGAGCCTGCTCAATCCGCTCTTCTACGCGGCCTCCTTTGGCCTGGGGGCCACCGCCGGCGCCGTGGGTGACCAGGTCAGCCTGGGCTTCGTGGCCGCCACCGAGGAGCAGGTCGGCCACCACCTGGAGGAGCACCTGGTCAAGCTGCCGCCGGGAGACCATCGCTCCCGCGCCGTACTCCGCCAGATGGCCATCGACGAGGCCCACCATGCCCAGCTCGCCCTGGAGGCGGGGGGCAGTCGCTTCCCTGCCCCGGTGAAGCTCGGCATGAAGCTGATGTCCAAGGTGATGACCACGAGCGTCTATCGCCTCTAGCGCCAGGACCCCTGGAGCAGAAAACCCCGCCGGATTCGACATCCGGCGGGGTTTTTCGTGGCAGGCATCCCGACGGTTGGCGACGGCCCTCGCGCCCCCGTTCGAGCCCGGGGCGCCTAGGCCTCGACGACGGTGTAGGAGTGGGTGATCTCCACGCCGCCCTTGACCAGCATGATCGAAGCGCTGCAGTACTTCTCGGCGGATAGCTCCACGGCGCGGGCGACCTGCTTCTCCTTGAGGCCGCGGCCGCTGACGGTGAAGTGCACGTGGATCTTCGTGAAGACACTGGGCACCTCGTCGGCGCGCTCGGCCTCGATGCTGGCCACGCAGTCGGTGACGTCGGCACGGGCCTTGTCCAGGATGTTGAGGATGTCGAAGGCGGTGCAGCCGCCCATGCCCATCAGCATCAGCTCCATGGGCCGCGGGCCGGTGTTGTGGCCGCCGTGGTCGGGCGGGCCGTCGATGACCACGCTGTGGCCGCTACCACTCTCGGCGACGAATTGGCGTCCGTCGGTCCATTTCACGCTGGCTTTCATGATGCAGGCATCCTTATTCAGTGGTCTGGCAGCCGGCTCGGTTCTGTTCCGTCGACAAGCCTACGGGGAGGCGCTGTTTATGCATCCTTGTACGCTACCGACGCCATCCATGGCGTAGGACCTCCCCTGCGGTTTGTCTCCGGCGCCCCTCGCCTGGAAGGCTGCGATGAGGGTGGTCAGGCAAAGGTGGCCAGCATAGCAGCTGCCGGGCGGTGGCTCAGCCCCGCAGGCGGCGGTCGAGCTCGGCCAGTCGCGCGGGGGTGCCCACGTCGACCCAGGCGCCTCGGTGGTGGGTGCCGCCGACCCGCCCGTCGGCCATGGCGCGCCTGAGCAGCGGAGCGAGGGCAAAGGCCCCGGGCGGTTCGCTGGCGACCAGGGCCGGGTCGATCACGCTCACCCCGGCGAAGGTGAGGCGCGGCTCGCCGGTCTCCCTGACGCGTCCCCGGGCGTCCAGGTGGAAGTCGCCGTCCGGGTGGTGGTCGGGATTGTCCACCAGCACCAGGTGGGCCAGATCGTCACCCGGGGCGGGCAGCGTCGACGGGGCCAGGTCGCACCAGATATCGCCGTTGACCAGCAGGAAGGGGGCGTCGCCCAGCAGTGGCAGCGCCTGCCGGATGCCGCCGCCCGTCTCCAGGGGAGCCTCCTCGCGGCTCCAGGCGATGGACACGCCATGGGCCGAGCCGTCGCCCAGCGCCGCGATGATCTGCTGCGCCCGGTAGCTCACGTTGATCACCACCTCCGTGATGCCCGCGGCCCGCAGGCGTTCCAGGTGGTGGACGATCAGCGGCTTGCCGCCCGCCTCGAGCAGCGGCTTGGGGCAGTGGTCGGTGAGGGGGCGCATGCGGGTGCCGAGCCCCGCGGCCAGGATCATCGCCTTCATGCGTGCTTCTCCAGCCGCGCCATCAGCGCCGGGCGGAAGGTGTCGGCGAGCCAGGCGCGAACGTCCTCGTGGCCGGGCAGGCCGGCGAGGCTGTCCTCCAGGTGGCCGAGGAAGTGCGGCAGCCGCTCGAGGTAGCCCCGACGAGTGTCACGCAGGGTCAGTCGGCAGAAGATGCCCAGTACCTTGAACGCGCGCTGGGCCGCCATGGCCTGTACCTGGGCGAGGAAGGTCGCGGCGTCGACCTTCGCCGACAGGCGGCCATCGGCGATGGCCCGCACGCGGAAGGCCTCGGTCCAGGCGGCGAAGCGCGCCGGCGTGAAGCGGCAATAGCGCCCGCACAGCAGCGAGATCAGGTCGTAGCTGACAGGACCGGCCACGGCGTCCTGGAAGTCGATCAGGTGCAGGGCGTCGTCCTTCACCATCAGGTTCATGGCGTCGAAGTCGCGATGCACCGCGACCACCGGCTGGGCCAGGGCCTCGGCGATCAGCGCCTCGCGCAGTGCCGCCCAGCCCGGCGGCGGGGACATGCCCAGCCACTCCCCCAGGCACCAGTCGGGGAAGAGGTCCAGCTCGCGGCCCAGCAGGTCGGCGTCGTAGGCGGGCAGGCCTTCGACCGGGGCGCGGTTCTGCAGGGCGTGGATCAGCGCGATGGCGCGGTCGTGCCACGCCAGGGTGGTGGGGTCGTCCTCGCCCCGGAAGCAGTCCTGCAGCGGCGTGTCGCCCAGGTCGTCGAGCTCGAGGAAGCCCGCGGCCAGGTCCACGCCGTGCAGGGTCGGCACCGGCAGGCCGGCCGAGCGCCACTGCTCGGCGATGGCCACGAAGGGATGGCTGTCCTCGCGGTCGGGCGGGGCATCCATCAGCATGCGCGTGGTGCCATCGGGCAGCTGCAGCCGGAAGTAGCGCCGGAAGCTGGCGTCGCCGGCGGCGAGCCGCAGCTCAATGGCCTCCGGGGCGAGCCCGTGGCGTTCGGCCGCCCAGGCATGCAGCCGCTGCGTTCGCGTGGGATCGGTGGCCTCTGGCATCGTCGTCTGGCTCCTTGGTGAGGGGGCGGGCGTGGTTGACGGCCCCGTGGGGGCCCCGCATGCTGAGTTCCCGACATCGTCGGCGATGGCAGGGCACATGCCGGCAGCACAGGCCGGGTGCGGCCTGTATAATACCGATTCACCCCGCCAAGGACATCGTGAGCATGGGCAAGCGACTCTCGTGGACAAGGACGGCCCTGGCAGGTCTGGCGAGCGCCGGCCTGGCGAGCGGGCCACTCTCGGCGGCGCCGCCCGAGTCGCTGCCGGCGGACCAGCTGGACTGGCAGCCCTGGGGCGAGGCGCGTCCCGCCGGCGAGCTGTGTCGCGGCCGCTACGTGATGCCGGACTACCGCCTGCCGCCGCCCTCCGGCGAGCAGGTGGCGAGCGAGTCCGACAACGTCGACTACGGCGAGGACGGCGAGACCCTGCTCGGCGGCGAAGTGCTGCTGCGTCGCGGCGACGCCCAGCTCGAGGCCCCCCGGGTGCGGGTGCCCGGCAGCCGGGAGACCGCCTACGCCGAGGGACCGCTGACGCTGCGCGACCGCGGCCTGCTGGTGCGCGGCGAGTCCGCCGAGCTCTCCCTGAACAGCGACGCCGCGAGCATCGACACGGCCCACTATGTGGCCCACGAGCAGCGCCTGCGTGGCGACGCCGTTCGCCTGGCCCGCCTCGAGGACGGCCGCTATCGTCTCACCGAGGCGAGCTTCACCACCTGCGAGCCGGGCAGCGATGTCTGGCGCCTGGTGGGCAACGACATCCTGCTCGACCGCGTGCGCGGCGTCGGTACCGCGAAGCATGCCCGCCTGGAGGTGGGCAGGGTGCCGGTCTTCTACTGGCCCTGGGTGCGCTTTCCCCTCGATGACCGCCGCCAGACCGGCTTCCTGTGGCCGCTGCTGGGCCTCTCCACGGACTCGCTCGACTACGCCCAGCCCTTCTACTGGAACATTGCCCCGAACCACGACGCCACCCTCACGCCGCGCTGGATCAGCGACCGCGGCCTGCTGCTCGGCGGCGAGTACCGCTACCTGTTCGACCAGCATGCCGGCCAGATCGAGGGCGCTTACCTGGCCAATGACGACGGCGACCCCGATGCCGACCCGAGCTACGCGGGTGAGGATCGCTGGTACATCGACTACCGGCACGCCGGGCGCCTGGCTCCCCGCACCCCCTACCGCCTGCGCTACGGGGCGGCCAGCGACGGCAGCTACTTCGACGACTTCGGACGCGATTTCGGCCAGGGCGAGGTGTCCAACATGCCGCGCCTGGCCCAGGTCGACCACCGCGGCGATGTCTGGCAGCTGCAGGCCAAGGCCCAGGGCTACCAGAAGCTCGACGACCCGCTGCTGCAGCGCGACAAGCCCTTCTATCGCCTGCCCAGCCTGACCGCCGATGCCCGCTGGTCCCAGGACAGCGGCTTCTACCAGCAGTGGCGCTCCAACGTCACCTACTTCTGGCGCGACGTGACGGCGGACGAGCAGGGTATCTACGAGGTGGGCGATCGTCGCCTGAGGATTCCCGTCACCGAGGCGGCCAACGGTACCCGGCTGCACCTCGCGCCGGCCACGGGCTGGCGGATGGACGAGAGCTGGGGGCACCTGGAGCCCCGCATTGACTGGCTCGCCACCGCCTACCGGCTGGACTACGGCAATCGCGAGACCGACCGCGACGAGCGCCTCACCCGCAGCGTGCCGGTCAGCACCGTCGACGGGGGCCTGGTCTTCGAGCGGGAGCTGGCGCTCGGCGGACGCGACTATCGCCAGACCCTGGAGCCGCGGGTCAACTACGCCTATGTGCCGGCGCGCGACCAGACCGACTTCCCGGTCTTCGACACCGCGGAGCAGGCCTTCTCCTGGAATCAGCTTTGGTCCCCCTACCGCTTCAGCGGGAGCGACCGTGTGGGCGACCTGAACCGCGTCTCGCTGGGCCTCTCGTCAAGGCTGCTGGCGGACGAGACCGGTCGCGAGCGGCTCTCGGTGGGCGTGGGCCAGGCCTACTACCTGGAGGACCGCACCATCGACATGGTGGGCGACCCGGATACCCTGCCGCCGGAGTCGAGTTTCGACCGCTACTATCGCGCCACCCGGGACCGTTCGCCGCTGGTCACCCGCGCCGACTGGCGGATCACCGACCAGTGGCGCACCCGCTGGCAGTGGCTCTACGACGACAACCTGGAGCAGACCGAGAGCACCTCGCTGGGCGTTCAGTACCTGTCACCGGCCGGTCACGTGCTGAACCTCGGCTATCGCTGGCAGCTCCAGGGCTTCGATCCCTCCCAGGAGGACGAGGACCGGCTGACCTACAACCGCGAGGAGTACGACCTGTCCTTCGCCTGGAAGGCCACCCGGCAGGTGGACCTGATAGGACGGGTGATCTACGACAACACCAACGACCGTGCCCTGGACCAGCTGGCGGGTGTCCAGTGGAACGACTGCTGCTATGGTCTGCAGCTGGTCTGGCGTGAGTGGATCGACGACAACGACACCGCCAACACCATCGAGGACGACCTCACCGACCGAGGGGTCTTCCTGCGCTTCGTGTTCAAGGGACTCGGCGGCGTCGGCGGCGAGGCCGCCAGCTTCTTCGAGCAGGCGGTGCCGGGCTACCGGACCGCCGGCCTGGACCTTCCCTGAGACATTCGACACCGACGAGAGGAAAGAGAGACATGCGCAGCCGACGTATCGCCACCCTGGCGCTGACCCTGTGCCTGGCCAGCCTGCCCCTGGTGGGGCAGGCGCAGGAGTCGGCCGCCGCGGAGCGCCAGCCGCTGGGTCGCCAGCAGCTGGATCGCATCGTGGCGGTGGTCAACGATGGCGCCATCATGGAGAGCGAGCTCGAGGATCGTTTCGCCCAGGTCCGCAGCCAGTTGGAGAGCCGGGGGCAGGGCGTCCCCCCCGACGATGTCCTGCGAGAGCAGGTGCTGGAGCGCATGATCGTCGAGGAGATCCAGCTGCAGATGGCCCGCGAGGCCAACCTGAGCGTCGATGACACCGAGCTCAACGGCCAGGTGCGCGCCATCGCCGAGAGCAATGGCATGACCCTGGAACAGTTCGCCGATGCGCTCGAGGCCGACGGTCTCTCGCTGGGCGTGGTCCGCGATCAGGTGCGCCGTGAACTGTTGATGCGCCAGCTGCAGCAGCGCCGGGTCGCCAGCCGCGTCGACATCTCCGAACGGGAGGTGGATCGCTTCGTGGAGCAGCAGGGCGCCACCCGTGACCAGGCGCGCCAGGCCCTGTTCCAGCGCAAGGTCAACGCCGAGATGGAGGAGTGGGTCCAGGAGATCCGCAGCCAGGCCTTCGTCGACAACCGCCTCGAGGCGCGATGATGTCGCAGGCGGGTGCGCCCGTGCTGGCCCTGACCTGCGGCGAGCCGGCGGGCATCGGCCCGGAGCTGGCTGTGATGCTGGCCGCCGACGGGGCACCCCCGGCCCGGGTGGTGGCCGTGGGCGACCCGGCCCTGCTGGCCGAGCGCGCCGCCATGATCGGACGTGAGGTCCAGGTCCAGGCGCTCGCCCCGGGGGAGCCACCCCCCGCGGCGCGCCAGGGCGTGCTGCCGGTGTGGCCGGTGGCGCTGCGGGCCCCGTCGCGCCCCGGTGAGCTCGATATCGCCAATGCCTGCCATGTGCTCGAGACACTGGATGTGGCGCTGCACGCCTGCCGGTCCGGCCAGGCGGCCGGCATGGTCACCGCCCCGCTGCACAAGGGGGTGATCCTGGATGCTGGCCATGCCGGCTTCACCGGCCACACCGAGTACCTGCGCGATGCCTGCGGGGTCGACGAGGTGGTGATGATGCTGGCGACCGACCGCGCCCTGCATGCCCGTGAGGCATGGGGGCAGGGCGATGCCGCCCTGCGGGTGGCGCTGGCCACCACCCACCTGCCGCTTCGCGAGGTGGCGGATGCCATCACCGGGCCCCGGCTCAGGCGCCTGCTGCACATCCTGCACGCCGACCTGCATCGCTGGTTCGGCGTAGTGGCGCCGCGCATCGCCGTCTGCGGCCTCAATCCCCACGCGGGGGAGGGCGGCCACTTGGGCCGCGAGGAACTCGACGTGATCATCCCGGCCCTGGAGGCCCTGCGCGCCGAGGGACTGGACCTTGACGGCCCCCTGCCGG
Source organism: Halomonas aestuarii (assembly GCF_001886615.1). Classification (NCBI taxonomy): domain Bacteria; kingdom Pseudomonadati; phylum Pseudomonadota; class Gammaproteobacteria; order Oceanospirillales; family Halomonadaceae; genus Halomonas; species Halomonas aestuarii. The sequence goes on from NZ_CP018139.1 coordinate 2,474,821, forward strand.
CCGATACCCTGTTCACCCCGCGACACCTCGAGGGCGTCGACGCGGTGCTGGCCATGTATCATGACCAGGGCCTGCCGGTGCTCAAGTACGCCGGCTTCGGTCGCGCCGCCAACATCACCCTGGGCCTGCCGCTGGTGCGGACCTCGGTGGACCACGGCACGGCGCTGGACCTCGCGGGGCGGGGCGTCGCCGATCCGGGCAGCCTCTCGGTGGCGGTGGCCCTGGCGGCCGACATGGCCCGCCGCGGCTGCGCGGCCTGACGCCCGACCCGTCGGCCCCCGCGTCTCCTTGATGCCCGTCGCCGTGGCGCGGGCCTCATCATCACGACAGAACAGAAGGACGATCCCGAATGGCATCCCGCCCCCCGGTTCACCGGGCCCGCAAGCGCTTCGGCCAGAACTTCCTGCGCGACCCCGGCGTCATCTCGCGCATCGTGCGCGCCATCGGTCCCCGTCCCGGCGACCGGCTGGTGGAGATCGGCCCCGGCCAGGGGGCCCTGACCGAGCCGCTGCTCGATGCCGCCGGCGGCCACCTCGAAGTGATCGAGCTCGACCGCGACCTGATTCCCGGACTGCGAGTGCAGTTCTTCGACAAGCCGGGCTTCATCATCCACGAGGGCGACGCCCTGAAGGTGGACTTCCGCGCCCTGCGGGGCGGCGGCCCGGCGCTGCGGGTGGTGGGCAACCTGCCCTACAACATCTCCACGCCGCTGATCGCCCACCTCCTGCAGGCCGGCGATGCCGTGGCCGACATGCACTTCATGCTGCAGAAGGAGGTGGTCGAGCGCCTGGCGGCCGCCCCGGGTGGTCCCGACTGGGGGCGCCTGTCGGTGATGGCCCAGTACCACTGCCGCGTCGACGCCCTGTTCACGGTGCCGCCGGAGGCCTTCGTGCCACGTCCCAAGGTGGAGTCGGCCATCGTGCGCCTCACCCCCCACGAGAGCCTGCCCCATCCGGCCCTCGACGAGGGGCTGCTCTTCACCCTGGTGCGGGAGGCCTTCGGCCAGCGGCGCAAGACGCTGCGCAACAACCTCAAGGGACGCATCGACGCCGCGGCCCTCGAGGCGCTGGGCATCGACCCGGGCCGTCGTCCCCAGACCCTCGGCGTCGAGGAATTCGTGCGTATCGCCAACCACCTGGCCGCGGCCGGGAAAGGAGAGGCCTCATGACCCTGACGGCCCCGGAAGGGCTCGACAGCGATATCCGCGTCGACGTGGCGCCGGACTTTCGCCTGGACGAGTCCGACCCCGACGAGCAGCGCTTCGTCTTCAGCTATACCGTCACCGTGCACAACGGCTCCGACCACAGCGTCCAGCTGCTCGCCCGCTACTGGAAGATCACCCAAGGCAGCGGCAAGGTGCAGGAGGTGCGCGGCAAGGGGGTGGTGGGCCAGCAGCCGCTGATCGCCCCCGGCCAGACCTTCCGCTACACCAGCCGCGCGATCCTCGACGGCCCGGTGGGGGTGATGGAGGGCGCCTACACCTGCGTCGACACCGCCAGCCAGCGCCCCTTCGAGGTGGCCATCCCGCCCTTCCGGCTGGCCGGGCCCAACCAGGTGCACTAGGGTCGATGACACGCAACGCAACGGAGGCGACATGACCACCTATGCCATCGGCGACCTCCAGGGTTGCCACGAGGAGTTCGTCGCGCTGCTCGAGCGGCTCGACTTCGACCCGCGCCGCGACCGGCTGTGGCTCGTCGGCGACCTGGTCAACCGCGGCCCGGGGTCGCTTGCCTGCCTGCGCGAGGTGATGGCACTGGGCGAGGCCGCCACCACCGTGCTCGGCAATCACGACCTTCACCTGCTGGCGGTGGCGCGGGGCGGCGCCCGGGAGAACCGCAAGGACACCCTCGCGCCGATCCTCTCCGCCCCGGACCGCGAGCGCCTGCTGGACTGGCTGCAGTCGCGGCCGCTGCTGGTGCGCCGGGCGTCGCCGGCCCACGGCGAGACCGTCATGACCCACGCCGGCCTGCTGCCGCAGTGGTCGGTCGACCAGGCCGCTATGCTTGCCGACGAGGCCGAGGCCCGGCTGGCCGGCGAGGGCGCCGGCGCCTTCCTGGAGGAGATGTACGGCAACGAGCCGGCCTGCTGGCGCGACGACCTCGACGGCATCGATCGGCTGAGGATGATCATCAACGCCTTCACCCGCATGCGCTTCATCGACGGCGCGGGGTGTCTCGACTTCGCCGCCAAGGAGGGGCTCGACAGCGCGCCCCCCGGTTTCGCTCCCTGGTTCCAGTATCCGCGCCACGACGATCCCTGGCTGCTGTTCGGCCACTGGGCCGCGCTGCAGGGCGAGACGCCGGCGAGCCGGGTGCGCGCCGAGGCGCTGGACACCGGCTGCGTCTGGGGCAGCCGCCTGACCGCCCTGGACCTCGAGAGCGGCCAGCGCACCAGCGTGCCCAGCCGCCAGCGTTGAGCCCCACTCCCTCTTCTTCCACGAGGCTGTCATGACGACCTTCCAGCATCTCGATATCCCGACCCTGGCCGGCTGGCTCGAAGGCGACCAGGCCCTCACCCTGGTCGATATCCGCGACCCGCAGAGTTTCGCCCAGGGCCATATCCCCGGCAGCCGACGCCTGGACAACGACACGGTCGGAGCCTTCATCGAGGAGGCCTCGCGCGAGGCGCCCCTGGTGGTGGTCTGCTATCACGGCCACTCCAGCCAGCAGGCGGCGGCCTGGCTGGCCGGCCAGGGCTTCGCCGAGGTCTACAGCCTCGATGGCGGCTTCACCGACTGGCAGCACCGCCATCCCGATCGCGTGGAGTCGTGAGCCATGAGCCCCATCGAGGATCCCCACCTGCAGGGGCTTGAGGTCTACCGGGTCGGCGGGGCGGTGCGTGACGCCCGCCTGGGCTGGCCCGTCAAGGACACCGACTGGGTCGTGGTGGGCGCCACCCCCGAGGAGATGCGCGGGCGGGGGTTCAAGCCGGTCGGCCGCGACTTCCCGGTCTTCCTGCATCCCGAGAGCCATGAGGAGTTCGCCCTGGCGCGCACCGAGCGCAAGTCGGGACACGGCTACACGGGCTTCGTGGTCCATGCCAGCCCCGAGGTCACCCTGGAGGAGGACCTGGCGCGCCGTGACCTGACCATCAACGCCATGGCCGAGACCCCGGAGGGGGAGCTGGTCGACCCCTACGGGGGGCTGGCGGACCTCGAGGCGCGGCGGCTGCGTCACGTCTCGCCGGCCTTCGTCGAGGATCCGCTGAGGGTGCTCAGGACGGCCCGCTTCCTGGCCCGCTATGCCGAACTGGGCTTCGTCATCGCCGAGGAGACCCGCGCGCTGATGCGCGAGCTGGTGGCGAGCGGGGAGCTTTCGCACCTGGTGCCCGAACGGGTCTGGGCCGAGACCGAGAAGGCGCTGGGCGAGCCCTGGCCGGAGGTCTATGTCCAGGTGCTGGAGGAGTGCGGGGCCCTGGCCGTGCTGATGCCGGAACTGGCGGCCGATCCCGAGGGGCTCGACGAGGCGCTGGGGCGCCTGCATCGGCTCCCGGAAGACATCGAGGCCGAGGCGCAGACCCGCTGGCGCTGGGCGCGCCTGGTCGAGCACCTGGACGATCGGGATCGCGATGCCCTGGCCGAGCGGCTGCGCCTGCCGCGGGTCCATCGCGAGCTGGCCACCCAGGCGGCCAGGACCCGCAGCCTGTGTCGACGGGTCGCGGCGAACGGGCTCTGCGGGTCGCAGGTGATGCGCTGGCTCGACGCCATCGATGCGTGGCGCCGCAGCGACCGGGTGGCCCCGCTGATCAGCCTGGTGAGCCTGGATGACCCGGCACTGGCCGAGGACCTGGCCTTGGCGTGGCGGCTGGCGGTGCAGATCCTGCCGAAGGCGCTGGTGGCGGAGGGCTACCGGGGGCGTGAGCTGGGCGAGGAGCTCGCCCGGCGCCGCTGGGAGGCCATCGACGGGGCGCTCGGGAGCCCCGGCGCCAGGCCGTGAGGCCTACTCCGCGGAGGAGAGCCGCCGCCCCCGCCAGGTGAAGTCCACCGGCCAGAGGCGCTGGAGGCCGGCCTCGAAGCGGGCCCAGTGGTCGCGATAGGTCTCGCCGGTGAGCGGATGGCGTGCCTCGGGCAGCAGCTCGGCCAGCGGCTGCAGCACGAAGGCGTGGTGCAGGATCTCGCCGCGGGGCAACTCGACGCCGTCGTGGGTGCCGGTGAGGTTGCCCACGGTGAGCAGGTCGATGTCCAGGGTGCGGGGACCGAACTTGGGGAGATCCTTGCGGCGGCCGTTGGCCGCCTCCAGTCGCTTGCACCAGGCCTGCAGCTCGCCCACCGGCAGGTCGCTCTCGAAGGCCACCACCAGGTTGTAGAAGTTGCGGCCATCCTCGAAGCCCACCGGCTCGCTCTCGAAGATCCGCGAGATGGCAAGCTGGCCGAAGCTCTTCGCCAGCGCCTCCAGGCAGGCCTGCACGTGGCGGTCGCGTTCGATGTTGCTGCCGATGCTGACGGTGACCCTGGCCATCAGGCGTCTCCCGGCCGGCTGCCGCGCTCGATGGAGACCCCCACCGCCCCGGCCGCCGCCACGGCGCCGGGCTTGCGCACGGTCAGGCGCAGCCAGGCAATGGCGAACTCGGCGCGCAGGGTCTCGGCCAGGCGCTCGGCGAAGGTCTCCACCAGGGCGAACCGGTGCTCGCCGGCGAAGGTTTTGACGCGCTCGCTGATGGCGGCGTAATCCAGGGTCAGGGCGATGTCGTCACCCGCCGCGGCGGGGCGGATGTCGGTGCCCAGCTCCAGATCGAGGCGCAGCGTCTGGGTGATGGTGCGCTCCCAGTCGTAGACGCCGATCACGGTGTCCACCTCGAGCGCGTCGATCAGCACAAGATCCATCGGGGCTCCCTGGCCGTTGGGTGATGCGGACCGATGACGCCCGGTCCCGCCTGCAGGCGCCAGATTGTACGCCAGCGCGTGCTCCGGCGACACCGCGGGCGTCCGGCCTGTCGTCGGCCGCCCGCGGCTGGCAGAATCAAGCTACCCCCCTGGAGGAGCCAGCCCGTGGAGGCGCCACTTGACCTCATCCTGCCGCTGATGGCGATCGGCTATCTGAGCGGTACCTGGCTCGGTGCCCTCACGGTGTGCCGCCTCGCCGGCGTGGGCGATCCGCGGCTGGCCGGCTCCTGCAATCCGGGATTCTCCAACGTGCTGCGCCTTCACGGCTATCGGCTCGCCATGGCCACCCTGGCGGTGGATGCCGTCAAGGGCATGCCGGTGCTGTGGCTGGCCATGTGGCTCGGCCTGCCGCCCTGGGGGCTGGGGATGGTCGGACTCGGCGTGCTGCTGGGCCATGCCTACCCGGCCTGGTACCGCTTCCGCGGCGGCAAGGCGGTGGCCAGCGCCTTCGGCGTGATGCTGGTCCTCACGCCCTGGGTGGCGCTCTGCTGTGCCGCGCTCTGGACCCTGCTCGCCTGGCGGATGCGCACGGCGGCCCTCGCCTCGCTGGCGAGCGCCGCCATGGCGCCGCTGGCCAGCCTCTGGCTGGCCCCGGAGTTCGTGGGCGTGGTGATCGTCTTCACGCTGCTGGTGCTGGGGCGCCATGCGCTCAACATCCGCCGCCTCGGGCGCGGCGACGAACCCGGGCTGTGAGCCGGCACGCGGCGCGTTTCACGCCCCGGCAGGTGCCCCGAGCGTGTCCATCGGCCAGCGCGGCACCGCCTTCATGATGCCGGTCTCGTCATGCTCGCCGGCCAGCAGGCGCTGGGCTTCCTGACCATGGAGAGCGCGATCATGGCCCCGTTCAGGCGCTGGCGGGTGCCTCGAGCGTATCCCTCGGCCAGCGCGGAACCGCCTTCATGATGCCGGTCTCGTCATGTTCGCCGGCCAGCAGGCGCTGGGCCCCGTGACCGTGGAGAGCGCGATCATGGCCCCGTTCAGGCGCCGGCGGGTGCCTCGAGCCTGTCCATCGGCCAGCGCGGCACCGCCTTCATGATGCCGGTCTCGTCATGTTCGCCGGCCAGCAGGCGCTGGGCTCCCACGTACGCGATCATGGCGCCGTTGTCGGTGCAGAAGCGTCCTCGCGGATAGTAGGCCCGGGCGTCGCGCTTGGCGCATTCGCGTTCGAGTCGCTCGCGCAGCCGCACGTTGGCGCTCACCCCGCCGGCGACCACCAGGCGCTTGAGGCCGGTCTGGTCGAGGGCGCGGCGGCACTTGATCACCAGGGTATCGACCACGGCCTCCTCGAAGGCGCGGGCCACGTCGGCACGGGCTTGGTCGTCCAGCTCGCCCGCCGCCTCCAGCTGGCGGATGGCGGTCAGGGTGTGGGTCTTGAGCCCCGAGAAGCTGAAGTCCAGGCCCGGGCGGTCGGTCATCGGGCGCGGGAAGCGGAAGCGGCCGGGGTCGCCCTGCTCGGCCAGTCGGGCTATATGGGGGCCGCCGGGGTAGTCGAGGTCCAGCATCTTGGCCGCCTTGTCGAAGGCCTCGCCCGCCGCGTCGTCCACCGACTCGCCGAGCAGGCGATAGCGGCCCAGCCCCTGCACCTCGACCAGCTGGGTATGGCCGCCGGAGACCAGCAGTGCCACGAAGGGGAAGCCGGGGGGCGCGTCCTCCAGCATGGGGGCCAGCAGGTGGCCCTCCATGTGGTGGACGCCGAGGACTGGGATCTCCAGCGCCCGGGCCATGCCGTGGGCGGTGCTGGCGCCCACCATCAGGGCCCCGACCAGTCCGGGGCCGGCGGTGTAGGCGATGGCGTCGAGGGCCGTGCGCGACAGGCCGGCCTCGTCCAGCACCTGCTGGATCAGCGGCAGCAGGCGCCTCGTATGGTCGCGGGAGGCGAGCTCCGGGACCACGCCGCCGTACTCGGCGTGCATGGCGATCTGGCTGTAGAGGGCGTCGGCCACGAGGCCGCGCTCGGTGTCGTAGAGGGCGACGCCGGTCTCGTCGCAGGAGGTCTCGATGCCCAGTACGCGCATGATGGAGGCTCGTTGATGCGGGGATGGCGGCATTCTACGCATTTTGCCCCGCCTCGGCAGCAGGGAAACGATTTGCACGCGCCCGGCAGGGCGACTAGAATACTGTCCGCTGCAAGACTGGGTCGTGCACCCAGGGGCCATGCCCTGCATCTCCTCGCATCGTTCCGGTTCGCCTGGCGAGTCCGGCGTATTCTGCGTGGTGATGAGGGAACCCACGGGGTGTGCGTACAAACCGAACTCAAGTTACCCAAGGTAGGTGAGTGCTTAATGCCTTCTGTCAAAGTACGTGATAACGAGCCGTTTGACGTCGCGCTGCGTCGCTTCAAGCGTTCCTGTGAAAAGGCCGGTGTCCTCTCGGAAGTGCGTCGTCGCGAGCAGTACGAGAAGCCGACCGCAGAGCGCAAGCGCAAGGCGGCCGCGGCCGTCAAGCGTCATGCCAAGAAGCTTCAGCGTGAGCGCAAGCGTTTCGAACGGCTCTATTGATCCGTACTGGAGTCGGTGAGGGCCCCTGGCCCCAGCCGTCTCAAGAGGGACGCCAAGCGGCCGCCTAACGGTGGCCGCTTGTTTTTCGACGTCTCCTTCCCGCTGCCCGCAGGTTGCCCCCATGTCCGGTCAGATCCCCCAGCGCTTCATCGATGACCTCCTGGCCCGTGTCGACGTGGTCGAGGTCGTCGGCGAGCGCGTGAAGCTGAAGAAGGCCGGCCGCAATCATTCGGGGCTCTGCCCCTTCCATCAGGAGAAGTCGCCGTCGTTCACCGTCAGCGCCGACAAGCAGTTCTATCACTGCTTCGGCTGCGGGGCCCACGGCAATGCCCTGCGATTCCTGATGGAGTACGACAAGCTGCGCTTCCCCGAGGCCGTGGAGCAACTGGCCGGGCGACTCGGCATGGAGGTGCCCCGCGAGGGCGCCGACGACCCGCGGGCTCAGGCCCGCGAGCGCAAGCGCAAGGAGGGGGTCAACCTGCTGGAGCTGTCGGCCAGCTTCTATCGGGAGCGGCTGAAGATGCCGGAAGGGGAGGCCGCCCGCCGGTACCTGGCCGACCGAGGGCTGTCGCCCGAGGTCCAGCAGACCTTCGGCATCGGCTGCGCCCCGGCCGGCTGGGAGGCGCTCAAGCGCCACCTGTCGGAGCGCGGCATCGCCGAGGCGGTGCAGATCGAGTACGGCCTGCTGATCCAGCACGAGGAGAGCGGCAGGACCTATGACCGGTTCCGCGACCGGGTGATGTTCCCGATCCGCGACGTCCGCGGGCGCACCATCGCCTTCGGCGGGCGCGTGCTGGGCGATGCCAAGCCCAAGTACCTCAATTCGCCCGAGACGCCGGTGTTCCACAAGGGGTGCGAGCTCTACGGTCTCTTCGAGGCTCGCCAGGCCAACCCGCGGCTCGAGCGGGTGGTGATCGTCGAGGGCTACATGGACGTGGTGGCGCTGGCCCAGTTCGGGATCCGCAACGCCGTGGCCACCCTGGGCACCTCGACCAGCGAGGAGCACCTGAGTCGGCTGTTCCGCATGGTCAGCGAGGTGGTGTTCTGTTTCGACGGCGACCGCGCCGGGCGCCAGGCCGCCACCCGGGCCCTGGAGACGGTGCTGCCGCAGATGATCGACGGGCGCCAGGCGCGGTTCATGTTCCTGCCCGAGGGCGAGGACCCGGATACGCTGGTGCGCCGCGAGGGGCCGGAGGCCTTCGAGGATCGCATCACCTGCGCGAGCCCCCTGTCGGAGTTCCTCTTCGATCACGCGGCCGAGGGGCGCGACCTGGCCACCATCGAGGCGCGGGAGCGTTTCGCCAGCCAGGTCCTGGCGGCCATCCGCCAGTTGCCGGAGGGCGTGCTGAAGTCCCTGCTGCTGGGGGAACTCTCGCGGCGTACCGGCGTCGATCAGTCGCGCTTCGAGGCTCTCGTCACGCCCCGCGAGGCGCCGGAGAACGAGCAGCGGGGGCCGGAGGCCGAGTCCGTCGAAGAGCCGGTGTCACGCCCCGAGCCGGGCCACGGCAGGGGGCGCCAGTCCCTGAGCCTGATGGGGCGCGTCCTGCAGCTGCTGGTGCACGAGCCGCGCCTGGTGGAGCGCCTGCCCGTGGAGGCCGACTGGTATCCCGAGGCGGACCCGGAAGCGCGGCTTTGCCGCGAGGTGGAGCGGCTCCTGCGGGCCGGTCGCTACCGCAGTGCCCAGGTGCTGCTTGCCCACTTCCACGGCACGCCCGAGGGAGAGCGGCTGGCCACGCTGGCGCGTCGTGAGCTGCTGATTCCGGCCGGGGCGCGGGCCGCCGAACTGGACGGGCTGGTCGAGCATTTCCGACGGCACCGGCTGAGGCCCTCGCGTCAGGAGGAAGTCGATGCCCTGCTGTCCAAGCAGCAGAGGGGAGAGCGGCTCTCCCAGGAGGACCGGCAGCGACTGATGGTGCTGCTGGCCGAGCTGAAGGGATGAAACGGGAGCCGCTTTGAGCCCGGGAAATCCGGCAGTGGGGTTGAATTTCCTGCCGTCATCACCACATACGAGGAAGGTGCCTTCGAGAGGCGCAACCTCACAACCTAACACACCTGAATGACCGCGCAAACACATCAAACTGGCAGGAAAGTGGTCTTACCCGCTATACTGTCCGGCTTATCGAGTTTTCACCGCCTCAGTACTTCAGGTGCTTCATTCTTCTTCGTCGAGATAGGGTTTCTATGGCTGGAAATGCGCAGCAGCAGTCACGTCTGAAGGAGTTGATCGCGCGCGGCAAGGAACAGGGCTTCCTGACCTATGCCGAGGTCAACGACCACCTTCCCGAGGATATCGCCGACCCGGATCAGGTGGAAGACATCATCGGCATGATCAACGACATGGGCATCAGCGTCGTCGAGGAAGCCCCCGATGAAGACACCCTGATGATGTCGGATCACTCCACCGACGAGTCGGCGGCCGAAGAGGCCGTGGCCGCGCTCGCCGCCGTGGAGAGCGACGTCGGCCGCACCACCGATCCCGTGCGCATGTACATGCGCGAGATGGGGACCGTCGAGCTGCTGACCCGCGAGGGCGAGATCGAGATCGCCAAGCGGATCGAGGAGGGCACCCGTGAGGTGATGTCCGCCCTGGCCTACCTGCCCGGTGCCGTCGACTCCATCCTCGACGCCTATGACGCGACCCAGGACGAGGAGGCCCCGGGCCGCCTCTCCGATCTGTTCTCCGGCTTCATCGACCCCGATGAGGGGATCCCCGGCGTGGCCGAGGCGGAAGTGCCCGAGGAGGAGCCCCGGGACGAGTCCGAGGGCGATGAAGACGACGACGATACCGAGGCGGAGGAAGAGAGCGTCGGCGGTCCCGACCCCGAGGAGGCGCGCGCCCGCTTCGAGCAGATCCGCGAGCTGAACGCCGCGGCCCAGGCGGCCATCGAGGCCCATGGTCGCGCCTCGAAGGAGGCCCAGGAGGAGCTGGCACGCCTGGCGCAGCTGTTCTCGCCGATCAAGCTGGTGCCCAAGCACTTCGAGCGGCTGGTGGGCCAGGTGCGCATCAGCGTGGAGCAGGTGCGCGCCCAGGAAAAGGCGATCATGCAGCTGTGCGTGAAGAAGGCCAAGGTGCCGCGCAAGACCTTCATCAAGGCCTTCCCGGGCAGCGAGTCGCGTCTCGAGTGGCTCGACGAGTTCGCCGAGGCCAACTCGAAGTATGCAGCGCGGCTGGAGCCGCTGCGGGGCGACATCCATCGCTCCCAGCGCAAGATCGCCTTCGAGGAGGAGATGATCCAGCTGCCGGTGACCGAGATCAAGGAGGTCAACCGTCGCCTCTCCATCGGCGAGGCCAAGGCCCGCCGGGCCAAGAAGGAGATGGTCGAGGCCAACCTGCGCCTGGTGATCTCCATCGCCAAGAAGTACACCAACCGTGGCCTGCAGTTCCTGGACCTGATCCAGGAGGGCAACATCGGCCTGATGAAGGCCGTGGACAAGTTCGAATACCGTCGCGGCTACAAGTTCTCGACCTACGCCACCTGGTGGATCCGCCAGGCGATCACCCGCTCGATCGCCGACCAGGCCCGCACCATCCGCATCCCGGTGCACATGATCGAGACCATCAACAAGCTCAACCGCGTCTCGCGGCAGATGCTTCAGGAGATGGGTCGCGAGCCGACGCCCGAGGAGCTCGGTGAGCGTCTCGAGATGCCGGAGGACAAGGTCCGCAAGGTGCTCAAGATCGCCAAGGAGCCGATCTCCATGGAGACGCCCATCGGTGACGATGACGACTCGCACCTGGGGGACTTCATCGAGGACGGCACGATCCTGCTGCCCATCGACTCGGCGACCGGCGAGGGGCTGATCGAGGCCACGCGCAACGTGCTCGGCGGCCTGACCGCCCGCGAGGCGAAGGTGCTGCGCATGCGCTTCGGCATCGACATGAACACCGACCACACCCTCGAGGAGGTCGGCAAGCAGTTCGATGTCACCCGCGAGCGGATCCGCCAGATCGAGGCGAAGGCGCTGCGCAAGCTGCGTCACCCCAGCCGCTCCGAACCGCTGCGCTCCTTCCTCGACGAGTAGTCGCCGGCGCGCTCCCGCAGACGACGCCCGCAGCCCATGGCTGCGGGCGTCGTCGTTTGCGGGGTGGCGTCTTCCGGAGCAGCCCCGCTCAGCCGTGGGCGCGATGCCAGTGGCGCGCCAGCAGGGCCAGTTCGACCATGGCGATCAGGATCAGCGCATAGCCGAACAGCTCCACCACTTCCTCGGCGGCATTCTTGAAGGTGCGCACATAGTCCTCGCGGAGGATCACCTGCCACATCTCGCTGCGGCCATAGAGTCGCGAGAAGACGTAGGTGGTCAGAAAGCCCGCGGCGAAAAGGCCGAAGGAGAAGCTGTTGGCGAAGCCCGCGAACTCTGCCGCGAATGCGCGGCGGCGGCGGATCACGCCATGGAGGATCGGCAGGATGATCAGCGCCACCAGCAGCTGCCAGGCGCCGTCGAAGACGCGGGCATCCAGCAGGGCGTCCTGCTCGCGCACCAGGGAGCTCGTCATCAGGGCGAGCAGCAGCAGGCTCACCTGCGGCAGCTCACGAAGCACGACCCTGACGTAGAGCAGCAGGAGTGTCGAGGCTGCCAGCAGGGCGGTCTGGGCCAGTTCGGTGAAGCCCCATTCCGAGAAGTGGGAGCTGGGCAGGTAGAGGGCCTCCAAGTAGATGCCCTGGGCGATGCCGGCCACCAGCAGGATATAGAGGCTGGCCCTCAGGCAGGTGGCGGCGAAGCCGATCGGCTGCGGGCGCGCGTGGGTGGGGCGGGGTGACATCGTGAGTCCGTTCCAGCATGACATCCAGGTAACCTTCATTCTAACGTCGCTGTCCGCGGCATGCCTACTCGCCCGGCCCGTCCGGGGCGCGCCGCGCCTCCTCGACGATCCAGTCGTGCACCGCGGCCACCCGGCGGTCGTCCAGTGCGCCCGGCGCGTGGACGATGCCGTAGCGCATGCCGGTCGGCACGCGCTGGGCGAAGGGGGCGATCAGGGCGCCGCTGCCCAGCTCTCCCCGGATCAGGGTCTGGCGGGCGATGGCCACCCCCATGCCGGCGATGGCCGCCTCCATGGTCAGGTGGTTGCGGTTGAAGGTATAGCCCCGGCGCAGGTTGAGAGGGGGAGCCTCGATGGCGTCGAGGTAGCGCTCCCACTCGGCGTGCTCATGGCTGCCGCGCCAGGCCGTGACGTCGTGCAGCAGCGGATACCAGGCCAGGTCGGCCGGATGGCGCAGGGGCGGTCGTCCGCGGAGCAGGGCGGGGGCGCAGACCGGGAAGATCCGCTCCTCCATCAGCGGCGTGATGGAGAGCCCGGGGGTGTGCCCATCGTTGAGGTCCAGGGCCAGGTCGAAGTCGCCGTCGCGCAGCGAGACGCTGCTGTCCTCGGCGGTGACGTGCAGTTCGATGTCGGGAAAGCGCGCCTGCAGCCGGGGCAGGCGCGGCATCAGCCACTTGTGCAGGAAGGAGGGCACCGAGCGCAGCCGGATCACCCCGCTCATCACCCCGCTTTGCAGCCGCCTGACCTCGAGCCCCACCGCCTGGTAGGCCTCGTCCACCACCGACGCCAGGCGCCGCCCCTCCTCGGTCAGTTCCAGCCGGCGCGGCAGTCGGCGGAACAGCCTGAACCCCAGTCGCTGCTCGAGTTGCTTGATCTGCTGGCTCACCGCGCCGGTGGTCACGTGCAGTTCCTCGGCCGCCCGCGTGAAGGACAGGTGACGGGCGCTGACGGCGAAGACCTTCATCCAGGCGTGGGTCTGGGCATTCAGGAGACGGCTCATGGTTTAGAAATTCTATACCATGCGCGAGATATTCTCGATTGCCGGGGCGATGGATCGCCGCCATGATGAGGAAAACTCTCGGCAAGCGTCGAGTGGCTTTAGCCTGACTGACGCATCGACGTCAGCCCGGCAGCCCCGACCCTTGATGCCGGCACGCGCCGGCCCCCGACACGAGGCATCCCCATGGCAATCAGCGTCTTCGACCTGTTCAAGATCGGCATCGGCCCGTCCAGCTCCCACACCGTCGGCCCCATGCAGGCCGCCCACGACTTCGTGCAGGCGCTCAAGCGCCGCGAGCTGCTGGAGCGCGTGGCCCGGGTCGAGGTTCACCTGCACGGCTCCCTCTCCGCCACCGGCAAGGGCCACGGCACCGACCGGGCCATCATCATGGGCCTGATGGGCGAGCGCCCGGAGCAGATCGACCCGGCCATCGTCTCGCCGTGCATCGAGGAACTGCTGGAATCCCGGGCCCTGCTGCTCGACGGCCGCCTGGCGATTCCCTTCCTGTGGACCCGGGACCTGCAGTGGCACGACGAGAGCCTCGACTACCACCCCAACGCCATGACCCTGGTGGCCCATGGCCACGCCGAGGAGCTCTACCGCAACACCTACTACTCGGTGGGGGGGGGCTTCGTGATCGATGCCGACCAGGCGGCCCGGGGCGAGCTCGACTGCGACACCACGGCGCTGCCCTACGATTTCAACAGCGGCGCCGAGCTGATGGCGCTGTGCCGGCTGCATGGCCTGCGCATCAGCGAACTGATGATGGAGAACGAGAAGGCCTGGCGCAGCGAGGCCGAGGTCCGCGCCGGCCTCTGGCGCATCTGGGAGGCGATGCAGGCGTGCGTCGACCAGGGGCTGGCCGCCGAGGGTATCTTGCCCGGCGGGCTCGAGGTCAGGCGCCGTGCGGCGACCCTGCACCGTCGACTGAAGGCCACGGACGGAAATCAAGGCCTGATCGCCTCTACCTTCTCGGCGATGGACTGGGTCAATGTCTTCGCCCTGGCCGTCAACGAGGAGAATGCCGCCGGCGGGCGGATGGTCACCGCGCCCACCAACGGGGCGGCGGGCATCATCCCGGCGGTGCTGCACTACTACATGAAGTTCCAGTCCGATGCCTGCGAGCACAACGTCGTGGACTTCCTGCTGACCGCCGGCGCCGTGGGCATCCTGTGCAAGAAGAACGCCTCTATCTCCGGCGCCGAGGTGGGCTGTCAGGGCGAGGTGGGCTCGGCCTGCGCCATGGCGGCCGCGGGGCTCACCGAGGTCATGGGCGGCACCGTGGGGCAGGTGGAGAATGCCGCCGAGATCGGCCTCGAGCACAACCTGGGGCTCACCTGCGACCCGGTGGGCGGCCTGGTGCAGGTGCCCTGCATCGAGCGCAACGCCATCGCCTCGGTCAAGGCGATCAACGCCGCCCAGATGGCGCTGGGGGGCGATGGCGAACACTTCATCTCGCTGGACAAGGCGATCCGTACCATGCGCGACACCGGCGCCGACATGCAGGACAAGTACAAGGAGACGTCCCGCGGCGGTCTGGCCGTCAATGCCATCGAATGCTGACGACGTCCCGAGCCGGCGGTCGGTCGGGCCGCCGGGCAGCGCAGGCGCGATGTCCCGGCGGGGCATCGCGCTTTTTTTTGTCGCACGTGTTCGTCCGATATCGTTTGCAAGCTATTGATAGCGCGGGCGTCTACACCATTGGTCGAGTTCCGTCCTTCTCCTGTTGCCCTGGCGTCGCCTCTCATCTAGTTTACGTTAACGTAAAGTGCAGAGTGTTCTCCGGGGCTGCCTGATAATTGCAACACGGGCCCTCGCTGCCGGCACCGCGCCAGAACAACGACAACGGCCGACAACAACGACAACAGCATCAACGGCGGATCGCGCCAGCGATCCAGAGAGGACGAAACATGACCCAGGAGTTCATACTGGAAACTCGCGGGTTGACCAAGGAGTTCCGTGGCTTCACCGCCGTGGACGACGTCAACCTGCAGGTCCGGGAAGGGCATATCCATGCCTTGATCGGCCCCAATGGGGCCGGCAAGACCACCGTCTTCAACCTGCTGACCAAGTTCCTTCCGCCCACCCGCGGCGAGATCCTGTATCGCGGCAAGCCGATCACCGGCATGAAGGCCAACGAGATCGCGCGGCTGGGGCTGGTGCGCTCCTTCCAGATCTCGGCGGTATTCGCCCATATGACCGCCATGGAGAACGTGCGGGTGGCGCTGCAGCGTCGCCTCGGTACCTCCTTCCACTTCTGGAAGTCCGAGCGCAGCCTCGAGCACCTCAACGACCGAGCCCTCGAACTGCTCGACGAGGTCGGCCTGCGGGACTATGCCGACGTGCTCACCGTGGAGATGCCCTACGGGCGCAAGCGGGCGCTGGAGGTGGCGACCACCCTGGCGCTGGATCCCACCCTGATGCTGCTCGACGAGCCGACCCAGGGCATGGGCGCCGAGGACGTGGACCGCATCGTCGAGCTGATCCGGCGGGTCTCGAAGGGCCGCACCGTGCTGATGGTGGAGCACAACCTCAGCGTGGTCAGCCGCCTGTGCGACCGCATCACTGTGCTGGCCCGCGGCAGCGTGCTGGCCGAGGGCGACTACGAGGCCGTCTCCCGTGACCCGCAGGTCCGGGAGGCCTACATGGGCAGCGATGCCGCGGCGGAAGAGGAGGCCAGCGCATGAGCCAGGCAGCAGAGACGCTCGCCGAATTCCAGGACCGCGACGGCGCCGAGATGCTGCGGGTCAGCGACCTGCACGCCTTCTACGGCGAGTCGCACATCCTGCACGGCGTCGACTTCGACGTGAAGCGCGGCGAACTGGTGACCCTGCTGGGCCGCAACGGCGCCGGACGCAGCACCACCCTCAAGTCGATCATGAACATGGTCGGCCAGCGCACCGGGTCCATCGTCATCAACGGCACCGAGACCCTGGCCATGAAGCCGCACCGCATCCCGCGGCTCGGCGTAGGCTACTGCCCCGAGGAACGCGGCATCTTCGCCAGCCTCGACGTCGAGGAGAACCTGCTGCTGCCCCCCACGGTGCGCAGCGGCGGCATGGGGATCGACGAAATCTATGCGATGTTCCCCAATCTCTACGAGCGTCGCCGCAGTCAGGGCACCCGCCTCTCGGGCGGCGAGCAGCAGATGCTGGCCATGGCCCGCATCCTGCGGACCGGGGCCCGGATGCTGCTGCTCGACGAGATCACCGAGGGGCTGGCGCCGGTCATCGTCCAGACGCTGGGCGAGGTGTTGGTCAAGCTCAAGGAACGGGGCATGACCATCGTGCTGGTGGAGCAGAACTTCCGCTTCGCCGCCCCCCTGGCCGACCGTCACTTCGTGATGGAGCACGGCCGTATCATCGAAGAGATCAGTGCCGCCGAGCTTCCCTCGCGGCGCGAGCACCTAAACTCCCTGCTGGGGGTGTGACGGCCGCGCCGTCCCGCCCTCGGTCCATGCACCGCAACGCACCTGCATCGACAACAACAAACAGCCCCCCGGGGCCACGGAGATGAACATGACCTTCAACAGGAAGACCCTCGCCAGCAGCATCGCCCTTGCCGCCGCCACCCTGGTCGCCAGCAGCGCCCAGGCACAGATGAGCGACGACGAACTGCGCATCGGCTACCTCGCCGACATGTCCGGCACCTATCGCGACCTGGCCGGTCCGGGCGGCCTCGAGGCGCTGAAGATGGCCGTCGAGGACTTCGGCGGCGAGGTCAACGGCGTGCCGATCGAGGTCTTCAGCGCCGATGACCGCAACAGCGCCGACGTCGGTGCCAACACCGTGCGCGGCTGGATCGACCAGGAGAGCGTCGACCTCGTCGCCGGCATGGTGGCCTCCTCGGTCTCCATCGCCGTGAGCAAGCTGCTGGAAGAGGCGGGTGGCCTGGCGATCATCTCCGGTTCCGCGGCCTCGAGCATCACCAACGAGCACTGCACCCCCAACCACATCCACTGGGTCTACGATACCTATCCGCTGGCCAACGGCACCGCCAAGGCCGTCGTCGACCAGGGGGGCGATACCTGGTTCATGCTCACCGCCGACTACGCCTTCGGCCATGCCCTGGAGGCCGACGTCACCAAGGTGGTGGAGGAGAACGGCGGCGAGATCGTCGGCGGCGTGCGCCACCCCTTCCCGACCAGCGACTTCTCCTCCTACATCCTGCAGGCCCAGGGCTCCGGGGCGAAGATCGTCGGCCTGGCCAACGCCGGCTCCGATACCGTCAACGCCATCAAGACCGCCAGCCAGTTCGGGCTGGTGCAGTCCGGCCAGCAGCTCGCCGGCCTGCTGATCTTCCTCAATGACGTCCACGCCATGGGACTCGAGTCCACCCAGGGGCTGCTGCTCACCACCGGCTGGTACTGGGACATGGACGAGCAGTCCCGCGAGTGGGCCGAGCGCTACTTCGAGCGCGTGGGCAGTATGCCGACCATGGTCCAGGCCGGTGTCTACTCCAGCACCATGCACTACCTGAACGCCGTGGACGAAGCGGACACCGACGAGTCCCAGGCGGTCCGCGCCCAGATGGCCGCGACCCCCGTCGAGGACTTCTTCTCCCGCAACGGCTACATCCGCGAGGACGGTCGCATGGTCCACGACATGTACCTCGCCGAGGTGAAGTCCCCGGACGAGTCCACCGGCGAGTGGGACCTCTACACGATCAAGAGCACCATCCCCGCCGACGAGGCCTACCGCCCGCTCTCCGAGAGCCAGTGCAAGCTGGTCCAGAACTGAGCAGGGCCAGACAGGGCGGCGGCCTCGGCCGTCGCCCCTCTGACGGGAGGACCGTGACATGACGATGATTTTCGGGGTGCCGTTGGCGGTGTTCATGGGCCAGCTGATGCTGGGCCTGATCAACGGCGCCTTCTATGCTCTGCTCAGCCTGGGGCTGGCGGTGATCTTCGGGCTGTTGAAGATCATCAACTTCGCCCACGGGGCCCAGTACATGCTGGGAGCCTTCGCGGCGATGCTGGCCCTGGAGTACCTGGGCATCAACTACTGGGCCGCACTGCTGCTGGTACCACTGGTGGTGGGGGCCCTGGGGGTGGTGATCGAGCGCCTGGTCCTGCGGCGCATCGCCCACCTCGACCATCTCTATGGGCTGCTGCTCACCTATGGCCTGGCGCTGATCCTGGAAGGGACGTTGATCAACATCTTCGGGGTGTCCGGGTCGAGCTACCCGACGCCCGAGGCGCTCCTGGGTGGCCTGAACCTCGGCTTCATGTTCCTGCCGACCTATCGCGCCTGGGTGCTGGTGGCGGCGCTGGTGGTCTGCGTGGGCACCTGGTTCGTCATCGAGCGTACCCGGCTCGGGGCCTACCTGCGTGCCGGCACCGAGAACCCGGCCCTGATGCAGGCCTTCGGCGTCAACGTGCCGCAACTGATCACCCTGACCTACGGGTTCGGCGTGGCGCTGGCCGCCTTCGCCGGCGTCCTCGCGGCCCCGCTCTACCCGGTATCGCCGACCATGGGCTCGAGCCTGCTGATCGTGGTCTTCGCGGTGGTGGTGATCGGCGGCATGGGTTCCATCCTCGGTGCGGTCCTCACCGGGCTGGCCATGGGCCTGATCGAGGGCCTCACCAAGGTCTACTACCCCGAGGCGGCCAACACCGTGATCTTCCTGGTGATGATCCTGGTGCTGCTGCTACGCCCCGCGGGACTCTTCGGCAAGGAGGCATGACGTGATGGCCACGACCCAACACCTCACCCCCGCCATGCAGCGCCAGCGCAACGCGCGGATGCGGCGCAACATGCTCTATCTCGTCCTGATGGCGCTGGCCCTGGTGGCACCGCTCGCCATCTACCCGGTGTTCCTGATGAAGGTGCTGTGCTTCGCGCTGTTCGCCTGCGCCTTCAACCTGCTGCTGGGCTATGCCGGGCTGCTCTCCTTCGGCCATGCGGCCTTCCTGGCCACCGGGGGCTACTTCACCGGCATCATGCTCTCGAGCTACCCGGGCCTGACGCCGGAGGCCGGCATCCTGATCGGCACCCTCGCGGCGGTGGTACTGGGCACCTTCTTCGGCGTGCTGTCGATCCGTCGCCAGGGCATCTACTTCGCCATGGTGACCCTGGCGCTGGCCCAGATGATGTTCTTCTTCTTCATCCAGGCGCCCTTCACCGGCGGCGAGGACGGCCTGCACGGCGTGCCGCGCGGGGAGCTCTTCGGGCTGATCAGCCTCTCCGACAACCTGCCGATGTACTACTTCGTGCTGGCGGTCTTCGTGATCGGCTTCGCCATCATCCAGCGCACCGTGCACTCGCCCTTCGGCCAGGTGCTCAAGGCGATCCGCGAGAACGAGCCTCGGGCGGTCTCGCTAGGCTACAACGTGGACGCCTACAAGCTGGTGGCCTTCGTGATCTCCGCGGGGCTCGCGGGCCTGGCGGGGTCCACCAAGACGGTGGTGTTCCAGCTGGCCTCGCTGACCGACGCCCACTGGCACATGTCCGGCGAGGTGATCCTGATGACCCTGCTGGGCGGGGTGGGCACGCTGTTCGGCCCCGTGGTGGGCGCCGGCCTGGTGGTCAGCCTCCAGACCCAGCTGGCGCAGTCGCCCCTGGGCAACTGGGTGAGCGTGATCCTCGGCGCGATCTTCGTGATCTGCGTGCTGAGCTTTCGCAGCGGCATCGTCGGCGAGATCGGCAAGCTGGTGCGCAAGAACTTCAAGTAGGGCCGAGAGGCCACGTCGACACAGGGCGCCCCGAGGGGCGCCCTGTGTCGTTCTGGAGTCGTTCTGTTGCCCTCAGCGACGCCCCGGCAGCTGGGCGGGGAGATGCTCGGCCAGGAAGTCGATGAACTGGCGGATCTTGGGGGAGCGATGGCGGTGTCGCGGGGTGACGGCCCAGACCGCGCTGTCGTCGTGGCGGTAGGCGTCGAGCACCGAGACCAGCTCGCCGCTGGCCAGGTGGGGGTCCACGTAGTAGTCGGGCAACTGGGCCAGCCCCAGGCCCTTGAGGGCGGCATCCAGCAGCGCCGGCCCCGAGTTGCTCTCCCAGGGGCCCTCGACCCGCACCTCACGCCGCACGCCGTCCACCGCGAAGCGCCAGTGGTCCCGCGAGCCCACCAGGCAGCGATGGTGGGCGAGCTCGGAGAGGGCGTGGGGCTGGGGCCGACGGGTGAAGTAGGCCGGGGAGCCGACCACATGCTCGCGGCGCTCGCAGAGCCGACGGGCGATCATCGAGGAGTCCTCGAGGTGGCCCATGCGGATGGCGATGTCGAAGCCCTCGTCGATCAGGTCGACCTGGCGGTTGGTCAGGTGCAGCCGGACCCCGAGCTGCGGGTGCCGGCACTGGAAGTCGTTGACCAGGGGCGCCACGAAGCGCTCCCCGAAGGTGGTGGCCGAGGTCAGGCTCAGGGTGCCGCTGGGGCGGGCCTGGAGGTCCTTCACGGCGGCCTCGGCCTCGCGGAAGCCGTCGAACAGGTGGTGGCAGTGCTGGTAGTAGACGGTGCCGGCCTCGGTGAGACGGATCCGGCGCGTGGTCCGGTAGAGCAGGGTGGTGCCCAGCTGGTTCTCGAGCTGGCTTACCAGGCGGCTGACGTGGGAGCTGGAGACCCGAAGCCGGCGCGCGGCGGCCGCGAAGGTCCCCAGGCGGACCACCTCGATGAAGGCCTCGACCCGATCCCAGCGCTGCATGACGGCTCCTCCCGGCAGGATTGTTGCTGTGTGACAATAATGTTCTGCATTTGATGCAGTTTATCCGGATGGGACGAATTGCCTAGACTGTCGTCAGACTCACCACACACCCAACGAGGAAGATGCCATGAAGTCACGTGCCGCGGTCGCCATGGAAGCCGGCAAGCCCCTGGAGCTCACCGAGATCGACGTCGAGGGCCCGAAGGCCGGCGAGGTGCTGGTGCGCATGGCCGCTACCAGCGTCTGCCACACGGATGCCTACACCCTCTCCGGCGCCGACCCGGAAGGCAACTTCCCGGCGGTGCTGGGCCACGAGGGCGCCGGCGTCGTCCAGGAAGTGGGGCCCGGCGTGACCAGCGTGCGTCCCGGTGACCACGTCATCCCGCTCTATACCGCCGAGTGCGGCCAGTGCAAGTTCTGCCTCTCGGGCAAGACCAACCTGTGCAGCTCGGTGCGCGCCACCCAGGGCAAGGGCGTGATGCCCGACGGGACCTCGCGCTTCTCGCTGGAGGGCAAGAAGCTGCATCACTACATGGGCACCTCCACCTTCAGCGAGTACACGGTGCTGCCCGAGGTGTCGCTGGCGGTGGTCTCCAAGGAGGCCCCGATGGACAAGATCTGCCTGCTCGGCTGCGGCGTGACCACCGGGATCGGCGCGGTGATGAACACCGCCAAGGTGGAGCCCGGCGCCACGGTCGCCGTCTTCGGGCTCGGGGCGATCGGCCTGGCGGTGATCCAGGGCGCGGTGATGGCCAAGGCCAGCCGCATCATCGCCATCGACGTCAATCCCGAGAAGTTCAAGCTGGCCGAGCAGTTCGGTGCCACCGACTTCATCAACCCCAAGGACCATGCCGACCCCATCCAGCAGGTGGTCATCGACCTGACCGACGGCGGCGTCGACTACTCCTTCGAGTGCATCGGCAACGTCAACGTCATGCGCCAGGCGCTCGAGTGCTGCCACAAGGGCTGGGGCGAGTCGGTGATCATCGGCGTGGCCGGGGCCGGCGAGGAGATCTCCACGCGGCCGTTCCAGCTGGTCACCGGCCGGGTCTGGAAGGGGTCCGCCTTCGGCGGCGTGAAGGGCCGCACCGAGCTGCCGGGCTACGTCGACCGCTACATGAAGGGCGAGATCAACATCGACGACTTCATCACCCACGACATGCCCTTCGAGAAGATCAACGAGGCCTTCGAGCTGCTGCATCGTGGCGAGAGCATCCGCACCGTCCTCCACTACTGAGCCATCAGGAGCCTGACCCATGACCATGACCGAACACCTAGAGCTGGTCTCGGCCAACAAGAGCTTCGGTGGCTGGCACAAGCGCTATCGCCACCGTTCCCGGGCGCTGGACTGCGAGATGACCTTCGGCATCTATCTGCCGCCCCAGGCGGAGTCCGGGCGGGTGCCGCTGATGTGGTGGCTGTCCGGCCTGACCTGCACCGACGAGAACTTCATGCAGAAGGCCGGGGCACACCGGGTGGCGGCGGAGCTCGGCATCGCCATCGTCTGCCCGGACACCAGCCCCCGGGGCACCGACCTGCCCGGTGAGGACGACAGCTATGACTTCGGCAGCGGCGCGGGCTTCTACGTCAATGCCACCCGGGAGCCCTGGAAGCAGCACTACCGCATGTACGACTACGTGGCCGAGGAGCTGCCCTCGGTGGTGCGTCAGCACTTCCCGGTCAACGGCCGCGAGTCGATCAGCGGCCACTCCATGGGCGGGCACGGAGCCCTGATCCTGGCGCTGCGCCGCCCCGGCCACTACCGGGCGGTGTCGGCCTTCGCGCCCATCGTCAATCCCAGCGAGACCCCCTGGGGGCAGAAGGCCTTTTCCGGCTACCTGGGGGAAGACCGCGGGCTCTGGACCCAGTACGATGCCTGCGAGCTGGTGGCTCGCGGCGCCTCGAGCCAGCCGCTGTTCATCGACCAGGGCGAGGCCGACGACTTCCTCGAGCAGCAGCTCTGTCCCGAGCGCCTCGAGGCCGTGTGCGCCGAGCATGACCATCCGCTGACCCTGCGGCGCCAGCCCGGCTATGACCACAGCTACTACTTCATCGCCACCTTCATCGAAGAGCACCTGCGCTACCACGCCGAGCGACTGAAGAAGCGCTGAGCGCTCGCAGGCGCGTGCCAGGCTGACAAGCTGCCTCCCTTCGGGGAGGCAGTCTCGTTATACTGGCGGGCATTCACGGAACGGTGAGGGGAGCCCATGGCCGAGCGAGACGCGCAATGAGGGAGTGGCAGCAGCGGGCCTGGCGGGTGCTCTGGCGCACCGTGCTCGGCTTCGTGGCGTGCTCGGTGGTGCTGGTGCTGGTGCTGCGCGTGGTCCCGGTCTTCGGCTCCATGGTGATGGTGGAGCGCAAGGTGCAGTCGTGGATCGCCGGGGAGTCCCTCGATATCCGCCACCAGTGGCGCCCCTGGGAGCAGCTCTCCGACCAGGCCAAGCTGGCGGTGATCGCCGCCGAGGACCAGCGCTTCCCGCGTCATCACGGCTTCGACTTCGAGCAGATGCGCCGCGCCTGGGAGACCAGCCTCAACGGGGGGCGCCTGCGCGGGGCCAGCACCATCAGCCAGCAGACCGCCAAGAACCTCTTCCTTTGGACCGGCCGCAGCTGGGTCCGCAAGGGGCTCGAGGCCTGGTTCACCCTGCTGATCGAGGTGGCCTGGCCCAAGCAGCGCATCCTCGAGGTCTACCTCAACATCGTCGAGTGGGACACGGGGGTGTTCGGCCTCGAGGCCGCCGCTCGCCACTACTTCGGCGTCTCCGCCGACCGGCTGACCGAGGCCCAGGCCAGCCGCCTGGCGGCCATCCTGCCCGATCCCCGCGGCCGCGATGCGGCGCGCCCCGGCCCCCTGGTGGAGCGACGCAGCGTCTGGATCCGCCAGCAGATGCGCAACCTCGGCGGCCCCGCCTACCTCGAACGGCTCTGAGCGCCTCCCGACCGGCTCTTCACCACCAGCACCACCCCGGCGATGGCGATGGCCATGCCGGCCAGCGACAGGGGCGGCAGGCGCTCGTCGAACAGCCACCATGCCTCCAGGGCGGTCACCGGCGGGACCAGGTAGAAGAGGCTCGCCACCCGCGAGGCCTCCCCGCGCCGGATCAGGGCCATCAGCAGCAGGATGGCGCTGATCGACAGCACCAGCACCAGCCACCCCAGGGTCAGCACGAAGGTGGTGGTCCACTCGATCTCCCGCGTCTCGAACAGCAGGGCACCCAACCCCATCAGTGTCCCGGTGGCGAGATACTGCACCACGGTGCCGCCGAGCAGCGGCATGCCGGTGCAGTAGCGCTTCTGGTAGAGGGTGCCCAGCGAGATGCCGGCCAGGGCCACCATCACGCTGACCAGGGCGCCGATCCCGAAGCCCTGGAACAGCGTCTCGCCCGGGTCGAGCTTGCCACCCAGCACCAGGGCGATGCCGGCCAGGCCCATCACCAGCCCCAGCCATTGAACGGCGCCCAGTCGCTCACCCAGCAGCGGGCCGGCAAGCGCCGCGGTCAGCAGCGGCTGGAGCCCCACCAGCAGGGCCGCCAGTCCCGCCGGCATGCCCTGGTAGATGCCATAGAAGACGCCCCCCAGGTAGGCGCCGTGGACGAGCAGGCCCGAGACCGCGATGTGTCCCCACAGCCCGGCGCCCCGCGGCCAGTCCGCCCGCATCAGCAGGGTCAGCGGCACCAGCAGCGTCAGGGTCAGCACGCAGCGCACGAACAGGAAGGTGAAGGGTTCGGCATGAGGCAGGCCGAACTTGGCACCGATAAAGCCGGTGCTCCACAGCGCGACGAAGAGGATGGGCATGGCAGCCAGCGCGGCCTGGCGGTGACGTTCCGATGTCATGTCGGGGGATTCCGGGGTCGGTGAATGGGGCTTCCGGGGTCGATGAATGGGGGCATCATCGCGGGGGAGGGCGCGGGATGCCAATCTCGGGGCTCGTGCTTTGGTCGTAGGCGACGAGCCGGCGGAAAATTGGTCAGACCATGATTTTACCTGTCTAGACAGTACATTGCCTTCATTCATCGCATGGTATGACCAATGGCCCCGGGTCGCTTGCGTTGAAATTGCCTATTGGCCGGGGGCCGTCTTTTCGCTAGTTTTCGCTATGGAAGTCGTTTCCAGATATGTGCGATCTTCTTCTCAGGGTCCTACAGGGATGGTGAGACTGGCATATCGGTCGATCGTCAGCATCACCGGCATGCCCAGATGGCCCAGGGACGACAACAACAAAGATCCGGTCAACGCTCGCGGTGTCGCGGGCGCGCTCAACAATCAGGAGTCCATGCCATGCAAGACGACAAGCAGCCGTCAAGCACCACTACCGTCGACAACGAGGGCGTCAAGGAAGCGTTCAAGACTCCCAGCCGTCGTAACTTCCTGAAGGCCGCCGCCGTTGGTTCCGCCGCTGCCGTCGCCGCGCCGTGGGTCGGCAACGTCCAGGCCCAGGAAGGCATCAACATCCGCATGCAGTCGTCCTGGCCGCCGGGAACCCCGGGCTACCGCATCTTCGAGGAGTGGGCCAAGGGCGTGGGCGAGGCCACCAGCGGCGAGGTCACCATCGAGCCCTTCCCGGCGGGTGCCGTGGCCGGTGCCTTCGAGGTCGCCGATGCCGTGCGCAACGGCGTGCTCGACGGCCAGAACTGGTTCACCGTCTACTGGCCCGGCAAGATGCCGGCCGGCGTGTTCCTGACCGCCTACCCGATGGGCCTCTCGCTGCCCCACCAGTGGGACATCATGTTCGGCGCCTACGGCGGCTTCGACCTCGCCAAGGACCTGTACCGCAAGCAGGGCCAGGAGCTGCTGGGCTATGTCCACCACGACATGAACCTGATCCACTCCAAGAAGCCGCTGCGCAGCTTCGACGACTTCAAGGGCGTCAAGCTGCGCATGCCGGGCGGGATCGTGGCCGAGACCTTCGCCGCCGCCGGCGCGCGTACCACCCTGCTGCCAGGCTCCGAGGTCTATCCGGCCCTGGAGAAGGGCACCATCGACGCGGCCGACTACACCGGCGCGGCCAACAACTACGAGCTGGGCTTCTGGCAGGTGGCGGACTACATCATCATGGGCCCGCCCTCCACCCCCTGCCTGCACCAGGCCGTCGACCTCATGGACATCTCGGTCAACCGCCGCGTCTTTGAGCGCATGTCGACCCAGACCCAGGACCTCATGCACGACCTGGTGGCCGCCTACTCCCGCGAGCACTACGCGGCGATCCAGAAGGCCAACGCCGAGGCCTGGCCGAAGTACAAGGAGAAGGGCGTCGAGATCATCCACCTCAGCGAGAACGACGCCGATCGCTTCCGCGAGGTCGCCGTGCCGCTGTGGTTCAAGTGGGCCAACAAGGACAAGGATGCCGCCCGCCTGTTCAAGGCACACCTCGACACCATGATGGACCCGGCGGTGGCCCTGATCACCCCGGAAGACATCAAGGACTACGAGCTCAACCTGTAACCTGACCTGCTCCACCATGCCGGGTGCTGTTGCCTGCGGGCCGCAGCACCCGGCTTGGGTAGAGTGACCACTACTGATCCCGCATCCCGTCGACTCGATGTTCCGTTGCCATCGCCGGGAGGTGATGGTGTCGCGGAGGAGTATCCATGAATTTTGAGATAGATTTTGTCCTGCCGCACTGGCTCTACTGGTCGGTGTTGCTGTTGCTGCCGCTGGTGGTGATGTTCTTCGTCGACCGCAGCTTCCGTCGTGGGGGCCACATCGACGGCGGTGA
Organism: Halomonas aestuarii; assembly: GCF_001886615.1. Classification (NCBI taxonomy): domain Bacteria; kingdom Pseudomonadati; phylum Pseudomonadota; class Gammaproteobacteria; order Oceanospirillales; family Halomonadaceae; genus Halomonas; species Halomonas aestuarii. Next base: position 2,501,315 of record NZ_CP018139.1, read on the forward strand.
CACCGCCGAGGTGCCCGCCGGCGAGGAGGTCGAGGTCGGCTACCAGCCTCCCGGCAACCTGTTCACTGCCATCGTCGACCGCATTTCCGGGTTCTCCGGCCGCTACGTGGCCTACTGGGCACTGATCGCACCCTTCGCTTTCGCCTACGAAGTGCTCGTCCGCTACGCCTTCAACTCGCCGACCAACTGGGTGCATGAGTCCATGACCCTGATGTTCGGCATGCAGTACCTGATCGCGGGGGCCTATGCCCTGCGCGAGGGCGGTCATGTCCGCGTGGACATCCTGTATCAGCGTGCCAAGCCCCTGAACAAGGCGGCGCTGGACCTGACCACCTCGGTGTTCTTCTTCATCTTCACCGTCGCGCTGATGGTCACCGGCTGGAAGTTTTTCTCCCAGTCCGTGAGCGATGCGTACTTCTTCGGCTCCAGCTACGCCAACGAGACCTCCTTCACCGAGTGGGCCATCCAGTTCTACCCGGTCAAGTTCATGCTCTTCTTCGGGGCCCTGCTGCTGCTGTTCCAGGGCTTCGGCCAGCTGGTCCGCGACTTCCAGTCGTTGTGCCATCACTGGCGCCTCCACGAGGGCGCCCGAAACTTTGCCCGTGTGCTGCTGACCATCGCCGTCGTGCTGGCGGCCTGGACGATCTTCGAGATGGTCAACGTCGCGGTGACCGACTACGACAGCCTGGCGGGAAGCATCGAGAACAGCCTCGGTTCCGTCGGCATCGGCGCCCTGACGCTGGTGATGTTCGGCTCGCTGATGGTGGTGCTGGTGGCGGGCCTGCCGCTGGCCTTCGTCACCGGTGGCCTCGGCGTGGTCTTCCTCTACCTGGTGGGCGACCAGGCGATGCTGAACCTGATGCCGTCGCGCATCTTCCCGATGATGACCAACTACCAGCTCTCGGCCATCCCGCTGTTCATCTTCATGGCCTCGGTGCTGGAGAAGGCCGGCATCATCGAGGAGCTGTTCGATGTCGTCTACAAGTGGATGGGCGGCCTCAAGGCGGGCCTGGCCATCGCCACCGTCATCGCCTCCACCCTGCTGGCCGCCATGGTCGGCGTCATCGGCGCCGCGGTGGTGACCATGGGCCTGATCGCCCTGCCGGCGATGCTCAAGCGCAACTACGACCCGGAGATCGCCATCGGCTCGATCATGGCAGGCGGTACCCTGGGCATCCTGATCCCGCCGTCGATCCTGGCGATCATCTATGGCGTCATCGCCCAGCAGTCGGTGGGTGAGCTCTACCTCGGCTCGCTGATCCCGGGCCTGATGCTGGCCTTCATGTACGGCTTCTACTGCTGGCTGCGCGGTACCCTGAACGTCAACATGGCGCCTCCGATGCCGGTCGAGGACCGGGTCGACATGAAGGAGAAGCTGCGTCTGCTGCGCAACATGCTGGCGCCGATCATCCTGGTGGTCCTGGTGCTCGGCATCATCTTCACCGGCATCGCGACGCCCGTGGAGGCGGCCGGCATCGGCACCTTCGGTTCCCTGATCGTGGCCGCCATGCACCGTCGCCTGACCTGGCCGAACCTGCATGCGGCCTGCATGACCACCCTGGTGGCCTCGGCGATGGTGATGTGGATCATCTTCGGCGCCAGCATCTTCGTCGGCTTCTACATCCTGCAGGGCGGTCAGCAGTTCGTGCAGGAGCTGATCTCCGGCGCAGGCCTCGGTCCCTATGCGGTCCTGGCCCTGATGATGGTGCTGCTGGTGGCGCTGGGCATGTTCCTCGACTGGGTCGGCATCCTGCTGCTGGCCGTGCCGATCTTCGTGCCCCTGATCCAGGGACTGAGCTTCACCGGCGTGTTTGGCCTGCCCGGGGTCGACCCGGCCGATGTCTCGCTGTGGTTCGGCGTCATCTACCTGGTGAACATGCAGATGTCCTTCTTGAGCCCGCCGTTCGGCTATGCGCTGTTCTACATCAAGGGGGTGTGCCCGCCGCACATCACCATGGCGCAGATCTTCAAGTCGTCCTTCCCGTTCCTGGGGATCCAGGCGCTGGGCCTGCTGCTGGTCATCCTGTTCCCGGCCCTGGTGACCTGGCTGCCCAACCTGGCCTATGGCTAGGAGGCGGTCGGGACTGCCACAATGCACGACGCTCCCCTCGGGGAGCGTCGTCTTTTCAAACCGTTACACGACAAACCTGAACCCTCGACGCGATGGCTCGTCTGATCGGGGGCACACTCAAGACATTCTGGAGGTATTCATGCAACGGATGACTGCACTGTTCTCGGCCGCGCTGCTCTCTCTCGGCCTCGCCGCCACCCAGGCACAGGCCCAGCAGGACGAGGCTGCGGCCAACAACGCGGAACAGGCGCAGGCCACCGCGCCGGCTCAGGACTTCTCCGATTCCCAGCTTCAGCAGTTCGCCGATGCATCCAAGGAGATCGCCGTGATCTCCCAGGAGTACACCAAGCAGCTGCAGGCCGCGGAAGGCGAGCAGGCCCAGGAGGACGTGCGCAAGGAAGCCAACGACGAGATGGTCAAGGCCGTCCAGGACAGCGGTCTCGAGGTGGATACCTTCAACGCCATCGGCCAGGCCATCCAGCAGGACCCGGAGCTGATGCAGCGCGTGCAGGAAATGGCCAAGGCCAGCACCGCCAGCGAGGGCGAGAACTCCTAAGCCGAGTCTCCCCGCACGCGGCCGATCCGTCGGCCATCGACAGGCCACCCCGTGGATGAAACGGGGTGGCCTTTTTCGTGTCGGGCCGGATCCCGGCAGGCGTACCGGGGGGAGCGGGGGCGCCGTCCGCCTTTACAGCACCGGAAGGCCCCCGCAGACTGGTCCCATGCCCACCGCTCGGGAGTCATGGACATGGACGTGGAACTGCTGGAGATTCGCCACCACATGGGGCGGTTTCCCCCCTTCGACCGGATCTCGGACGAGCTGCTCGACGAGCTGGCCAGTCAGGTGGACGTGGCCTATTTCAAGGCCGGCAGCGACATCCTGGTGCTCGACCAGGAGGTTCACGACCTCTGCTACATCCGCAGCGGGGCGGTGGAGGTCTATCGCCGCGGCGGCGAGCTCTACAACCGCCTGGGTGAGGGCGACATCTTCGGCCACTTCAGCCTGCTGCGAAACCGCCGGGTCCGCTTTCCTGCCCGGGCCATGGAAGACACCCTGATCTACTTCATTCCCGAGTCGGTCTTCTACCAGCTCTGCGAGGCCGATGCGCACTTCGCCGACTTCGTGGAGGTGGAGCGCCCGCGGCTCGAGTCGACGGTGGAACAGGACAAGAAGCAGAACGACATGATGATCACCCGGGTCCGCAAGCTGCTGACCCGCTACCCCCTGATGCTGGAGGCCAGCACCACCGTCCAGGAGGCCGCCCGGCAGATCACCGAGGCCCAGGCCTCGGCGGTGCTGGTGCTCGATGCGCCGAGCGACACCCCGCGCTATACCTTCCGCGACAGCGAGGGGCGCGCCTGGCAGGTCACGGGCATCCTCACCGACAGCGACTTCCGCAAGCAGGTGGTGGCCGCTGGGCGCCCCGCCGACACCCCGATAGGGGAGGTGACCGGTCATCGCCTGGTCGCCGTCCAGTCCGACGAGTCGGTCCATGAGGCCATGCTCTGCATGCTGCGCAACAACATCCATCACCTGCCGGTCATGCACCGTCGCTCACCGGTCGGCATCGTCCACCTCTCTGACATCATCCGCTATGAGACCCACTCGAGCCTCTACCTGGTCAGCAACATCTTCCACCAGTCCAGCGTCGAAGGCCTCGCCCGCTTGACCCCCGACGTACAGGAGGCCTTCGTCCGCCTGGTCGAGGAGGGCGCCGATTCGCGGATGGTCGGCAGCGCGCTCTCCACCATTGGACGGAGCCTGTCGCGGCGCCTGCTGGAGCTGGCCGAGGCGGAGCTGGGGCCGCCGCCGGTGCCCTACTGCCTGATGGCGCTAGGCTCCATGGCCCGCAACGAGCAGTCCATCGTCACCGACCAGGACAATGCCCTGGTGCTCTCCGACGACTTCGACCCCGCGCTTCACGACGACTATTTCCTCACCCTGGCCCGGCGGCTCAGCGATGGCCTGGCCGCCTGCGGCTATCCCTACTGCAAGGGCGACATCATGGCCACCAACCCGCGGTGGCGTCAGCCGCTCGCGGTCTGGAAACGCTACTTCCATGACTGGATCCAGGCGCCCACCCCGGAGCGGCTGCTGCACAGCTCGATCTTCTTCGACCTGGACACCGTCTTCGGCGACAACCCGCTCGTCGAGGAGCTCCAGGACCTGATCGCCGAGCAGGCGCCCAAGCATCCGCTCTTCCTGGCAGCCATGGCGCGCAACGCCGTGAACCGCACCCCGCCACTGGGCTTCTTCCGCACCTTCGTGATGGAGAAGGACGGCAAGCACAACAACTCCATCAACCTGAAGCGCCGGGGCACCGCGCCCATGGTCGACCTGATCCGTATCCATGCCCTGGCCTGTGGTTCACGGGCCCAGAACAGCTTCGACCGCCTGGATGACATCGACCGCACCCAGCTGCTGGCCCCGGGGGTCAGCGACCGGCTGCGCTATGCCCTCGAGTTCCTCAGCATGTCGCGCATCCGCCACCAGATGATCGACCTCCAGCACGAGCAGGTGCCGGACAACAACATCGAACCGGAGAACGTCTCCAATACCGAGCGCCATAACCTCAAGGATGCCTTCCAGGTGCTGAGCAACGCCCAGAAATTCCTCAAGTTCCGCTATCCCATGCCGTCGCGGTCACGCTGAGATGCGCCTTCCCCGACGCAGGCGGCCGGCGGGGCCGAGCTGGCCCGAGTTCCTGGCGCGCCGGGCCGAGCTCGCCCAGGACCCGCCGCTGGCGGGGTTCTTCGCCGCCGGGACCATGGCGCCCGAGACCCCCATTGGCGAGGTGCCCATGGTCGCCCTGGACATGGAGACCACCGGCCTCGACGAGCGTCGCCATGCCATCGTCAGCATCGGCCTGGTGCCCTTCACCCTGGGGCGCATCCGGCTCGCCGAGCGGCGCTACTGGGTGCTGAGGCCCCCGCGGCCGCTGGAGGCGAAGTCGGTGGCCTTCCATCACATCACCCACTCCGACATCGCCCATGCCCCGGACCTCGACGAGATCCTCGACGAGCTGCTGGAGGCCCTGGCGGGGCGGCTGGTGGTGGTGCACTTCCGGCACATCGAGCGCCCCTTCCTGGATGCCGCCGTGCAGGCGCGACGAGGGGAGGGGCTGCTGTTCCCGGTCATCGACACCATGTCGCTGGAGGCCCGCTGGCACCGCCAGTCACCGCTGGCGCGCTTCAGGCGCTGGATCGGCCGGCCCCCGGCCTCCATCCGCCTCTATGACAGCCGGGCGCGCTACGGCCTGCCGGTCTACTCGGGCCACCACGCCCTGATTGATGCCCTGGCCACCGCCGAGCTGCTGCAGGCGCAGGTGGCCACGCACTTCAGCCTCGAGACCCCGGTGGGTGAGCTCTGGACCTGACGGCCCCGCGAGGATCGTGAGGAGCAGACACGAGAAAGGCGGCCCGCAGGCCGCCTTTCTGTTGCTGGCCGACGCCTGTGGCGCCGGGAAGAAGGTTGCCGCTACTTGGCGCGTGGCTCGCTCATCAGGCCCTTGACGATGGCGTAGCAGCCCACCAGCAGCACCAGGGTGAAGGGCAGGCCGGTGGTCAGGGCGGCCGTCTGCAGGGCGCTGAGACCGCCGCCGAGCAGCAGCGCGATGGCGAGGGCACCCTCGATCAGCGCCCAGAAGATACGCTGCGGCTTGGGCGCATCGACCTTGCCACCGGCGGTGATGGAGTCGATCACCAGGGAGCCGGAGTCGGAGGATGTGACGAAGAACACGATCACCAGCACGATCCCGACGAAGGAGGTGATGGTGGTCAGCGGCAGGTACTCCAGCATGGTGAACAGCTGCAGCTCCAGGGCGGCATCCTGCACCTTGGTGATGCCCTGGTTGACCACCTGGTCGATGGCCGTGGTGCCGAAGGCGGTCATCCACACTACCGAGGCCATCGACGGCACCAGCAGCACGGCGATCAGGAACTCGCGCACGGTGCGGCCGCGGCTGACGCGGGCGATGAACATGCCGACGAAGGGCGACCAGGCGATCCACCAGGCCCAGTAGAAGGCCGTCCAGCCCTGGCTGAAGTTGGCGTCCTCGCGCCCGAAGGGCATGGAGAGCGCCGGAAGGTGCGTCACGTAGCCGACCAGGCTATCGAGCACGCCGGTGGCGATCATCAGCGTCGGTCCGACGGCGATCACGAAGGCCAGCAGCAGGAAGGCCAGCACCATGTTGATCTGGGAGAGGCGCTGCACGCCCTTGTCCACCCCCAGCAGGATCGAGCCCAGCGCGACCACGGTGATGCCCATGATCAGCAGGATCAAGGTGGTGTTGGTGTCGGGAAGGCCGAACAGGTAGTGAAGCCCGGCGGAGGCCTGGGTGGCACCGATGCCGAGCGAAGTGGTCAGGCCGAACAGGGTGGCGAAGACCGCCAGGATGTCGATCAGGTGGCCTGGCCAGCCCCAGACACGCTCCCCCAGGATCGGGTAGAAGATCGAGCGCATGGTCAGCGGCAGGCCCTTGTTGAAGGCGAAGATCGCCAGCGACAGGCCGACGATGGCATAGGCGCCCCAGGGGTGAAGCCCCCAGTGGAAGATGGTGGCGGCCATGGAGAGGTCGATGGCGCCGGCCTGGTCGCCCGCGGCGGCCCCCAGCGGCGCCCAGTCGGTCCGCACCCCGTTCTCCACGGTGGTGCCGGCGATGGAGGTGCCGTAGTGCGTCAGGGGCTCCGATACGCCATAGAACATCAGCCCGATGCCCATGCCCGCGGCGAACAGCATGGCGAACCAGCCGAGATAGCTGAACTCCGGCCTGGCGTTGGCGCCGCCGATGCGCACCCTGCCCATCGGCGTGAAGATCAGCACGATCGCCAGGATCACGAAGACGTTGGCGCCGAGCAGGAAGACCCAGCTCAGCTTGGTGGTGAGGAAGTTGAATATGCTGTTGAAGATCGGCTCCAGCTGATCCTGGAGGGCCAGCGTGCCGATCACGAACAGCAGGATCACCAGTGAGGAGACGACGAAGACCTTGCCGTGAAGGTCGACATCGATCCCCAGGGGCGAGGCGGTGATGTTGTCCTGTCCGATCACGTAATCGGTTTCGATCAGGTTGGCCGCACCCTCGGGCGCTGGAATGCCCTCGGTGCCGGTATTGTCCGGCGCCTGGGGCTTGCCGTCATCGTGTTTGTTAGCCACTAGACGTCTCCCTTGCGGTTATCGGTGAGTAAAGCGTTCCTGAGTCACTTTCCGGCGGAGGGCCTCACGAGGAAGATCGAAGCCTTGGTGTGGGTGGCCACCTTGCCCCCATGGGAGGGAATCACCGCATCCGCATGCTTGGGCGGATGGGTCGGCATGATGACGAGATCGGCGCCGACGTCGTCGATCGCCTTGATCAGGGTGTTGTCCAGGTCCGCGATGGGGTCCGGACTGACGATGGTCTTGCTGCTGACCGGCTGGCCGTGGATCTCGCCCCGCTCCTTGGCGAAGGCCTCGAGCTTCTGAGCGTACTCCTCGGGCGTGTGCGCCACGCTTCCCGGCGTGCTGGCCGTGACGCCGACGTAGCACACTTCGGCCTCGTAGTGCCGGGCCAGATCGGCGGCTGCCTGCAGCGACGGCTCGATCAGGTCCAGGTGCGCCAGGTCGACTGGCACCATGATCTTCTTGAACATGCCTGCGCCTCCTTGTTTGCTAAGGATGATGCTTAAGACGGTGTTCTGGATGGTGTTGCGACGGTTTCATTGTGGCCGCTTGTTCTCGAAACACCAGACCGGGTTTCAACGGCACGGCTCTTTTGTTGGACGCGAATTGTACATGCTATCGAGCCCAGGTGCAGATGTTGCCGGATCCGGACACGAAGAAGGCGGCCCGCAGGCCGCCTTCCTTTTGCTGACCGACGCCGGTGGCGCCGGGTTGAGGTTGCCGCTACTTGGCGCGCGGCTCGCTCATCAGGCCCTTGATGATGGCATAGCAGGCCACGAGCAGCACCAGGGTGAAGGGCAGGCCGGTCGTGATCACCGCGGTCTGCAGTGCCGTCAGGCCGCCCCCCAGCAGCAGTGCGATGGCGATGGCGCCCTCGATCAGTGCCCAGAAGATGCGCTGCGGCTTGGGCGCATCGACCTTGCCGCCGGCGGTGATGGAGTCGATCACCAGGGAGCCGGAGTCGGAGGAGGTGACGAAGAACACGATCACCAGCACGATGCCGACGAAGGAGGTGATGGAGGTCAGCGGCAGCTGGCCCAGCATCACGAACAGCTGCAGCTCGAGTGCGGCTTCCTTGACGCCCTGGAAGCCGTCGGTGACCACCTGGTCGATGGCGGTACCGCCGAAGGCGGTCATCCACAGCACCGAGACCAGCGAGGGCACCAGCAGCACGGCGATCAGGAACTCACGCACGGTGCGGCCGCGGCTGACGCGGGCGATGAACATGCCGACGAACGGTGACCAGGAGATCCACCAGGCCCAGTAGAAGGCGGTCCAGCCCTGGCTGAAGTTGGCATCCTCTCGGCCGAAGGGCATGGAGAGCGCCGGCAGGTCGACCATGTAGGCACCCAGGTTAGTGAAGAAGCCGGAGATGATGGCCAGGGTCGGGCCCACGGCGATCACGAAGGCCAGCAGCAGGAAGGCCAGCACCATGTTGATCTGGGAGAGGCGCTGCACGCCCTTGTCGACACCGGCGACCACCGACATCAGGGCCACCACCGTGATGCCCATGATCAGCAGCACCATGGTGACGTTGTTGTCGGGGATGCCGAACAGGTAGCCGAGACCCGCCGAGGCCTGGGAGGCGCCCAGGCCGAGCGAGGTCGCCAGGCCGAACAGGGTGGCGAACACCGCCAGGATGTCGATCAGGTGGCCCGGCCAGCCCCAGATCCGCTCACCCAGGATCGGGTAGAAGATCGAGCGCATGGTCAGCGGCAGGCCCTTGTTGAAGGAGAACAGCGCCAGCGCCAGTGCCACGACCGCGTAGATGCCCCAGGGGTGCAGGCCCCAGTGGAAGATGGTCGCGGCCATGCCTACGTCGATGGCGCCGGCCTGGTCACCCGCGGCGGCGCCGAGGGGGGCCCAGTCGGTGCGTACGCCGTTCTCCGTGGCGGTGCCGCCCATGGCGGTGCCGAAGTGCGTCAGGGGCTCCGATACGCCGTAGAACATCAGCCCGATGCCCATGCCCGCGGCGAACAGCATGGCGAACCAGCCCAGGTAGCTGAACTCCGGCTTGGCATGTGCGCCACCGATCCTGACCTTGCCCAGAGGCGTGAAGATCAGCCCGATCGCCAGCACCACGAAGATGTTGGCCGCCAGCAGGAAGAACCAGGACATGTTGCCGGTAAGGAAGCTGAAGACCGTGTTGAAGATCGGCTCCACCTGGTCCTGCAGGGCGAGGGTGATGATCACGAAGAACAGGATCAGCAGCGACGAGATGGAGAAGACCTTGCCATGCAGGTCCAGGTCGATGCCGAACTTGGTGGTGGTGATGTTGTCCTGACCGATCACGTAATCGGTATCGATGAGGTTTGCCGGCCCTTCCGGTGCCGGGATGCCCTCGGAGCCGGCAGTCGGCTCCGAGGGCTTGTTGTCGTTGGGATCGTTAGCCACGAGTTATCTCCCTTGCAGTTCGTCGTTGTTGAAGCGTTCGTGAATCACTTTCCGGCGGAGGGCCTCACGAGGAAGATCGAGGCCTTGGTGTGGGTGGCCACCTTGCCCCCGTGGGAGGGGATCACTGCATCCGCGTGCTTGGGCGGATGGGTCGGCATGACGACCAGGTCGGCACCCACGTCCTCGATCGCCTTGATCAGGGTGTCGTCCAGATCGGCGATGGGGTCGGGGCTGACGATGGTCTTGCTGCTCACCGGCTGGCCATGGAGCTTGCCGCGTTCCTTGGCGAAGGCCTCCAGCTTTGTCGCGTACTCCTCGGGCGTGTGAGCCGCGCTCCCCGGCGTACTGGCCGTGACGCCGACGTAGCACACCTCGGCCTGGTAGTGCCGGGCGAGATCGGCTGCCGCCTGCAGCGACGGTTCGATCAGCTCCAGATGGGCCAGATCGACCGGCACCATGATCTTCTTGAACATGCTGCGTCTCCTCGTTGCTAGGGACTGTGGGTTTCGACGGAGAGCCTTGCATTCTGACCTCCTCTCGTAGAAACACCAGACGATCTTTCAACGGACCGATTTTCTCCCGGGCCTCCATGGCATCCGGTCATCGGCCCTGGCGCAGGCTCGGCGCGCCTCGCCCGGATGACGGAGCGCGTCTTTCGGGCGTGCCCCCGGCGGGGCAAGGTGGGCGCGAGCGGCGGGCCCTCAATGAAGCGGGGAGGCGCCATCGGTGCCTCCCCGCGTCATTGTCACGTGGCCGGGGTCGCCCGGGGCGACCCCGCTGTCCTCACGATTCGGACAGCCACTCCTGGACCACGTCCTGGTTTTCCGCGACCCACTGCTTGGCCACCTCGTAGGGCTCGGCGTCTTCTGCCTGGTTACCCAGCATGACCTCGCCCATCTGCTCGGGGGTCCATTCGAAGGCATCCAGGATGGCGTAGGCCCCCGGCAGGTCTTCCTTCAGGCCGTCGCGAGCGATGGTGTGGATCTGCTCCGCACCGCCGTAGACGTCCTTCGGGTCCTCGAGGTACTTGAGGTCCCAGCGGGCGAACATCCAGTGCGGCGTCCAGCTGGTGACCACGATGTCTTCCTTGTTGTCGAGGGCGCTGTCCAGGGCCGCGGTCATGGTGGCGCCGCTGCCGCTCTGGAGGTCCACCTCCTCGAGGTCGTAGTTCTCGATGACCTTCTCGGTGAGGCTCATCAGGCCGGCGCCCGGGTCGATGCCGGTGATCGTGCCATCGAAGGTGTCGGCGTTCTCGTCGAGCTCGGCGATGGAGTCGACGTCGGTGTAGGCCGGCACGACCAGGCCCAGCTTGGTGCCGTCCAGGTTGGTGCCCAGGTCGACGACGTCGTCGCTGACCCGCTCCAGGTAGTGCTCGTGGGTGGTCGGCAGCCAGGCGGCGACGATGGCGTCGGCATCGCCCGAGGCGACGGCCTGCCACATGGCGGCGGCGGAGAGCGAGGTGATCTCGACCTCGTAGCCGGCCTGCTCCAGCACGGCACGGACCACGTTGGTGGAGGCGACTTCGGAGGCCCACTCCACATAGGCCAGGTTGACGGTGCCCTTGTCCTGCGCCTGGGCGGAGCCTGCGGCGAGGCCGGCACCGGCGATCATGGCGAGGCTGGCGAAACGGATGCGACGGTTGATCGGTTGCTTGATCATCGAGCTACCTTCTTCCGGAAATGTAGGGGTACAGCTTGAGGCAACCCCATCATGTTGCAAGGGGTTGCCTTCAACGGCGTGCCGTTATGACTTGCGGCCCTTGCGCAGCGACTGGGTCACGCGGTCGAGCAGCATGGCCAGGATCACCACGGCAATGCCGGCCTCGAAGCCGTCGCCCGGACGCAGGCGCTGGATGGCGCGCCAGACTTCGCTGCCCAGGCCGTCGGCGCCGATCATGGCGGCGATCACCACCATGGAGAGGGCCAGCATGATGGTCTGGTTGATGCCGGCCATCAACGTGGGCAGCGACAGCGGCAGCTGGACCTTGAGCAGCTTCTGGCGGCGGGTGGCGCCGTAGGCGTCGGCCGCCTCGATCAGGTCCTTGGGCACCTGGCGGATGCCGAGGGTGGTGAAGCGGATCGCCGGCGGCATGGAGAAGATCACCGTGGCGAAGATCGCCGACACCGAGCCGATGCCGAAGAAGGGGATCGCCGGGATCAGGTAGACGAATGCCGGCATGGTCTGCATGAAGTCCAGCACCGGCATGATCGTCCGGTAGAGCCGTTCGGAGAGCGCCGCGGCGATGCCCACCGGCAGGGCGATGACCACCGCCACCAGGGTGGCGATCACCACCAGGGTCAGGGTCTCGATCATCGGGTCCCAGAGGTCCAGGTTCCAGATCAGCGCCATGCCCAGGGCGGCACCGATGGCCAGGCGATAGCTGGCCACCCACCAGCACAGGCCGACGATGATCAGCAGCAGCGCCCAGGGCGGCAGCCAGAACAGGGCGTCGTTGAGCCCGTCGATACCGGTCTGGGTGACTCGCGAGATGGCGCGGGTCACGCCGGAGTATTCAGTGGTCAGCCAGTCGAGGCCGCCCTCGATCCACTGACCCAGCGGGATGCTCGGGATTTCGATAGCCATTACTTGTCTCCTGCCTGTGCCAGTTCATCGAGGACGGCGCCCTTGACCACGACGCCCTGCAGCCGCTTCTCGGCATCCACCACGGCGATGGGGAAGCTCCGCTCGCTGAACATGGCGAAGAGATTGTGCAGCGGTTCCTCGGGACCGACGGAACGGAAGTCATGGGTCATCACGTCGCGGATGTGGTCCTTGCCCTCCTTGGCGGCCTGCTCGAGGGCATCGACCTCCACCAGGCCCATCAGGGTGCGGTCGCGACTGGTGACATAGATCGAATCCAGGCCGTGCTCGCTCATCTTGCGCAGTGTGGTGCGCGGGCCGTCGTCCTCGCGGGCGGTGGCCCGTACCGGGCGCATGGCGTGCTCGGCGGTGAGGATCTTCGACATGTCGACGCCCTCGATGAAGCGCTTGACGTACTCGTCGGCCGGGTTGGTGAGGATCTCCTCCGGCGTGCCGATCTGCACGATCTCGCCATCCTTGAGCAGGATGATGCGGTCGCCGATGTTGAGCGCCTCGTCCAGATCGTGGGTGATGAAGACCGTGGTCTTCTGCATGCGGTGCTGGAGCTCGAGCAGCTCCTGCTGCATGTCGCCGCGGATCAGCGGGTCCAGGGCCGAGAAGGCCTCGTCCATCAGCAGTACGGTGGAGTCGTTGGCCAGCGCCCGGGCCAGGCCCACGCGCTGCTGCATGCCGCCGGAGAGCTGGTTGGGATAGGCGTCGGCCCAGCCCTCCAGGCCCACCTGCTTCAGTGCCTTCTCGGCAATGTCGGCCCGCTCGGCCGGATCCACGCCGCGGATCTCGAGGCCGAACTCGGCGTTCTGCTGCACCGTGCGGTGCGGGAAGAGGGCGAAGTTCTGGAACACCATGGAGAAGTGCCGGCGACGGCACTCGAGCAGCGCCTTGTCGTCCAGCTGGGGGATGTCCTCGCCGTCGATCACGATCTCGCCCTCGGTGGGCTCGATCAGGCGGTTGAGGCAGCGGATCAGGGTCGACTTGCCGGACCCGGAGAGCCCCATGATCACCAGGAGTTCGCCCTCGTAGACATCGAAGTCGATGTTCGACAGGCCCAGTGTCTGGCCGGTCTTGTCGAGGATCTCAGGGCGCTTGTGTCCCTGGTCGCGCATTTCGAGGGCCTTCTTGGGATTGTTGCCGAAGACCTTGCTCAGGTTGCGTACCCGAATCTTGACGTTTCGATTCTCGTTCATTGGCTCTGCCTTTTGTCGGCTCCCGCCGAAACAACGACGTGGAGTTCCGAAGGGTCGAGTGTCGTGACGCAAAAAAACGACATCACTTTGCCACACGGCTGCGTTGACCGTGGCATCGGGATGGCGATGGATAGCGCAATACCCTAGTGGTATTTGAACGGCTATTCAAATTAAAACCCCTGCCAGCCAAGGTTTACTTAGCTGTCCCGGGGCCGGCACAGCGGCCCCGGGGCGCCCCGCAGAGGCGAAAGGCCGGCACAGGGAAAGGCAGGAAGGGCGGCCACGAGGGCCTGGGGCAACGCCCCGGTCACCCCTACGGGAAGGCCCCGGCGACGGGCGTTCCGGCGGAGGAGGGCGTCGCTATTCGGCGACGGCGGGCGCCAGCCGATACAGGCCGCCATCGGCGCTGTCGGTCAACAGGTAGAGGGTGCCGTCGCGGGCCAGCCGCACATCGCGGATGCGGCCGATCTCCCCCTCGAGGATCACCTCGCGCTCGACCACCCTGTCGCCGTCCAGGGCCAGGCGCACCAGTCGCTCGCTGCCCAGGCCGCCGGCCAGCAGATGGCCCCGCCAGGCGGGGAAGGCGTCGCCGGTCACCTCGGCCAGGCCCGAGGGGGCGAAGCGGCCCGCGAAGACATGCACGGGGTCGCGCATGCCCGGCGCGCTGTCCACGCCGATGGGCTGGTTGGTGGCGTAGTCGTTGCCCCGGCTGACCACCGGCCAGCCGTAGTTCTCGCCGGCGACCAGGCGGTTGAGCTCGTCACCGGTACGCGGGCCGTGCTCGGTGCTCCAGGCGGTGCCGTCCGACGCTACGGTCAGGCCCTGGGGATTGCGGTGGCCCAGGGTGAAGATCTCGTCGAGGACCGTGTCGTCGTCGACGAAGGGATTGTCCGCCGGGACCCCGCCGTCCTCGGTGAGACGCACGACGCTGCCGGTGTGGTCGCGGCCGTCCTGGGCGCTGCGCGGGCTGCCTCGCTCGCCGACGCTCATCAGCAGGGTGCCGTCGTGCCGCCAGGCGAGGCGCGAGCCATAGTGGTGGCGCGTCGGGGCGAAGCGGTTCTGGACGAAGAGCGTCTCCAGGTCCACCAGGGCGTCGTCCTCGAGGCGCCCGCGGGAGAGGGTGGTGGCATGGCCGCCGCTCCCCGCCTGGCTCCAGGTGAGGTAGACCCAGTCCTTGCCCTGGCCCTGGCCGTATGCCGGGTGCAGGACGACATCCAGCAGGCCTCCCTGGCCGCCGGCGGCGACCCGGGGAGCGCCGGCGAGGCGGGTGACGGTGCCGTCCGCGTCGATCCTCGAGAGGCGTCCGGGGCGCTCGGTCACCAGCCATTGGCCGTCCGGCAGCTCGGCCGCCGCCCAGGGACGCTCGAGGCCCGTGGCGATGCGCTCCAGGCGAAGGTCGTGGTGGTCGGTGACGAGGCGTGGCTCGATCACCTCCGCGCCCGCCGCCGGGGTGGCCACCAGGCCGAGGCTCCCCCACAGTGCGGCCAGGCCGGCCAGGACTCGTGCTCTCATGGGCATCGCCTCCTCCCGCGTTCACCCTTGCCTTACGCCGTCCCTGGCCGCGCTCGTCGCCGACCGCCGTGGCGGGGTCGTCAGCAGTATAGCCAAGCGGTCCCACGGGAGCGGGGGCCAGACGCAGGAAAGCCCGGCGATCACCGGGCTTTCTCGTCGGGCGCAGGGCGTCTCCGTCAGTTGCCGGAGTCGTTGGCGGCCTCCTGGGTGCGCTCGCCGACGTCCTCCAGCGCCTGGCCGATGCGGTCCAGGGCACGCGAGGCGCCTTCCTGGGTGGTGTCCCAGGCGCTGGCCGCGCCCTCCTTGGTGGTTTCCCAGGCCTGCTGGGCGCCCTCGCGGGCATCCTGCCACCAGTCATTGGTGTAGGCCGGCTGCTGGGAGAGCTGCTCTTCGCTCAGGTCCACGTTCACCCGGTACACCATCTCGTCGAGGCTATTGCCATTCTGGGTCTCGACGGTGAACTTTCCGGCCTCGACCACGAACTGCTGCTCGCCCTTCAGGTCGAGCAGGTTGCCGGTATCGACCACCAGGGCGCGCACCTGCATGTCGTTGTCGAGCAGGATGTCCTCGACCTCGCCGACCTGCTCGCTGCCGGAGGTGGAGTAGACATCGGCATCGAGCAGCTCGTTGGCGGAATAGAGGCCCTGGGGCGCGGCCAGGGCGCTGCCGGAGAGGGCCAGGCCGCCGGCGAGCAGGGCGCCCAGGCTGGCACGATGGATCGCGTGGCGAAGGGGCGTGTCGTGGGTCATGCGTTCTCTCCTTGTAACGTTGCCGTACTCGAAGGCGTGCAGCGACGCCGTGCTTCCTTTGTCCCGTCGAGGCCCGCGCGGGTTCACCCCCATGCAGTAACGGACTGTTACCGCCCGCGCCCTAGTCCCGGCGGCCCGTCGCCTATTAGGGTGATCGCCACATTCCCTGACAGGAGTCGTTCCCATGGTTCAGGCGAGCATCCGCCAGCAGGGCACCATCCACTGCTTCCCCGCGGGCCTGCGCGACGAGCAGGGCAGGCTGGTGAATGCCGAGGTCTCGGCGGTGGCCTTCGACGGCAAGCGCCTGCTGATGGCCAGCGACAAGCCGATTCCCGGCGAGGCGCGCTCCGCCTGCTTCGCCCTGCCGATGGAGGCGCACGGCCCCGACGACACGCGACTCGACTACTTCACCCAGCCGCTGATCAAGCAGGCCGAGAAGTACGAGGACTTCGCCCTGACCGCCGACGGCCGCCACGTGCTGGCCACCACCGGCTTCGATCGCATCGACGACGAGAGCCACGCGCTGAACGACTACAACCACCTGCTGATCTGGCCGCTGGGCGAGCCGGACCGGGTGCAGGTGGTCGACCCCGACCCCCGCGACGGCGTGGCGGGCTCCCTGGAGCTGCGCGACAAGCTCGGCGCCGCCATCGGCTTCCCCTACTACAAGATCGAGGGGCTCGCGGCGATTCCCGGAGAGCTCGGCGACGGCTTGCTGCTCTTCGGCATCCGCGAGCAGGGCAACGCCCACGACGACTTCGCCTACGTCAGCCGGGTGGTGGGCGCTCACTACCGCATCAGCGGGAGCGGCAACCTCGAGTTCCTCGACGCGCTGCGCGAGCACTATGCCTTCGATCCCGGCCACCATTCGGCCGTGCGCTTCCCGTGCGGCCTCTCGAGCCTGGAATACGACCCCTACCACGCGCGGCTCTACCTGCTGACCAGCTTCGAGACCGAGCAGGACGGCGAGGAGCACATCGGCGGCTACCTGTGGGCGATGAGTCTCGAGGACTTCCGGGCCGGCCATCGGCCCGAGCTCGTGACCACCCCGGCGGACGCGCCGCTGGAGTTCGAGCACAAGGCCGAGGGGCTGGCCGTGCTGGACCACGATCGGCTGTTCGTGGTCTACGACAACGACCGCCACCTGGGTCTGGGCAGCGTGGACGAGCGCGACGAGCGCCACGCCTGCGAGGCCCCCTATACCCTGCTGCGGGTGACGAACCGCTGAGCCGGCATCGCCGCGCCGTCAGCAGGACCCGGGCGCGACCCCATCATACGCCGTTGCCCTTCCCGGGGTTCTGGACAAGACTCGCTCATGGGACCACCGCGGGGAGGGTGCCGCCATGTCGGCAGCGAGGGAAGGGAGAAGGACGCATCCGTCTCGGTCGGACGCGCCAGGCCGTGGGCCGCGAGCGGTAGCGCTCTGCCTCGCCGTGCTCCTGGCCGGCCTGGGGCTGCCGGCCGCGGCCCAGGAGTCACCCCCGAGCGCCGAGGCGTCCGATCCCGTGGCGCTGGGCTGGATGCAGGGCTTCCCGCCGCCGCCCGAGCGGATCATCGGCCAGCCCGACGCCGACTACTTCAGCTTTCCCAAGCTGCGCTGGACGGTGTGTCACTTCCGCGAGCTGCTGCCCACCCGGCGGGTCAGCCGCGGCCTCGGCGCGCCCCGCGCGCTCGCGGAGGCGCCCGACGCCGGCATCGATGCCGTCACCTTCACCCCCCTGGGCGGCGGCGCGCCGATGACCTGGGCGGCGTCGCTGGCCGCGAACTACACCGACGGCATCCTGGTCCTGCATCGCGGCCGAGTGGTCTACGAGCGCTATGCCGGCTGCCTGGACGAGGCCGGCATGCACGGGGCCATGTCGGTCACCAAGTCGATCACCGGGCTGCTGGGCGAGATCCTGGTGGCCGAGGGGGCCCTGGACGAGACGGCCCGGGTGGCGACGATCCTGCCCGAGCTCGCCGACAGCGCCTTCGGCAACGCCACCGTGCAGCAGGTCATGGAGATGACCACGGGGCTCGACTTCAGCGAGGACTACGCCGACCCCGACGCCGAGATCTGGGCCTACAACGCCGCGGCGAGCCCCCTGCCCAAGCCGGAGGGTTACGAGGGGCCGCGCACCTACTACGAGTTCCTGGCCACCGTGGAGCCCGAGGGGATTCACGGCGAGGTCTTCGGCTATCGCACCGTCAACAGTGACGTCCTGGGCTGGCTCATCGCGCGCACCACCGGCCGGTCGGTGGCCGACCTGCTCTCGGAACGGCTCTGGCAACCCATGGGCGCCGAGCAGGACGCCTACTTCACGGTGGATTCCATCGGCACGCCGTTCGCCGGCGGCGGCCTCAGTGCGGGCCTGCGCGACCTGGCACGGGTCGGCCAGCTGATGCTGGACGGGGGCGAGCTCGACGGCGAGCGGCTCTTCCCCGAGGCGGCCGTCGCGCGCATCCGCCAGGGAGGCGACCGCCAGGCCTTCGCCCGCGCGGGCTATTCGAACCTGCCGGGTGGCAGCTATCGCGGCATGTGGTGGGTGCTGCACAACGATCACGGCGCCTTCACCGCCCGGGGGGTGCACGGCCAGGCGCTCTACGTCGACCCGACCGCGCGGATGGTGATCGCCCGCTTCGCCTCCCACCCGGTGGCGGGCAACGCGGCCAATGACCCGACCTCGCTGCCCGCCTACCAGGCGCTGGCCGAGTACCTCATGCAACGCGAGTAGCGGGCGTGCGGCGAGCGGGGCGTCTTCACGGCTGGACCAGCACGGCGTCGAGGTGGACCGGCACCTCGTCACCGATCCGCTCGTAGCCGAGCAGCAGCATCACCGAGCGCACCGTCGGGTCGGCCATCAGCACCCGGCCATCCAGGGCCACGCGCTCGGCGTTGGTGACCCGCACCCGGTCGGACGCTTCCCGCGTGAAGCGCACCGCCAGCGGCTCGCGGTGCGTCTCACCGCTGGACCGCACCGAGAATTCCAGCGTCTCCACCAGCGACTCGCCCACCGCCAGCGCCTCGAGGCGCCGGGGCGGGAAGCGCGTGGTCACGGTGGCCATGGGCTGCTCGGTAAGGCCCGAGAGCCAGGGCGGCAGCGGCCCCAGGCGCTCGATCACGTCCGTCTGGTCCAGCCGCAGCGGCAGGCGCAGGGTGCCATCCGCCTCCACGGTGCCGGCGATTCGGCGCACCTCGTGCTGGCGGGGGATGGGCCCCTGCGGGCCGAGCTCCACCACGGTGGCGGACACCCGCGAGCGCGCGGGGTCCAGCTCCCAGGCGGCAGCCGCCGGCAGGGCCAGCAGCAGGGCGAACAGGGAAGTGCCGAGGGCAGTGGCGTGGGGCAAGAGGCGTAGTCGCACCGGTCGATCTCCAGAAGGGCAGGGCCACCTCCAGACCGCGGCCGAGGGAGGAAGTGCCGTGGCGAGAGATTCGGCAAGGCGAGGGCGGCTGGCTATGGCCACCTTCATCGCCATTCGCTATCATACGGCGGCGCCACTCGGCGCTTCCGGAAAGGGCCTATAGCTCAGTTGGTTAGAGCAGGGGACTCATAATCCCTTGGTCGCTGGTTCGAGTCCAGCTGGGCCCACCAAGTATCAATATCTTACCTTGCCTTTCCGCCTTCCTCGCCCGGTTCTTGGGGCGATATGTCCACATTGTGTCCATCCGGTGCTTTCGGCCCGAACTTGACCGCTTCGAATAGGTGGTCGGGGGACAGGTGTGCATATCTCATGGTCATCTGGATCGACTGGTGGCCCAGGATCTTCTGGAGCGTGAGCAGGTTCCCGCCGTTCATGACGAAGTGGCTGGCGAAGGTATGCCGGAGGACGTGGGTGCGTTGCCCTTTGGGGAGCTGGACGTCGCTGCGCTGTAGCGCCCTGGTGAAGGCCAGGTAACTGTCACGAGGGAAGAGGCGACCAATCGAGGGCCCATGCTGGCGGAGTTGCCGGTAGAGATCCTGGTCGATGGGTACCGTCCTGGTCCTGCCGTTCTTGGTGTTCACAAAGGTGATGCGTCTTTCCCTGACATATTCGGATCTCAGGTGCTGGGCTTCGCTCCAGCGGGCGCCGGTCATGAGGCAGATGGAGGCGATCAGGTGGACGTCCTGGTTGCGGGCGTTGCGCAGCTCCTGGAAGAGGGCGTCTATCTGCTCCTGGTTGAGGTAGGAGGGCTCACGCTCCGGAAGCCGTAGTGACTTCAGCTTGGCGAAGGGGTTGCCGTGGGACCATTCGTCCATACGGATGGCGAAGTTGAAGACGGCGCGGAGGTAGCTGATGTCATGGTTGACGGTATTGGGTGACAAGCCCTGGGCGAGTCGCTGTTGCCGGAAGCGTGCGGCATCGCTGGGGGTGATGGTGATGGCCTGGGGGTTGCCCATGAGGTCGACGAGCTGGCGGAGCTTGGCGAAGCGCCAACGGTTATCACTGAGCGTCGCGCCGTGCATGTCGTACCAGTATTGGGCGAGATCCCAGAGGCGGCGCTTGTCGCGCTTGGGGGGCAGGTAGTCCTGTCCCGCTGCTGCCTTGGCGCGGGTGACGGCTTCGAAGCGTTTGGCTTCGACCTGGGTAGGAAATGTCTTACGTATGCGTCGGCCAAACGCTCCCTCGGGTCGGATATCGACCTGCCAGCCGGTCTTCACCTTCCTGATCATGCGGCCTTCCCCAGCAATCGTCGCTCTATCAATTTCTGCTCGACCAGGAGCCGGAAGGCGCCCGAGTCAATGCCGCGGCGTCGATAGTATTCGGCGAGGTCGTCCCACATGCCGGAGCGCTGCAGAAACTGGATGGCCCGGTGAGTGCGGAAGCCCTGCCGGGCATAGATCGAGATGAGGTTGCCGAAGGCCAGGCAGACGTTCTTCTCGTTGCCCAGACCAGGGGCCTTGCGGGCGCGCTTGTAGAGGAAGTGCGGTTCGTGGGCGTAGAAGCGCGGGTCGTCCTGGAGCAGTTGCCAGGTGGGGTCGATGAGGTTGCGGCAGGTGTCGAGCCGGTAGGACTGCATGGCGGTGCGCCAGAGGCCTGTGAGGTGGGGCACCACATCGGCGAAGCGGTGGAAGCCGTGGGCGCTGTCGAGGACTTCGCCGGTGTCGACGTTGCACGGGATCCCGAGGGCGAACTCGCGGAGCACGGACTGGTGAAAGCGCATCTCGATCCGCCAGACGTCCTGCTCGGGGTCGTAGGCGGGTGACAGGTCATCGCGGGTAGCGTCCTTCCAGAGCCCTTCCCAGAAGTGGAGCTTGTCGCGGTGGTGGGCTTCGCGGGTCTTGTTGTAGATGGCGCACTGCAGGGCACCGGCGGTACCGAACAGGAAGCTCTGCCCATAGCCGTATTGGGCGGCGACCTCCCCGGAGGTGATCTCCAGGTTATCGATGGCGTTGAGGCGGGTGATGCGCTTGGAGCGCGTGACGAAGCGGTCCATGAGGTTAGTGGGCGGTTGCCAACCCTGGACGTCCAGGGCGAGGTGGACGGCGCAGCCAGCGTGCTCGAGCTGGGCCAGCAGGTGCGAGGCGATGTGATCCATGAAGGCCTGGCAGTCGGCCGGGGTGCGCTCCTGGATGAAGTGTGGGGATAGCTCGATCTTCACGTGCGTACCGACCTGGTCGACCTTGGTGTGTCGGGCCTGGAGGAAGACGATCACGCCGAGGTCGTTGTTCTGGAGCCGGTAGCGGAAGCCTGAGCCGGCAGAGCCGGCCCCGATGCCCCACAGGGTGCCGAAAAGCTCAATGGTGGTGCCACGTCCCTCCTGGTAGGCCCGGATGATCTCATCGAACTGGGACAGGCAAGGCTGGCCCCGGTACAGCTGCCGCACGGTGTCGACCCCGGCGTTGAGGATTCGCAGGCCGTCGAGCTCCTGTTGTCCCCTGGAGCTGAGGAAGAGCCGACCACCGGGGTCCTGCTCTCCGCGTGCCAGCGATTCGAGTGAATAGCGTTCCCATCGCTTCATTTCTTGATACCCCGTAAAGACAGTTATTGGCGTGTTATCGCGGTTTTCGTTGTCACTCTGCGAGACGTGCTACAGGGAGGGTCTCGTCCGTCTGCCAACGTGCCGCCATGACGCCGGATCCCTGGTCGATGGATTCGGGTGTGGAGTGGCGCCATGTCGTCCCGTCGGCTGTGCATCGGTCATCCCAGGGCGGCGGTGAGTGGCTGGACGGCGGCGATGACCAGGAAGTGAACCGGGTACCAGGAGAGCCAGAGCGAGCGAGGCATGGCCGTGAGCCGGGCGCTGACATGGCCGGCACCACGCATCAAGAGCAGCAGCAGGCCGAGCGCGGTGGACAGGCTGACCAGGTTAAAGACCAGGCTGGGGTTGAGCTGAAAGGCGACCAGGGCGGCCGGGATGGAGAGGATCGGGCGCCAGTGGTCGGGGACGGGCTGGAAGGCCAGGGCGAATGCGGGGACCAGGAGCAGACCCGGGACACCGTATTCCAGGGCAGGGGCGATGACGGTGGCGGCGATGGCGAAGCCGAGGGCGAGGGCGAAGGTGAGACGATCCGAGCGAACCAGGGGAACGGTGAGCAGAAGCCCCAGGGCCAGGGTGAAGATGACGTTGAGCTTGTCGCTGCCGGTGACCAGGGCGAAGGGCAGCTGGGCGATGAGGGCGATGGCCAGCATCCGCAGGGCGTAGCCAAGCGGGTCGCGGGTGTTGTGCACGGCGTGCCAGGCGACCATGGCGGCGAACAGCGGCAGGGCGATGCGCCCGAGGAGGATGGCCCAGGGCGTGAGGGGGCTGGCCTCGGGCAGCAGGAAGCGGACCAGGTGCTCGAGGGTCATGGCGCCGACGGCGAGCCATTGGCCCCAGGGGATCCAGGTGTTGCGGGTATCAGACGTCATGGCGGGTGATCTCCGTGGCTTGGAGGAGGACGTAGAGCTTGCGGTGCTCGGTGCTGGTCGAGGTGGAGCGGAACAGGGCCCCGAGGCCGGGGATCTTGCTGAGGACCGGGACGCCGCTCACGGATTCGGTGGTGTTCTCGCTGACCAGCCCGCCCAGGAGCACCGTCTGGCCGGACTGGATCTGGACGGTGGTGTTGATGCTGCGCTGGTTGGTGACGATGTCGGCGGCCGCCAGGGAGTCGGTAAGGCTGTCGGCGGTGGTGCTGACATCCATGACGATCAGGCCGGATGCAGTGACGACCGGGGTGACGTTGAGGGTCACGCCGATGTCCTTGCGCTCAATGGTCTGAAAGGGGTTCTCGATGTCGGCGGCCTCCCCGGTGATGCGGCCGGTGATGATGGGGACGTTCTGGCCGACGGAGATCCGCCCGGTGAGCCCGGACAGCGACAGCACCTGGGGCGTGGAGAGCACACGGGCATTGCTGTTGCGCTGGAGGGCGTTGATGGCGAGGGCCAGCATGTTGCGGTCGAAGATCCCGAAGGAGGCGCCGGGCAGCGACAGGCCGTTGTCGAGGTTGCGGGTGTTGAAGCCACCGGCTACTGGCGTGCTCGAGGCGTTCCCGAAGGCGACGCCGAGGTCGAAGGTATCGCCTTCCACCATTTCGAAGATCACGGCTTGAATCAGCACCTGGGGGTGCGGGACGTCGAGTTGCGGGAGTAGCTGCTCGAGGTCGTCCAGGCGGTCCTGGGGACCACTGACGAGCAGGGCGTTGGAGGCGTGGATGACCTGGGCGCGGGCGGCGGTGGTCGCGGGGCCCTGAGTGGCATTCAGATAGGCGGCGACCAGCGGGGCCAGATCATCGGCGCGGACGTTGTTCAGGGCCATGACGCGGGACGCCTGGGGCGGCTGGGGCACGTCCAGGTGCTGGGTGAAGTCCTGGGGCGGCTCCTCGAGGGGGAGCAGCAGAGGCGGGTTGCCGTGCAGGATCTCGTAGCCGTTGGCGCGCAGCACCCCTGCTACGAAGTCATCGAGCTGGGATTCGGGGACGTCGTCGGCGTAGACGGTCAACGAGCCCTGTACCGTAGGGTCGATGACCAAGGGCATGTCCGCCTTGTCCGCATACCAGCGTGCGAAATCTCGCACATCGGTGTCCGCCATCTCGATCGGGATGGCGTAAGCGATCGACGACAGCGAGGCGAAGAGAAAGGCGATCAGGGTGTGGTTAACAGTGGATCTCGACATGGTCTTGTCCTCGGTGCAGACGGAGGCGGCAGGCATCGAGCGGGACGACGTGAAGCCCTTGGCGGTTGAGGTCGTCACTGGTCAGGGTGCGCTGGTCGCCATCGGTCAGGCGGTAGACGGTGGAGTCGCCCAGGCGGGCGTAGCTGGTGATGCGCAACCCCTCGAACTGGCTGAGTTCGGGGGCTGAGAGGGTTTCCGTTGTCTCTGGGGCGCGGGCGTTGACCTGGTCGACCACCAGGACGGAAACCGTGAGGAAGACGCCGAGGCCGAAGCTGGCCAGGGTGAGGAAGGGCCGGTTGAAGCGCTTCCAGTAGATCCGGGTCATTCGCATGTAGAACCTCGCATTCCGAGGCACCCGAAGACGGCCATGGGTGTACCAGGGCGGCAGAAAGGAATAGGTGCCGTGGGGGTAGCTGTCGGAGAAGGCTTGCTTGGTGTCGTAGGCGGGATAGAGGTGCCGGCCGGTGTAGGTCCAGCGCTCGACCACCATGCTCTGCGGGCTGTCGCCGTACTTGACGATGCCGAGGTGGAGCTTGGGCATGGGCAGCTTGCCCCCGGCGAACAGCGACCAGAGGGCGCCGACCAGGGGGATGGAGACGCGATCCAGGCGCCGGCAGTAGACGACATGCTCGGCCAGGGCCACGCGGGCCTGCTTGTCCATGATCGAGAGATCCTGGATCAGGAAGATGATGTCCCAGCCGAGCTTTCGGGCGTGCAGGAACCAGTTGATGACCGCCTGGCGGGACTTGTCGGCCCAGGAGCGCGAGTTGAACCAGGTGCCGCACTCGTCGAGCACCAGCAGACCGTTCTGCGACTCGTCGTAGGCGTCGGTACCGGTGCCGATGGCTTCCAGGTCCTCGAGGGTGGGCTTGTCAGGGATCCGGTAGCAGCGGGTTTGCCGCGCCTTCTCCCCGATCAGCTTGTCGAGGTTCAGGTCGAGGTTGGTGGCGACCTTGCAGCCGCGCTGGAGCTTGT
This sequence comes from Halomonas aestuarii, assembly GCF_001886615.1. Lineage (NCBI taxonomy): Bacteria > Pseudomonadati > Pseudomonadota > Gammaproteobacteria > Oceanospirillales > Halomonadaceae > Halomonas > Halomonas aestuarii. The sequence goes on from NZ_CP018139.1 coordinate 2,526,009, forward strand.
CCTTGATCTTGCCGACCGCGACCAGGGTTTTCCCCGCGCCGAGTTTGCCGGTGACGACGTAAACGGCCATGTCAGAAGTCCGCCAGGAACATGGAAATGAGCTTGCTGGAAATGCCGAAGATGAAGACCAGGGCCTTGGTGGCGATGATGGCCGATAGGCAGGTGACGAAGTTGCCGGGCAGGATCCGCTCGATGCCATCGCCCAGCATGGGCGGCAAGACGACGGTGAAGGTGTCGAACAGATCCATCACGCCGTTGGCCAGCAACGAGATGATGGCGAGCAGGGCGGCGACCTTGATGGTGAACAGGACGACTCGAACGCCGAGCTTCCAATAGAAGATGGTGAAGTGCGCGGCAACATTGCCCTTGGCAATGGCGGCCACCAGGGCGGCCCAGATACCCGCAATCGCAGCGACAGGTGCGGCCATGGAGAATCCTCCTAGATCAACTCGGCCGCGCCGAGAACATGGTGGCGATAATCACGTAGAGCGTGAGGGCGTAGAGGATCCAGGCGAGGGCTTCGCGGATCATGTCGAACACGTCGCACTGGATGGTGAAGCTGTAGGGCGTGCCCTGGGCAAAGACCAGGGGAGAACATGCCGGCTCGGGGATAGAGGGAAAGAAGCTGCTCCAATAGCCCTGCATGGTGGCGTAGAGGCTGCCGAACTCTGAATCGGTGCCATCGATACGCGACATGAGGTTGTCCTTGGCCCCTTCGAGGGCGCCGGTGGCTTTGGACAGGTTCTCTTCCGGGGTGCCGACGTCCTCGATGTTGTCACCGGTCGGGCCCTGGTCGGCGATGGACTTAACGGTGTCGTCCACATAATCACTGAACTTGTCGACGATGCCGTCGAAGCCGTCGTTGACGGCGTTCTTGAGGCTGGAGATCGCCTTGATAATGCCGTCGGCATCGTCGCCGTATTCCTGGCCGTCGGCGGTAGTTGGAGCAGAGGTGGGAGATTTCAGGCCGCCATCGGCGTTGTATTCGGTGGTAGTGCCGTCAGGCTCGGTAATCGTATAAGACCCATCATAATGATCAACACGTGTAGAAGTGTCGGGGTATTCAGCTCCCCCCGTGTTGGCATCCTCACCGGTATAACAAAAAGAGTCGCCGTTGTTGTCGGTGACATAGGACCAGGGGCAGTCGAGAGAGGTATCAGTCGTCGGCTCGATTTCTGAATAATGCGGATCATACAAATTGGATTGCATGTAATCAGCTTCGGGGTCGAGATCGGTGGAAGAATCAGGGGCTTCCGGGACTTTGCCGATGGGCTCATACCAAGCGGAAAACTGTCCATTGGGATAGGTAATCGTCTCACCTGATGTGCCGGACTGATACTGCCACTCACACCCCTGATAAGACACGATGTCACCGATACTGGCGCCTTCAGGAGCTTTAAGGTATTCAGGGTCGAGGGAAAGGCAGTATTCGTCGGTCGTGGGAGGTCCACCACATCCATTGCCGGAACCATCTTCGACTTGTCCGGTGGATGTGGATGACTCGCCATAGCGGGCAATACATTGCTCGTCGGTATATACCAGTCCAGCAGGCTCAATAAATGATGTTTGAGGATATGAAAAGATATCGCCACTTCCGCTATAACGGTAAACATAATACGAGGCGAAGTATTGACCCGCATACGGTTTGCATTCTTGCTGAGTAATAATATAAGGCAGGGAATAAGACGTTGAGTTGGCGCCTTTGTCATGAGCTTTCGACATGGCATCGGCATACATGCCAGATGTACAACCGCCGTAAGCGTAATAGGACTTCGCATAACCAATGCCGACATATCCGGCGAAGGCATCCAGGGGAATCATGAGAAGAAAGCCGACCAGGAGCAGAGAACGAAACATGACATGAATTCCCAGGGTGCTGACCAAAAGGGGGCCCGAAGGCCCCCGGCTTGAACCGCCCAGGGGCGGGGTGGATCAGGTCGCCTTGTTGGCGAACTTCTTGAACAGGCCGATGGCGAGCAGCGAGCCGACGATCCCGGCCACCACCGGCCAGGCGTAACCGGCCATGGCATCGGCTTCGGACTGCAGGGCGGTGAAGGCCGCTTCAGCGGCGGTGGGCTCGGTGGCGTTGGCGGTGCCGGCCACGACCAGGGCGGTGATACCGGCGCCGGCCTGGGTGTAGCGGTTGCGGGCGGCGTGGCCGAGCTTGCGAAGTGCGGATTTCATATGGACATCTCCATGAAGCGTTTGAGGTAGAGAAGGGTGGCCCCGAAGGCCCACCCGAGGGCATAAGCGCCCATGAGGGTGCCGACGATCTGCGTGGCGCTCATCGTTGACCCCCCTTTATCGCGCCGAGCCCGAAACAGATAACGAGCGCGGCGCAATAACCGAGGAGCCACAGACTGTCGAACTGGCTAGTGTCCATGGCTCGGTATCCTGGTTACGCGGTTTTGGCATCGGCCTTGGCGGGAGACCCGCTGTGGCCGGTGGCTGACGGTTTGCGAACGGCGAGGGCGTGCATGGTCATCTTGCCGCCGGTGGTGCGCATCTCGGCGTCGATCTCGAGGTTGCAGGGCATGTGCGGGGCGTGGGCCCGCAGCTGGTCGAGAATCTCGTAGGGGGCCGAGATGGTCATGACCTCGAAGCCGACGCGGTTCTCGTTGTTGGGGTCGGCCTCGTTCATGAGCGTGAGCTTGGCGCCCTTGGTGCCGTTGTCGATTTCGTAGCGCATGGCGCCGAGAACGCGGGCCTGAATGGTGTTGATCATGGTGTGGTCCTTCCTTTCATGGCGTGGGCTTTGGTGAGCTGTTCGCAGTGCTCAGCGAGAGCCGCTAGCTCGGTGGTATCCGGGGACGGACCTTCCGTCTCCAGGGTGAGGTATTCGGCCAGGCGGTAGAGCAGCGCGGCCCGACCGTAGTCGCGCCCGTGGTGGCAGCGGGAAGCCCGCTCCCTCAAGGCTCTAGGCTCCGGGCAGGGGATCCCCTGCACCGCCCCCGTGCCCGCCGGTCGATCTGCACGGCAGTCGCCTCCGACCACCCCGTCAACCGTCGCTGCGCGAGGTGTGACGGGGTGGCCGTCGCCGACTCGGGGAGCCGTGCGACCGACGGGCGACGGGTGACGGGCAGGGGAAAACATGATCAGGAGCCAGAACCTTGAGACGCGGGCTCTTCGGTGCAGAGGCCCAGGGCCGCGTAGTCGCCGCGCTGCAGTCGTTTCAGGCCGTCCTGCATGAGCATTTCGCCCATGACGGAAGGGGTGACCTGGTGCGTGCCGGCCTGGATGAGCAGGGTCGAGTAGTCCTGACCGTCCAGGAACACGCGAACGGGGCGCTTCTTGCCGTTGGCGGTGGTCATTGGGTGTTCCTCTTGAACAGGTGGGGCGTGACAGCGGTGCCGTAAAAAGCAGCCCGGTAGGCCGTCCCGATGGGAGCGGGGACAGGAGAAGGAACGACGTTCCGGGCTGAAGGGGCAGGGACGCTACGGGGTGAAACGGTGATGGCGTCGACGGGCTCGGGCTGAGGGGCGTCGATGCCGTAAAGGCTGCGCAGGAAGGCGAGGGCTTCCACGCGGGTGGCGAAGGTGTAGAAGCGCAGGCCTTCGCGGGTGGTCAGGTGGTTGTGGTCGGCGAAGCGAGCCAGGGGAGCACGGTCGACCAGATCGCAGGGCGGCACCTTGACGGTGCAGCAGTGCGGGCGGCCGTCATGGCCTTCCGGGGCGAGGGAGGCAGAGGCGAGGCCGCGCCGGAGGTGACCATCGACCAGGACGTTGACGAGGTCGTGCTCGCCTTCAGAGGCACCAGAACCGCGACCGATACGGGCGATGTTGAGGCTGTAGCGGCTCATGACCAGTCCTCCCCTTGGAGGCACTGCGCCTGGAGCATGGCGATGTTGATGAGCCGGTACTTGCCCAGCTTGACGGAAGGCAGGTAGCCGCGACGGATGTGGCCGTAGATCACGCCTTCCTCGAGGCCGGAGAGCTCCGAGAAACGCTCGAGGGTCATCAGTGGCACATGGGCCGGGACCTGGGGCGCTTTGTTCTCTTCCATGTCGTCACCTGCCTTTCTTCGCCTGTGCTAGGCTTTGCTAATGGAATCGCTGTTGTCTGATCGCATGTATGCTGATCTAACAACAGTTGTTAGATCTGACTATAGGCTAATCAGGCAACATGTCAAGTGACTTAGGCAAAAAAGTGCGTGAGATTCGTGAGGCTGAGAGCTTGGGGCGTCAGGCTTTCAGCGATTTGACGGGCATACCAAAGCAAACGCTAATAAACATTGAGAATGGTCGAAGCGGACCATCTGGAAAGCTATTGGCTCAAGTCAGTACGGCATTCAGCAAATACACACTGTGGCTAATGACCGGCGAGGTGAATGAAGCTGGTGGGCAGGTAAGCCCCGAGATAGAGAAGGCGCGGAAGACGCTCAAGCAGACAGGGACGGATACCGACTAGCCAGGAAGGCAGGGGCAAGGTGGTTCCAGGGCGGCAGGCTCCAGGGATAGGAGGTCGGCCTTGAGCAGCAATATACATAAGGAAGAAGGAGTACAGGGATGCGTAGTTTTGAATATTACATGAATCAATGGTTGTTTTTCGAAGCTATAGGGGCGGTGATCGGACTGGTCATCGTCATTTTTTTTATGTGGTGTTTTTATATTTATGTGACATCGCGGAGGGAATGGTTCGAAGAAGATGTAAAAATTCGAAGAGCTGAAGTTTCCTATAACTTAGCCAGAGCAGAACAGATTAGGCTTGAGTCTTTGGCTTTGAAAGATAGGCTAGAGAAAAGCGGGATAAATACTAAGCAAAGCTTCATGTAGAAAAGTAGAAGTAGGAATGGAAATATTTTGATTAGCTGGAAGAACACTGGCAACATGGTTCCAAGTAGGCAAGGCTCAAGGGATATGAGGTCGGCCTTGAGTGATTTAAACTAATAGTGGTGATGTTTTTATGGGAAGTGATATGCATGATATCCATGAGCGGGCTTCGCTTATTGGGTATGTCTGTTTTCAATACTCGTATCTAGATTATCTGGTATCCAATATAATCTGGGGTGTTCTTAATATTGATAAGGAAGCAGGTAAAATTGTCACGGGGAGCTTGGATATTAGGCCTAGGCTCGACATGGCAGTTGAGCTTCTAAAACATTATGATACACACCATGAGCTAAAAGAATTCGTCAATACGATGAAAAATCGTATTGAGGGGAAGAATGGAATAATAAACAAGAGGAATATTGTAGTTCATGGAGTTTTTTCAAGCCGAGAGGGTGATCCTAAGGTTCTGGTAGAATCTCACAGAAGTAAGCGGCATAGAGAAAGGGCTGAAATGACTGTCGATGAAATACGAGAACTACATGATAGACTTTGCGAAGAATCAAAGTCTCTGGTTAATATTATGGAAGCACATGGGTTTAATGTTCACTGATAAATATTTTTTGTGGTCAAGAAGTTATGAGAGGGTAGTTTTTTTTGGAATTTTATAAAATGGGGTTGCTCCAATGGAGTTGGTTAAGTTCTGTTGTGTCGATGAGTGGTTAATACAAAATATTTTCAGGAGCCAAGTTTTTTTGAACCACCCTTTAAACCTTAATGATGCTATGGAGTTTTCTTTTTGTATAAAGTCAAAAGAGTTTTCTGAAAAGGCGTCGGAAGTTGAAAAAGGATTGGAGAAGTACCACAAAGAGGTTTTAGAGACCCCAGAGAAGAGAGATTATTTTTCTTCCGTCTTAAATAATATTTATAGCACAGATAGTGGGTTTAATGCAGATAGAAAACAAGGGTTTGTGAGTGCAATATTTAATTTGATTAAGTATGAGCAAAGTGAGTACAAGGTGTGTTCGTTCTCAGAAGAAAAAGTATTGATCAATCCTCTCATGTGGGGGCATTATGCAGATAAAATGCAGGGAGTATGCTTAAAATATGATATAGATGAAAATTCTTTTCCAATCTACAAGGTCAGATACAATAGTAATGATATGACTCCTATGGTATATCCATGTAGAGTTCTTGATAAGAAAGTTAGGGGAGGGGCAATTAGGAAAACCCTAAGGACAAAGAAGAAGGATTGGTCTTACGAAAGAGAGTGGAGAATGATAGCAAAAGAAAATTTTATAAAGCTTCCGAAAGAGGCACTTAAAGAAGTTTGCTTTGGCTATAATTGCAACCCAGACAAGGCTGAGTTTTTGTATGATATGATAATAAAAGAATATGGAGATAGTGTAAGATTTTCTGTTATAGTGCCTGATGTTGTAAAGTACCAAATGCTAAAAATGAGTTCAGAAAAGCTGTCAATACGAGAGCTTCTAGGAAGTGCAAAGTCGCGTGTAGATTCATATGAGCATTTTATTCAAATCAATGGAATATATAGCACTCATTGGAAAGATAAGGTTTAGATATATTTTTTAAGATTTAAATAAGTATAATAAATAGGTTTGTTTGGATTTCGCCAAGAATAAAATTATAGCAATTTACAGTGCTAATATTAATAATAATCTTTGAGATTAGGATTTTTGTAAGTGAGTTGGCAGAATGACCAGGTTGTGTCCACTGGGTAGGTATAGGTTAGCCACTATTGGCGATTTGGTTGCCATGTAAGACATTGAAAATTAAGGGAGAGGCGTGTATTGGCATGTATTAGGTATGTCTCATAATCCCTTGGTCGCTGACTCGAGCCCCGCTGGCTTGTTATCCTGCCAGACCTCCCCGCTATCATGCTGAGCCGGTGACAAGCCGGCGGCGTCAGGAAATCTTCCCCCAACGCCACAGTGACCCGACGGGCAGGGGCAGGGCGTCTCGGGGTTCGTAAAAAGAAAACCTTCAGCCCTGCTCGAGCGGGCCGCCATTGATGTCCGACAGCGCCTCGTTGGTCTCGAGGATCTGCGCCTCGACGCCGCTGATGCCCATGCCTTCCAGCCGGTCGGTGTGCATCCGACGGTAGGCCTCGGCGTCCTCCCGGGTGGCGAACAGGTAGATGCCGCCGGCGAGCTCACGCTCCGCGTCCTCCGTCCAGATCTTCCACAGCAGGCCCGGTTCTTCGTTGATGGACCTGGCCAGCGGGGTGAGGGCCTTGGCCATCTTGTCGCCGAAGGGGCCGGGGAAGGGGAAGTGCACCTGCAGTATCACGGCCATGGGGCCTCCTTGTCGGTCTGTCGGTCATCCCTTGCGCCTCCGGAGCCTGGGGCGGGGAGGCTGCAATTTCTGGGCAACGGCGGCGGCGTGCGGGCTCGAACCGGGGCGTGAGTTGGTCAGCCGCGGCGTCCCTGCGTCAGTCCTCCTGCATCGTCCGCTCCGTGTCGAGCATCCCGATGCGGTCTTTCCCATTGTGCGGTCGTCTCTGTTCTCAGTCGAGCAGGTCGTTGTTTGGCCTCTTGTTTCACGACGCCGGCGCCCGGGGAAAGGGCGGCATCGGCACGGCATGCGACGTTCGCCGCATAATATGAGGCTATACCTGCATAGCCGTTATGCGCTTCTCAGCTATGGGTCGACCCGCCAGAATGCCCAGGCACCAATACACAACAAATGGGTATCGTATGAGCAATATCGACTGGGTGATGATAGCCCTGTACTTCCTGCTGATGATCGGCATCGGGGTGTACAGCGCTGTCAGGGTAAAGGACAGCGAGGATTTCGCCGTCGCGGGCAACAAGATCATCTGGCCCGTCCTCTTCGCGACGCTTTCTGCCTCCTTCCTGGGCGGCGGCTCCAGCCTGGGCCGTGCCGGGCAGACCTTCAGCGACGGCTACGTCTTCCTCTTCGCCGCCTCCGGCTTCGCCATCCAGACCTTCCTGTCGGGCTGGCTGATCGCGCCGCGGCTGAAGCGCTATCCCGGCGCCCAGACCCTGGGCGACATCATGCAGGCCCACTATGGCAGCGGCGCCCGCCTGATCAGCGCGGTGCTGTCGCTGGTGTTCTGCGTGGGCATCCTGGGGGCCCAGGCGCTGGCCATCGGCACCATCTTCCAGGCGATCCTCGGCACCAGCATCACCACCGGCATCCTGCTCGGCATGGTCATCGTCATGGTCTACTCGGTGGCCGGCGGCATGTGGGCGGTCATCCAGACGGACGTCGTGCAGTTCCTGCTGCTCGGCGTCTTCCTGCCCGTCACGCTGATCATCGGCCTGCAGCAGGTCGGCGGCCCGGCCGAGCTCGTCGCGGGCCTGCCGGACGGCCATTTCAGCGTCATGGGCAGCTACGAGATCACCACCTTCGTGACCATCTTCATCGCCTTCATGCTCGGCGAGGCGCTGGTGCAGCCCTATGCCCAGCGGGCCTTCTGCGCGCCGAACCCCAAGCATGCCCAGAAGGGCTACATGCTCGCCGGGGTGTTCGGCCTGATGTTCTTCACCGTCACGGCGACGCTGGGGGTCCTGGCCGTGGTCATGTTCCCGGACATCTCCCCGGACCAGGCCCTGCCCACGCTGGTCAAGAACATCCTGCCGGTGGGCATCACGGGGCTCGTGCTGGCGGCGCTGCTGGCCGTGGTCATGTCGACCGCCGACTCCTACCTGAACTCGACGGCCGTGGTCTTCGTCCGCGACATCTACTCCAGGCACATCAACCGTGAGGCGAGCTCGAAGCAGCACCTGAAGATCGAGCGCTGGGTCAGCCTGCTGGTGGGCGTGGCGGCCACGCTGTTCGCCCTGACGGCCACCTCCATCGTCGATGCGCTGCTGATGAGCTACGCCCTGTGGGCGCCCACCATGATCATCCCGCTGGTCGGTGCCGTGCTGTTCGACGTGATGAGCAAGCGTGCCGCGCTGTCTGCCATCGTGCTGGGCGGGGCCACCACCGCACTGTGGAACTGGGGGCCGTTCCCGCTCCAGGAGCTGACCGGTCTCACTCCGTTGCTCGCCGGCGTGTTCACCAACCTCGCGGTCTTCGTCCTGGTGGCGATCACCGACAAGCAGACCCAGAGCATCCACACCGTCCTGGAGGGCCAGTCATGATTCTCTTTTCCGCCGTCATCTATGGCGTGAGTGCCCTGTGCATCGCCACGTCACTCTACGTCGGTATCGTCAGCCTGAAGTTCTACGCAGACGACGCCAGGAACATGAAATGATCAGGAGCGACGGGGGAGCCATGCTCCCCCGTCGCTCTTTCAGGATGCACGAGTCATGGATCACTCAATCATTGTGGTAGGGGCGGGCGTCGTGGGGCTCAACACCGCGATCGCCCTCGCCAGGAAGGGCCACGACACCTGCCTGGTGGACACCGGCGTGCCCGGCGCCGGCACGTCCTACGGCAATGCCGGCATCATCGCCAACTATGCCGTCATGCCCCTGATCACCCCTAGCCTCAGGAAGAGCCTGGTGCCGATGGTGCTCGACCGGGACAGCCCGATGTCCATCCAGTCGAGCTATGCGCTCCGGCTCTCGAAGTTCGGCCGCTACTTCCTGCGCGCCACGCGGCAGCGGGAGTGGGAGGCCAGCGGCTATTCGATGGGCTCGCTGATGAAGGATGCCTGGCGCTGCTGGGAAGCGGTGCTCGAGGCCTCGGGCAGCACGTCGCTGGTGAAGTCCTCGGGGGTCGTCGTGGCCTTCGAGAAGCCGGCGTCGTTCCAGGAGTTCCTGGACATCGAGGCGCAGTACAAGAAGGCCTTCGACATTCCCTATGAGCCCCTCGACGGCGACGAGGTAAGGGAGAAAGTCGGGGTGCTCAGGAACACGCACAGCGGGGGGGTCTTCTATCCCGACGCCCGCTTTGCCGTCGATCCCTATGCCCTCAGCCGGCACCTGTTCGAGCACTACCTGGCCATCGGCGGCCAGTTCGAGGAGGCCAGCGTCGAGGCGATTCGCTCCATCAACGGGGGACACACCCTCACGCTGAAGGACGGCGAGCTCTCGGCGAGGCAGGTGGTGCTGGCGACCGGCAACGCCACCAAGTCCCTGCTGAAGCGGATTGGCGTTGACCTGCCCATCGCGTCCGAGCGCGGCTATCACGCCATTGTCGATTCACCGCTGGAGATGGCGCGGCCTGTGGGGCTCGCCAACCATGGGGTCTTCGCCACGCCCATGAAGAACGGCATCCGTATCGCCGGGCTCTCGGAGTTCGCGCGGCACGATGCCCCGGCGAGCCGGCGGCGCATCGACCAGCTCGAGCGTATCGCGCGGCATCACTTCGCGGCAGGAATCCGCACGCCGTGGGTGGGGTCGCGCTCTACCACCCCGGACGGCGTGCCCTATGTCGGCGGGTTCCGCCACCACCCCGGGCTCTGGGTCAACACGGGGCATGGCCACCTGGGCCTTACGCTCGCCGCGGTCACTGCCCGGGCGCTTGCCGAGGAGATCGACTCTGGCCTTGCTGCCCAGAATCCCTTCTCGCCCCATCGGCACCTCTAGCCCCTCGAACAACAACGGAAGGAAGCTGCATGAGCCACGCGACCCCCATCCTGGGCGTCTACTTGAGTGATTCGCTCGACCTCGAGGCCCTCTATGGCGACGCGCTGCGCGAGGGTGCCGGCGACGTTGTCCTGCGCCATCCGCACGAGATCGACCATCCCGAGGACGTGCGATTCGCGATCTGCTGGCTGCCCAACGAACGGGCTTTCGAGCCCTATCCCAACCTGGCGCTGGCCATGTCGACCGGCGCCGGCGTCGACGCCCTGCTGGCGCATCCCGGCCTCGATGAATCGGTCCAGATCGCCCGGGTGCGCGACCCGCACCAGGCCGACCTGATGGCCGGCTTTGCCGCGCACGAGGTGCTCCATCGGGAGCGGGATTTCGCCACCCTGGAGCGCAACGCCGCCACGGCGCGCTGGGCGCCGCTGCCCATGCGGGCGCCGGCCTCTGCCACGGTGGCGGTGCTGGGGCATGGCACCATGGGCCGTGCCGTGGTGCAGGCCGTGGCCGCGCTCGGCTTTTCCGTGCGCGTGGCCTGCCGCAACGCGCCGGAGGCGCCGGTCGAGGGCGTGACCTACCTGACGGGCGAGGGCGCCGTGCCGGCCGCGGCGACGGGCGCCGACTACCTGATCAACGTGCTGCCGCTGACGGCCGCGACCGAAGACGTGCTCGGCAGGGCCCTCTTCGCGACGCTCGCCCCGGGGGCCTGGCTGGTGCAGATCGGCCGCGGCGAACACCTGGTCGAGGAGGACCTGGTCGAGGCCCTCGAGCGTGGCCACCTGGCCGGGGCGAGCCTGGACGTGTTCCGCGGCGAGCCGCTGCCCTACGACCATCCCTTCTGGCAGGATGACCGGCTGCGCATCACCCCGCACATCGCCAGCGACACCCTGACGGAGGTGGTGGCGGGGCAGGTGATCGATACCGCCCGTGCCCTGCGCGACGGCCAGCCGCTCGCTACGGGCGTCGACCGGGCCCGTGGCTACTGAAGCGACCCCGGTTCACACGCCACGACGACCCCCTGCCGCTATTTACCTATTTAAAGGAGCGTCCCATGAGCCTGCACCACCCCCGTCGCGCCCCGATGAGCGCCGCCGAGAGAGAGACCCGCATTGCCCTGGCGGCCTGCTACCGCCTGGCGGCGTACTACCGCATGACGGACCTGATCTACACCCACATCACCGCGCGGGTCCCCGGGGAGGAGGGGCGTTTCCTGATCAACCCCTATGGCTGGCGCTGGGAGGAGATCACCGCGTCCTCGCTGGTGAAGATCGACGTCGAGGGCAACAAGGTGGATGACAGCCCGGAAAGGGTGAACCCGGCCGGCTTCACCATCCACTCGGCGATCCATCGGGCGAGCCACGGCGCCGCCTGGGTGATGCACACCCACACCCGCGCCGGGATCACGGTGTGCTCGATGGAGGCGGGGCTCGAGACCCGGCTCAACCAGATCTCGCTGCAGTTCCACGACCGGGTGTCCTACCACGACTACGAAGGCATCGCCCTGAACCTGGAGGAGCGCGAGCGCATCGTGGCGAGCCTCGGCGACAACTCGGTGCTGCTGCTGCGCAACCACGGCCTGTTGACCACCGGGGCCTCGGCCGCCGAGATGTTCAACAACATGTTCTATCTCGAGCGCGCCTGCGAGCTGCAGGTGGCGGCGCAGTCGACCGGCCAGCCGCTGCGGCGGGTGTCGGAGGAGGTCGCCCGTCACGTGGCCCGCCAGTACGCCGCCGCCAACCACGAGGATGGCGATCTCGGGCTCGAGTGGGCGGCGCACCTGCGTACCCTCAAGGCGCTGGATCCGGGCTACAAGGCGTGAGGGCGCTCGGCGGCGAAACCGGATGACCGCCCGGGCGGTTGTCGCCGAGGGGGGAATCTGGCTTTATTGCTGCTGCCCCCTTCACGCCCCATCCACACCCCCGGTTCCCCTGACATGCTGAACCCGCGGCAGCTCTCCCTCTTCCAGTCGATCGCCCTCACGGGCAGCATCAGTGCCGCGGCCAGGCAGCTGGGCATCTCGCAGCCCGCCGCGAGCAACATGCTGGGGCGGCTGGAGGAGGCCGTCGGCTTCGTGCTGTTCAAGCGCATGCAGGGGCAGCTGGAGATCACGCCCGAGGGGTCCGCCCTGCTGATCGAGGCGACGCATGCGCTGGATGTGCTGAAGAACCTGGAGACCCGGGCCGAGCAGCTCGTCAGGCTGGAGCACGGCACGCTCACGGTCGGGGCGCTGGGCTGGGTGTCGACGGGCATCCTGCCCTACGTCGTCGCGGACTTCATGCGCGCCCATCCCGGCCTCAAGGTCTCGCTGCAGACCCATCCCTCGACCAAGGTGATCGATGCCGTCATCGCCGGCCATTTCGACATCGGGGTGGTGGAGACCCCCTCGCCGACGCCGTCGCTGAGGATCTCGCCCTTCCAGGTCGAACTGATCGCCGTGCTGCCGGAGGCGAGCGACCTGATGGAGGCGGACACCCTGACGCCCGAGCAGCTGAACGGGGTGCCGCTGGTCACGCTGGACAGGGCGCACCCGACCACCCAGCGCCTGGTGCAGAACTTCAACCTGGTGGGGGCGGAGTGCCGCATCGTGGCGGAGTCGCACCTCTTCTCGCCGGCCCTGATCATGTGCCAGGAGGGCGTGGGCATCGCCATCGTCGACGAGCACACCGCGAAGCAGCATCATGTCGAGCCCCGGCGGATCAAGCGGCTCTCGCCCTCGATCCCCTTCCCGGTCTCGGTGATCACCGCCCAGTACCGTCCGCGCTCGCGGCTTTCCCACGCCTTCGAGGACCTGCTCATGCAGCATGTGGCGGCCCTCTCGACGCCCGGCGAGACCGGCTGAGCGTCCAGGTTCGCGCCTGCGGCAGGGCGACAAGGCGACGCCCGGCATGCCGCCGTCACGCGCCTGACGCGGTGCTCGGCATCTTCCCCGGGCCGCCATCGATCGGATACGTCTTGGCGTCACCGCTTTCCACCCGGTCGCGTCCTGCGGCCTTGGCGCGGTAGAGGCGCTGGTCCGCGCGACTGTAGAGGTGCTCGAAGCTGTCGTCCTCCCGCGCCTCGGTCACGCCGATGCTGACGGTGAGCCGGTGCGCGTGGGCGCGCCCCGGCAGGCGCATGGCGCGGGTGGCCTCCCGGACCCGCTCGGCCAGCCGATGCGCGGCCTCGCCGTCGGTGTTCGGCAGCAGTACCGCGAACTCCTCGCCGCCCATGCGGGCGACGGTATCGAGGCGGCGCACCTGGTGCAGCAGGATATCGGAAAAGGCGGAGAGCACCTCGTCGCCGACGGGGTGCCCGTAGGTGTCGTTGATCCGCTTGAAGTGGTCCAGGTCGAGGAGCATCAGGCTGAGCGGGGAGGCGTGGCGACGGCGGCGGGCGAACTCCTGTTCGGCCACCTCCTGCAGGCGGCGCCGGTTGAAGAGTCCGGTCAGCTCGTCGGTATGGCTCAGGTGGCGCATCGTGTCCTGCTGGCGCTGCAGGCGCACCAGCATCAGCATCACCGTGCCGACGGCGAGCACGACCATCATCAGCAGCCACACCACGGCCAGGGTCAGCCATCCCATCAGCCGACGCTGGTCGGCCGAGGCCTGGTGGAGCAACTGGCTCAGCTCGCTGTAGTTCCAGGCCAGCCCCTCCTCGATCTCGAGCCCGCGCGTGCGCACCTCCTCGAGCGCCCGGGAGTCGAACTCGTCGCCCTCTGCCGTGGTGACTTGGGTCCGCAGGGCCTCGATGCGCTCCTCGATGTCGGCAAGCTCCTCGAGCAGCGGCGTATAGCCCGCGAGGGGGAGGTCGCTGCGCATCAGCTGCAGCCGTATGCCCTCGATGCGCCTGGGGAGGCGTTGCAGCAGCTTGGCCAGTTCTCCGCCATGGTGCGGGTCCTCGAGGTCGACGTGGCGGTCCAGGGCGGTGCGCAGCTTGTCGGGGTCCTGCTGGGCCCGCACCACGTCCGCGACCATGGCGGTGTAGTCGGCGCCGACGTGCTGTCGTGCCTGGAAGACGTAGAAGGTGATCGCCAGCAGACAGACCGAGGCGATCAGGCCGAAGGCCAGCAGCAGGCGACGGCGCAAGCCCCTGGCCGATATGGCCTTCATCTCGCGCTGACCTCCCGGAGTGCCCAGATCCAGCGGGTCAGCGGTGCCGTGCCTGCCAGCACGGCCTCGGCCTCCTCGGGCACCACCAGCATCAGCGGGCCGAACTGGTCGGGCCCGATGGGCTCGCCGTCCAGCCGCGTCACCATCAGGTAGCGCTTCTCGCGACGCTCCGCCGGCGTGAGGAAGGTGGTGTAGCCGTCATCGGCGATGAACCGCACGCGCCGGGCCTCGTCCAGGCCGTTCGCGGCCAGGAAGTCGTCCAGGTTGACCCCCGAGAAGCGGCCCTCGAGCCCCTCGGGATGGCGCATCTCCACATGGCGAAGGCCGGTCTCCTCGATCTCGCGCAGCGACAGCGTCCGGCTCTCGCCCCCCCGGGTGATCGCCAGTATCGGGGCGTCGGGCGCCCCCTGGCTCTCGGCCCTAGCGGGCGCGGCCAGCGGCCAAAGCAGCGAGGAGAACATCATCGAGAGCATCAACGACAGCATCAGTCGCCGCCATGACGGTCGCCATGAAAGGGGTCGCCAGGCAAGAGGGCGCCAGGACAGGAGCCGCATCGGGGAGCGGCAGGTGCGGGGCAGGGGAGACATCGCGTCGGTGCTTCCGGATCGCTGGTGGGCCGCGTAACGGCCTCCCATCAGGGGCCGGTTACAGAATGTATCTTCATTATGCTTACTATCCCTGAAAACCGGGCGGGCTGTCCATCCCGAGTCATCATTCTGTCTTAATTCTCCCCTTCGGGATCATGCAGCGTGGAACCATATAAAAGCATGAGTCCGCTCATCATCCGACAGGCTCGGGTGGCCGGTCGTCGAGCGGTGGGGGCGACGCAGGAAGGGAGGGGGGCATGAGCGTGGGAGGCCCCGCGTGACGCGAGGCAGCCTCGCCCGGGTGGGCGAGGCCGCGGGCCCGGCGTCAGGCCGACAGGCGCTCGGCCACGGCATCCAGGAAGCCCTGCATGTCGACGATGGTTTCCGAGGCAGGATCGGTGGTCTTGCCCTTCAGGTCGCCGGTGATGATGCCGTCGCCGACGGTATCGATCAGCGCGGCCTTGAGGCGGGTGGCGTAGTCCACCAGGGCCTCGTTGCCCTCGCGCTCGCCCAGGGTCTCCAGGGCGTTGGCCACGGCGAAGATCAGCGCGGAGGAGTTGAAGTGCGCTTCCTTCCCGCCGGTCTCAAGGTACTTCAGGTAGAGGTCGTGGGCGGTGCCGTGGGGCGCCTCGAAGAGCATGGTGCCGTTCTTGCTCTCGATGATGGAGCTGGCGGTGGCCAGGCTGCCGCCCAGCGCCGCGGAGATGTCCGAGAAGATGTCGCCGTCCAGGTTCTGCGCCGGGTAGAGGGCGTTGCGGGGCGGGTCGGTGATCATCTTGATGAGCTGGCTGGAGGGCCGCATGATCATGAACGAGGGCGGCGGCGTGTCGGCCTTCGCCAGCTCGCGGCGGACGTCGGTGATGGCGGTACTGAAGACATCGTCGTACTCCATGTACTCGCGCTTGAGGCCGAAGTAGACCTCCTTGTCCTTGCGCGAGGCGTCGCGGAACACCTGGGTGACCCAGTCCTTGATCGCCTCGTGGTCGTTGGACATCAGCAGGATGGGGTCGCCCTGCTTGACGTGGCGGGCGTGCTTCTCCTCGCCGTCGACGACCACCTTGAGGATGCCGTTCTCAAGGGCCGGGGCGTTGTAGCTGCCGTACTGGTCGCCACCGCCGGCGCTCATCCGCGACAGCGAGACGTGGGCCTTGCGGGTGGGAATGCCGTGCACCTTGAGCTGCTCGACCAGCTTGTAGAGCTTGCGGCCGGTGGTGTTGTCCGGCACGCCCCACAGCGCCCGCTCCGGAGGGTTGGCGACGATGCGGGCGGCCTGGGCGTCGATCAGCTCGTAGTGGTAGGAGAGCCCCAGCGCCTCGACCTGCGCGCGGTAGTCGCTCTCGTAGATGCCCTCGATGGCGGCCCGCATCACGCCGTCGTAGCCGGCGATCACGGTGTCCTTCAGGCCCAGGTAGATGTCACGCTTCTCGTTGATGGCGCGCTGGAAGAAGCGGTGCGCCCAGGCCTTGATCTGGTCGATGTCGTTGGTGGCGAGCAGCCAGGGGTCGCCCTTCTTGACCTCGCGGCGGTGCAGCTCGACCGGGTCGCCGCTGGCGCCGACGAACAGCAGCTTGACGATGCCGGTGGCGCTGGAGAGCTCGTTGAAGCTGTCCTTGCTGCCGCCGGTGGCCATGGTGTCGACCTCGATGTCGCGGCCGATCCACTCGGGCTTCTTGAACTGCAGGTTGCGGAACTGGATGTCCTCGCGGGTGATGTTGCCGCCGATACCCTTGCGGATGGCACCGTTGGGCGACTTGGTGGCCAGCGGATGCAGCGAGGTGCCGTCGAGCTCCGGATGCTTGGCCAGCATCTCGCCCAGCTGGGCGCGGTTCACCGTCATGCCGGCGTTCTTCACCCCCACGCCGTGCTGCTTGAGGGCCTCGATGGCATCGATGACCGCCTGGCCGTTGGTGACCAGGCGGTTCTCAGCGGTCAGGTCGATCTCGACCAGGTCCACGTCCAGGCGGGACGTCACGAAGGTCTCGAGGATGCGCTCGAAGGCCACCTGGGCCATCTCGTCGCCATGCAGGATGACCAGGGGGGCTGACACGTCGATCTTGCTGCTCATCACGCTTCCTTTGGTTGAGGTGATGGAAGGGGTCGGATAAGGGAGTGGTCATAGGGTACGCCTGCCGCCTTTTCTCTGCCAGAGATCAGCCCGCGGGCCGAGGCCCGAGCAGGATGATGCCGGCCCCGAGCAGGCAGAGGCCCGTGCCGAGCAGGTCCCAGCGGTCGGGCAGGCGCTGCTCGACCAGCCAGAGCCAGGCCACCGAGGTGGCGATGTAGACCCCGCCATAGGCGGCGTAGGCCCGCCCGGCGTAGTCCGCCCCGGACAGGCTCAGCAGCCAGGCGAAGAGCGCCAGGCTGGCCAGCCCCGGGATCAGCCAGAGGGCCGGCCTGTCCAGCCGCCACCAGGCCCAGACGCTGAAGCAGCCGGCGATCTCGGCCAGGGCGGCGGCGACATAGATCGCCAGGGTGGCCATCTCAGTGATGGCCCTCGGGGTCGGTGGCCCAGCGCTCGTCCGGATGCACCTCGTTGGCGGGCAGCACCGGGTCGTAGCCCTCGACGCGCAGCGCGGCGATCACCTCGCGGGTGTGGTCGCTGCCCAGGGTCTCCAGGGTGGCCTCCACCTCGGTGGCGCGCAGCGAGAGGTCGGTGAAGGTGCGCTGGTGGGCGATCTGGATGACGTTGGCGCGCTGTGCGGCGAGCAGTTGGGTCAGCTCGGCCAGCGAGCCGGGCACGTCCGGGATGCCCACCCGCACGCGCACGATGCGATTGGAGCGCACCAGGCCGCGCTGGATCACCGAGGAGAGCGCCAGCATGTCGATGTTGCCGCCGCACAGCACCAGCCCCACCTTGCGGCCGCGATAGCGTTCCGGGTCGCTGAGCAGGGCGGCGAGGCCCGCGGCGCCGGCGCCCTCGGCCACGCTCTTCTCGATCTCCAGCAGCATCAGGATGGCGCGCTCGATCTCCGGCTCGTCCACCAGCACGATGTCGCTGACCAGCTCGCGCACGATCTCCCGGGTCAGGGTGCCGGGCTGCTTCACGGCGATGCCCTCGGCCAGGGTGGCCAGGCCGCAGTGGATCTCCTCGCCGGCCAGTGCCTGCTTCATGGCCGGGAAGCGCCGCGTCTGCACGCCGATCACCTCGATGTCGGGCTTCAGGGCCTTGGCCGCCACGGCATTGCCGCTGATCAGTCCGCCGCCGCCGATGGGGATCACCAGGCAGTCCAGGTCGGGCACCGCCTCGAGCATCTCCGGGGCGATGGTGCCCTGGCCGGCGATGACCCGCTCGTCGTCGTAGGGGTGCACGAAGACCAGGTTGCGCTCCTTGGCCAGGCGGTGGGCGTAGGCGCCGGCCTCGTCGACCCCGTTGCCCTCGAGGTGCACCTCGGCCCCGAAGTCGCGGGTGTTGCGCACCTTGAGGTTGGGGGTGTGGCGGGGCATGACGATGGTGGCGTGGATCCCCAGCCGCGCGGCGTGGTAGGCCACCGCCTGGGCGTGGTTGCCGGCGGACATGGCGATCACGCCCCGGGCGCGCTCCTCTGGCGTGAGCGAGAGCAGGTGGTTCAGGGCGCCACGCTCCTTGAAGGAGGCGGTGAACTGGTGGTTCTCGAACTTGATGTAGACCTCGCAGCCGGTGAGCCGGGACAGCGTCGAGGAGTGCAGACAGGCGGTATGCTCCACGCTGCCCTCCAGGCGGGCGGCGGCCTGGCGGATGTCGTCGAGGGTCACGCTCATGGGAGGTTCTTCTCCTTGTTGTCGGGGGCGTGGGGGCGGTCGTCGCCTGCCGGGTGGGGCAGGCGCGCCGCCAGCGCGAACACGTGGGGATCGTCCACGCCGAGTTCGCGCAGGGCCTGGGCCAGGTAGACCAGGTAGTCGCGGTTGGGGCCGCTGGGGCCGTGGGAAGCGGCGATCTGCTCGGCGATGGCGTCGAGCGGGGCGTCGCCCAGGAAGGCGGCGTTGTCCCGGGTGGCGAGATACACCAGGCCGTCGGCGCTGTCCGGCGAGGCACCATCGTCGAAGTGCAGCCGGGTCACCTCGCGGAGGTAGCCGTTCTTCTCGCGCACGTCCAGGGGGCCCAGCACCTCGGGGCTGATGCGATAGGCCATGCCATGGCAGACGGCCCCCGGCTCCCGCACCAGGGTCGCCACCCGGCCCGGGGCCTCGGGGGTGCCGCGGTGATCGTGGGAGCCCTGCCAGAAGCGGCGCACCCAGCCGTGGATGTGGGCCGCGCGGCGCTCCAGCCAGGGGAAGTCGGCCTTCCAGATCAGCGAGCCGTAACCGAACAGCCAGATCTCGTCGTGGCCGTCGAAGTGGGTCATGCGTCGGTTGCGTTCCCGGGTGTCGTTGCTCATGGGCGGTCTGGCCGGTTCATGGAAGAGGGTGGCCCTCCATGATGCGTCGCCGCGAGGCGCTTGTCGAAGCCCCGAGGCCGGCGTCGACGCCGCAACCCGCCGCGGGTATGGTAGCGAGCGTTCGACGGTCAGGGGAGCAGCGGTGGACACGGTATGGATGGCCCTCTCGACGGGCTTCGGCCTCGGGCTCTCGCCCTGGGCCTCGGGAACGGTCGGTTCGCTGCTGGGCCTGCCGCTCGCCTGGTGGCTGCTGGGGCGTACGCGGCGCGTGCAGCTGGGCCTCGTGGCGGTGCTGCTGGTGGCGGCCATGCCGGTCTGCCATCACGCCGCGACCGCACTGGGCTTCAAGGACGACGGGCGCATCGTGCTCGACGAGATCATCGCCTTCCCGGTGTCGGTGGTCGGCCTGGCCGCGGCGCGCCATCCCGCGGCCCTGGCCGCGGCCTTCGTGGTCTACCGGGGGTTCGACATCGCCAAGCCGCCGCCGGTGAGCCAGGCGGAAGGGGTGCCCGGGGGCGTCGGCATCGTGCTCGATGACACCGTGGCCGCGGCCATGACCTGGCTGGTCATGGTCGGCGGCCTGGCCCTGTGGCGCCGGCGATCAGGTTGAGCCGCCGGCGTCCTGGCGGTGCCGGCCGGGCGTCGGCGCAGCGGCGTGATCCCGTGTGCTCTCGGGCAAACAGGTCGGCAGTGCCTTCAGCCGCTCGAGGGGCACGGGGCGAGAGAACAGGAAGCCCTGGAGCAGGTCGCATTCACGCTGCCTGAGGTTGGCATGCTGTTCCACGGTCTCGATGCCCTCGGCCACCACCTTCAGGCCCAGGTGGTGCGCCATGGTGATCACCCCCTGGGTGATGGCGGCATTGTCGCCATTGCGGGTGATGTCGTGGATGAAGCTGCGATCGACCTTCACCTTGCTGATCGGTAGCTGGCGCAGGTAGCGAAGGCTCGAGAAACCGCTGCCGAAGTCGTCGATGGCCACCTGCACCCCGAGGCGGCGCAGGGCGTGCAGCACCTCGATGGCCCGGTCGGTGCCGGACATCAGCACCCCCTCCGTCACCTCGAGCTCCAGCCGGTGGGCCGGCCATCCCGTTGCGTCGAGGACCTGCTCCACCTCCTCGAGAAAGCCCGCCCGCCGGAACTGCAGCGGCGAGATGTTCACGGCCACCTGCAGGTCGGTCGCGTCTTCGGCGAGGAGGGTGGCCATGTCCTGGCAGGCCTGGTGCAGCACCCAGCGACCGATGGCGACGATCTGGCCCGTCTGCTCGGCCAGCGGGATGAAGAGCCCCGGCGAGATCATGCCCTTGTCGGGATGCTGCCAGCGCACGAGGGCCTCGACGCTGCGCACCCGGCCGGTCCGGGTGTCGACGATGGGCTGGTAGTGCAGAAGGAACTGCCCCTCGCGGATCGCCTCCTGCAGTTCGAGACGCATCTCGACGTGCTCGCTCATCGGGCTCGAGACGTCCTCGCCATGCCAGTGCCAGGTGTTGCGCCCCTGCTGCTTGGCCTCCTGCATGGCCTGGTCGGCGTGCTGGATCAGCTCCGCGGCATGGCGTACCGGCTCGAGGCTCGAGGCGATGCCGATGCTGGCGCTGATGTGCACCCGGTGTTCATCGAGCTCGAAGGGCAGTGACAGGGTGGTGAGGATCGTCTCGGCCCGGGCCGGCACGTCACGCTCGTCATGGAGCCCGGTCAGCAGCATGGCGAACTCGTCGCTGCCCAGCCGCGAGAGGATGTCCCCCTTGTCCAGCAGGGCCCCGAGGCGATGAGCCACCTCCACCAGCAGCCGGTCGCCGACATGATGTCCGAGGCCATCATTGACCGGCTTGAAGTCGTCCATGTCGATGTAGAGCAGGGCCAGGAAGCCATCCTGCCGGCGATTTCGCCGGGAGAGCTGGGCCAGGCGCGAGGTGAGCTGCTCACGGTTGGGCAGCCCGGTGAGCGCGTCGTGGCTGGCCTGGTGGGCGAGGCGATCCTCGTACTCCCGGAACCGTGAGACATCCTGCTGGATGCCGACGATGTGGGTGCACCGACCCTCCTCATCGAGGACGGGGCCGAGATACAGGTGGTTCCAGAACGGCGAGCCATCCTTGCGGTAGTTGCGCAGCGTCACCTGGACCTCGCGCTGCTCGGCCAGGGCGAGGCGCAGCCGGGCCACCGCCGCGGGATCGGTCCCCGGCCCCTGGAGGAAGCGGCAGTTGTGGCCCAGCACCTCCTCACGGTCATAGCCGGTGAGGGCCAGGAACGGCTCGTTCACGTAGACCATCGGCAGGTCGGGCAGGGTGGCATCGGCCATCACCACGCCGTTGCGGCTGGCATCGATGCCGCGGGCCAGCAGGCGCAGCTGCTGTTCCTGCTCGCGGCGCCGGGTGATGTCGCGCCCCACGCCGTAGACGCCGACGACCCGTTCGTCGACGACGATGGGCAGGTTGGTGACCTCCAGGGTGTAGGCCCGCCCTTCGGCATTGATGCTGTTGTAGATGTGCTGCTGCGTTTCCCCCGCGCAGACGCGCTGGAAGGCGGCCTCGATGGTGGGCAGCTCCTCCTCGGAGACGTAGCCATGGAAGGGCTGACCCTTCAGCGCCGCCTCGCTGAAGCCGGTGATCTGCGTGGCCGAGGCATTGCAGCTGATGAAGCGTCCGTCGAGGTCGAACTCGAACACCGCATCGGGGTGCTGGGTGAACAGCGAGCGGAAGCGCTGCTCCGCCTCGTCGCGGACCTGGCGGTCGCGTTGGCGTCCGATGGCCAGGGCGACCAGGTTTGCGGCCCGGTGCAGCAGCGCCTTCTCGACCTCGTCGGGGGTCCGGGGCATGCGGTAGTAGATCGCGAAGGTGCCGAGCAGCTCGTCCTCGTCCGAGATGACCGGCATGGACCAGCAGGCGGCCAGCCCCTCCTGGCGCGCCAGCTCATGCCCGCCCTCCCAGTTGGGATCCTGCTGGATGTCCTCGCTGATCACCATCTCCCGCCGGAAGGCGGCCGCCGCGCAGGTGCCGACATCCTGGGCGACCTGCACGTTCTGGGCGAGGTCATGGAAGGTCGGCGAGAAGCTGTCCCCGGCGATCAGGCTGAGCGTCCCCTCGCCGGGGTCGTACCGCATGATCGAGATCAGGGCGTCGGGGAGCTGTCGATCGATCATGCGCGAGATGGCCGAAAGCGTGACTTCCAGCGGCATGTGCCGGGCGATCAGCTCCTGAACGGCCTGCTGATCCTCCAGTAGCGCATTCTCGTCCTGCACCGTTGCCACTCCTTGCTCACGTCGATTCTGCGTCGACGACAGCATCTCAGGGTATGCGTTGATAAGCACCCTGAATTTTCTACTGTCGCGCACGGCCCGCCGGACGAACGCGCGTCACCTCACCCGTGGCTAAGGAGTCGTTCGGATCGGGAAAGGTCACGTCGAAGCCGCGGGCATCGAGCTGGCGGATGTCGCTCGGGCGGCCCTGGTCGTCCAGCTCCACCAGGCCGATGCCGGCGCCGTTCCAGAGCCGCTCGCCGGCGCGGGCGCGGTCCGGGTCGCGGGGGGTGATCACCATGCCCCGGCGCTGGGTGAACCAGTTGAGCGGCGAGCGCGGGGCGTAGAGCCAGCGGTTCAGGCGGTCGAACCAGTCGAGCAGGGTGTCGGGGAAGGCGTTCTTGAGCCCGCTGGAGGTGATCTGCCAGAGCCTCGGCCCCTCGCGGCGATGGCGGATGCGGATGTCATAGGCGAAGGAGTAGTGCACGTCGCCGGAGAGGATCACGTAGTGGCCCGGGGTGCGAGAGTGGCGAAAGATGTTGAGCATCACGCTGGCCGCGCCGCGGTGGGCCATCCAGTTCTCGGCATCCACCAGCAGCGGCCTGCCGGCCAGGGTGAAGAGCCGCTGGATGGCCTCGATCAGCTTGACGCCGAACATCGGGGCCGGCGAGACGATCACCACCGAGGAGGCCCCGAGGATCTGCTGCTGCAGCTCCGTGAGCGCCTCCCAGTCCATCAGGCCCGAGGGACGCCTGGGGCTGCGCTCGCTGCGCCAGCGCCGGGTGCGGGTGTCCAGCACGATCAGCCGCGGCTCCCCGTCGACCTGGACCTCCCAGCCCTGGAAGCGCAGCAGGTGGCCGATGACGGTGTCCTGTTCCCCGGCGGGCAGCCAGCCCTCCCGCTCGGCGGCGCGCTCCAGCAGGCCGGCGGCCTCCTCCAGCGGCGCGGCCAGGCGGTCGGGGTCGTTGCCCCAGCCCTGGCAGAGCAGGTAGGCCAGCAGGGCGTTGCCGATGATCCGCCGCGAGAAGGGATGGCCGTAGGCGGTCCGCTCCCAGTCCGCCGTGAGGTTCCAGTCGTCGGTGATGTCGTGGTCGTCGAAGATCATCAGCGAGGGCAGGTGGGCCATCACCCGGGCGGCGCCCGGAAGCCCCTCGGCAAAGCGCTCGATGACCGCCTTCTCCCGGCGGAACAGCGCGGCGTTCTCGGCGTCCAGCGTGGGCTCTTCCATGCCCACCAGGCGCCAGGGCACCGGCGACCAGGCCAGCAGGTACATGGCGATGACCTCGGCGAAGCTCATCAGGTGGTTGTGGGCGTTGGCCGAGGTGAAGACCGGCTTGCGCACCCCGCCGAAGAAGCCCTTGCGCAGCGCGTCGCTGCTCCTGGCCTCTGGCAGCAGCGCCTCGCGGCGGTAGTAGGTGGCGGGGTCGGCGTAGAGGGCCTGGCTGTCGGCCACGGTGGCCCCCTCCAGGGTCTCGTCGAAGAGCCCCAGGCGGTGGATCAGCCCGTGGATGGCCACGAGCATCGGCCCCGCCACGTCGTCCGCGTAGATCTGGTCGCCGGTCATCAGCAGCCAGGCCGGCCAGGTCTCGGGGGCGTCGCGGCGCTCGGCCAGCCAGGCATCGGCGCGCGCCAGGCCGTCCGGGCCGTCGTGGTGGGGGCGGCGACAGGAGCCGTGAAGCAGCCGTCGATGGCTATCGGCGAGCACGAAGCCGGGGTGCGACGCGCCCTCGTGCAGCAGGTGGGGCGCCCAGTCGGCGATGCCGGTCGTGCCCCCCTCGCCGGGGAGCTTCAGGTCGTAGTCGATGCGCACGCCGCGGGGCAGGGGGGTGTCGAGGGTCACGTCGACCAGGTGCAGCCAGGCGTGGTGTCCCAGCGGCAGGCGCCTGAGGCGCGCCTCGTTGAGGGCCAGGTGGCGCGGTGGGTGGCCCGCCGGGTGCAGCATCAGGCTCGGCGAGAGGGGGCGTGAACCCACCAGCCAGATCACCAGGCGTTCCGTGCTCAGGCGACGCAGCAGGGGGCCCGCGATGACCTCGGGCAGGGCGTCGTGTTCGGTATCGGGAGACGTCATTGTCATCCTGTCGTGTCGCTCCTGGGGCCGGGCGGGCAGGTGGCGGCATCTCGCACCGGCGATGGCCCTCACCCTAAGGGGGGCGCCGGGGCCAGGCAAGCACGCCGCCGGTCCCATCGCTCGCGGCGAGGCCCGCGACCCGATAGGCTACGGGAGACTCGGCACCCCCCCACCCTGATACCACTTCGCTGCGAGGCTTACCCATGACCGTGATGATACTCGGCCTGTTGATCTTTCTCGGTGTGCACTCGGTGCGCATCGTCGCCGACGACTGGCGAACCGCCCAGGTCCAGCGAATGGGCCTGATGCCCTGGAAGGCGGCCTATTCGGTGGCCTCGCTCATCGGCCTGGTCCTGGTGATCTGGGGCTATGGCCAGACGCGCCTGGACCCGGTGTGGGTCTGGCAGCCGCCGGTGGGCCTGCGCCATGCCGTCGCGCTGCTGATGCTGCCCGCCTTCCTGCTGCTGGTGGCGGCCTACGTGCCCCGCAACCATCTCAAGGCGAAGCTCGGCCACCCGATGATCCTGGCGGTGAAGCTCTGGGCCCTCGCCCACCTGCTGGCCAACGGGCGGCTGGGCGACATCGTCCTCTTCGGCGCCTTCCTGGCCTGGGCGGTGTTCGACTTCCGCTCCGCCCGCCGCCGCCCTCGTTCCGCGGTGGCCACCCCCGGCGCGGCCGGCACCGTCGCCACCGTGGTGATCGGCCTGGCGGCCTACGTCGTCTTCGCCTTCTACCTGCACCCCGTGCTCATCGGCGTGCCGGTGATGTGAGCCTGGCAGAGGCGCGGCGCAAACGGGGCGCCGGGCGCCCCGGAGCGGCGACTGGGCCTTTTCGTATATGGTGCTACGCTGATTGAGTCGCCTCTGAACCGTCATCCGAGCGTCATGCCGTCGTCATCCCATTGCGCGATAACGGAGTGCGCCCGAGCCATCATGGAGAGCTAGTCATGTCGATCACACGTCGCCGTTTCCTCAAGGGCAGCCTGGCCGCCGGCGCCGCTGCCAGCGTGCCGTCCTTCTACGTCAACACGGTGCTGGCGCAGGAACAGACCCTGCGCATCTACGCCTGGGCGGGCTACTTCAACGACAGGATGCTTGCGGACTTCACCGAGAAGACTGGCATCCAGGCCACCTTCACGCCCTACGGCACCAACGACGAGCTGATGAACTCCCTGCGGGCCAGCGACGGCAGCGGCTTCGACGTGATCATGCCCACCGTGGACCGCGTCCCCGGCTACCTCGACTACAATCTGGTGCAGCCGCTGGACGAGTCGCGCATCAACTGGAGCGGCGCCCTGGACAGCGCCATCGAGGGCTCCAGGACTGGCGGAGTGGTGGACGGCAAGCGCTATTTCGCGCCCAGCGACTGGGGGACCGAGGCGATCACCTGGAACCGCCGCTTTGCCGACGTCGACCGCGCCAACCTGAGCTATGCCGACCTCTGGAACCCCGAGCATGGGCAGGGCGTCACGGTGCGCGGCCACTCGGCGCTGGTCGGCATCGGCCTGTGGCTCGAGCGCGAGGGTCGCCTGCCATACCCGCTGCTCGACTCCTACAAGAACGAGGAGGCGATGCGCGCCAACTTCGATGTCATCCTCGAGGAGGCGGTCAAGCACAAGCAGATGCTGGTGCAGTTCTGGAACACCGAGAACGAGGCCCAGGCCGCCTTCCGCACCAACGGCGCGATCATCGGCCAGACCTGGGATTCCACCGCCTTCCGCCTGCAGCAGGAGGGCGAGGACATCGCCTACGGCGCACCGAAGGAGGGGGCGCTGGCCTGGATGGAGGGGTTCGTGATCCCCCGCAACGCCCAGAACCCGGACGCCGTCTACGAACTGATCAACTGGTACTACACCCCCGAGGCCGGCGCCATGTTCGTCGAGGCCACCGGCTACAACTCCACCTCCAAGGGCGCCACCGAGCTGCTGCCGGAGGCGACCCGCAACTTCTTCAACGAGTCCTATACCGAGGAGGACCTGGCCAATCTCTGGTGGTGGCCGATCCAGGAGCCCTGGTACGTGGCGCTGCGCAACGAGTACCAGGACCGCTACCTCTCGGCATGATGGGCAACGACTCCACCCCCAACGTGACCGTGGACGGCAGCGTCCGCCTGGACGAGGTGGTGATGCGCTTCGGCGACTTCACCGCCATCGAGAAGACGACGCTCGAGATCGGGTCGGGGGAGTTCTTCAGCTTCCTCGGCCCCTCGGGCTGCGGCAAGACCACCCTGCTCAACATGATCAGTGGCTTTCTGACCCCGACCGAAGGGCGGGTGCTGATCGGCGGCGAGCCCATGGGGGGTGTCCAGGTGAACCGCCGGCCCACGGCGATGATCTTCCAGAACCTGGCGCTCTTCCCGCTGATGACGGTCTTCGAGAACATCGAGTTCGGCCTCGAGGTGCGGGGCGTCGACAAGAAGACGCGCCGCGAGACCTCCGAGCGGCTGCTGGCGCTGGTGGCGCTCGAGGGCAGCGGGCCGAAGATGGTCACCGAGCTCTCCGGTGGCCAGAAGCAGCGGGTGGCCATCGCCCGGGCCCTGGCCGTGGAGCCCCGGGTACTGCTGCTGGATGAGCCGCTCTCGGCGCTGGACCTGAAACTTCGTCAGCACATGCGCGCCGAGCTTAAGGCGATCCAGCGCAAGACCGGCATCACCTTCATCTACATCACCCACGACCAGGGCGAGGCGTTGACCATGTCCGACCGGGTGGCGGTGATGTCGGCGGGGCGCATCCAGCAGGTGGCCGACCCCATGACCCTCTACCGCTCGCCGGCCACCGGCTTCGTGGCGGCCTTTGTCGGCGAGAACAACCGGCTGGAGACGACGGTGATCGATCGCGAGGGGGAGCGGGTGCGCCTGGACGGCGGGCGACTGGGCGAGTTGGCCGGCCGTGTGGCGGCCTCGACGCGGCTGGACAACGGCGACCGGACCGCGCTCTACATCCGCCCCGAGCACCTGCGACCGGTGGACGACCATACGGGCGGCCCGACCTTCGCGGCCACGCTCGAGGCGGTGCACTTCGAGGGCGCCTGGGTGATGCTCGAGGCCAGGCTCGATGCCTCCGGCGAGATGCTCCGAGCGCAGCTCGGCCACGAGCTCTCCCGGCAGTACGTGGACGCCCTGGTGGCCGGACACCGCATGACCTTCGGCTACGATCCCGAGGATGCGGTGGTGCTGCCCGACGACGGTACCCCGAGGGTCGACGAGGCGACCGGCGAGGTGGTGGAGGCCCGGGATGTTTAGCCAGCTGAAGTCGCGGTTCGGCAGCCCCCTGGCCGTGTCGATCCTCGTTCTGCTGGGGATCTGGCTGATCGTCATGGTGACCCTGCCGCAGCTGCAGATGATCGACTACTCGCTGCGCCCCAACCTGTTGCCGGCCCAGCAGGGCGGGCCGGAGGATGGCTGGACGCTGGCCAACTATGCCACCCTGGCCGACAACGACATCCATCGGGCGATCTTCTTCAAGACGCTGTGGTCAAGCGTGCTGGTGACCCTGCTGACCCTGGGGGTGAGCTATCCGCTGGCCTGGTACCTGGCCAAGGTGGCCACCCCGCGCCAGGCGGCACTGTGTATCCTGCTGCTGATCATCCCCTTCTGGATCAACGAGATCCTGCGCACCTATTCCTGGTTCATCATCCTCGCCTTCCGCGGTCCGCTGAACGAGGTGCTGATGATGCTGGGGCTGATCGACCGGCCGATCCGCTTCCTCAGCGGCGACGGAGGGGTCATGGTGGGCATGGTCTATGCCTATATCCTGTTCATGGTCTTTCCCGTCTACAACGCCATCGAGAGCCTCGACGATAACCAGGTGCGGGCGGCCCGGGACCTCGGCGCGGGCACCATCCGCACCCATCGGCGCATCGTCATTCCCCATGCCAAGCCGGGGATCGCCACCGGCTGCATCATGACCTTCATGCTGGCGGCGGGCAGCTACGCGGTGCCGGCCCTGCTCGGCTCGCCCGGCAGCCGCTGGTTCACCCAGATCATCTACAACTGGTTCTTCGAGGGCGGCAACTGGAACCAGGGGGCGGCCTACGCCTTCCTGCTGCTGGTGCTGTGCATTGGCTTCATGTCGCTGGTCATGAAGATCTTCAAGGTGGGCCTGGGGGACATCGCGAAATGAGGGGGGAAAGGGCGTGAGCTCGCAGCGACTGATGGCCCTGGGCCTGCGCTTCTACGTGGTGGTGTTCTTCGCCTACCTCTTCCTGCCGCTGCTGGTGATGGCCGCGGCCACCTTCAACGACAGCCGTTTTCCCACCGTGACCCCCTGGGATGGCACCACCCTCAAGTGGTTCGGCGAGCTCGCCGCCGACGGCGGCATGTGGCAGGCACTGACCAACAGCGCCATCGTGGCGGTCGGCGTGTTGTGCCTGGCGGTGCCCATCGGCATCGCCACGGCGCTGTTCCTCAACACCGTCTCGAGCCGTGCCAAGCCCTTCCTCTACGCGCTGATCCTCTCGCCCTTGTTGACGCCGGGGGTGATCATCGGCATCTCGACGCTGATCTTCTGGCGCCAGCTCGGAGTCGGCGGGGGGATCTTCCTCACCGTGCTCGGCCAGTCCACCTTCATCGCCGCCTACGTGATGCTGATGGTCACGGCGCGGCTGCAGCGCTTCGACCGCACCATGGAACGGGCCGCCCTGGACCTGGGCGCCAGCCAGTGGCAGATGTTCCGGCGCATCCTGTTGCCCTACCTCAAGCCGGCAATCCTCTCGGCGGCGGTGATCGCCTTCCTGCAGTCCTTCGAGAACTACAACACTTCGCTGTTCGTGGTGGGCTACGACACTACCCTGACGGTCTATATCGCCTCCAAGGTACGCACGGGCCTCACGCCGGCGGTCAACGCCCTGGG
Source organism: Halomonas aestuarii (assembly GCF_001886615.1). Classification (NCBI taxonomy): domain Bacteria; kingdom Pseudomonadati; phylum Pseudomonadota; class Gammaproteobacteria; order Oceanospirillales; family Halomonadaceae; genus Halomonas; species Halomonas aestuarii. Next base: position 2,555,475 of record NZ_CP018139.1, read on the forward strand.
CCTGATCCTGATCCTCGTTACCGTGGTGCTGGCCGTGGCCTACGAGGTCAAGCGGCGTCGCGAGGCGGCGCGTACGGTGAGGGGAGTCTAGCGCCCGCCTCCTGCGTTATGCTGGTCCCGACCGACAGGGAGGGCCCATGTCTCACGACCATCATCACCACTCACATCACCACGCTCCTCACACGGGGCAGGACAGCCAGCGCCGGCTCCTCTGGGCGATCCTGCTCACCGGCGGCTTCATGGTCGCCGAGGTGGTGGGAGGCATCCTCTCCGGGTCGCTGGCCCTGCTGGCCGACGCCGGCCACATGCTCACCGACACCGCGGCGCTGACGCTGGCCTGGTTCGCCGCCCGCATCAGCCGCCGCCCGGCCGACGACAAGCGCAGCTTCGGCTACCACCGGGTACAGATCCTGGCCGCCTTCGTCAACGGCCTGACGCTGATCGCCATCGTGGCGTGGATCCTCATCGAGGCGATCCGCCGGCTGCTCTCGCCGATGGAGGTCATGGGTAGCACCATGCTGGCGATCGCCGGCCTGGGGCTTCTGGTCAACGTGGCGGTGTTTGCCATCCTGCACTTCGGCGATCGCGACAACCTCAACATCCGCGGGGCGGCGCTGCACGTGCTGGGGGACCTGCTGGGCTCGGTGGCGGCCATCGTCGCCGCCCTGGTGATCCTGGCGACCGGCTGGATGCCCATCGACCCGCTGCTCTCGGTGCTGGTGGCGATGCTGATCCTGCGCAGCGCCTGGAGGCTGACCCGGGAATCCGGCCATATCCTGCTGGAGGGCGCCCCGGACGACCTGGACGCCGCGACGCTGCGCCGCGAGATTCCCGAGCAGCTCGAGGCGGTCTGCAACGTGCATCATGTGCATGTCTGGTCGCTGACGCCGGGACGCCACCTTGTCTCGCTGCATGCGGCCATCGACGAGGGCGAGGATCGACAGGCCACGCTGGTGGCGATCCGCTCGCTGCTGGTGGAACGCTACGGCCTGCATCACGCCACCATCCAGCTGGAGAGCCGGCACCACTGTGCCGACGAACCCGTCAGCGGGGAGACGCACGACGACGCGCCTCCCCGACCCTGACGCGCGGGCCGCTAGACCAGCTTGCTGTGACGCCGCCTGGCCACCGCGTCGGGCGGATCGAAACGGTCGGGGTCGGCGAGGTCCCAGTAGTCGCGGAACACGGCGTGGCGGGAGGCGCCGCCCTGCAGCAGTTCGTCCGGGGAGAGGATGTCGTAGAGCTCGTCGAAGCTCTTCACCTCATGGGCGGAGAGCCGATGACTCACGTGCTCGGGGCCGAGCTCCCGCGGGTGGGAGAGGCCCGCGGCGGCCAGCATCTCGGCCAGCGCCGCGAGGGTGTTGGCGTGGAAGCGCTGAACCCGGCGTGACTTGTGGTCGACATCCAGGCGGCTGCCGCGCCACGGGTCCTGGGTCGCCACGCCGCTCGGGCAGCGGTCGGTGTGGCAGGTCTGGGCCTGGATGCAGCCCAGGGCGAACATGTAGCCCCGGGCGGCATTGCACCAGTCGGCGCCCAGGGCCAGGGCGCGGGCGAGATCGAAGGCGCTGATCACCTTGCCGGCGGCCCCGACGGAGACCCGCTCGCGCAGCCCGGCGCCCACCAGGGTGTTGTGCACCAGCAGCAGGGCCTCGGTCAGCGGCATGCCCAGGCGGTTGATGAGCTCCAGCGGGGCGGCGCCGGTGCCTCCTTCGCCGCCGTCGACCACCACGAAGTCCGGGTACTCGTCCTCCTCCAGCATCGCCTTGACCAGGGCGAACCACTCCCAGGGATGCCCGATGGCCAGCTTGATGCCCACCGGCCTGTCGTCGGCGAGCTCGCGCAGCCGGCGGATGAAGTGGATCAGTTCGCGGGGCGTGGAGAAGGCCGAGTGGGCGGCGGGGGAGACCACGTCCTGGCCCATGGGCACGCCGCGGGTCGAGGCGATCTCGGCCGTGACCTTGGCCGAGGGCAGGATGCCGCCGTGGCCCGGCTTGGCGCCCTGGCTGAGCTTGATCTCGATCATCTTCACCGCGTCCTGGGTGGCCTGCTCGCGGAAGCGCTCGGGGTCGAACCGGCCCTGATCGTCACGACAGCCGAAGTAGCCGGAGCCGATCTCCCAGACCAGGTCGCCGCCATGGCGGTGGTAGGGGGAGATCGCGCCCTCGCCGGTGTCATGGTAGAAGCCGCCCAGCCGCGCGCCCTGGTTGAGGGCGGTGATGGCATGGGCGGAGAGTGCCCCGAAGCTCATCGCCGAGATGTTGAACACGCTGGCCCGATAGGGCCGGCCACGTCCGGCCCCGATGGTGGTGCGGAAGTCCGGGTCGTCGATGCGGGCCGGTGCCAGTGACGGGCTCATCCACTCGTAGCCGGGGGCTCGCATGTCGCAGAGCGAGCCGAAGGGGCGCTTGTCGCTGAGGTCCTTGGCGCGCTGGTAGACCAGCCGGCGCTGCTCCCGCGAGAAGGGGATCGCCTCGTGGTCGGACTGGATGATGTACTGGCGCAGCTCCGGGCCGAACGACTCCAGGTTGTAGCGCAGGTGGGCGAGGATCGGGTAGTTGCGGCTCACCGTGCGCTTGCGCTGGAGGATGTCATGGCTGCCCAGGGCGACGAGAAGGCCGAAGCCCAGCACGCCCCACCACCAGCCGGGGCCATCCATGACGCCGAGGAGGCTGACGGCGAGGCCCAGCAGGCTGATCACGTAGGCGCCGTAGCGCAGCGGAAGCGGGGGCATGAGGCACTCCTGATGGAAGGGACGGCCTTGTCATTGCACGGTCGCGCGGGGTGGCTGTCAATGCGCCCGGCAAGGGGCCGCGCATCGGTGTCCCCCGGGGCTCAGCCCGCCGAGCCGACAAGTCCCACCACGCTGACCAGGATCAGGACCCCGCCGAGCACCCGGAAGTAGAGGTTGGTGCGGCTTTCGAGCAGATGCTGGTGGGCGCGTTCGCCCAGCAGGTGGCCGAGCAGGGCGCAGGGCAGCAGCCACAGGTGGTGGATGAGCTGCAGGTCGACCCCCGCGATCAGGAACGACACCATCTTGATCAGCACCAGGATGAACCACAGGGCGAAGAGGGTATCGCGCAGCTGGTGGGCGGCGACATGGGAGGCGAACACCGCCACGATCAGCGGGGCCCCGATCAGCGAGGTGCCGCTGACGTAGCCGCCCAGGACCAGCAGGAACCCGTCCAGGAGACGGCTGTTGCTGCGAAAGGGCCTGTCGAGCACGTAGCCGACCGCGTAGACCAGCACGATCATGAAGATGATCTTGGTCAGCACCTGGCCGGGGAGGGTGATCAGGCCGATGACCCCGATCAGCTTGGGGATGATCATGACCTTCATCGCCCGGAGCAGGTAGCCCCAGTCGATGTTGCCCTCGCTCGGCGCCTGGCCGCCGTTCTTGGCCACCAGCAGCCGGTGGCCGCGCCAGGCGATCCAGCTGGAGAAGATCAGCAGGTGGACGGCGATGATCGGCAGGAACACCAGCGGCTCGTCGAGCACCAGCAGCAGGAAGGGCAGCGACAGGACGGCCCCGCCGAAGCCGAGGCTGGTCCTGACGAAGCCGCTCCACACGAAGATGAGCCCGATCAGGGCATACTCCCAGGCCTCAAGCCCCGTCATCGTTCCTCCTCTCTACTGTCAGGGCGTCTGCTGTCAGGGCGTGGCGTCGTCAATCCGGCGTCCCCCAGACCCGGGCGAGCACCTCCAGGGCCTCGGCGATCACCACCTCCTCCCCCCGGTCGCGCTGCCAGATGAAGCTCAGGGCGCAGGGCAGGCGCATGCCCTCGGCGACCGTCAGGCCGCGCTCCTGGCGCTCCGCCATGGCCAGGGCGTCTCGGGCCAGGCTGAGCCCGACCCCGGCGCGCACCAGGTCCAGCATGCAGGCCTCCTGGTCCACCTGGGCCACGCTCCTGGGCACGATGCCCAGCGGGTCGAGCACGCCGTGCAGCAGGCGGTGGTGGGCGGAGTTCTCGGGCGTGGTGATCCACGGCAGCATGGCGAGCTGTGGCCAGTCGGCGCCGGCCAGGCGGCTGCCCCAGCCGGCCGGGGCGATCACGTGGTAGTGGAAGTGGGTGAGCTCGCGGTGGGCGATCTCGGGGATGCCCGGGCCCTCGCCGGGCGGCGCCAGGAAGAAGCCGACGTCCAGCTCGCCGCGACGCACCCACTCCAGCACGGTGCCGCTCATGCCGTGATGCAGCTCCGTCTCGAGCTGCGGCGCCCGCTCCACCAGGCGGTGCAGGAAGGCGCCCAGGCGAATGAACTCTGGGTCGACGATGGTGCCGATCTTCAGCCGGCCATGCAGGGTGGTGTGCAGGGCGCGGGCGTTCTCCTCGAAGGCGGCCATGGCCGCCAGCGCCTTCTCGGCGGCGGGGACCAGCGCCTGGCCATCGTCGGTGAGCGACAGCCCCTTTGGATGTCGCTGGAACAGCGTGAGGCCCAGGCTCTCCTGGAACAGCTTGAGTCGCAGGCTGACCGCCGGCTGGGTCAGGTGCAGGCGTTCGGCGGCGCGGGAGACGCTGCCCTCCCGGGCCACGGTGACGAAGGCCCGCAGGGTCTGCAGGTCCTGCATGGCGGTGTCCTCGGCGTCGAGTGATATCAGCTTAACTTATACCCAGGTTTTGCATTACTCAATTGATCCGGATGTCGGCAGGCCTCATCTTGGTCTCCATGGCATCTCTCCCCTCTGGGAGCAGGGGTGCCCCTCGACCCCGCTTCCACATAACGACGACAACGAGGCTTCCATGAGCACCCATAGCATCTCGCATTATATCAACGGTCAACTGTCCGCCGGCGAATCCGGCCAGGTCCAGGACGTCTACAACCCGGCCACCGGAGAGGTGACGGGCCGGGTGTCGCTGGCTTCCCCCGCCGATGTGGACACCGCCGTGGCAGTTGCCAAGGCCGCCTTTCCGGCCTGGGCCGACACTCCGCCGATCCGTCGCGCGCGGGTGATGTTCAAGTTCCTGGAACTGCTCAACGCCCACAAGGACGAGCTGGCCGAGGCGATCACTCGCGAGCATGGCAAGGTGTTCACCGACGCCCAGGGCGAGGTGGCGCGCGGCATCGACATCGTCGAGTTCGCCTGTGGCATCCCGCAGCTGCTGAAGGGGGACTACACCGAGCAGGTCAGCACCGGCATCGACAACTGGACGATGCGCCAGCCGCTGGGCGTGGTCGCCGGCATCACCCCGTTCAACTTCCCGGCCATGGTCCCGATGTGGATGTTCCCCATCGCCATCGCCGCCGGCAACACCTTCATCCTCAAGCCGAGCCCGCTGGATCCCAGCGCTTCCCTGCTGGTCGCCGACCTGCTCAAGCGGGCCGGGCTGCCCGATGGCGTGTTCAACGTGGTGCAGGGCGACAAGGACTCGGTGGAGGCGCTGATCGACCACCCCGACGTCAGGGCCCTCTCCTTCGTCGGCTCCACGCCGATCGCCAACCTGATCTACGAGCGTGGCGCCCGCCACGGCAAGCGCGTCCAGGCCCTGGGCGGCGCCAAGAACCACATGGTGGTGATGCCCGACGCCGACCTCGACAAGGCCGTCGACGCCCTGATCGGCGCGGCCTACGGCAGTGCCGGCGAGCGCTGCATGGCGATCAGCGTGGCGGTGCTGGTGGGTGACGTGGCCGATCAGGTCGTGCCCCGCCTGGCCGAGCGTGCGAGGTCGCTGAAGATCAAGAACGGCATGGAGCTCGATGCCGAGATGGGGCCCATCGTCACGGCCCAGGCCCACCAGCGCATCACCGGGTACATCGAGAAGGGCGTGGCCGAGGGCGCCGAGCTGGTGGTCGACGGCCGCGAGTTCGATCCTTCCGAGACCGGCGAGGGCTTTACCGAGGGCTTCTGGATGGGCGGCAGCCTGTTCGACCACGTCACGCCCGAGATGACCATCTACAAGGAAGAGATCTTTGGTCCGGTGCTGGTCTGCGTGCGGGTTCCCGACATCGCCACCGCCATCCAGCTGATCAACGACCACGAGTTCGGCAACGGCGTGAGCTGCTTCACCGAGAGCGGCAGCGTGGCGCGCGAGTTCGGTCGACGCATCCAGGTGGGCATGGTGGGGATCAATGTGCCGATCCCGGTCCCCATGGCCTGGCACGGCTTCGGCGGCTGGAAGCGCTCGATGTTCGGTGACACCCACGCCTATGGCGAGGAAGGGGTGCGCTTCTACACCAAGCAGAAGTCGATCATGCAGCGCTGGTCCGACTCCATCGCGGCCGGTGCCGAGTTCGTGATGCCGACGGCCAAGTAACGTCTCCTTCCCACGACCGACAGGCATGCCCGCCGGTCAGCTGGCCGCGGCCAGCTGACCGCCTGCCGCCACGCGAGTGGCGGTAGTGCCGGCATGCCGAGCGAGAGCATGCCATGGCTGACCCTACCCCCAATCCCCAGGTCTTCGACTACATCGTGGTGGGCGCCGGCACCGCCGGCTGCCTGCTCGCCAACCGGCTCAGCGCCGACCCGTCCAACCGGGTGCTGCTGATCGAGGCCGGTGGCCGAGACACTTACCACTGGATCCACATCCCGGTGGGCTACCTCTACTGCATCGACAATCCGCGCACCGACTGGCGGTTTCGCACCGAGCCCGACAAGGGCCTGAATGGCCGCTCCCTGATCTATCCCCGCGGCAAGACCCTCGGGGGGTGCTCCAGCATCAACGGCATGCTTTACCTGCGCGGCCAGGCCCGCGACTACGACGGCTGGGCCGAGCTCACCGGCGATGACGACTGGCGCTGGGATCGCTGCCTTCCCGACTTCATGAAGCACGAGGATCACCATCGCCTGGATGACGGGGGCGATGCCGATCCCGCCCACCGTGACTTCCACGGCCATGGCGGCGAGTGGCGTATCGAGAAGCAGCGCCTGAAGTGGCAGGTGCTGGACGACTTCGCCACCGCCGCCGTGGAAGCCGGCATCCCGCGTACCCGAGACTTCAATCGCGGCGACAACGAGGGGGTCGACTACTTCGAGGTCAACCAGCGCTCGGGCTGGCGCTGGAATACATCCAAGGCCTTCCTGCGCGGCGTCGAGAAGCGAGACAACCTGACCCTGTGGCATTCCACCCAGGTGCTGGGGCTGGCGTTCGAGACGGGAGAGGGTGGCGAGCCGCGCTGCTGCGGCGTGACCGCCGAGCGGGGGGGCGAGACCGTCGTGGCGAAGGCCGACGGCGAGGTGATTCTCTCCGCCGGGGCCATCGGCTCGCCCCAGCTGCTGCAGCTCTCGGGTATCGGCCCGGCCGACCTGCTGGCCGACCATGACATCCCCGTGGTCGCGGAGCTCCCCGGGGTGGGCGAGAACCTGCAGGACCACCTGCAGATTCGCTCGGTCTACAAGCTGAAGGGCGCCAGGACCCTCAACACCATGGCGAACTCGCTGGTGGGCAAGGCGAAGATCGGCCTGGAGTATCTCCTCAAGCGTACCGGGCCGATGAGCATGGCGCCGTCCCAGCTGTGTGCCTTCACGCGCAGCTCCGAGGCCTATGCGCATCCCAACATCGAGTATCACGTCCAGCCGCTGAGCCTGGAGGCCTTCGGGCAGCCGCTGCACGACTTCCCGGCGATCACCGCCAGCGTGTGCAACCTCAATCCGACCAGCCGGGGCACGGTGCGCATCAAGAGTCGCGACCCGCGCCAGGCACCGGCCATCACGCCCAACTACTTGAGCACGCCGGAGGATCGCCAGGTCGCGGCCGACTCGCTGCGGGTCACCCGATGCATCGCCGGCCAGCCGGCGTTCGCCAAGTATCAGCCCGAGGAGTTCAAGCCAGGTGTGCAGTACCAGAGCGACGATGACCTGGCACGGCTGGCCGGCGACATCGGCACCACCATCTTCCACCCGGTGGGCACCGCGAAGATGGGGCGCGACGACGATCCCATGGCGGTCGTCGATTCCCACCTCCGCGTGAGAGGGGTCAAGGGGCTGAGGGTCGTCGATGCCAGCATCATGCCGACCATCACGAGCGGCAACACCAACTCGCCGACCCTGATGATCGCCGAGAAGGCCGCGGCCTGGATCCTGGGGGAGGGGTGACTCACCGCATCGTGACCCGGCGGGGGAGGTCGGCGGCGTGGGGGAAGGCCCCGCGCCGGCCGTCGACCCGACCTTTTGGCTCGTCAGGTAAAAATAAGGTTTGACGTACCCCGGCCCAGGGCGCAAGATGCCCGCAGTTGGTTAGCAAGTGGAACATCGCAAGTGGTCATCGAAAGCTCATAGCGTCGATCTCCCGGTGAAAGTTTCTTGTTTTACCCACTGCAATTCGGGTATTTCCCGGCACAATCTAACGCTATTCGAGGAATTCGATAATGGCTACCGGCACTGTCAAGTGGTTCAACGACACCAAAGGCTTCGGCTTCATTTCTCCGGACGACAACGGTGACGACCTGTTCGCTCACTTCTCCGAGATCCAGGCTGACGGCTTCAAGTCCCTGCAAGACGGTCAGAAGGTCTCCTTCGACGTCACCCAGGGCAAGAAAGGCCTCCAGGCTTCCAACATCCAGGTCATCGGCTGAACGTCGACCGATCTTGATGTGACTGCCTCACGGCAGTCGAGAAAGGCCCGCGAAAGCGGGCCTTTTTCGTTGTGGCCTGCCATCTCTTTTTCTATTCCAATAAAGTATTAATAGATTTCTAAAAATAACTTTTTAGAATAAACGGCGGCGGTCACAATGGGTCCTGTCTCTTCGTGATCGGATCTGCCCATGCCGCTGGATGCCTGGCTCTCGCTTGTCGTCGTCATCGCCGTCTTCCCGCTGATGGCCTTCTCGCGGGTGGGCCCCGACATCGTGCTGCTCGGCGCGGTGATCCTGCTGCTCACCCTCGGCGTGATCGAGCCGGCCCAGGCGCTGGCGGGCTTCTCGAGCACGGGTCTGTTCACCGTGGCCTTCATGTACGTGCTGGTGACCAGCATCCGCGAGACCGGCGGCATCGACCTGATCATCCGCCATGTGCTGGGGCGTCCCCGCAGCGAGAGGTCGGCGCTGGTACGCCTGCTGCTGCCGGTGGCCTCGCTGAGCGGCTTTCTCAACAATACCCCCGTGGTGGCAACCTTCATTCCTGCCGTGCTGAGCTGGAGCCGTCGCGTGTCCGTGCCGGCGCATCGCTTGCTGATGCCGCTCAGCTTCGCCTCGATCCTCGGTGGCACCATCACCCTGCTGGGCACCAGCACCAACCTGGTGGTCCATGGCCTGCTGGTGGATCGTGCCCCCGAGCTTGCCATGGGGCTGTTCGATATCGCCTGGGTGGGCGTGCCGGTGGCGGTGGTGGGCCTGGTCTACCTGGTCCTGCTGGGGCCGCGGCTGCTCCCGGAACGTCGGGGGGCGGAGGCGGCCTTCGAGAACCCGCGCGAGTTCACCATCGAGATGGAGGTGGATCCCGCTGGCCCGCTGGTCGATCGCACGGTGGAGGAGGCCGGCCTGCGCCACCTGCAGGCGCTGTTCCTGGTGGAGATCGAGCGCGAGGGCAACATTGTCAGCGTGGTGGGGCCGGGCGAGCACCTGAAGGGCGGCGACCGGCTGGTCTTCGCCGGCACCAGCGAGGGGGCCGTGGAGCTGCAGCAGATCCGCGGCCTCGTCCCGACCCGGCAGGGCGCCTCGAGCCTCGAGAAGGACTTCAAGGAGCGTCGTCTGGTGGAGGCCGTGGTTTCCGACCAGTGCCAGTTCATCGGCCGACGCATTCGCGACGGCCACTTCCGCACCCTCTACGGGGCCGCTGTGCTGGCGGTGTGTCGCGGCGGCGAGCGGGTCGCCGGGAACCTCGGCCAGATTCGTCTGCAGCCCGCCGACGTGCTGCTGCTGGAAGCCCGCCCGCCCTTCATCGAGCGGCATCGCCAGTCGCGCGACTTCCTGCTGATCAGCAAGGTCAACGGCTCCGCCCGCCCGGTCCACGAGAAGGCCTGGCTGGCCTGGGCCATCCTGGCGGGGGTGGTGCTGCTGGCCACCCTGGGCGTGATGAGCATGATGAAGGCCGCCATGCTCGGCGCGCTGTTGGCGCTGGCCACCGGCTGCTGCTCGGTCGGGGCGGCCCGGCGTGGCCTCGATACCCAGGTGCTGCTGACCATCGCCGCCTCCTTCGGCCTGGGCGCGGCACTGGAGAGCTCGGGGGCGGCGGCCACCCTGGCCGAGGTGGCCCTGGGGCTGGCCGACGGCAACCCCTGGCTGCTGCTGGCCGCGGTCTATCTGCTGGTGACCCTGCTGACCTCCCTGGTCACCAACAACGCGGCCGCGGTGATCACCTTTCCGGTGGTCATGGCGAGTGCCGAGAGCCTCGGCGTGAGCCCGATGCCCTTCGTGGTGGTGGTAATGTTCGCCGCCTCGGCGAGCTTCCTGACGCCCATCGGCTACCAGACCAACCTGATGGTCTTCGGCCCCGGCGGCTACCGCTTCGGTGACTTCCTGCGCCTCGGCGGGCTCCTGAACCTGCTGACCGCCGGGGTGGCCCTGGCCCTGATCCCGCTGATCTGGCCCTTCTGAGCGCGCTCGCCGCCGGAGCCGGTTTGCGGTAGGGTGTCGGCTTTTGACCGACCCTTCGAGTGGCCCTGGAGACGATCCCATGAACCATCCCGGCGAACTGATCATCGAGCCGAGAAACGGCAAGCCCGCGGACGCCTGCGTCTTCATCCTCCACGGACTGGGCGCCGACGGCCACGACTTCGAGCCGCTGGTGCCGGCGCTGCCCTTGCCGGACGATGCCGCGGTGCGCTTCATCCTGCCCCATGCCCCCCGCCTGCCGGTGACCATCAACGGCGGCATGACCATGCCGGCCTGGTACGACATCAAGGAGATGAGCCTCGATCGGCAGATCGACGCGCCCCAGCTGCTGGCCTCCGCCGAGCGCATCCAGGACATGGTCCGGGAGCAGATCGGGCACGGCATCGACAGCCGCCGGATCATCCTGGCGGGCTTCTCCCAGGGGGGCGCGGTGGCCTACCAGGCGGCGCTCTCCTTCGAGGCCCCGCTGGGCGGCCTGCTGGCACTGTCCACCTACTTCGCCACGGCCGACAGCGCCACCCTGTCCGAGGCCAACCGCGGGCTGCCCATCGAGGTCCACCACGGCAGCTTCGATCCGGTGGTCCCCGAGTCGCTGGGCAAGGCCGGCTACGAGAAGGTGAGGTCGCTGGGCTATCCGGCGCACTATCGTCGCTATCCCATGGCCCACGCGCTCTGTCCCCAGCAGATCGGCGACATCGGGCGCTGGCTCGCCGAACGACTCGCCCGCTGAGCGGCGGCCCGCGATGCCCGGCCGGGATGCCGACATGACGGCCAGCGCCTCCTCGGCGGCCAGCACCCTGGGGACCTGCTGGCGCTGTGCGCGCCCCCCTTTCCTCGTCCTGGCGCCGCTCTGCGCGGGCCTGGCGATCACCAGCGCCTGGCACGATGGCCAGGCCCCCGGGGGCGTGTCGGCGCTGCTGGTGCTCCTCGCCGCCCTGCTGGCCCACGCCGCCGTGAACCTGTTCAACGAGCATCACGATTTCGCGAGCGGCCTGGATGCCACCACCCACCGCACCCCCTTCTCCGGCGGCAGTGGTGCGCTGCCCGAGCATCCCGAGGCAGCCGGGGCGGTGCGTCGCGCGGCGGTCGCCTGCCTCGCCGGGGTGGCGATCATCGGTGCCTGGTGCCTGTGGCGCGCCGGCCCCGTGATGCTGCCCTATGGGCTGGTCGGCATGGCACTGGTGTTGGCCTACACCGGCAGGCTGACCCGTCGTCCCTGGCTCTGCCTGATGGCGCCGGGGGTGGGCTTCGGCACCCTGATGGTGGTGGGGGCGAACCAGGCCCTCACCGGGGGCTTCTCCTCCACGGCGCTGGCCGTCTCGATGGTGCCGACCCTGATGGCCAGCGCCCTGCTGCTGGCCAACCAGCTGCCGGATATCGAGCCCGATCGTCGTGCCGGGCGTTACCATCTGGCCATCCTGCTGGGCGCTCGCCGTGCCGCGCGCCTGGTGGCGCTCCTGGTGCTCGCCGCTTTTCTGGTGGTCCCGCTGACCCGGTGGGCGGGCTGGCTGCCCGCCGAGGCCTGGCTGATGTGGCTGGCCGCGCCCGCGGCGCTCACGCTGGCGATCGGCCTCTGGCGCCTGCCCGCCCGGCTCGGACCCGATGAGTTCGGGCGGCTGGTGCCGCTGCTCGGGCTCAACGTCGCGCAGCTGCTGGCCAGCCTGGCCCTGCTCAATCTCGGGCTCTGGCTCGCCGCCTGACGCTTCGGCGAAGGTCGTCTCGACAGCTCCGGTCCCTCGGGCCAGGATGGCATGACGTTATTCCGCATGCCTTCAGGACAGTGACCATGAGCATTTCCCCCTTTGCCCACCTTCCCGATGCCCGGGGTTATTTCGGTCGTTTCGGTGGCCAGCTGATTCCCCCGGAACTCAAGGCCGTGATGGACGAGATCGATGCCGCCTACGAGGAGATCCGCGTCCGTGAGGACTTCCAGCGCGAGCTTGCCGATCTCCTTGCCGACTACGTGGGCCGGCCCAGTCCCATCTTCCATGCCCGTCGCCTCTCCGAGAAGCTGGGTGGCGCCCAGATCCACCTCAAGCGGGAGGACCTGAACCACACCGGCGCCCACAAGATCAACCACTGCCTCGGCGAGGCGCTGCTGGCGAAGTTCATGGGCAAGACCAAGGTGATCGCTGAGACCGGGGCCGGCCAGCATGGCGTGGCGCTCGCCACCGCCTGCGCCCTGGTGGGCATCCCCTGCGAGATCCACATGGGCCAGGTGGACATCGAGAAGGAGCACCCCAACGTCACCAAGATGAAGATTCTGGGGGCCACCCTGATCCCGGTGACCCGCGGCACGGCGACCCTCAAGGATGCCGTTGACAGCGCCTTCGAGGAGTACCTCAAGGACCCGCAGCACTTCATCTACGCCATCGGCTCGGTGGTGGGGCCGCATCCCTTTCCGAAGATGGTCCGTGACTTCCAGGCGATCATCGGCCACGAGGCAAGGGAACAGTTCCTCGAGCGCCACGGCCGCCTTCCGGACCATGTCACTGCCTGCGTGGGCGGCGGCTCGAACGCCATCGGCATGTTCACCGCCTTCCTGGAGGATGACGGCGTGCACCTGGTGGGCGTGGAGCCGGCGGGCGAGGGGCTGGATACCCCGCGCCACTCGGCGACCCTGACCCTCGGCAAGCCCGGGGAGATACACGGCATGGCCTGCTACGTGCTGGAGGACGCGGCAGGACAGCCCATGCCGGTGCACTCCATCGCCTCGGGGCTCGACTATCCGGGCGTCGGGCCGCAGCACAGCTACCTCAAGGATCAGGGGCGGGTGGAGTACCAGAGTGCCACCGACGACGCCTGCCTCGAGGCCTTCCTGACGCTGTCGCGGGTCGAGGGCATCATTCCGGCACTGGAGAGCGCCCATGCCGTGGCCTGGGCCATGCGGACGGCGCCGACCCTGCCGGCCGATCGTCACATCCTGGTCAACCTGTCGGGCCGGGGCGACAAGGACGCCGACTACGTGGCGGACCGGCTGGGGCTCTAGTCCTGCCAGGGGCCTGATGCATTCCGGCATGTGCAACATGCCACATTGGACTAGGGTGTGATAGATACAAGGGGGCAGGAGCGCCTCGGAACCGACGTGGAAAACCCCAGGGGATGGGCATGGCACGAATCCGGAACCAGTGGCGGAAATGGGCATCAGCCTGGCGGGAGCAGCCCCCGCTGGCCAGGTTACTGCTGGATCACTTCCCCGGCGTGGCCGTGATCGTCGATGCCCATGGCGTCATCCTGAATGCCAATCCCGGCTTCGAGCGCTACAGCGGCCATCCTCGTCGGGCGATGGTCGGTCGCCGCCTGACCTGCCTGGACGTGGACCCGCTGCATGGCGACATCAGCCGCGCCCTGGCGCATTGCGTGGCGCGGCGCACCTCCTGGCAAGGTGCGCTGCTGTGTCGCCGGGCCGACGGCCAGCCGGTCCACCAGCAGGGGGTCTTCCAGCCGCTGGAAACCTGGCCGGGCGAGCCGCTGCGGCTGCTGGTGACCCTGCAGGACATCACCGACCTGCACCAGAGCGCCCAGCATGACCACGCCGAGCTGGAGCGGCTCGAGGGTATGCTCTCTGGGCTGCCTGGAGTGGTCTTCCAGCTGTGCGAGACGGCCAGGGGCGATCTCGCCTTCCACTATCTCAGCGACGGCCTTCAGGCGCTCGCCGCGCTCTCGTCGCGCACCGTGATGGAGAGTGCCGAGTCGCTGCTGGCAAGGGTCCATGCCGAGGACCGGGGCGCGCTGACCACCTCGCTGGCCCAGTCGGCCGTCAGCCTGGATCCCTGGACGCTGGAGTTCCGCCTCGATACTTCCGATGGCATCCGCTGGGTCGAGGTCCGGGCGACGCCTCGCCGCGGCCCCGATGGCGTCACCGAGTGGGACGGTGTGATGCTGGACATCACCACTCACAAGCGGGAAGAGCAGCGCACCCGTCGGCTGGTCAGCACCGACATGCTCACTGGCGTGCTCAACCGTCGGGCGTTCTTCGACTTCGGCGAGGCCGTGCGCGCCCACGCCGCCCGGCAGGGACGATCGGTCCCCCTGGCCATGCTCGATCTCGACCATTTCAAGACCCTCAATGATACCCATGGCCACGCTGCCGGCGATCTTGCCCTGCAGGTGTTTGCCACGACCTGTCGCGATTGCCTGCGCCCCTATGACCTCTTTGCCCGCATCGGCGGCGAGGAGTTTGCCATCCTGCTGGTCGACACCTCGCCCGAGGCGGCCTGGGCCGTGCTGGAGCGTCTGCGCGAGGCGGTGGAGGCGATCGAGCTGGATGTGAAAGGGGAACTCCTGAGTCTCACGGTCAGTCTGGGCCTGGCGGTGATCCCGCCGCAGGGGAGCCTCGAGTTCGCGCTCTCCCAGGCCGACCGGGCGCTCTATCGCGCCAAGCATGAAGGCCGCAACCGCCTGGCCTCGGCACCGGGCTATCCCGAGCCCCAGGAGCGCACTGGCACCTAGCGGCCCGGACGGCTGGAGAAACGGCGCCGAGATGGGCAGGATGGGCACCATCCACCCTGAAACTCGAGGAGCAACGCCATGTCCCTCTCGGAAGACTTTCGCCTGCCTGTGGCCTGTCCGGCCTGTGGCAGCCACCTGATGCGGGTCTCCAGCGTCAAGAACCCCGATGACCAGGTGCACTGTGCCTCCTGCCACCGTTTCGTCTGCCTGTGGCACGAGGCGCAGACCGTACTGAAGAAGGGATCCGGCAGCGAGAGCGAGTCCCTCATCGAGAAGGCGGTCAACCGCGGCGCCTGACGGGCCGCCGTGACGGGAGGTCACGAAGGGCCGGGGCCGCGAGGCGCCGGCCCTTTCTGCGTCCTAGAGGAGTTCCTCGCCGGCAAGGGCCAGGCGAGAGCGCTCGACGCTCTTGAGGGTGACGTGGCCGGCGTGGGGCCAGTCGCGGAAATGCTGGACCACCGCCGCCATGCCGCAGGTATTGGCGGTCAGGTACGGCGTGTCGATCTGGCCGACGTTGCCGAGGCAGACGATCTTGGTGTTGCGCCCGGCGCGGGTGATCAACGACTTGAGCTGCTTGGGGGTGAAGTTCTGGGCCTCGTCGATGATCAGGAAGGTGTCGTTCAGGGTGCGCCCACGCATGAAGCCGGGGGCGCGGATCTGCACCCGCGAGCCGAGCAGCTGTCGGGTGGCGTCCTGGTTCCAGGTGCTGCTGCCGTCGTGCTCGTCGCGCAGCAGGTTGTCCATGTTGTCGTGGAAGGCGCCCATCCAGGGCGACATCTTCTCCTCCTCGGTGCCGGGCAGGAAGCCGATGTCCTCGCTCATGGAGATCGGGGCCCGGGTGAAGACGATTCGCTCGAATCGCTTGCTGTCCAGGGTCTGCTGGAAGGCGGCGGCCAGCGTCATGAAGGTCTTGCCGGTGCCGGCACTGCCGGCAATGGTGACCAGGTCGATGTCCTCGTCCATCAGCAGGTTGAGGGTGAAGTTCTGCCGGCTGTCATGGGCGTGAACGCCCCAGACGCTGCCCCCGTGGCGGTAGTTGGTCAGCAGTTCCAGATGGGCGTGCTTCGGTCCCACCTCGCGCAGGATAGCCTCGAAGCTGGCGCCGTCGTCGCTGTCGGAGACCAGCATGCCCAGGTGCCATTCGCGGGGAATGTCGCCGGCGAGGCGATAGACGACCTTGTGATCCTGGCGCTCGACCTTGACGTCCACCGCGAGGCTGTCCCAGAGCCCGCTGCCGTCGTGGCCGGCATCGGGATAGATCCTGGCGCCCTCGATCATGGCATCGCTGTCGTCGAAGGCGCGGTCGGTGAGGTAGTCCTCAACCGGTACCTCCAGGGCCGCCGCCTTGACCCGCAGGTTGATGTCCTTGGTGACCAGGATCACCGAGGCGTCCGGTCGCTCGTCGCGCAGTCGGCAGGTTTCGGCCAGGATCCGGTTGTCGGGGCTCTCCTCCAGCGGGTCCAGCGGTTTCAGGTCGTTGTAGCAGAGCAGTCGCAGGCGACCCTCGGGGCCAGCGATGCGGGGAATGGGAATGCCGTCGCGAATCTGGTCGATGTCGACGCTGGCGGTGAGGTCCGAGAGGGTGCGGCTGACCTGGCGGGCGGTCTGGGCGATCTCGCGGATGCCGTTCTTGTGCTTGTCGAGCTCCTCGAGCACGGTCATGGGGATGACCACCTCGTGCTCGTCGAACTGGTAGAGGGCGGCGGGATCGTGGATCAGGACGTTGGTGTCCAGCACGTAGAGCCGGGTGGCCTTCTTGTCGATGCGTACCATCGGCGCAGTTCTCCTTGTGTCATTGTGTCGACACTGCCGGCGCTCGATGTCGGAGGTGACAGGGGCGCAAGCGATGTCGTCCCGCTCGATACGTCGTATCACCTCCTTGCGGCTTGTCCTTGCTGTTCGGATGCCCCTCGGCTGGCCAGTGGCCAGCCTGTTTCGAGCATGGACGCCTCCTGTGAATGCTGCAAAGCAATATCGCGACAGGTCGTCAACGCTGTCTCAGCGAGGAGCCTCGGTCTCCCGGAAGATGCGCTCCACGTCCAGCGTGGAGTGCTTGCCCAGTGCCTCGAAGTGCTGGGCCAGCCAGGCCTCGGTGGTCTCGCGTCCCAGGTCATGCAGGTGGCACAGGAACGCCCACTCGGCATTGAGCTTGCTGGAGACGGAGAGGTGGGACAGGGGCTCGTCGCCGCTGAGGTGGTGGAGCCTGGCATCCCGGTAGCAGCCGATGTCGATATCGTGCTCGCCGAGCAGCTTCTGCAGCATCACGATCATGCGCACCTCCTTGATCAGGGCGGTGTTGAAGGTGATCTCGTTGAGACGGTTGAGGATGTCGGCGGCACTGGTGGGCAGTTCCTGACGGTGCATGGGGGTGATCTGCACCAGCAGGATGTCGTCAGCACTGCACTCGTGAAGCAGCGGCGAGAGCGAGGGGTTGCCCATGTAGCCGCCGTCCCAGTAAGCCTCGCCGTCGATCTCCACGGCCTGGAAGACGGTGGGCAGGCAGGCCGAGGCCATCACCGCATCTAGACTCATCTCTTCCCGGGAGAAGATCCGCTGCTTGCCGCTTCGCACGTTGGTGGCGGTCACGAAGAGCTTGAGGTTCTCGCAGGCGCGTACCCTTGCGAAGTCGACCTGTTCGGCGACGATGTCGCGCAGCGGATTGAAGTTGAAGGGATTGAACTGGTAGGGCGAGACCACCCGGCTCATCAGGTCCAGGGCGATGTAGCCGGGGGAGTGCTCGAGGCTCCAGTTGCCGGTCATCACGTCCAGCGGGGTGCGACGCACGGGGCTTGCCATGCCCGCCCGGCTCACCGCCCGCCAGAACTCCCGCAGCGCCTGGCGCGCGGTCGACTCGTCACCGCGGGTCAGGGCATCGGCCATCACCACCCCGTTCATGGCGCCCGCGCTGGTGCCGCTGATCCCCTCGATCTCGATGCGTTCATCCTCGAGCAGGCGATCCATTACGCCCCAGGTGAAGGCCCCATGGGCGCCACCGCCCTGCAGGGCCAGGTCGATCGGTATTCTCTCGCTCACGTCCGCTCCATTGGCCGGTGGGCCGGCCTGCCGCTGCTGCATTGCACAAACTTCAGAATACCGGCGAGGGCTGGGAGCGGCCAGTCACTCAGGCCTGGATCACCCCTTTCATCGAGGAAACCTCAGCTGGGCAGGTTGTCGAGAATGGTCTCGGCGCTGCTCTTGTCCACCACGCCCTTTTCGGTATCGATCCCGAGGTACTCCACCACGCCATTCGTGGCGATCAGCGCATAGCGGTGGCTGCGGATGCCCATCCCGCCGGCGCTGGCGTCCTTGTCCATGCCGATGGCGCGGGTGAAATCGGCGTTGCCGTCGGCGAGCATGGTGATCGCGCCGGCATTCTGGTCCTTCTGCCAGGCGCCCAGCACGAAGGCATCGTTGACCGAGAGGCAGGCGATTTCATCCACGCCCCTGGCCAGGATGACATCGGCCCTCACCACGAAGCCGGGCACGTGGGTCTCCGAGCAGTTGGGCGTGAAGGCGCCCGGCACCGCAAACAGGACCACTCGCCGGTCAGCGAAGAACTCGCCGGTGGAGAGGTCCCGAGGGCCATCCGGCCCGTTGGTCTTGAGGGTGATGTCAGGAAGGGTGTCACCGATCTGGATCGTCATGGGGGGAGTCCCGAGGTTGTCATGGGCGGTAGGGGAGGGTGGATCATTCCACTGGAGGCGTCGGACGGATGAGGATCTCGTTGACATCCACGTGGGCCGGTTGCCCCAGCGCATAGGTCACCGCGTTGGCGATGTCGCGGTCCTCCAGGGCGTACTCCGGGGGCTCATCGAAGAAGGGGGTATTGACCATGCCGGGTTCGATCAGCGTCACCCGGATGCCGCTGCCGCGCAGTTCCTCGCGCAGGTTGTACCCGATTCCGGTCACCGCCCACTTGGTGGCGCCGTACATGGAGCCGGGAATGGTGGCCCGACCCGCGGCCGACCCCGTGAGCACCACCTGGCCGCGACTATGACGCAGCGCCGGCAGCGTCGCCTGCAGGGTCAGGCCTACCCCGTAGATGTTTGTCAGGATCATGTCGCGCCAGGCCTCGTGGTCGGCGCCGCTGAAGCCACCCGGCGAGCCGCCGCGTCCCGCATTGGCGAACACCGCGTCGATGCGCCCGAAGCGTTCCAGTGCCTGTTCGACCATGGCCTGCTGGTCGTCCATGGAGGTGACGTCACAGCCGATGGCTAGGACGCGCTCCGGCCCCAGTTCCTCGGCCAGGCCGGCGAGCTTCTCCCGGGAACGGGCGGCGAGGACGAGCTTGTAGTTTTCCCGCGCGGCGGCACGGGCCGTGGCCGCCCCGATGCCGCTCGATGCGCCGGTGATCAGTAATACGCGATGTTGCATCGTCCTCTCCTGTGCCAGTGAGTCGCCAGACTCCAGCATGGCCCAGTCCCGATCTCGGCGGCAATCTCTGTGCTCAACGCAGGAAAGCCATGGCAGCCTGGCCGGGAGGGTGGGAAAGGCTGGCCACCAGCCCGCTCGCAGGGCGACGGTCAGTTCATGGCCAACTGGGACTCGTCACGGTTGCAGTGGAAGAAGTCCGAGCTTGCCAGCCACTCCGGGTCGGGATAGTAGGTGAAGAGGTACTGATCCTCCTTGATGCTGTCGATCAGCGGAGCCGCCACCGACTGGCGAACCGCGGGGCAACCATGGCTGCGGCCGAGGCGACCTGTCCGCTCGATGAAGTCCTCGCTGACGTAGTCGGCACCATGGATGACGATGGCCCGTTCGTAGGCCAGGTCATTGACGCCGGGCTCCAGCCCCTCGAGGCGCAGGGAATAGCCGTTGCTGCCCTGATAGCTGTTCATCGTGCGAAAAAGGCCAATGCTGGACTGGTGGCTCTCCGGGATATTGGAGAAGGTCTTGGCCATGGCATTGCCCGAACCCTGTCCGTGGGAGACGAGTTCCTCGAACAGCAGCTTCTGGCGCCGCAGGTCGAAGACCCACAGGCGGGGCTCGGTGGAGGGCAGCGAGAAGTCGATCACCGCCAGCCGCTCGGCGTCGGGGTCGGCGCAGGAGAGGGCACGGGCCGCCAGGCGCATCACACGGGGATCGGCATCGGGGGCCAGGCGGGTCAGGGTCTGGTCCAGGAGTCGCTGGTGCAGCGTATCGGGCGTGTAGGCCTGGGCCAGGAAGTCGTCGCTGGCCATGGCGGGCAGGGCGCTCAGCAGCAGGCTGCTGCAGAGGGCCACGCCGGGCAGCCATCGGCTTGGGGCATTGGTCGGCATTAAGGCACCTGTCGGGTGGCATGCTGTACCCTCGACGACCAGTCCCGGACGAAGGGGCACTCACGCGAACGAAGGGGCGGCTTCCCTGCGGCGCCTTATCAGGCACTATTATGACCAGCAGCGCCGTAATGGCCAGGCCCAATCATCAACGCAGTAAGGAAGGACCCATGCCCTCAGCAATAGGATTGAAGCCTCTGATTCTCGCGGGGGTGATGGCGTTATCGTTGGCCACCGCGGCCCTGGCCGAGGACGCGCCGCCCCCTCAGGCTGATTCCCTCCTCGAGCGCCTGGACGAGCAGGAGGGCGCCCTGCGCGACTTCTACGCGGTGCGCGAGGGGCGACCCGCCTGGCAGGACGTCGCGACCGTGGCCGACTTCGCCGCCGCCCTGCGCACCCTGGACACGGACGGCCTGAACCCGCTGGACTACCGACCGGATGCGCTGGTGACCGCCCACCGTCAGGTGTACGCCGAGGGGAGCACCCCGGCCGATCGCGCACGCTTCGACCTGCAGGCCAGCCGGGTTTTGCTGACGGCCCTCCGTCATCTTCAGCGAGGCAAGGTGGACCCCTATCGCATCGATCCTGACTGGGAGGTGCCCATCGAGGCGCCCCCGCTGGATCTTCCGGCGATATCCCGGGCTGTGGATGCCCATCGCTTCGAGCAGGCCTTCGCGGCGGCGCGTCCCTCCGCGCCTCCCTACGAGCGTCTCCGGGCGGGACTCGCACGCTATCGTCATATCGAGCGGCAGGGAGGCTGGCCGATGCTGCCGCTGCGGCCCGAGCCCCTCCGTCCCGGTGACCTCCATGAGGACGTGCCGCTGCTGCGCGAGCGCCTGGCGATCATGGGCGAGCTGGAGGTGATGGTGGCGGACCTCTTTGCCGGGGTCGAGTCCCGCGACACGGACCCGCGCCGCTACGACGAGCGCCTGGTGGAGGCCGTGAAGGAATTCCAGCAACGCCACCTGCTGGAGGTGGACGGCATCATCGGGCCCCAGACGCGAGAGGCCCTGAACGTGCCCGTGAGCCGGCGCATCGACCAGATCCGCGTCAACCTGGAGCGTGCCCGCTGGCTGCTCCACGGCCTGCCGGACTCCTTCGTCCTGGTGGACATTGCCGGCTACCGGATCAGCTACTTCCGTCCTGACGGGGACGTCTGGCGCTCGCGCATCGTGGTGGGTCGGCCCTATCGCCGCACCCCCTCTCTGCGCTCGAGGATCACCTACCTGACGCTCAACCCGACCTGGACGGTGCCGCCCACCATCCTGCGCGAGGACGTGCTGCCCGGGGTGCGTCGCGACCTCGGCTACCTCTGGGAGCATGACCTCATGGTGCTCAGTCCCTCTGGCCAGCGTCTTGACCCGAGAGAGGTGAACTGGTGGCACCCCGGCAACGTCATTCTTCGCCAGCGGTCCGGTCCCCAAAACGCCCTGGGGCGGGTGGTGCTGCGCTTTCCCAACGATCACCTGGTCTACCTGCACGACACCCCGGCCCAGGGCCTCTTCGCCCGGGAGCAGCGGGCGTTCAGCTCGGGCTGCATCCGCGTGCAGGGGGTGCTCCAGTTGGCCCAGTACCTCTTCGATGACACCGGCACCCCGGCCCACGTGGCCACCCTGGTCTCGGAGGGGGTGACCCGCAACATTTCGCTCGAGCGGCCCGTGCCGGTCATCCTGCACTACTGGACGGTGGACCCGAGCGAGGATGGCCGACTGGTCTTTCGTCCCGACATCTATGAGCGGGATGCGGCGCTGCGCGAGGCCCTGGACAGGCCCCTGCCACGCTAGGCGTGATCGCTCGGCAGCTTGATCAGGCGTAGCCTTTGGCCTGCAGGCGGAACAGCCGGGCATAGCGGCCATTGGCGGCCATCAGGTCGTCATGGTCGCCCTGCTCGAGGATCTCGCCGTTGTCGATCACCAGGATCCAGTCGGCGGCCCGCACCGTCGAGAAACGGTGCGAGATCAGGATGGTCATCCGGTCGCGGCTGTGTTCGCGGAAGTCGGCATAGACGGCCGCCTCGGCGGCGGCATCCATGGCCGCCGTGGGCTCGTCGAGTACCAGGATGTCGGCGCCCTCGCGCATGTAGGCCCGGGAGAGGGCGATCTTCTGCCACTGCCCGCCGGAGAGCTCCTGGCCGCCCTTGAACCAGCGCCCCAGCTGGGTGTGATAGCCTCCCGGCATCTCGGCGATGAAGGCGTCGGCCAGGCCGCGGCGTGCCGCCTCCTGCCAGCGGCTCTCGTCGGTGAAGGCCTCGACGTCCCCGGCGCCGAGGTTCTCGCCCACCTTCATCTGGTAGCGCACGAAGTCCTGGAAGATCACCCCGATGCGTCGGCGCAGGGTCTGGACCTTCCAGTCGCGAAGGTCGCTGCCGTCGAGCAGGATCCGCCCCTCGGTCGGCTCGTAAAGGCGAGTCAGCAGCTTGATCAGGGTGGTCTTGCCGGAGCCGTTGGCCCCCACCAGGGCAAGGCTCTCCCCGGGCCTCAGATGCACGGAGATCCCCTCGAGGGCCGGCGTCGTGGCCCCCGGGTAGGTGAAACTCACCGCCTCGAAGCGGATGCCGTCTCCCGGCATCGCGCCCTCGGTCAGGGTGCCGCCCTCGGTGGGCACCGGCTGCTCGAGGTACTCGTAGAGGTTCGAGAGGTAGAGGTTGTCCTCGTACATGCCGCCGATCGCCGTGAGGCTCGCCGAGAGTGCCGCCTGGCCCTGCTTGAAGACCATCAGGTACATGGTCATCTCGCCCAGGGTCAGCGTCCCGGTGACGGTCTCCGCGACCACCCAGGCGTAGGCCCCGTAGAAGGCGACGGTGCCGAGCAGGCCGAGCAGGAAGCCCCAGGTCTCGCGGCGGATGGTCAGGCGCCGGTCCTCGCCGTAGAGGGTGTCGAAGATCGTGCGGTAGCGGTCCAGCAGCAGCGGTTCCAGGCCGAACAGCTTGACCTCCTTGATGCTGTCCTCCCGGGCCAGCACCGTCTCCAGGTACATCTGCATGCGGGTCTGCGGCGACCGCCAGCGGAACAGTCGGAAGGCATCCCCCGAGAACTTGGCTTCCGAGACGAACACCGGCAGGGCTCCGATCACCAGCACCAGCAGGGCCCAGGGCGAGAACTGCACCAGCAGCACGCCGAAGCTGGCCAGCGAGATGGCGTTCTGGGCCAGGCCGAAGGTCTTGTTGACCAGGCCCAGTGGGCGAGTGGAGGCCTCGCGGCGGGCTCGGGTCAGCTTGTCGTAGAACTCGGAGTCCTCGAACTGCTCAAGCGACAGGGTGCCGGCCTTCTCGAGGATCATCACGTTGACCTTCTGGCCGAGCAGGGCGCGCAGCAGCGACTGCTGGGCCGAGAGACCGCGCTGGGCCAGGGCCATGGCGGCGACCACCCCTGCCTCCGCCAGCACATAGCGCAGCACCCCCCACCACTCGACCCTGCCGGTGTCGCGATGGAGCGCCATCGCCGCGACCACGGCATCGACGATCAGCTGGCCGATCCAGGCCGCGACCGCCGGCAGGACCCCGGCCACCAGGGTGCACACCGCCAGCCCCAGGGTCAGCGGCCGGGAGGTCTGCCAGACAAGCGCCAGGGCGCGATGGCTATAGCGGAAGACGCCGAGGAAGCTGGCGATCATGCCGCCCGGACGCGGCGGAGACGTGTCATGAGCGTGAGGTGAGGACACACCGGGTTCTCCGTTCCTTGGGCAGACCAGTGTACCCGTCGGGTCCGCCCCGCAGTAGCCGCGCCACGCCGAGCAGGCCCAGAACGACTGCGCCCCGCTCGTGGCGGGGCGCAGTCAGGGGAGTGGTAGCGGGATCAGCCTTCGTCGTTGCCCGGTGCCTGCTGGTCCGAACTGGCCACCACGGTGCCGGTCTGGCCGCTCTCCAGGATGGCGAGCTTCGGCTCTGCCTGGCGCTGGAAGGCCACCAGACGCTCACCCTTGAGGCTCTGGTTCTCCGGGAGGGAGACCTTCATGGCATTCACCTGGCTGTTGTTGACCAGGACCTCGTAATGCAGGTGAGGCCCGGTGCTGCGCCCGGTGTTGCCGGAGAGGGCGATGCGATCGCCCATGCTGACGCGCTGCCCGTTGCTGACCAGCGGCTTGGAGAGGTGCAGGTAGCGGGTCTTGTAGCCGTTGTCGTGGCGAATCACGATGTAGCGCCCTGCCGCGGGATGGTTGCCGACCTTCTCGACGCGGCCGTTGGCGGGCGCCTGGACGGGAGTGCCGATCGGCATGGCGAAGTCGGTGCCCTTGTGGGGGCTGATGCGGCCGGTGACCGGGTGGTGCCGGTTAGGGTTGAAGTTCGAGCTCAACCGGTAGCGACCCTCGAAGGGATAGCGGTTGAAGGCCGGGTCGAGGCTCTTGCCGTCCGTGGTGTAGAAGCGGTTGTCGTCCGGGTTGCGCACGATGGTGAGGTTCATGCGCTCGCCCTCGTACTGGACCGCCAGGACGCGCGGGTCGAGGCTCTTGCCGTCGATGACGTCGGATTCCACCAGCACCTGAAAGCGATCGCCGCGACGGGTGTCGCGGCGAAAGTCGAGTTTCTTCTCCAGGGTCCGGGAGAGTTGCGAGACCTCGGCGCTGGTCAGGCCGGTGGCCTTGGCCGAGCGAGCGAAGCTGCCGCTGATGGTGCCGGCGAAGAGGCGCTGGGTCGCCTCGCCGGCGCGTTCGATGGTGGCAACCTCGAAGTCATCTCCCTGGCGCTCGACCAGGTAGCCATCGCGGGCGTTCTTCATCATCCGCAGGGCGAGCAGGTCACCCTGTTCGTCCAGCTGGTACTCGAAGCGATCCCCGACGCGCCACTGCGTCAGGATGCGTGGCTCGGGCAGGGTGTCGACCAGGGCCATGACCTCGCTGTAGCCCATCGCGAGGTGCTTCTGGGCCATGACGGCGAAGGTGTCGCCGCTCCGGACGGTGTAGATCTCCCACTGAGGGACGTACGGCTCGTTGGTGACGATCTGTTCCTCGAGGACGATGGGGCCCTCATCGAACTTCGCCAGTTCGTCCTCGGAGACGTCCTCGTAGGAGGTGGCATCCGCCACCACGCTGCCGTCGACCTCGAGCATGCCGCTGGCGATGGTCCCGATGACCACGGCCATGTGTCGGGCCCCCTCGTCGAGGGTGGCAACATCGACTGCCGACTCGTCCCCGTTCCGGGAGGCGTCATCCACGGCGGGAAGGGCCAGCGTCTCGGGGAGGCCCGGCTCCGTCTTGGCGGCCCTGACCGAGGCGATGAGGTCGATATCGACGATTTCCGACGCTGTCAGCGCGGAGATGGGAACGTGGTCCCGGGTCGCGTCCAGGGCCCGGTTGGCCATCTCGAAGGCATCGGCCATGGCGGTCCGCTTCGTGTCGAGCGAGGGCAGGCCGGGGCTGGCATCGGGATCGAGGGGGACGTGGACGGTGTCGAGCGTCTGGCTGTCACGCTGGACGTCCTCGACGGTGGTGACGATCTTGTGGGCTCCCAGCACGGTGACCATCGTGGCGACAGGTAACAGTAGCAACTTGTGAGTGCGGGGCAGCGAACGAAGGATTCGCATCATGGGAAATGGGCCGTGACAGTTGAAAAGGAAATAAAAAAATGGCCTTAGAACAATACTCCATGAAGCATGAGATGCCTAGACTGTACGGATATACAGAAAAGTCCCAGCCGATGGTCTTTCCCGGGGACATCGGAGGAACGGGAGTAGCGCGAACGCTGTTTGGTAATGTCATTGGACCTGCCGGGGCGGGGGATTTCAACCCCCTGCCCCGGGGGATTTTTCTCAGTCTGTCAGGGTGCCGTCGCGGTAGTCCCTGAGCGCCTGTTCCAGTTCGGTCTGCTGGTTCATCACGAAGGGGCCGTAGTGGGCAATCGGCTCCCCGTGCGGCTCCCCGGCCAGCAGCAGGGCCTGGGCGCCGCCGTCGCTGGACAGCTGGAGCGCTTCCCCGACGCCCAGGCGGGCGAGTTGCCCCTTCCCGACGCGGCGGCCCGCCACGTCCAGACTTCCGTCGAAGACGTAGACCAGCAGGGTGGTGGCGTGATTCGCCAGGGCGAGCTCGCCGCCGGCGTCCAGACGGGCGTGGGCGATCGCCCCTTGGCCGGCCAGGCTCGCCAGGGGCCCGTCGACACTGTCACCGGCCAGGGTCTCCCAGTGTCCGCCCAGGGCAGTCAGGAAGGCATCGCGGCCGCGCAGCTCGGGCATTTCCTCGGCGCGCACATCCCGATAGGTCGCCTGGCTGAGCTTGTCCCTGGCCGCCAGGTTCAGCCACAGCTGGAAGGCGTGGAGGCCCCGATGATCGGTCAGCGGCATCTCGGAGTGGATGATGCCTCGCCCGGTGTGCATCCACTGTGCATCGCCCGCGTGGATGGTGCTCGAGTGGCCGAGGTGGTCCTCGTGGGTCAGCCCGCCATGGATCACGTAGGTCAGCGTCTGGATCCCGCGGTGGGGGTGGGGAGGGAAGCCGCCGATGTAGTCGTCGGGTTGATCCGAGGCCAGCTCGTCGAGCATCAGGAAGGGGTCCAGGCCGCCCCCGAAGTCATGCAGGCGCTGGATCTTGACGCCATCACCATCCTGGCTCGGTTGGGTGTTCACCAGGCGCGCGACCTGTCGAATCGTCGGGGTGGGGGCCATGAGGGTATCTCCACTTCTGAAGTAACTTTATTTGTATTCTAAGCCGATTTTTTCGAAGATTAAGCGCAATAAATCGCTACTTGTATTCGAGGAATTCGAAATGTCGCGTGTCACCCTGGCCCAATGGCAGATGCTGGCCGCCGTGGTCGACCATGGCGGCTTTGCCCGCGCCGCCGAGGCCATCCACAAGAGTCCCTCGACCCTCAACCATGCCGTGCACAAGCTAGAGGAGCAGCTCGGCGTGGACGTGCTGGAACCGGTGGGGCGCCAGGTGCGGTTGACCGAGGCCGGCGAGATGCTGCTGCGTCGCGCTCGCCAACTGATCGAGAACGCCGATGCCCTGGAGGACGTCGCGAATCGCCTGGCCGAGGGCCTCGAGGCGGAGATCGTGCTGGCCATCGACCAGATCTTTCCCCCGGATGCCCTGGCCCGGGCGCTGGAAGCTTTCTCGGCGTCGTATCCCCACGTGCGGGTGCAGCTCCACGAGACGGTGCTCAACGGCGGCGTCGAGATGCTCCAGGATGGCCACGCCGACCTGCTGGTCTCGGGCCTGGCCGCCCAGGGCTTTCTGGGCGAGCCGTTGGTGACGGTCGCCTTCATCGCCGTCGCCCACCCCGATCACGCGCTGCATCGCCTGGCGCGGGTGCTGGACCTGCGGGACCTGGAACAGCACCGCCAGCTGGTGGTGCGCGATTCCGCCCTGCGACAGTCCCTGGATGCCGGCTGGCTGAAGGCCGAACAGCGCTGGACGGTGAGCCATCTCGACACCTCCATCGACATGCTCGAGCGCAACCTCGGCTTCGCCTGGGTGCCCGAGACGCGCATCGCCGAGGCCCTGCGGGCGGGGCGCCTGAAGCCGCTGTCCCTGGCGGCGGGGGGGCGGCGCGAGGTGCCGATCCAGCTGATCCATCGGGACCAGGACCGTGCCGGGCCGGCCACCCGGGCGATGGCCCGGCATCTTCATGAGGCCGCCCGGGCCTGCCTGCCCGACGAGAAAGTCTGAAAAAATCGAATGATTGGCCGCAAAAAGTGCGCTTGAGATTCGATTTTATTGTCTTAAGCTGGGGCCAACCAATTCAACACCGAGGAGGCCGAGATGGGGCTCTTGATTGACGGACAGTGGCACGACCAGTGGTACGACACCAAGAAGAGCGGCGGGGAGTTCGTGCGCGAGTCCGCGAAGCTGCGCGACTGGATCACCCCCGATGGCTCCCCGGGGCCGGATGGCCAGCCGGGGCTGCCCGCCGAGGCGGGACGCTACCACCTCTATGTCTCCCTGGCCTGCCCCTGGGCGCACCGGGTGCTGATCATGCGCCGTCTCAAGGGCCTCGATGATCTGATCGGCGTCTCCCACACCAGCCCGCTGATGCTCGACCAAGGCTGGACCTATCATCGCGACGAGGGCTCCAGCGGCGATGCCGTCAACGGGGCCGAGTATCATCGCGAGCTCTATACCCTCACCGACCCGCATTACACCGGCCGGGTGACGGTGCCGGCCCTGTGGGACAAGCAGCAGGGACGCATCGTCAACAACGAGTCGGCCGACCTGATGCGCATCCTCGACGGGGCCTTCGATGACCTGACTGGCAACCGGCTGGACCTCTACCCGCCGGACCTGCGCGAGACCATCGATGCCGTCAACGCCGAGGTGTACGACCACGTCAACAACGGCGTCTACAAGACGGGCTTCGCCACCGACCAGGCCGTCTACGAGAAGCACGTCGAGGCGCTGTTCGCGTCCCTGGATCGCCTGGAGTCGCGGCTCGCCGAGTGGCGCTACCTGGCTGGCGAATGGCTCACCGAGGCCGACTTCCGCCTGTTCACCACCCTGGTGCGCTTCGATGCCGTCTATCACGGCCACTTCAAGTGCAACCTGCAGCGCATCGAGGACTACCCGAACCTCTCGAACTACCTGCGCGAGCTTTACCAGTGGCCGGGCATCAAGGAGACGGTGGACTTCGACCAAATCAAGCGCCACTACTACTACAGCCACGAGCACATCAACCCGACCCGCATCGTGCCGGCCGGCCCGCGCCTGAGCCTGGAGCGGCCCCACGATCGCGAGCGCCTGCCGGGCCAAGGGATCCGCGAGAAGGCATAAGCGACCCGTTCGGACCAGGTCCGCTCGTGAGGCGGGCCTGAGCGTTACGAGGGAGTGGCGCTGGGGACAGGACGAAACGGAGGTCTTTTTCCAGGGATGGAAAAAGTAGCGCCCAGGGAGGGGTTTACAGCGCCTCCGCGCGGCCTGTCGCCAGAACGCCGTTCCTCTGCCTTTTACCCCTACCTTTGCCGCGCCAGCCAGCGATCAAGGGCGTTGGCGAATTCCCGGCGGTCGGTGTCGGAGTAGCCAGAAGGGCCACCGGTGTGTTCGCCGCTGGCGCGCAGGGTCTCCATGCAGGTTCGGTATCAGTCGAATCTGCATCCTGGCGCGGATGCGGCATCGTCAGGCGTTCTTCGCCAGCCAGCGATCAAGGGCGTTGGCGAATTCCCGGCGGTCGGTGTCGGAGTAGCCAGAAGGGCCACCGGTGTGCTCGCCGCTGGCGCGCAGGGTCTCCATGAAGTCCCTCATCTGTACCCTGGCGCGGATGTTGTTGGCGTCCAGCGCCTCGCCGCGGGTGGTCATCACCCGTGCGCCGTGCTCGATGGCCTCCAGGGCCAATGGCAGGTCCGAGGTGATCAGCAGGTCGCCTTGGGTGAGGCGCTCCACGATCTCGTTGTCGGCGGCATCGAAGCCCTGGCTCACCGAGAGGCCCTTGACCCACTTCGAGGGCGGCAGGGGCACGGCATGGTTGGCCACGAACCAGGTCGGCGTGGCGGTGCGTTCGGCGGCACGGACGATGATCTCGCGCGCCGCCCGAGGGCAGGCGTCGGCATCGACCCAGAGGCTCGGCATGGAGGGCTCCTGAAGGGGAAGGGGAATAAGGCTGGCCAGATCCTCTAGACGATGGTAGCATGCGCGCTCCTCGCATGTGTTGACCCCACCATCATGACGACGCGACCTCCCCCCGACGGGCGAGGCAAGCGCCGAAACGCGAGGCCCAGCGACAAGTGCTGTGCCTTGAGCGTTCGATTTGTGTAGATGGAGCGCCGCCAAGATCTCCGCCACCCGGGCGAGATCGGCGCCAACGGTCGCCACAGTGGCTCATGCGACCATCGACTTCGATGGCATGGGCCGAATGCCAGGTGCGACCGGCGTCCCCGACTCCGATGTTCCGCTCTGTCCCGCAGCCTCAGGGCTGACTGGTTGGCAGGGTGCCTGATGCTTCACCGCGTCAGGGGCGCCACTGATGTTACTTGCCGGCGATGCCGGCCTACCAAGGTGTGATTCATGACCTCGACTTCTGTCGTCTCGCCGACCTTCGGCGATCTGGCCCTGCTGCCTGCCGTTCTTTCTGCCGTGGAATCCCAGGGCTACGAGACCCCGTCACCGATCCAGGCGCAGACCATTCCGGCGCTGCTGGAAGGCCGCGACATGCTGGGCCAGGCCCAGACCGGTACCGGCAAGACCGCTGCCTTCGCCCTGCCGCTGCTGTCCCGCCTCGACCTGGCTCGCCGTGAGCCTCAGGTGCTGGTGATGGCGCCGACCCGTGAGCTGGCCCAGCAGGTGGCCGTGTCCTTCAGCAAGTACGGACAGAACCTCAAGGGCCTGGAAGTCGCCACCCTGTGTGGTGGTCAGGAATACCGTGAGCAGCTCTCCGCCCTGCGTCGTGGCGCCCATGTGGTGGTCGGCACCCCCGGCCGTATCATCGATCACCTGGATCGCGGCAGCCTCAAGCTCGACGGTCTGAGCGCCCTGGTGCTCGACGAGGCCGACGAGATGCTGCGCATGGGCTTCATCGATGACGTCAAGCGCGTGGTTGCGGATACCCCCAAGAATGCCCAGCGGGTCTTCTTCTCCGCTACCCTGCCGGCCGAGATCGAGCGCATCGTCAATCGCTACCTGGTGGATCCGGTCAAGGTGGCCATCGAGTCCAAGACCGGCACCGCGGCCAGCATCGAGCAGCGCATGGTGCGGGTCGACGGCGGTGCCAAGCAGGAGGCGCTGGCGCGCATCCTCGAGGTCGAGCCCGTCGATGGCGCCATCGTCTTCGTGCGTACCCGCGCCGCCTGCACCACCCTGATGGAGCAGCTCTCCGCTCGCGGCATGAGCGTCGCCAGCCTGTCGGGTGACCTGGACCAGAGCCTGCGCGAGCGCACCATCCAGCGCCTCAAGCGCGGCAAGGTCGACGTGCTGATCGCCACCGACGTGGCCGCCCGCGGCCTCGACGTGCCGCGCATCACCCACATCATCAACTACGACCTGCCGCAGGACGGCGAGGCCTATACCCACCGCATCGGCCGTACCGGCCGTGCCGGGCGCACCGGTATCGCGATCACCTTCGTCGGCTTCCGCGAGGGCCGCAAGGTGGGCTGGCTCGAGCAGGCCACCGGTCAGAAGATGACCGAGATGGCCGTGCCCGACGAGGCGGCCATTCGTGGCCATCGCGACGAGATGTTCCACCAGCGCGTGGTCGCCGCCCTGACCGCCGGTGCCGACGAGCAGCGTGCCCTGGTCGAGCGGATGGTCGAGGAGGGGCATGACCCCGTCGAGCTGGCCTGTGCCTTCGCGCGCATGGCCCGGGCCGACGAGCCGCCCATCGGTCGCCTGCAGGCGCCCCGTGCCGAGCGCAACACGGCTGACAGCAAGCCGAAGCGTCGTGACAGCGCCCCGCGCGAGGGCATGACCCGCTACCGCGTCGCCGTGGGTCACCAGGATGGCGTCAAGCCGGGCCAGCTGGTCGGGGCCCTGGCCAACGAGGGCGGCATCGAGGGCAACCGGATCGGTCGCATCGACATCCGTACCG
The DNA here is from genome assembly GCF_001886615.1 of Halomonas aestuarii. Lineage (NCBI taxonomy): Bacteria > Pseudomonadati > Pseudomonadota > Gammaproteobacteria > Oceanospirillales > Halomonadaceae > Halomonas > Halomonas aestuarii. The sequence goes on from NZ_CP018139.1 coordinate 2,587,101, forward strand.
CCTTCTCGGTGGTCGAGCTGCCGAGCTCGCTGCCGGAGAGCATCCTGGCCAAGATGGCCCGGGCTCGCGTCGCCGGCCGCCCCCTGGAGATCAGCGAGGATCGCGGTGCTCCCGAGCGCGCGCCCCGTCGCCGCCAGGACAGTGACGCGCCGATTCGCCGTCGCACCAGCGCCTGAGTCAGCGCTTGCCGCCCCTCGGGCGGCACCCCCGCCTCATCGACAGGCCGGAGCCTTGCTCCGGCCTGTTGTTGTTGGCAACCCCGGCATCTTCACCCGCGAGGAGGACCCTCTGATGTGGAAGCGTCTGCCGTTCCGGCTGAGAGGCTACCTGATCACCATGGCCGGCGTGCTGCTGCTCTCGCCGGATGCGCTGCTGATCAAGGACACCACGGTGGACGTGGCCACCTTCATGTTCTGGCGCGGGCTGCTGCTTGGCCTGGTGCTGCTGCTGATTGCCGTTGCGCGCTACCGCGAGCGCCTGGGCCAGGCGGTACGCGCTTGCGGCCCGGCCGCGCTGTGGTGCCCGCTGGCCTTCGCCGCCAGTGCCTGGGCCTTCGTCGGTGCCACCCGTCTTACCTCGGCGGGCAACGTGCTGGTGATGATCAACCTTGCACCGCTGGTGGCAGGGCTGATCGGGATGCTGTTCTTCGGCCAGCGGCTGCGGCGTCAGACCTGGGTCGTCATTGCCGTGTGCGTCACCGGCGCCTGCCTGATGGCCGCCGGCGAGGTGGGGCAGGGGAGCCTGACGGGCCTGGCCGTGGCGCTGATCATTCCGATATGCATCGCGGTCAACACGACGGTGGCCAGTGCCCAGCGCGGCAGTCGTCAGCGTGGTGTCGACACCACGGTGATCCTGCCGCTGGGCTGTTTGGCGATGCTGCTGCCCGCCGCCCTGATGGGCGGTGTCCAGTTGCCGGGGAGCGAGGACATGCAGCGCCTGGCGCTGATGGGACTGCTTCTGCCGCTCGCCTACTTCCTGATCCAGACCGGCGCCCGCTACCTGCCCGGCGCCGAGGTCAGCCTGGTCATGTTGGTCGAGACCCTGGCGGGCACCCTGCTGGTGTGGTGGTGGGTCGGCGAGGTGCCGGCGCTGCTGGCCTTCCTCGGCGGCGGCCTGATCGTCGCCGCCATGCTGATCAGCAGTCTGCGCGACCTGAGTCGCCAGCGTCGCAAGGCCGCCGAGGGGGCGCCGGATGCCCGTCGCCTGCGCGATTCCGCTGCCGAGCAGAGTATCGAGCGCGGCGATCCCGCCCCGCCGGTGGCCGAGCGCCACTGACCCGCGCCCGACACCATCAGCGCCTGGCACCATGAACGACAGCGCCCCGCCTCGTTTCGAGGCGGGGCGCTGTCGCGTCCGGGAGGGGACTCTTGGCCGGAAGGCGTCGGTCAGGCGGGCGCGAGGCTCGCGGCGGCCAGCACGTGCTCGGCGAAACGGGCAAGCAGCTCACCGGCTCCGCGGGTATCGGACACCGCGGCGAGCAGCGCCTCGGGATCCTCGCCCTGCGCCTCGAGGGCATCCCGCTGGTGGGCGAGATAGGCCCGCATCACCGGGGCGCTGAACTCCGGGTGGAACTGCACGCTCCACTGCCGCGGGCCGTAGCGTAGGGCCTGGAAGGGGTCATGGTCGTTGTCGGCCAGCACCTCGGCGCCCGGCGGGGCTGCGAGGACCGACTGGGCATGGGTGAGCTGGGCAGGGAAGGGCGTCGCCAGGCGGCCGAGCAGGGGGTCCCCCCGGCCGGCCTCGGTGAGGCGCAGCCGGCGAGTGCCGACCTCGCGGCCCCTCGGGTGATAGCCGCTGTCGCCGCCGAAGGCCGTGGCCATCAGCTGGTGGCCGTAGCAGACCCCCAGCATGGCCACCTGGCGCTCCCGGGCCTCGACGAGCCAGGGCTTGAGCGCCTCGCTCCAGGGCTCGGCCTCGCTGACCATAGCGTGGGAGCCGGTGATCAGGATGCCGTCGTCGGCCGAAGGCATCGGCGGGACGCCCTCGGTGCGGGCATCGTGGACAGACACGCCGAGGCCTGGACTGGCCTCGGCCACCGGCGTGATGGCGGCCAGGAAGAGGTCCTCGAAGTCGCCGTGGTCGCGGACCACGTCGGCGAAGCTGTCTCCGGTCTTGACGATCAGCAGGCGGGGCATGGGGGCTCCAGGCGAGGGGTCAGGGAGCCGGCATTCTACTTACGTCGCAGCCGCTCGCCCAGTGCCGTCATGAACCGTGTCCCCGCCTCGAGCTCCGCGATGTCGATGTACTCGTCGGGCTGGTGGGCCTGGCCGATGCTGCCCGGGCCGCAGATCACCGTCGGCAGCCCCTCGCGCTGGAACTGGCCGGCCTCGGTGGCATAGGCCACGGCACCGGCGGGGCGCTCATCGAGCAGGTCGCGGCAGAGCGCCAATACCTCGGCGTTGTTGTCGTCGGCCAGCGCCGGCACCGTGGTGTTGAGCGCCTCGGTCACGATGCCGGCCTCCGGCGCGCGACGACGCATCTCGGCCTCGAGGGCGGCGGCGGTCTCGTTCACGCGCCCCAGCAGTTCCTCGAAGCGGTCGCCGGGCAGGTGGCGGATCTCCCACTCGAAGCTGCACTCCCGGGCCATGATGTTGATCGCCGTGCCGCCCTGGATCTTGCCCACGTGCAGGCTGGAATGGACGACGTTGAAGGCCTCGTCGATGCGCCCCTCGGCTTTGAGCTCGGCCATCACGTCCTCGATGCGGGTCACCAGGCGCGCGGCCACGTGAATGGCCGAGACCCCCTGGTTGACCTGGCTGGAGTGGGAGGCGCGCCCGGTCACGGTGGTGCGCAGGTTGGTGGCGCCCTTGTGGGCCACCACCGGGTGCATCATCGTCGGCTCGCCGACGATCACCGCGGCCGGCCGCGGATAGTCGGCCACCAGGGACTCGATCATGCGCGGGGCGCCGATGCAGCCCACCTCCTCGTCGTAGGAGAAGGCCAGCCAGATCGGCCGCGCCAGGTCCAGGTTCACCCAGCGCGGCACCTCGGCCAGCGCGCAGGCGAGAAAGCCCTTCATGTCGCAGGTGCCGCGGCCGTAGAGGCGGCCGTCGCCCTTGTCGACCAGGGTGAACGGGTCCGTCGACCACGGCTGGCCGTCTACCGGCACCACGTCGGTATGGCCCGAGAGCACCACGCCGCCCTCGACGGCCGGCCCGATGCGTGCCAGCAGGTTGGCCTTGCGGCCATCGTCGCTCTCGATCCGCCAGTGCTCCACGCCATGCTCGTCCAGATAGCCCTCCACGAAGGCGATCAGGTCCAGGTTCGAGTCACGGGAAACGGTGGGAAAGCCCACCAGGCGTTCCAGTAGCGTGGCGGCGGTCATGGCGCGCTCCTCACAGTGTCAGTGGCACAGAGCCTATCACGACCGCCGAATGGGTCGCAGCCGGCGACGGAGGCGCGCCATCGTTCATGCAGAGGCATGGGGCACACCGGCCAGCTCAGCGGATCATCATGAATCCGCCGGCGTTCAGGAACCCGCCAGGCGGTATCCCCTGGCGGTCAAGCGCTCGGCCAGGGCGGCGATATGCGCCGGGCTGACCTCGCAGCAGCCGCCCACGATGGTCGCGCCCTTCTCGACCCACCGACAGGCGTGATCGGCGTAGCCCTCGGGGCCGAGGTCCTGGCGCGTCTCCAGCGCTTCCACCGTGCCGCCGGGCGGCAGCGACGCCGCCGCCGTGAAGCCGTTGGCGTAGCCGCCGAACGGCACGCCGAGGTCGGCCAGGGACGCCATGGCGGTCGTGACCGCCTCGGGCACCGAGCAGTTGACCAGCACCGCCTCGGCGCCGGCCTCCACCACCGCCTGGGCGGCCTCGGCCAGTGGCTCGCCGGAGCGCAGGCGCGTGCCATCCTGGTCGTCTACCGAGAAGGCGACCCACACCGGCACGCCATGCTCCACCGCCGCACGGGTCGCGGCCAGCGCCTCGCGGGTCAGGGTCATGGTCTCGCAGAGGAAGAGATCGACGCCCTCGGCCTGGACCTGCACCAGGCGGCGATAGTCGCGCAGGCAGGTGGCGTCGTCCGGCACGACCTCAGGGTGATAGCTCGCGACCAAGGGGGGCAGGCAGCCCGCGATGCGCACTGCCTGGCCGCTCTCCTCGTGCGCCTGGCGGGCGGCGTTCAACGCGGCGGCGTGGAGCGGCGCGAACAGGTCGGGATCGCCGTCCCGCGCGAGCCGCTGCGGCGTCGCGCTGTAGTTGTTGGTGGTGATGATCCGGGCACCGGCGTCGATGAAGTCGCGGTGGATGGCGGTGACCAGATCCGGTTCGTCCAGCATCACCTGGGCGGACCACAGCGGAGTGGCGGGTCGCTCGCTGCGCCGCCTGAGCTCCTGCCCCATTCCCCCGTCCAGTAGCACTACCGGGTGTTCGTCAGCGCGCATCGGGTCACCATCCTTCGTTGAAATGCCTGTCGCCTCGCCAGTCGTGGCTCGGCATGTGGACCCTAGCCGTTCATGTCGATCCGCTCAAGGAGGCGCCGGGGCGCCGTCATGCCCTGCGTTGGTGCAGGCGGCGGCTGACTTGCGCCAGTGGCGAGCGCTCGCCGCGCAGCCAGGGGCCCAGCAGGCGCATGGAGAGGGGGATGAACACGAACACCATCACCGGCGTGAGCATCAGGGTGGTGACCAGCATCCGGGGCAGCAGCGGCAGGGCGCTGAGCGCCTCGCCGAACAGCGCCTGGAACAGCAGCGAGACCGGGAAGAAGGCCAGCCAGATGGCGATGGCCTGCTTCCAGCGCGGCGGCGCCTGGCCGGTGGCGTCCTGGAACCAGCCTTCCAGCCCGGTGGCGCGATGCTCCTGGGGCGCCTCGAAGAGCCCCTCGCCGCGGGCCAGCCAGGCCCGGCGCGAGGCGGAGTGCTCCCAGATCGCCAGGGTATCGGCGTCGCGGAAGCGGAAGATGATCTGGTATTCGTCGTCGCCGGGGGGCGGGGCCAGCACCCCGGAGCCCAGGTAGCCGGCGAAGTCGCTGGCGAGCTCGCGGCCCTCTTCCAGCCAGGCGGAGAAGTCGCGGTAACGGCCGCGGGCCACGCGGCGTGCCACCATCAGGGTGACGGGTTCGGATGACATCGTGGGTCTCCTCGTTCGTTCGGTGCCCGGGTAGGGCGCCGTGATCACTCGGGCCGGGTAGGCCCTCATGATGTAATAGGCAAGAAGTATACCAGACGGTCGCTTCTGTATGGTGGCATGGCCTGCATGTTCGGCCTTCAGGCAGCGTTTTACTCTGCCAAGATGGTGTCGCATGGCGAGCCTGGCGTGTGCTGCGTCTCGGGCGGGCGTGCCGAGGCACCCGCCAGCAAGGCTTGCGCGCCGTCGTCGGCGCCGATATGCGATCCGGGCGACGCTGCCCGGCGCGCCGCCAAAATTGCAATCCTGGTGCCGCAATGCATGATGGGGCCAAGCCCCTCCCTTATCCTTGTCAGGTCACGATCCGATGACATCAGCGCTTCAGCACCGCCATGGGCGACTCATCGAGCCGGATAGCCACGTGCAGGGCTTCCGCAAGGCGCGCGATGCGCGGCGCACCGAGCTGGCGGAAGACTACGTCGAGCTGATCTCGGACCTGATCGCCGATAGCGGCGAGGCCCGCCAGATCGATATCGCGCGTCGCCTCGGCGTCGCCCAGCCCACCGTGGCCAAGATGCTCAAGCGTCTCGACGAGGAGGGGCTGATCGTCAAGCGGCCCTACCGGGGGATCTCCATGACCGAGGCCGGGGAGCGCCTCGCCGCCGACAGTCGGCGGCGCCACCGCCTCGTCGAGGCCTGCCTGCGCAAGCTGGGGGTGAGCGCCGAGACCGCGCGCCTCGATGCCGAGGGCATCGAGCACCACGTCAGCGGCGAGACCCTGGCGGCCTTCGAGCGCTTTCTCGACGAGGGCTGAACGACCTCGACGCCGCGTCGGGCGGGACGCCGCCGCCGAGCCACACCGATCGACCCACGATGGGACGCCATCACCAGAGACCTTCGAGAACGCAGTATGCGCGGGAGCACTCCCGCGTTACCCTGTCGTATAGCAAAGGCTATACTTGATCGATTACCGCACTCTGGCCACGTTGATGGGGAAGGGCATATGACACGCTGGAAGAGCACACTTGGCCTGCTGGCGCCGCTGGCGCCGCTGGCGCCGCTGGCGCTGAGCGGCCAGACGATGGCGGCCGAGCCGCCGATGACCACCGTGACCACCATCGGCATGATCGCCGACGTGGCAAGCGAGGTGGGCGGCGAGTGCGCCGACGTCTCGGCGATCATGGGCCCCGGGGTCGATCCACATCTCTACCAGGCGAGCGCCCGGGACGTGGCGACCCTGCAGCAGGCCGAGCAGATCTTCTACTCCGGCTACTCCCTGGAGGGCCAGCTCGGCAACGTGCTGGAACGCTTTGCCGAGACCACGCCGACCGTGGCGGTGGCGCCGTCGTCCATCGATACGGCAAGCCTGATCACCGTGCAGGACGTCTACGGCATCGACCCGCACCTGTGGATGGACGTCTCGCTGTGGGCGCAGATCATTCCCACCCTGGCCGACGCCTTCGTCGAGGCGCGCCCCGCCTGCGAGGCTGACATCCGCGCCAACGCCGACGCCTATGCCACCCAGCTCGAGGCCCTGCACGGCTGGATCGAGGCGAGCATCGCGACGATTCCCGAGGCGCAGCGCATCCTGGTCACCGCCCACGACGCCTTCAACTACTACGGCCGCGCCTACGGCATCGAGGTCGCCGGCATCCAGGGCATCAGCACCGAGACCGAGACCGGCGTGGCGGACATCCGCCGCATGACCCAGGTGGTGATCGATCGCGAGGTGCCCGCCGTGTTCATCGAGAGCACCATCAACCCACGCACCGTGCAGGCGGTGATCGATGCCGCCCGCGAGCAGGGCCACGAGGTCGAGATCGGCGGCCAGCTCTACTCCGATGCCATGGGTGAGGCGGGCACCGCCGGCGGTACCTACATCGGCATGCTCCACGCCAACACCGGGCACATCGTCGAGGCGCTCGGCGGCGAACTGGCCCCGCTGCCCGCCCCCCTCGAGGGCTGGGCCGAGCGCTGGGAGATCCCCGCCGGCTGATCGCCCGGGCCGTGTCCCCGTACCGACGCCTCGCCACACCTACTGACCGCCACCCCTGGAACCGCCATCTCGCGGGAGAGCTCATGTCGACGACGCTTCACGAACCGGATCTGGCCCTGCACGTCGAGGACCTGACCGTCAGCTATCACAGCAAGCCGGTGCTGTGGGACATCGACTTCGACGTGCCGCCTGGGGTGATGGCGGCCATCGTCGGCCCCAACGGTGCCGGCAAGAGCACCCTGATCAAGAGCGTGCTGGGGCTGGTGCCCACGGTGGCGGGGCACGTCACCCTGCACGGCCGGCCGTACAAGGCGCAGCGCCGCCGGGTCGGCTACGTGCCGCAGCGCTCCAGCGTCGACTGGGACTTCCCCACCACCGCGCTGGACGTGGTCACCATGGGGCTCTACGGCCGGCTGGGCTGGCTGCGACGCCCCGGTCGGCGCGAGCGCGACGAGGCGATGGCGGCGCTGGAGCTGGTCGGCATGGCCGACTTCGCCCGCCGCCAGATCAGCCAGCTCTCCGGCGGCCAGCAGCAGCGGGTGTTCCTGGCCCGGGCGCTGGTGCAGAAGGCCGACGTCTACTTCCTCGACGAGCCCATGGCCGGAGTCGACGCCACCACCGAGCGCGCCATCGTCGACATCCTTCGCCGCCTGCGCGACGAGGGCAAGACGGTGATCGTGGTGCACCACGACCTGCAGACCGTGCGCAGCTACTTCGACTGGCTGCTGATCCTCAATGTGCGGGTCATCGCCCAGGGGCCGGTCGCCGAGGTCTACACCGCCGAGCATCTGCGCCAGGCCTACGGCGGGCAGATCGCCCTGCTCGACCAGGATACCTTCCTCTCCGAGGAGGCGGCCGCCGAGGCCGCGGAGCGGGCCGGATGAGCGTCGTCGAGCTGCTCTCCGACTACACCATCCAGAACGTCGTCGCCGGGGCGGCCCTGCTGGGGCTCGTCAGCGGGGTGCTGGGCAGTTTCGCGGTGCTGCGCCAGCAAAGCCTGCTCGGCGACACCATGTCCCACGCCGCACTGCCCGGGGTCTGCCTGGGCTTCATCATCGCCGGCACCCGGGATATCGGCAGCATCCTGCTCGGGGCGCTGGCCACCGGCGCGCTGGCCGCCCTGGTGATGCTGCTGCTGACGCGCATGAGCCGGCTCAAGACCGACGCCGGCCTCGGCATCACCCTGAGCGTCTTCTTCGCCATGGGCGTGGTGCTGCTGACCCATATCCAGGGCATGAACAACGCCTCCCAGGGCGGCCTCGATGCCTTCCTGTTCGGGCAGGCGGCGGCGACCCTGCGCTCCGACCTGTGGATCATGGGCGGCATCACCGCCGTGGCCCTGCTGCTGGTCGCGGCGCTGTGGAAGGAGTTCAAGCTGGTCTCCTTCGACCCCGAGTTCGCCACCTCCCTGGGCATGCCGGTGGCCTGGCTCGAGGTGCTGCTCACGGTGATGGTGGCGCTGGCCGTGGTGGTCGGGTTGCAGATGGTCGGGGTGGTGCTGATGGCGGCGATGATCATCGCACCGGCGGTGGCCGCCCGCCAGTGGAGCCGTCGCCTCGAGGACATGGTGCTGCTGGCCGCGCTGATCGGCGTGGCCGGCGGCATCTTCGGCGCGCTGTTAAGCGCGCTCTCCCGCGGGCTCGCCACCGGGCCGCTGATCATCCTGAGCGTCTCCAGCGTGGTGCTGGTGTCGATGACCGTGGCGCCGGAGCGCGGCTTCCTCTGGGAGGCGCTGCGCCGGGTTCGCGCGCGGCGCCGGCTACGCTACCAGCAGGTGCTGACCACCCTCTACCGTCTCGCCGTGCACCACGACGACCCGGTCTACCCCTCGGAGCAGGGCATGCTCGACACCTACCACGGCCTGCGCACCCGCGCCGTGCTGAGCCAGCTCGAGCGACGGGGCCTCGCCGAATGGCAGGCCTCGCCGCACGGTGAGCCGGGCCCGGCCCGGCGCTGGGTGCTGACCCCGGCGGGCATCGCCGAGGCCGAGCGGGTGCTGGATGCCCTCGGCCGGGAGGACGCCTGATGCTCACCGCCCTGCTCGACAACGTGGCCCTGCAGATCATGCTGGTGGGCGCCCTGGTGGGCATCGCCTCCACCCTGGTGGGCACCTTCCTGGTACTGCGCGGCACCAGCATGCTCTCCGACGCCATCGGCCACTCCATCGTCTTCGGCATCGTCATCGTCTGGCTGATCACCCACCAGCAGAGCGGCCCGGTCCAGATCCTCGGCGCCGCCCTGGCCGGCGTGCTCACGGTGTTTCTCACCGAGCTTCTGGTCAGCACCCGGCGGGTCAAGAAGGACGCCGCCATCGGCCTGGTCTTCCCGGTGCTGTTCTCGATCGGCGTGCTGCTGCTCAACCTCTATGCCCGGGACGTGCACATCGACACCCACACCGTGCTGCTCGGCGAGATCGGCTTCGTGTGGCTCGATACCGTGACCCTCGGCGACTACCGGGTGCCGCGCTCGCTGCTCTCCATGGGCGCCATGACGCTGCTCAACGCCGCCTTCGTGGTGCTGTTCTTCAAGGAGCTCAAGCTCGCCACCTTCGACGAGGCGCTGGCCAAGGCCCTCGGCCTGGCGCCGGGGCTGCTGTTCTACGCTCTGCTGCTGCTGACCAGCGGCACCGCCGTGGCGGCCTTCGACGCGGTGGGGGCGGTGCTCTTCGTCGCCTTCGTGATCGTGCCGCCCTCGACGGCCTACCTGCTCACCGACCGGCTGTGGCTGATGTTCCTCTACGGCATCGCCGTCTCCATCGCCTCCAGCGTCAGCGGCTACGCCCTGGCGGTGGCCTGGGACGTCTCGATCGGCGGCATGATGGCGGTGATGACCGGCGTCTTCCTGATGCTGGCCTTCCTCGCCGGGCCGCGCTACGGCGTGGTCGCCCAGCTGCTTCGCCGCCGCGGCCAGCGCCGCCACAACGAGATCCGCACCCTCGCCGTGCACCTCTACAACCACGAAGGCGGACCTGAGCAGGGCGAGGAGAACGTCATCCGCGCCTTGCGCGACCACCTGCGCTGGGACGCCGCCAAGGCCGTCGGGGTCGTGCAGCGCGGCAGCGACCAGCGGCTGATCGTGCGCGAGGGCGAGGCCCTGCGCCTCACCTCGCGGGGCCGCGAGATGGCCCGGGAGATCCTCGACCCCAGCGGCCGCCGATCCGCCTGACGCCTTTCTGCGGGGGCTGACCTCACCGGGAAGCCCGCCCTTTTGGGAGCGCCCCTCACTTACCCCTGCGACCTTTGCATGCCTGGCCCTAAGGCCGCGCTGGCGTCAGCCCATTTTCGCGGAACGTTTCATACTGAGGCGAGATAGCCGGCGGCGTGCGGTTCAACGGGGCCTTCGAGCGTGACGTCCAGCGCCGGCCATGTGGTTCCCCCTTGTTAACAACCTGAGGAGTTGGCGATGGAAACATTCGAAGGAAAAGGGTCCTGTCTCTGCGGCGCAGTGACATTCACCGCAAATAACGCCAGTGAGGGCATCGAGGCCTGCCATTGCGGGATGTGCAGGACATGGGGAGGCGGGCCGCTGATGGCCAGCCGCTGCGGGAGTGACGTCGCTTTCGACGGCGAGGAAAACATTTCGGTTTACGCATCTTCAGAATGGGCAGAGCGCGGTTTCTGTAACGTATGTGGTAGTCATCTGTTTTTCCGCCTGAAGGATACCCATACCCATTTCATTCCCGTGGGGCTCTTCGAGCATCAGGGGGCTTTCACCTTCAGGCAGCAATCCTGTGTCGATAGGAAGCCATCGTTCTATGCCTTCGCGAACAGGACAACAAACCTGACCGAGGCACAGCTGATGGGCAAGTGATGCCCCTCAGTAAAAACCAGATAGCAATCGCATGCGGTTGGTGAACTCGGTCGCTACCCTCCCAATTCTGCTGCGGGTGTGAGGCGTGACATCAGCGCCGACGTCATGGCCGGCGGCTCCCACGATCATCTCTTCGTGGAGGCAGAGAGCGAGCAGGCTCTGACGGTCCTGAAGGAGCGTCGAGTCCCGGTGTCTCGCCCCTTCGCGACTTTCGCATGGCTGGCCCTCAGGCCGCTTTGGTGTCAGGCTGACGGGTAACGAAATGTTGCAAAGCGTCAGCGATGGCCCGGCAACCGGGCCGACATGCAGGGATAAGCCCATGATCCTTAAGGAAAAGGACGCCTACCCAAGCGGCGACGGCCATGGCGGTGACGAGCGCGCCTTCTACGGCCACAAGCAGGAGCAGGACGTCGCCTTCCAGCTGCGCCGCGAGTTCGGCGAGCACAAGCAGATCCACGTCATCAACGACCTGCGCCTCGAACACCGCGGCGAGCGGGCGCAGATCGATCACCTGATCCTCCACCCCTACGGCTTCATCATCGTCGAATCCAAGAGCATCGTCGGCGAGGTCACGGTCAACGCTGCCGGCGAGTGGTCGCGCAGCTACCAGGGAAACTGGATGGGGATCCCGTCACCGATTCGCCAGGGGGAGTTACAGAAGCAGCTCTTGTATCATTTGATCAGAGATAACGTAGAGAAGATGCTTGGCAAGGTGCTGGGCATACAGACCAAGGTAGGAGGACGCGATTGGCAGGTGCTCTGTGCCGTCTCCAGCACCGCCATCCTGCATCGGGACAAGATGCCCAAGGATGTTGCCGATAGGGTGGTCAAGACGGAGTTTCTGGCAAAGAAGATTCGAGAGGTGGTGGGCAGTATCCTCACGGAGTATCTGAAGGCCAAGCCCAAGTTTTCGAAACAAGAGCTCTCCAATATCGCCAGCTTCCTGCTCGAGCATACTGCCCAGGTGAGCACCGCCTCGGCGAGCAGCGATAGCCAAACCGCCATACCAGAACCGGCCGCCCCCGTTGCCGAGCCTGCACCACACTACTCGGCTTCATCGGCGCCGGAAAACGTTTCCTTCCAGACCGAGCCTACCGTTCAGGCCCAGAATTTGGTGACCTGCAAGCAGTGTGGAGAGGCCCATCATCTCGCCGGCATGTACGGCCAGTACGGTTACTACGTGAAGTGCGGCCGTTGCAGCACCAACACCTCGATGAAGCAGCCATGTCCTGCTTGTGGCTGGAAGAGCGTGCGTGTGTCCAAGGATGGCCAGGAGTACACCGGCAGTTGTCGGAAATGCGCGCAGCAATTTCTGATTTTTCGGCAGGTATAGGGAATGGCGATGACATGACAGCTATCGACCCTTTTCAGACGTTCGGAATCCGCCTAGGATCTGTCGATCCGCTACACTGAGTGCCTGACCGAGGCAGTCAGGTGATGGCTGCCTGACTCGTAGAAATGAGTCTCCAGATTACCCGGGGCGCTTCATCTACCTGCAGCTACATGTCGGAGTCCGCAGTATGACCAAAGCGCCATCGCTTCGCACCGCAGGTGTGTTCAGTGTGCTCGCGCTCACGCTGCTGCTTCTGGGTTCGGCCGTCATCATCGCTTCATCAGGTGCGGCGGCACAGGACCCGCTAGAGACCTTCTCGGACCCAGCAACCTTCACCGCCTTCCTGCAGGCTGCCGACCCGGCATTGCGAACGGCGCTGTTCCTCGACGGATTGTTCGCACTCTCCTATGCCGGGGCAGTTGGTTTCGCCGTGATCGCTTTTCGTGATCGTTGCCCGCCTGCTGCGTGGGCTGGCGGGCTTGGGATCCTCGTCACCATGGTGCTGGATGTATCCGAGAACCTGCTGATGATGGGTTCGCTCGGACTCGCCGGCGCGGGGCAGGTAATCACCGGCGAGCGGATCTCGCTGCATGTTTTCGTTTCGGGAATGAAACTGCACCTGGCGGCCTTTTCGCTGGTTGCATTTACGTTCACGCTGCCCGATCGAGGGCTTATAACATGGCTGATGCGCTGGGGCGGCCGGACGATCATGCCCATCGCCGCGATCCTGTTCGTCACCGACGCTTTCGGCATGGGCGCGAACGCCTCGCTCGGCGTGTTCGTCGCGATGACCGGTGGGTTTGTGCTGCAGGCGATCCTGATGTGCCGAGAAGCCCAGGATCAGCCGCAGGTGGATTGAGAAGGACTGGCCTGGGCCTCTAGATCGACCACCGTCCGCTCGTGGCCGATAGCTGCCAGTTCGATGTAACAGGAATCGGCTTGCTGGAGATGTTTTAAACCTCGTCAACGAGCCGTTTGTCTCCTTACTGACTGACCAACTTCGCTCGGCTGGTGCCGTTCCCCAGTGGCTCCACCTGGATCTGCACCGGGATCCGCTCGTGCATCTCCTGCACGTGGGAGATCACGCCCACCCGGCGCCCCAGCGCCTGCAATCCGTCCAGCGCCTCCATGGCGAGCGCCAGGGATTGCGGGTCGAGGCTGCCGAAGCCCTCGTCGATGAACAGCGACTCGATGTTGAGCTCGCCGGAGGCCATGGAGGCGAGCCCCAGGGCGAGGGCCAGCGAGACCAGGAAGGTCTCGCCGCCGGAGAGCGAGTGTACCGAGCGGCGCTCGTCGCCCATGTCGACGTCCACCACCAGCAGGCCCAGGGGACTGCCGCCGCGCACCAACCGATAGCGGCGGGAGAGGCCACTCAGGTGCGCGTTGGCGTGCTCCAGCAGCTGCTCGAGGTTGTAGGCCTGGGCGATGCGTCGGAAGGCCTTGCCGTCGGCGGAGCCGATCAGCTCGTTGATCTGGCCCCAGCGGCGGAACTCGGCTTGGGCGGCCTCCAGCTCGGTCTGGCCGGCCTTGCGCCGCTCGCGGCGGCGATCGTCATCGCTCAGGGCGAAGGCGGCCTCGTCGCGAGCCCGCTGGGCCTCCTCCAGGCGCGGCGTCAGGTCGGCCTCGGCTTTTTCCAGCGCCTGCCGGCGGCGGCGCAGTTCCTCGGCCACGGCGTCACCAAGTAGCGCCTCGTCGTGCTCCTCTTCCCGACTCGCTTCCTCGGTCTCCTCGATCAGGCCCTGGTCGCGGCGATGGCGCAGCAGGGCGTCGCGCCGCTCGGTGAGGGTGGCGGCGGCGCGCTGGCGGGCCTGGTCGGCGGCCTCGATCTGCCGCTCCTCGTCGCGGGCCGCTTCTTCTGTCTGGGCGAGCAGCCGGGTGAGGGTGGCGTCGGTCAGCTCGGGGTGCGCCGCGCGCCAGTCGGCGAGCTCGTGGGCGAGGGTGTCGCGCTCCCGGCGCAGCCTCTCGAGCCGCTCGGCCTCGTGCTCGACCCGCTGGGCGAGGCGCTGTTGCTCCTGCTGGGCCGCGTGCCAGCGCGCCTGAGCGGCGTCGCGGGCCTGGCGGGCCTGCTCCTGGCGGGCGTCGAGGTGCTGCTGCCAGGCATCCGGCGAGGCGTGCTCGCCGAGCCGGGCGGCGAGCCCACGGGAAAGCCGCTCGCGCTCCTCCCGCAGCGGCGGCAGCCGCTCGTCCAGCTCGGCCAGCGCCGTGTCGGCGTGCTGCTTCTCGGCCTCAAGGCGCGCCAGGGCGACATGGCCCTCCTGCAGCGCCTGCTCCAGCGGGGCCAGCTCGGCCTCGGCCCGGGCCAGCTCGTCCAGCCGCTGCCGCGCCTGCCGGCGGCGGGTCTCGCTCGCTTCGCGCTGGGCCTCGAGCCAGGCGTCGCGCTCGTTTGCCTCGATGGCGGCGAGCTCTCGCTGCAGGGGATGCGCCTCCAGGGCCTCGCGGGCGGCGTCGCGCTGCCGCTCGGCTGCCTCGCGATCCTGCCTATGGCGGGCGAGGGCGGCCTCCACGGCGCGGTACTCGCCGAAAAGCTCGTCGCGTTGCCGCTGGGCCGTGTCGCGCGCCTCGCGGGCTGTGTCGAGCTGGCGGGCTTCCTCCGCCTCCTGGGCCTCGAGCTGGGCGGCCTCCGGCGTGGCCGGCGGGTGCTGCCGCCATGGGTGGTCGTGGCCGCCGCACACCGGGCAGGGCTCGCCCTCGACGAGGGCCTCGCGCAGCCTCGCCACGCTCTCGCTACGCACGGCGCGGCTGCGATCGATCAGCGCGCTGACGCTGTCGAGGTGGGCCTGGGCGCGGTCCAGGGCCTGGCGGGCGTTCTGGCCCTCGGTCAGCAAGCTGTTCTTGCGGGTCTCGTCGTCGCCGAGCCGGCGGGTGAGCTGGCTAAGGGCCTGCTCCGCGCGACCGAGCTCCTGCCAGCGGCTGGCGAGCTCGCCCAGCGCCAGGTGGCGATGGGCCGCCTGGTCGTGGATCTGCTGAGCGGCCTGGCGAGCGGCATCGAGGCGAGGGTGAGTGCCCACCAACCGCTCGAGGGTCGCCTGCCAGTCGTCGCGCTGTCGCTGTCGTGTCTGCTGGGCCTCGCTGGCCGTGCGGTGCTCCCGGGCCAGCCGCTCGGCCTCGGCCTGCTGCCTGGTGCGGGCCGCCTCCAGGTCGGCGAGCTGCTTCTCGTGGGTGGCGAGGCGCTGGGCCTCGTCTCTGGCCTCGCGCAGGGCGGGCTCGGCCTCGCGTCGCGCCGCGGAGGCCTCGGCCAGGGCGCTCTCGCGGGCCTCGGTGGCCTCGCGGGCCTGTGCCTGGTCGCGTTCGGCGTCGGTGAGCGCTTGCCTCGTCTCGACGTGGCTCGCCTCCAGGGTGGCGATCTCGTCGGGCAGGGCGGCGCGGCGGGCGAGGGCGTGGCGCTGAGACGCGATCAGCCGGCGCCACTCGCGGTCGGCGCGCGCTTCGGCAAGCGCCTGCCAGTCGGCCTCGGCGTCCTGCTGCCGGGCCAGGCCCTGGCGATAGGCCTCGTGCAGCCGGGCATCGTCGTCGTGCCAGCGGCGCCGGGCCTGGAGCGATGCCGCCTGGTTCTGCAGGTCAGTGAGCGCTCGCCGGGTGGCCTCGGCCGCCTGCTTCAGTTCGGCGCGGGCCTCGGGCTCGGCGGGCCGGCCGTCGGCGAGCCTGGCCTCCAGGGCCTCGACGGCCTTCCTGGCCCGGCTGGCGCGCTGGTAGGCGGCCATGGAGATCGACGAGTACTCGGCGGTGCCGGTGAGGCGCTCGAGCAGGTCGCTGCGCTCGTTGTCGTCGGCCTGGAGGAAGGCGGCGAACTCGCTCTGGGCGAGCAGCACGGCGCGGGTGAACTGGTCGAAGGTGAGCCCCAGGCGCTCCGGCAGCAGGCGGTCGAACTCGCGCTTCTGGGTGGTGAGCAGGCGGTCGTCGTCGAGGTCGCGCAGCGACTGCTCGGCCTTCTGCAGCTTGCCGTCGACCTTCTCCCGGGCGCGGCGCACCGCCCAGCGGGCGCGGTAGCGGCGCCCGTCGCGGCCCACGAAGTCCACCTCGGCGAAGCCGGCGGCGGTACCGCGGCGCAGCAGGGTGCGCGGGTCGCTGGTGGTCAGGGTGGAGTCCGGGGTGTCGTCGATCTGGCTGTCGCGGGCCGGCGCCTGGCGCAGCCGCGGCGTGCCGCCGTAGAGCGCCAGACACAGGGCGTCGAGCAGGGTGCTCTTGCCGGCCCCGGTGGGACCGGTGATGGCGAACAGGCCCGCATCCCGCAGCGGAGCGGTGGTGAAGTCGAGCTCGAGCGGGCCGGGCAGCGAGGCCAGGTTTTCCAGTCGCAGGGCGAGGATCCTCATGACGTCACCTCCTGGTCACCCGCCGCGCCGGCGTCGTCGCCCTCGGCGTCGAGGACGTCCTGGCAGAGCCGGTCGAAGTCGGCGAGCACGTCCGCCTCGGGCGGCTCGCCCCAGCGGTCGGCCCAGGTGCGCTCGAAGAGCTTGCGCGGGCCGAGGCTCTCCAGGTCGACCCGCGCCGGGCCTTCCTCGCCCTCGACCCGGGGCAGGCGACGCTCGAGGCGCAGCAGGCGCAGCGCCTTGCCCTCGAGGGCCACCTCCACCCGGGCGCGCAGGTCGGGGACCGGGGCCTCGAGCGCGACGCGTACCTCCAGCCAGGGCCAGCGGTCTCTTGGCAGCTCGAGATCGTCCTCCAGGGCCTCGAGCTCGGCCAGCACCTGCTCGAGCGGCGCGGGGCCGACGCGGTGCATGGCCACCGGGCGGGGCACGGGGATCGCCTCGGTGGCGGCCAGCGCCTCGCCCTCGAGCACTACCTCCACCACCTGGTGGGGATAGGTCACCTCGCTGAAGTCCAGGGGCAGGGGGCTGCCGCTGTAGCGGATGCGCTCCTCGCCGACCTGTTGCGCGCGGTGCAGGTGGCCGAGCGCCACGTAGGCGATGTCGTCGGGGAAGAGGGCGGCGGAGATCGACTCCTCGCCGCCGATCACGATGGGCCGCTCGCTGGCCTCGGAGACGGCGGCGCCGTGCAGGTGGGCGTGGCTCATCGCCACCAGCGCCTGGCCGGGCTCGCGGCGGGCGCGGGCGGCCTCGATCAGCCGGGTGTGCACGCGGTTGATGCCGGCGACGTAGTCGTTGGGCGCGCCGTCGGCGTCCTCGTCGGCGCGCACGCCGGCGCCGGTCACCTCGGCGGGGCGCAGGAAGGGCAGCGCCAGGCACCAGGCACGGGTCGCGCCCTCGGCGTCGGTGAGCGGCACCAGCAGCCGCTCGGCGTCGAGGTCGCCGTCGTCCTGCCAGTAGACCCGGCCCAGGGCGTGGGTGTTGAGCCTTCGCATCAGCGGGGCGGGCAGCTCGATGCGGTTGCCGCTGTCGTGGTTGCCGGCGATCAGCACGATCTGAAGGCCCGGCAGGCGCTGGTGGGCGTCGACGATGAAGTCGTAGAGCAGCGCCTGGGCGGCCAGCGACGGGTTGACCACGTCGAAGATGTCGCCGGCCACCAGCAGGGCGTCGGTACGACGCGCCACCAGGTTGTCGAGCAGCCAGGTAAGGAAGGCGCGATGCTCGACGTGGCGCTCCTGGCCGTGGAAGCTCTGGCCCAGGTGCCAGTCGGCGGTGTGGATCAGTCTCAAGGTCGGCTCCCCGGTGGTCCGTCACGCGGCAAAAGCCGTAGTCTAACCCGAGCGACGCCGACACTTCAGGGAGCCCCGATGCCCGATACCGCCTTGCACGACTGGAACCTCGCCCCGAAGGAGGCCATCGCCCTGCAGAAGCGCCTGGCCGGTCGCGTGGAGCGCGCCGACCGCCTGGACCCGGTGCGCCACCTCGCCGGTGTGGACATCGGCTTCGAGGAGGACGGGGCGATCACCCGGGCGGCGGTGGTGGTGCTGGCCTGGCCGCCGGTTGCGTCAGGCGAGTTCGAACCGGCAACCTTTGAGATAGTGGAGCAGGTGGTGCATCGCGAGCCGACCCGCATGCCCTACGTGCCGGGGCTGCTCTCGTTTCGCGAGGTGCCGGCGGCGCTCGGCGCCTTCGAGAAGCTCACCACCCGGCCGCAGCTCGCCATGGTCGACGGCCAGGGCATCGCCCATCCGCGACGGATCGGGGTCGCCAGCCACCTGGGGCTGTGGCTTGACCTGCCGACCATCGGCGTGGCCAAGACGCGGCTCTGCGGCCGCCACGAGGAGCCCGGCCCCGCGCGGGGCGACTGGACGCCGCTGGTGGACGGCCCGGACGACGAGACGATCGGCGCGGTGCTGCGCTCGCGCGCGAAGGTGAAGCCGATCTTCGTCTCGCCGGGGCATCGGGTGTCGCTTGCTACAGCGGTCGACTGGGTGATCCGCTGCCTCGGGCGCACCAAGCTGCCGGAGCCGACGCGGCTGGCCGATCGGCTCGCCTCGCGGCGTGATCCGAGGTGCTAAGCCTCGGAGTGTGAGGGCTATCGCAGAGAGTTCGACAACTCGGTAGCTCGGGGCTGACCTGGCGACAAGCCTACGAGGAGGCGCTGTAAACCCATCCATGGGCGCTACCGATGCCATCCCTGGCGTAGGACCTCCTCTTCGGCTTGCCCCCAGCGCCCCTTGATTCCGGTGACTGTGATAGCCCTGGCGTCTGTCACCGCGGCTTGCCAACCGCGGCCGGGCGGCGGACCATGGCGGCCCCTTTCCCTGGCTGGATGAGCGCCCATGACCACCTCTCGCCCCGATCCCCTCGCGGCTACCCGCGCCTGGGTGGAGACCTTCGTGGTCGCCCGCGACGTCTGCCCCTTCGCCGGGCGCGAGGTGGCTCGCGGCAGCATCCGCACCGTGGCGGTGCCGGCCCTTGACCGCGAGGCGGCGCTGCTGGCGCTGTTCGACGAGTGTCGCCACCTGGAGGCGACGCCCGAGGTGGAGACCACCCTGCTGGTGCTCACCGAGGGGCTCGAGGACTTCGACGACTACCTGGACCTGCTGGAGATCGCCGAGGCGCTGCTGGCCGAGCAGGGCTATGAAGGCACCTTCCAGCTGGCGAGCTTCCACCCGGACTACGTCTTCGCGGATGCCGAGCCGGATGATCCCGCCAACTTCACCAACCGTTCGCCCTTCCCGATGTGGCACCTGCTTCGCGAGGCGGGGCTGGAGCGGGCCCTGGCCCACCACCCGAACCCCGAGGGCATCCCCGAGCGCAACATCGCGGCGATGCGCGAACTGGGCCACGCCACCCTGGCCCGCGTGCTCGCGGCTCTGAGGGGCACCGACTAGCCGGTCGCCCGTCTCGGCGTGCCGTTTTTGCGCGATACGCGGGCCCTCGCCGGGCCCCACCTTGTGCCCGAAGGGCTCCGTCTCCATGGTGTATGGTGTAGGAGCAGTGGTTCACCCCTGACAACGAGAAGGAGTCGACATGAGCATCAAGAAATCCGGCAGTGCGGTCTGGCAGGGCGGTCTTCAGGACGGCAAGGGGACTGTGTCCACCCAGAGCGGCGTGCTCAAGGACATTCCCTACAGCTTCGCCAAGCGCTTCGAGGGCGAGGCCGGTTCCAACCCCGAGGAGCTGATCGGCGCCGCCCACGCGAGCTGCTACTCCATGGCCCTGTCGATGATCCTGGGCGAGGCCGGCCTCAAGGCCGACCGCATCGCCACGGAGGCGAAGGTCGTCCTGGAGCAGGTCGAGGGCGGTTTCGCCATCACCTCGGTCCACCTCGACACCGTGGCGGCGATCCCGGGCGCCGACGAGGCGGCCTTCCAGGATGCCGCCAACAAGGCCAAGGAGGGCTGTCCCGTCTCCAAGCTGTTTAACGCCGAGATCAGCCTCTCGGCCAAGCTGGAAGGCTGACGCCAGCGCCGGTGTGACCGGCCACATCGTCTGACCCGTGCGCCGGGGCCCCCTGGGGTCCCGGCGCCTTGCGTCGGGGGCTATGGCGGCGCCGTGGTGCCCCGCCGGGCGGCGTCCACCAGGGCGCGGATCAGGCGCTGCTGGGGGCGGTTGAAGATCAGCCACTCGGGGTGCCACTGCACGCCGATCAGGAAGTCGTGCTCGCGGGACTCGATGCCCTGCACCAGGCCGTCGCGATCCCGGGCGACGATCTCGATGCCCTTGCCCGTCTTCTGCACGGCCTGGTGGTGCAGGCTGTTGATGCGACACCAGGTGACCTCGAGGATCCGGTAGAGCTGGCTGTCGGCGACGATGTCCACGGTCTTGCGCGGCAGCACGGTGCGGCGGCGCTTGAGCCCCTCGTGGGTGGTGTAGATGTCCGGATCCAGGGTGCCGCCCAGGTAGACGTTGATCAGCTGGGCGCCCCGGCAGATCCCCAGCACCGGCTTGCCCAGCGGGATGAAGCACTCCAGCAGCTCCAGCTCCAGCTCGTCGCGCTGGGGATCCACGCGCACGTCCAGGCGCACCTCGTCATCGTAGAGGTGGGCCTGGATGTCGTCGCCGCCGCCGATGATCAGGCCATCCAGATGTTCGGGAAAGGGGCGCGAGGGCGACAGGCGCATCGGCCGGCCGCCATGGCGCCAGACGGCGAACCAGTCGAACCACCAGGCGATCCGGCTCTTGGTATCCGAGGTGGTAATGCCGATCAGCGGGCGCGTCTCCCGACTCATTGTCTGGACACCCAGCGGCGCAGGCGGATCAGCCACCGGCGGGGGGCCGACGGGCGGTGGCGGGCGAGGTACTGGGCGCCGCGCTCGGCCAGGGTCTCCGGGGTGCAGGCCAGTCGCTCGACCTCGAGCCAGCGGTTCCACTCCGTCACGGCCCCCCAGCCCGACTCGGAGAGCTGGGCATTGGGCAGGCGGTAGTGGAAGGTCGGTCGCGCCTTGACCAGGCGGTTGTGGAAGAGCTCGTGGGGAAAGTCCGGCCTCAGGTGGGCGAACAGGGGCAACATGTCCAGCTCCCGATTGCGGGTCGGGTTGTCCTCCAGGTAGTCGCCGATCAGCGTGTCGAGGTCCGGCGCATAGCCCGGATCCAGCACCTTGAGGGCGTAGGCCCGGGGGAAGGGGTTGGCGTGGGGCAGCACCTCCCGGGTGATGTCCACGTGGATCTGCTCGCGCAGCCAGGCGGCGTTGAGCAGGTAGGCGCGCAGGTAGGCCAGCAGGCTATCGACCTCGAGGCTCGGGGCCTCGGGGTTGAGGTGCAGGCCGAAGCCGTAGAGCAGGCTGGCCTCGGTCCCCTTGGCGCCGTGACGGCGCAGGGCCTCGAAGAGGGCGTCCAGGTCGTCCAGCTCGTCCCAGGGCACCGGGGGGCAGACGATCTCGGTGGGCACCAGGCCCGTGACCATGTCGCCGATCAGCTCGCGGGTGCGGGAGTGGAAGTCCCGGCGCATGCGCTCCCACTCGCTGTCCACGGCCTCCTCGGCATCCACCATGTCCTGGTCGGGATGGGCGTACTGGGTGTCCAGCTCGATGCCGAAGTCGCCCCAGCGAGTCCCGGTGACCTTGAGGCGGTGGGGGCTCAGGACCTTCACCTCGCCGCCGAACAGCTCCTGCACCAGCTCGGCCGTCCGCTGCGGCGGCAGGCCGGCGAACTCGATCTCGACCCCGACCCGACGCGTCTCGCCGTCGGCGTTGCGGGGTTCGGGTGGCGGTTGCGGCGTCATGTCGGCATCCTGTAGAGCATGGTGACGGCAGCCTAACATACTGCCTCGAGAATCACGGACGCGGCCCGCACCGTGTCGACAAGGGAGAGGGAACATTGCCTGTAGCGAACCGGACGTTCGTTGTCTTTCGCCGCCTGCTGGTCTGGCTGCTGCTGTCGGTGCTGCTGCTCCCGGCGGTCTCGTCGGCCCAGACCCTGCCGCTCTCCGGCCTGGCCCCCGGCGGCGAGAAGACGGCGACCCATGATCCCCAGGCCTTCCAGGCCTCCCTGGACGAGGTGATCGCCACCCTGGAGAACACCGACCAGCGCCAGGCGCTGATCGAGAGCCTGCGCCAGATCCAGCAGGCCAACGGTCCGGCCGCCGAGGAGGCCGGCCTGACCCGGCCCCAGGGGCTGCTCGGCGCCCTGGCGGAGACCATCACCCAGCTCGGCGAGCAGGCCGATTCCGGCCAATCGCCGGTGGATGAGTGGCGCCGCCAGCTGCGGCAGGGCTGGACCGACCTGGTCGACCTGGTGGTGCAGACCGGCAACGCCGAGCTGCTGCGCTTCGTCATCGAGTTCGCCGTGCTGCTGGCGATCTGGGCTGGCCTGCTGGTGATCCTGATCGCCCTGGGCCGACAGCTGGCCAAGCGCCGGGGCTGGCCCCTGGACCTGCCCCGCGAGCCCCGCGGCGGCCTGCTGGTGGTCCACTTCCTGCGCCGGATGCTGCCCTGGGCCCTGGCCTTCCTGATGGTGCTGGGCATCGCCCAGCTGGTGCCGCCGAGCGCCGGCCGCACCGCCACCCTGGTGATCGCCTATGTGGCGCTGTGCGGGCGCACCCTCTCGGTGGTGGTGGAGACGGTGATCTCGGTGTTCACCAGCGGCCACCGCTTCACGGCCGTGCAGATCCTGCAGCACCAGAGCCTGCGCGCCCTGTTCATCATCGGGGCCCTGATCGCCCTGGGGGATGCCTTCAACTCCTCCAGGCTCTCCGGCATCATCGGCGCCGACCTGGCCGGCCTCATGTCGATCCTGTCCAACATGCTCGCGGCGATGATCAGCGGGCGTTTCATCATCCGCTTCAAGCGCCCCATCAAGCACCTGATCCGCAACCGGCCCTATGCCCTGCGCCGCGAGCGAGGCAGCGCCTCCGAGGTGGTCCGGCTGGTCGGCGGGCTGTGGCACGTGCCGGCCCTGCTGCTGGTGGGCGGCTCCCTGTTGGCGATCTTCGTCACCGTGGGCGACGTGGGCACCGCCCTGGCCCGCTCGATCATCTCGGCCTCGCTGCTGGTGCTGACCCTGGTCGTGACCGGACTGATCCGTCGCCACGGGCAGCGCCGCTCCCAGCAGCGCCGGGTGAGCGACTACCGCAAGCGCCTGGAGCGCTTCGGCTATGCCCTGTCCCACGTGCTCGCCTGGATCGCCTTCGCCGAGCTCTCCCTGCAGGTGTGGGGCGCCTCGCTGATCGGTATCGGCCAGCAGGGGGTGGCCAGCGTGCGCATCGGGCAGGCCCTTCTGGCCATCGGCTTCACCGTGCTGCTGGCCTGGCTGATCTGGATCTTCGCCGACACGGCCATCCAGCGCGCGCTGACCAGCCCGGCCCGCGCCCGGGGGCGTCGCGTCAACCTGGCCCGGGCCCAGACGATCACGCCGATGATCCGCAACATCATCTTCGCCACCATCGTGATCATCGCGTCCATCGTCGGCCTGGCCAACATCGGGGTGAACGTCACGCCGCTGCTGGCCGGTGCCGGGGTGATCGGCCTGGCCATCGGCTTCGGCGCCCAGACCCTGGTGCAGGACCTGATCACCGGCATCTTCATCCTCATCGAGGACTCGCTGGCGGTGGACGACTTCGTCACGATCAACGGCCACATGGGCACCGTCGAGGGGCTGACCCTGCGCACCGTGCGCCTGCGCGACCTGGACGGCATCGTGCACATCATCACCTTCAGCCGCATCGACTCCATCCACAACATGTCGCGCCAGTTCGGTATCGCCCTGATGCGGATCCGCATCCCCTTCGACATGAAGATCGACGACGCCACCACGCTGATCCAGGAGACCGCCCAGCAGCTGCGCCACGACCCGATGATGCGCCACCACATCTGGTCGCCGCTGGAGATGCAGGGCATCGACAGCTTCCAGGACGGCTGCGCCATCCTGCGGATGCGCTTCCGTACCGCGCCGGAGATGCAGTGGGACGTGGCGCGGGCCTTCAACCTGCTGCTCAAGCAGCGCATGGAGGCCCAGTCCGTCGACCTCGGCGTGCCGCGGCTCAGCGTCTTCATGGAGGGGCAGGGCGGCGGTCGCCTGGACGGCACCGGCGAGGGGGCCGAGGCCCGGGATGCCAGCGGTCGTCGACCCGGCGAGGCGGGGGTCGCCGACCCGGAGGGGGACACCAACGCCCGGGGCGCCGCCCCGGACCCCGGGTAATCGGGCGTGGCGACTCACCAGGTCACGGTCGAACGCCGGGACAGCCTGCACCTCAAGATTTCCCGGGTGCTGCGGGAGGAGAGCTCCCACCGGCTGGATGTCTACCTCTTCGTGCCAGCCGAGTTCGGCCTCAACGCCCATGTGCTGTCGGAGGAGGCGTTCTACCACCGCGCCATCCACGTCAAGCGCACCTACTACAGCGACCGCCACCGCCTGCCGCTGGTGATGAGCCGCCTGGCGGGCAAGCGGCTCGATGCCGACCAGTACCGCCTGGGGTTGAGCCTCTACGCCTACCAGTACGTGGTGGCCCTGGAGCGCTCCACCCAGGCGCTGCTCGAGCAGGCGCGGCTGGCGCGCAAGACAGAGAAGCGCGGCGACGACAGGGCCGAGACGCCGGAGGAGCCCCCCGGGGAGGGCCGGCCGGAGGACGAGAAGGCGCCGGCCGTCGGGCTGCGCGACCAGCTCGAGGAGACCATCGACCTCTCCCGCGGCATCCTGCGCCGGTTGCGCCGACAGGAGCCCAGCGACGAGGGCCTGCACCGCTACTACGCCAACATCGACAACTACCTCTCCTGGTTCACCGAGCAGCGGCTGCTGGAGCTGATCGCCCACCTGCCCCGGGGCAACGACTACCGGCAGATCCGCACGCGACTGCTGGGGATCTGCCGCGAGGAGGACGAGCATCGCCGGAGCCGGGAGTACAACTCCGAGCGGGTCACCCGGGATCCCACCCGGATGTCCAACAAGATGCGCCTGCTGCGCCGGCTGATCGAGCATCCGGTGACCCTCAAGCAGCGCACCCAGGAGCTCGGCGGCGGCGAGGAGAAGGCCGTCAAGGGCCTGGCCACGGCGGTGGTGATGGTCTTCGTCTCGCTGGGCCTGCTGGAGGCCCGGGCGGTGCTGGGGGACATCACCGCGCTCTTCGTGCTGAGCCTCGCGGTGCTCTATGCCCTGCGCGAGGTGTTCAAGGACGACCTGCGCATTACCCTGTGGCGCTGGCTGCGCCGGGGACGCCCCAAGTGGCGGCGCCAGTATCTGGACGCCCACAGCAATGCCGTGCTGGGGCGACAGCTGGAGTGGTTCGACTACCAGCGCTATTCCGGCCTCGACGAGCAGATCCGCCGGGTGCGCAAGCGGCACATGGCCCAGCGCGAGGAGGTGGTGTTGCACTACCGCTCGAGCTCGCGGATGTCGCCCACCCGCTTCCTCAGCGGCTACGACCGCACCCGCGAGACCCTGACCCTGGACCTGTCACCGCTGGCGCGATTGATGGACAAGGGCAGCCACCATGTCTATCGGCTCGAGGAGAAGGGGCAGGTAGTGCGCGAGCCGGTGGAGAAGCGCCACCTGATCAACCTGGTGATCCGCGAGGTGGAGGGCGACGGGACGCCGCTGCTGCAGCGCTGGAAGATCGTCATGAGCCGCTCGAAGATCGTCGACGTGGAGCTGGTGCACGAGGAGCCGCCCGACTGAGCCGGGCCTCGTGCCCGGCTCAGTCGAGGGGAGGTCGAGGGAAGAGCGCGTCAGCCCTTCAGGCCCGGGTTGTCGGGGCCAAGGTTCTCGGGAACAAGGCTCTAGGGACCAAGGTTCTCGGGGCTGAGGTTCTCGGGGCCGAAGGAGTCCGGCAGCAGCGCTTCCATGTCGTAGTCGCGCAGCAGCCGGCCGTGGGCATCGACCACCCGGATGCGCGTCTCGGGGGTGGCGAACTCGCGGATGCGCTGTCGGCAGTCGCCGCAGGGCGTGCAGAGGTGCTCGCCCGGACCGATCACGTAGACCTCGCGCAGTTCCCGCTCGCCGGCGCTGGTCATGGCGGCGATGGCCGAGGCCTCGGCGCAGAGCCCCTTGTAGTGGGCCACCTCGACGTTGGCCCCGCCGTAGCGTGTCCCGCTCTCGCTGACCACCATCGCCCCGACCGGGTGGTGCGAGTAGGGGGCATAGGCGTTGTCGCGCACCGCGATCAGGGCGGCCACGATGGCGGGGTCGAGGGGCGGCTGGTCGGGGCGGCTCATCGCTGGGCCTCCCGGCTCTCGTCATCGCGCAGCACGCTGTCCAGGGCGATCTCCATCATCTCGTCGAAGGTGCTCTGCCGCTCGTCGCTGGAGAGGGAATCCCCCTTGAGGATGTGGTCCGACACCGTGCAGATGGTGGCGGCCCGGGCGCCGAACTCCGCCGCCACGCCATACAGGCCTGCTGCCTCCATCTCCACGCCGACGATGCCATAGCGCTTGAGCAGCTCGGCCGTCTCGGGGCGCGGGTCGTAGAACAGGTCCGCCGAGAAGAGGTTGCCCACCTTCACCGGTACGCTCAGCGCCGCGGCGGCGTCCACCGCATGCCGGGTCAGGGCGAAGTCGGCGGTGGCGGCGAAGTCCATGCCGGCGAACCGCGTCCGGTTGACCCCGGAGTCGGTGCAGGCGCCCATGCCGATCACCACGTCGCGCACCGCCACGTCGTCACGCACCGCGCCGCAGGAGCCGACGCGGATCAGCCGCTCGACCCCGTAGTCGGTGATCAGCTCCTTGGCATAGATGGACGCCGACGGGATGCCCATGCCGTGGCCCATCACCGAGATCGGCCGGCCCTTGTAGCGGCCGGTGTAGCCGGACATGCTGCGCACCGTGTTCACCTGGCGGACCTCCTCGAGGAAGGTCTCGGCGATGTAGGTGGCGCGCAGCGGGTCGCCGGGCATTAGCACGGTATCGGCGAAGTCGCCGCGCTCGGCATTGATATGGGGGGTGGCCATCAGGACTCTCCTGTGTCGGCGGGGCGAAGGAAGCTGTCGCCATCGTCCATGGGGGGCAGGCCGAGGTGGGCCGCCAGGCTCTGGCCGATGTCGGCGAAGGTGGCGCGCGCGCCCAGCGAGCCGGCAGAAAGCCCGGCGCCGAGCGCCAGCACCGGGATGTGCTCGCGGGTGTGGTCGGTGCCCGGCCAGGTGGGGTCGCAGCCGTGGTCGGCGGTGAGGATCAGCAGGTCGTCGTCGCGCAGCCTTTCGAGCAGCTCGGGCAGGCGGGCGTCGAAGTGCTCCAGGGCGGCCGCGTAGCCCGGCACGTCGCGGCGATGGCCATGGACCATGTCGAAGTCGACGAAGTTGGTCATGATCAGGCGGCGATCGCCGGCATCCATCATGGCCGCCAGGGTGGCGTCCATCAGGGCGTCATGGCCGCTCGCCTTGACTGTGCGGGAGATCCCGCAGTGGGCATAGATGTCGGCGATCTTGCCGATGGCCACCACCGTGCCGCCGTCGTCATGCAGCTTCTGCAGCACCGTGGGGGCGGGCGGCTCGACGCTGTAGTCGCGGCGGTTGGCGGTGCGGGCGAAGGTGCTTGCGTCCTCGCCGGTGAACGGGCGCGCGATCACCCGCCCGATGTTGTAGGGCTCGAGCAGCCTTCTCGCGATCTCGCAGAGGCGGTAGAGGCGCTCCAGGCCGAAGGCCTCCTCGTGGGCGGCGATCTGGAACACCGAATCCGCCGAGGTGTAGACGATGGGCTTGCCGCTCTCGACATGCGTTTCGCCGAGCCGGGCGATGATCTCGGTGCCCGAGGCGTGGCAGTTGCCGATCACACCGGGCAGCCCGGCCTCCTGCATCAGGGCGTCGAGGAGTTCGTCGGGGAAGCTGTGTTCCCGGTCCGGGAAATAGCCCCAGTCGAAGCGCACCGGCACGCCGGCGATCTCCCAGTGGCCGGACGGGGTGTCCTTCCCGGAGGAGAGCTCCCGGGCATGGCCGTAGGCGCCGACCACCTCGGCCGGCACCTCGACGCCCTCGGCCCAGTGGCCTGTGCTCTCGTGGTGGGCATGGAAGAGCCCCAGCCGGGCGAGGTTCGGCAGCGAAAGCGGCCCCTGGCGACCCAGGCCCGTGTCGGGGCCCGGCGGCACATCGGCCTCCCCGCGGGCGCAGGCGGCGGCGATGTGGCCCAGGGTATCGGCGCCGGCATCGCCGAAGCGCTCGGCGTCCGGGGTCGCGCCGATGCCGAAGGAGTCGAGGACCAGCACGATGGCGCGGCTCATGGGACCTCCCGACGGATCACGTCGTGAATCAGTGTAGGGGATGCGGCGGGCGCGTCGCCCACCCGGATGGCCGCGCGCAGCCGGCGCTCGGCCCAGTCGGCGTCGCCCTCGCTCGCGGCATGCACGAGTGCCAGGGGACGGTCGCCGTCGACGGTCTCGTCCAGCGAGGCGATACGCGAGAGCCCGACGGCGGGATCGATGGCCGTGCCCGGGGAAGAGCGTCCCCCGCCGAGGGCCACCACGGCCAGGCCCAGCTCGCGCGTGTCCATGGCCTGCACGCGCCCGGGGCGTTCGGCATGGACGGCGCGGACGACCGGGGCCTCCGCCAGGTGGTCGGCGGGCCGCTCGAGCAGGTCGGTCGGGCCGCCCAGCCCCGCCACCATGCGGGCGAAGCGCTCGGCGGCCGCCCCCGAGGCCAGCGTCTCGTCGAGCCGGGCCAGGGCGGCCTCGCGCGACCCGGCCAGACGGCCGGCCATGAGCAGCTCGGCGGCCAGGCCCCGGGTCACCTCGAGCAGCCGACCGTGGCGCTTCTCGCCGGTCAGCAGGCGGATCGCCTCGTGCACCTCTAGGGCGTTTCCGGCGCAGGGGGCCAGGGGCTGGCTCATGTCGGTGACGAGTGCCGTGGTCGGGGTGCCGGCGCGGCTAGCCACCTCGGCAATGACGGTGGCGAGCTCCCGGGAGGCCTCCTCGGTGGGCATGAAGGCCCCGCTGCCGGTCTTGACGTCCATCACCAGGGCGTCGAGACCGCAGGCGAGCTTCTTGCCGAGGATCGAGCTGACGATCAGCGGCAGCGACTCCACCGTGGCGGTGACGTCGCGCACCGCATAGAGGCGACGGTCGGCCGGGGCGAGGTCGGCGGTCTGGCCGATGATCGCCACGCCGACCTCGCGGACCAGGCGGCGGAAGGTGGCGGTATCGGGGGTCACCGAGTAGCCGGGGATCGCCTCCAGCTTGTCCAGGGTGCCGCCGGTGTGGCCGAGGCCCCGCCCGGAGACCATCGGCACATGGC
The DNA here is from genome assembly GCF_001886615.1 of Halomonas aestuarii. NCBI lineage: Bacteria > Pseudomonadati > Pseudomonadota > Gammaproteobacteria > Oceanospirillales > Halomonadaceae > Halomonas > Halomonas aestuarii. The sequence goes on from NZ_CP018139.1 coordinate 2,616,262, forward strand.
CGCCGCAGGCGGCGATCCACGGGCCGAGCACCAGCGAGACGAGGTCGCCGACGCCGCCGGTGGAGTGCTTGTCGAGCACCGGCCCCGGGAGGTCGAGACCGGACCAGTCGAGCACCTCGCCGGAATCGCGGATGGCCTCGGTCAGCGCCACGGTCTCGTCGGCGTCCATGCCCTTGAGGAACACGGCCATGGCGAGCGCCCCCACCTGGGCATCGGACAGGCTGCCGTCAGCGATGCCGGCGACCAGCTCGCCGATCGCCTCGCGGCCGAGCGCCTGGCCGTCGCGCTTCGCCCGGATCAGCTCCTGGGGGAGGGCGGCGGCACGCATCAGTAGCCTCCGGCCTTGCCGGCGGCGCGGGTATCGACCTCCAGGGTCTGGAGCAGGTTGTCGAGCAGCCCCGAAGCGCCGAAGCGGAAGTGGTCCGGGGTGATCCAGGCCACGCCCATCAGGCGCTCGGCGAGCTGCAGGTAGGCCAGGGCGTCCTCGACGGTGCGCACGCCGCCGGCCGCCTTGAAGCCCGCGTCCCGGCCGCTGTCGCGGATCGCGATCAGCAGGATCTCGGCGGCTTCCAGGGTGGCGTTGACCGCCACCTTGCCGGTGGAGGTCTTGAGGAAGTCGGCGCCGCCCTCCAGGGCCAGCTCGCTGGCCCGGCGGATCAGGGCCGGGTCCTTCAGCTCGCCGGTCTCCAGGATGACCTTGAGAACGGCGTCCCCGGCGGCCTGCTTGCAGGCGGCGACCAGCTCGCGACCGGTCTCCTCGTCGCCGGCCATCAGGGCACGCCAGGGGAAGACCACGTCCACCTCGTCGGCGCCCGCGGCCGCGGCGCTGCGGGTCGCCCGGGCGGCGGCCATGACGTCGTCGCCGCCCTGGGGAAAGTTGGTGACCGTGGCCACCTTGACGATGCCCTCGAGGCCGTGGGCCTTCAGGGCGCGTCGCGCGGTGACGACGAAGTCCGGGTAGACGCAGACGGCCGCCGGGGTGCCGGCGGGGGTCTTCGCCCGCTGGCAGAGGGCCTCGATGGTGGCGTCGGTGTCGTCGTCGTTGAGGCTGGTGAGGTCCATCAGCGCCAGGGCCTGGCGTGCGGCCTGTTGCAGTTCGGTCATGGGGTGAACTCCGGTGAAAGCGTGTGGCGAGGCGGCCGACCTCCCGCCGGGCGGGAGGTCGGCGTCGGTGTCATGACGAGGCCAGGGCCAGGAAGAAGCCGGCGAGGGAGGCCGACATCAGGTTCGAGAGGGTGCCGGCCAGTACGGCCTTGAGGCCGAAGCGGGCGATCTCGTGGCGGCGGCTGGGCGCGATGCTGCCCAGGCCCCCGAGCAGGATGGCGATGGAGGAGAGGTTGGCGAAACCGCACAGGGCGAAGGAGAGGACCGCCATGGTGTGCGGCGTCATCATCTGGCCGGTGGCGGCCACCACCTGCTCGCCATCGAGGTAGGGCGCCAGGTTGATGTAGGCGACGAACTCGTTGACCACCAGCTTCTGGCCGATGAAGGAGCCGGCGAGGGTCGCCTCCTCCCAGGGCACGCCGAGCAGGAAGGCCAGCGGCGAGAAGAGCCAGCCGAGGATCATTTCCAGGCTCAGCGACTCCATGCCGATCCAGCCGCCGATGCCGCCGAGCATGCCGTTGATCAGGGCGATCAGGCCGATGAAGGCGAGCAGCATGGCGCCCACGTTGGCGGCGAGCTTGAGGCCCGCAGTGGCGCCGGCCGCGGCGGCATCCAGCACGTTGCTCGGGTGGTCCTCCTCCTCGTCGAGGCGTTCCTCTGCCTCCGCGACGCTGTCCTCGGGCTCCCGGGTCTCGGGCATGATCAGCTTGGCGAACAGCAGCCCGCCGGGCGCCGCCATGAAGGAGGCCGCCACCAGGTATTCCATGGGTATGCCCAGCGCGGCATAGCCGGCCAGTACGGAGCCCGCCACCGAGGCCAGGCCGCCGCACATCACCGCGAAGAGCTGCGACGGGGTCATACGGGCGATGAAGGGCCTCACCACCAGTGGCGCTTCGGTCTGGCCGACGAAGATGTTGGCGGTGGCGGAGAGCGACTCGGTGCGCGAGGTACCCAGCGCCTTCTGCAGGGCGCCGCCGAGCAGGCGGATCACCCACTGCATGATGCCCAGGTAGTAGAGCACGGCGATCAGCGACGAGAAGAAGATGATCACCGGCAGCACCTTGATGGCGAATACGAAGCCGACGGCCTCCGCGTCGGCCAGGCCGCCGAACAGGAAGTCGATGCCGTCGTTGGCGTAGAGGACCACCTGGCTGACGCCGTCGGAGATGGTCTGCAGCACCGCTTGGCCGACGGGCACGTAGAGCACGAAGGCGCCGATGCCGGCCTGGATGGCGAAGGCACCCAGCACGGTGCGAAGGCGGATCGCGCGGCGGTCATAGGAGAACAGGAGGGCAATGGCGATCAGCGTCACCATGCCGACCAGGCTCATGAAGAGGGTCATGGGGCACCTATCTGACGGGGCGGCCTGGAGGGGCAGGCATCCGGGTGAGTGTGGGGCGTTGGTGTGAAGTGAAAACTATCACATTCAGTGTTATTTTTTTAACATCTTTCGGTCACGCGATTTCAGGAGCACGGCAGGAGATGAACGAACGCAGCGCCCGGCGCCTGGCCCGGCTGAGTGATGTCCTGTCTCGCGGCGGGAGCCTGCGCCTGCATGATGCCGCGGAGCTGTGCGGCGTCTCGGAGATGACCATCCGCCGCGACCTGGCCGGCGCCGAGAGCGGGCTGCAGCTGATGGGGGGCCACCTGGTGCGCGGCGACGACCCCCGCTATGCGCCGGTCTACGATCTGGCCGCCCAGCAGGACCGCCATGCCGAGGCCAAGCGCCGGCTCTGCGAGGTGGCGGCCGGCCACATCGAGCCCGGCGACACCCTGTTCATCGACTGTGGCACGACCCTCATGCCTCTCGCCGTCGGGCTCCCCCGTCACCAGTCCCTCACCGTGGTGACCTATGCCCTCAACGTGGCCGATGCGGTGAGCGCCATCCCCGGGGTGCGCCTGATCCTGCTGGGCGGGCTCTACCACGGCTCGTCGCGCTCCTTCTCGGACGAGGAGGTGGGCGTGGCCGTCCGGCGCCTCGGCATCAACAAGGCCTTCCTGTCCGCCGCGGGCGTGGACCAACGCCACGGCCTGACCTGCTTCCACTTCCACGAGGTGGCGCCCAAGCAGGCGGCCATCGCCACCGCGGCCCGGCGCCTGCTGGTGGTGGACGCGAGCAAGCTGGGGGTCATCCGCCCGGTACGCTTCGCCGGGATCGAGGAGGTCGACGAGATCATCACCGACGGGGAAGGCGTGCCCGACAGGCCTCGTGCGGGCCATGGGCGTCCGGCGTGAGGAGGCGCTGAAACCTGTCCGATATCAAGGCAGGTCGCGGAAAGGGTTGCTAACTTGAAAGTCGTGAGACAGCGAACAACGACTGCCTAATCCTCTGGAGAGTACATCCCATGCAAGCCGCCGATGTCATGACCCCCAACGTGATCACCGTCACCCCCGACAGCGAAGTGAGCGAGATCGCCAGCCTGTTGCTGGAGCATGGCATCAGCGCCGTCCCGGTGGTGGATTCCGACGGCCATGTCCTCGGCATCGTCAGCGAGGGAGACCTGATGGCCCGGGTCGAGCCGGATGACGAGTCCGACCAGCGCGAGTCCTGGTGGCTGAAGCTCTTCAGCGGCGGCGACGCCGTGGACTACGTGAAGACCCACGGACGCAAGGCCGGCCAGATCATGACGGCCAATCCCCTCACCGTCGGCGAGGAGGAGCCCCTGCACAGCATCGCCTCGCTGCTCGAGAAGCGCCGCATCAAGCGGGTGCCGGTGGTGCGCGACGGCAAGTTGGTGGGTATCGTCAGCCGTTCCAACCTGCTGCGCGGCTTCTCGGTAGGCCGCCAGCCGGCCGGCGGAGAGGACGATCGGGCGATCCGCGATGCCATCATCAAGGAGGTGGACAAGAACACCGGGGTGCTGGTCGACCGCCTCAACGTCATCGTGGCCGACGGCAAGGTGCAGCTGTGGGGCCTGGTGGAAAGCAAGGAGCAGCGCTGGGCCGTTCAGGTCGCCGCCGAGAACATCGAGGGCGTCAAGGAGATCGAGAACAACCTGGGCTTCGTGCCCCGGGGCATGGGCAGCTTCTGAACCCCTCGGTCGCGGCGAGCGCGATACCAACGACAGCGGGGCGGCCATTCGGCCGCCCCGCTGTCGTTGTGACACCCGGCGCCACGGTCTCTACCGGGCGCTTTCCACCTTGGCGAGGGCCGACTCCAGGCTCTCCAGGGTGCGCTCCGGGTGATGCAGCTTGTCCAGGCCGAACAGGCCGATACGGAAGGCGCGGAAGTCCTCGCCCTCGTCGCACATCAGCGGCACGCCGGCCGCCACCTGCACCCCCGCCTGGAGGAACTTGCCGACGATGTCCGCGTCCTCGGTGTAGCAGACCACCACGCCCGGGGCCTCGAAGCCCGGCGCCGCGACACTCCGGTAGCCGTGCTCGGCGAGCATCTCGCGGACCCGGCGACCCACCTCGCGCTGTTCGTCACGCACCTTGTCGAAGCCGTACTGCTCGGTCTCGCGCATCACGTCGCGCAGCTGGCGCAGGCCGTCGGTGGGCAGGGTGGCATGGTAGGCGTGCCCCCCGGCCTCGTAGGCCTCCATGATCGACAGCCACTTCTTCAGGTCGCAGGCGAAGCTGGTGCTGGTGGTCTCCTCAATGATTTCCCGGGCCTGGCGAGAGAGCATCACCATGCCGCAGCAGGGACTGGCACTCCAGCCCTTCTGCGGGGCGCTGACCAGCACGTCGACCCCGATGTCCTGCATGTCGACCCAGAGGGTACCGGAGGCGATGCAGTCCAGCACGAAGAGCCCGCCCTCCTCGTGGATGGCGTCGGCGACCTTCTGCAGGTAGTCGTCCGGCAGCAGCATGCCCGAGGAGGTCTCCACGTGGGGCGCGAAGACGATATCGGGCTGCTGGGCACGGATCGCGTCGACCACGTCCTCGATGGGGGGCGGGGCGAAGGGCGAGGTCGGGTCATCCTCGTCGAGGCGACGCGCCTTGAGCACGTTGACCTCGGAGGGAATCTTGCCCATCTCCAGAATCTGGCTCCAGCGATAGCTGAACCAGCCGTTGCGGATCACCAGGCAGCGCCGCTCCTTGGCGAACTGGCGCGCCACGGCCTCCATGCCGAAGGTGCCGCTGCCCGGGACGATCACCGTCGAGTGGGCGTGGTAAACCTCCTTCAGCGTGGTGGACACGTCTCGCATCACGCCCTGGAAGCTCTTGGACATGTGGTTGAGTGCGCGGTCGGTGTAGACCACCGAGTACTCGAGCAGTCCATCGGGGTCGACATCGGGTAGCAGTCCGGCCATTGCGTTCTCCCTGTTATGGTGCGGGCCATTGCGTATGGACCAGAGCATATTCGCAATCCGGCGTTCAGGCCAGCCGACGCGGCGTCGCACCCGGCCCTGTCCCGCCGCGGTGATCCGGGCCCTGATCGTCTGGGCCTGTTGCGTTGGCTTGGCGTATTCCTGTGGCGGGTTCCTGTTTCCCTCCGGATGCCGCCCCGCGGGGCCTCGGGGGGGCATGGCGCCGGCGAGCGTTGAAAGTGATGCCGGAAGGGCACCCGGGGGGTCTTGACGCTCTTCGGATAGTCGCTAGTCTGAAATGCAGACATTTTTCATGAACGTCTGAAATTTTGATTAGGAGCCACGATGCCGGATCCCACCTCCACCCCCCAGGCCCCCCTGATCCGGTTCGAGTCCGTTCAGAAGACCTTCGATGGCGAGACCCTAGTGGTCAAGGATCTCCACCTGAGCATCAACCAGGGCGAATTCGTCACCCTGCTAGGGCCGTCCGGCTCGGGCAAGACCACCTGCCTGATGATGCTGGCCGGGTTCGAGAATCCCACCGGGGGCGACATCTTCCTCGGCGAGCAGCGGCTCAACAGCGTGCCGCCCCATAAGCGCAACTTCGGCATGGTCTTCCAGAACTATGCGCTCTTTCCCCACATGACCGTGGAAGAGAACATCCGCTACCCGCTCAAGACCCGGGGGATGCCGGCGGCCGAGGCCGACCGCAAGGTGGCCGGCATCCTCGACATGATACAGCTGACCCCGTTCGCCAAGCGGCGCCCCGGCCAGCTGTCGGGCGGCCAGCAGCAGCGCGTGGCGCTGGCCCGCTCACTGGTGTTCGAGCCTCGGCTGGTGCTCATGGACGAGCCGCTGGGGGCGCTGGACAAGCAGCTGCGCGAGCAGATGCAGCTGGAGATCAAGCACCTCCATGAGGACCTGGGCCTGACCGTGGTGTTCGTGACCCATGACCAGGGCGAGGCGCTGACGATGTCGGACCGGGTGGCGGTCTTCAACGACGGCGTCATCCAGCAGATCGATACGCCGAGCAACCTCTACGAGTACCCGGCCAACGCCTTCGTGGCCCAGTTCATCGGCGAGAACAATACCCTCATGGGGCGCATCGAATCGGCCCATGACCGCCAGTGCCGGGTCGCCTTCGGGGAGGGCATGACCACCGGGGCGCTGCTGGGACCGGGGCTCTCGGCGGGGGACGACACCCGCCTCTCCATCCGTCCCGAGCGCGTCAAGCTCGACGGGGCGGCCCGCGACCTGCCCAACCGGCTGCAGGCGAAGGTGCGCGAGTTCATCTACCTGGGTGACCACCTGCGGGTGCGCTGCGAGCTGGCCGGCAACGATGACTTCGTCGCCCGGGTCCCGGTCGATGACTTCTCCCATAGCATGCAGCCGGGCGATATGGTCGAGCTCGGCTGGCGGGACGAGGACGTTCGCGCGCTGAACGCCTCCTGATCCCGCCCCTGCACCATCGACCATCCGACGATCGACAACAATCAACGACAACGGGGCCCCAGGGGCCAGGAGATCATCATGAACAACAAGACCTTCCCGCTTTCCCGTCTCTCCCGCGGCGTGGCCACCGCCAGCCTGCTGACGGCCGGCCTTGCCGCGTCGGCCAGTGCCCAGGCGCTCACCGTCATCTCCTTCGGTGGCGCCTCCGGCGATGCCATGGAGGCCGCCTACTACGGGCCGTTCCAGGAGAGCACCGGCGTCGACCTGACCCCGGGGGACTACAACGGCGAGCTCGCCCGCATCCGTGCCATGGTCGAGACCGGCAACGTCAGCTGGGACCTGGTGGAGATGGAGTCGCCCGAGCTGGTCCGGGGCTGCTTCGAGGGACTCTTCGAGCCCATCGACTGGGAGCGCTTGGGCCTCAGGGACCAGCTGATCGACTCGGCGGTCACCGATTGTGGCGTCGGGACCTTCGTCTGGTCCACGGTGCTGGCCTACAACGCCGATGAGCTGGACGCGGCACCGAGCTCCTGGGAAGACTTCTGGAACGTCGAGGACTTCCCGGGCAAGCGGGGGCTGCGCCGCGGGGCCAAGTACACCCTGGAATTCGCGCTGATGGCCGACGGCGTGCCCGCGGGCGAGGTCTACGATGTGCTGGCCACGGACGAGGGGGTCGATCGTGCCTTCGCCAAGCTGGACGAGATCAAGGACGACATCCAGTGGTGGGAGGCGGGGGCCCAGCCGCCCCAGTGGCTCGTGGCGGGTGACGTGGTCATGACCTCCTCCTACAACGGCCGTATCGCCGCCGCCCAGGAGGAGGGCAACGACCTGGAGATTGTCTGGAACGGCAGCCTCTACGACCTCGACTACTGGGCCATCGTCTCGGGCAGCGACTACGTGGATGAGGCCTATGACTTCATCGAGTTCGCCAGCCAGCCCGAGAACCAGGCCGTCTACTCCAGCGAGATCCCCTACGGCCCGGTCCACCCCGATGCCATCGGTCAGCTGGAGGACGCACAGGCACGGCGCATGCCGACCCATGACGAGAACATGGCGGGTGCGCTTGCCATCGACACGGCGTTCTGGGTCAGCTACGGCGAGGAACTCGAGCAGCGCTTCAACGCCTGGGCGGCGCAGTAAGCCGCCGGCCGGGGGGCGGTCGCGCGATCGCCCCCCGGCGGCCATCTTCCGGGGCCGAGCGCTCGCCGGTTCCGTCGCATCCCGAGGGGGAAGCCCATGTCCAGTACCTCAGCCGATGGCGGCGCCGCCTCGCCGCCGGAGGCTAGCCTGAAGTCCCGGCTGCGCCGGGCCGAACGTCTACGCAAGGTCAAGGCCATCGGTCTGGTGGCGCCCCTTGCCCTCTTCCTGATCGTGGTCTTCGTGGTGCCCATCGGCAACATGCTGACCAGCAGCATCGACAACGGCAGCCTGCCAGAGGTCATGCCCGAGACCGCCGCGACCCTGAAGCAATGGGACGGGGAGGGGCTGCCCGACGAGGCGGCGTTCGCGAGCTTCGCTGAGGAGTTGCGCGGCTCCCGACGGGGGGGCGGCCTCGGCAGCGTCGGTCGGCGCCTCAACTACGAGGACCCGGAATACCGCGGGCTCCTGATGCGCACCATGATGGGGCTGCCGCAGGCCAGCGACGACTGGCAGCAGGCCCTGATCGAGATCGACCCGGCCTGGGGCGAGACCGAGACCTGGCGCGGCATCCAGAACGCGGCGCCGCCCTACACGGGGCGCTACCTGCTCGCCTCGCTGGACCTCGAGCGGGGCGCGGACGGCGATGTCCAGCGCGTCGACCAGCAGGATCGCCTCTACCAGGCGGTGTTCCAGCGCACCATGGTGATCGCCGGCGGGGTGACCCTGATCTGCCTGGCGCTCGGCTTCCCGCTGGCCTACCTGCTCGCCACCCTGCCGGCGAAGACCAGCAACCTGCTGATGATCCTGGTGCTCCTGCCGTTCTGGACCTCGCTGCTGGTGCGCACGGCCGCCTGGATCATCCTGCTGCAATCCAACGGCCTCGCCAACCAGTCGCTGATGGCGCTGGGGATCATCGAGTCGCCCCTGCAGCTGGTGTTCAATCGCATCGGCGTCTTCTTCGCCATGGTGCACATCCTGCTGCCCTTCATGGTGCTGCCCCTCTACAGCGTGATGAAGGGGATCTCGCCCAGCTATCAGCGCGCCGCGGTGTCGCTGGGGGCCCACCCCTTCGCGGCCTTCTGGCAGGTCTATGTCCCGCAGACCGTCTCCGGCGTGGCGGCGGGCACCATCCTCGTCTTCATCATGGCGCTGGGCTACTACATCACCCCGGCCCTGGTCGGCGGTCCGGCGGACCAGATGGTCAGCTACTACGTGGCCTACTACACCAACACCACCAACAACTGGGGCATGGCGGCCTCGCTGGGCAGTATCCTGCTGGTGGTGACCCTGTTGCTCTACCTGGTTTACCACCGCCTGGTGAACCGCAAGCAGATGATCAGGAGTTGATCCATGGCCTTGCCTCCCTATGCCTCGACGGTGGAAAGGATCTGGTTCTGGGCGTTCCGCGTGCTGTGCGGGCTCGTCCTGCTGTTCCTGATCATTCCGGTGCTGGTGATCGTGCCGTTGTCGTTCAGCAGCGGCTCCTTCCTGACCTACCCGTTGCCCGGGTTCTCGATGCGCTGGTACGAGGAGATCTTCAGCGCCGGCCCGTGGCTCGATGCCCTGAAGAACAGCCTCATCGTGGCGCCGCTGGCGACCCTGCTGGCGATGACCTTCGGCACCCTGGCGGCCGTGGGCCTCAACCGGGCCGACTTCCCCGGCAAGGGGCTGATCATCGCGCTGCTGATCTCGCCCATGGTGGTCCCGCTGGTCATCGTGGCGGTGGGCATGTACTTCTTCTTCGCCCGGGTGGGGTTGCTCAATTCCTACGCGGGCCTGGTACTGGCGCACACGGTGCTCGGCGTGCCCTTCGTGGTGATCACCGTGAACGCCACCCTCCAGGGCTTCGACTTCAACCAGATCCGCGCCGGCGCCAGCCTCGGGGCCAACCCGATGCGGGTGTTCTTCACCGTCGTGCTGCCGCAGATCCTGCCCGGCGTGGTGTCCGGGGGGCTCTTCGCCTTCGCGACCTCCTTCGACGAGGTGGTGGTGGCGCTGTTCATCGCGAGTCCCACCGAGCGCACCCTGCCCATCCAGATGTTCTCCGGTATCCGCGAGAACATCAGTCCGGCGATCGCCGCCATGGCGACCATCCTGATCCTGATCTCGACCCTGTTGCTGCTGACCATGGAAATGCTGCGTCGACGCAGCGAGCGCCTGAAGGGGGAGGGCTGACGACCGCGACCGACGCAAGAATGCAGCACCCGGCGCCCCGCTCGATGGCTCGAGCGGGGCGCCGTCGTCAGGGCGCTCGTTCCGCCTGGATGGCGGTCAGGGCGATGGTGTATACGATGTCGTCGACCAGCGCCCCCCGGGAGAGGTCGTTCACCGGCTTGTTGAGCCCCTGCAGCATGGGGCCGACGCTGACCACCCCGGCACTGCGCTGGACCGCCTTGTAGGTGGTGTTGCCGGTGTTGAGGTCGGGGAACACGAAGACCGTGGCCCGCCCCGCCACCGGCGAGTCGGGGGCCTTCTGGCGGCCCACGCTCTCGATGGCCGCGGCGTCGTACTGCAGTGGCCCGTCGATGCAGAGCCCGGGCTCGCGCTCCCGGGCGATGCGGGTGGCCTCGCGCACCTTCTCCACGTCGGCCCCGCTGCCGGACTCCCCGGTGGAGTAGCTGATCATCGCCACCCGGGGCTCGATGCCGAAGGCCGCGGCGGAGCGGGCGCTCTGGATGGCGATCTCGGCCAGGGCCTCGGCGTCCGGGTCGGGGATCACCGCGCAGTCGCCGTAGACCACCACCTGCTCGGGCAGCAGCATGAAGAAGATCGATGATACCTGCCGGTAGCCCGGCGCCGTCTTGATCAGCTGGAATGCGGGCCGAATGGTGTTGGCGGTGGTGTGGATCGCCCCCGACACCAGGCCGTCCACCTCGCCCTCGGCCAGCATCATGGTGCCGAGCACCACGCTGTCCTGGAGCTGGTCCGCGGCGGTCAGGGCGTTGAGCCGGTCCGGGCGGCGCTCGACCATCGGCGCCACGTAGTCCCGGCGGATGGTGGCCGGGTCGATGATCTCCAGCTCCTCGGGCAGCTCGATGCCGCGCTGGCGGGCCACCGCCTCGACCTCCTGGCGCCTGGCCAGCAGCACGCAGCGGGCGATGCCGCGCTGCTGGCAGATCACCGCGGCCTCCACGGTGCGCGGCTCGCTTCCCTCGGGCAGCACGATGCGCCGCCTGGCCTGCTGGGCCAGCCTGACCAGCCGGTGGCGGAAGGCGGCCGGGGAGAGCCGGCTCGGATAGCCACGGCTGAGGTTCTCCTTGAGCCATGCCAGGTCCAGGTGACCGGCCACGAAGCGGGTCACCTGCTCGGCCCGCTCCGGGTCGTCGACGGGGATGTCGTTGGCCATGCGGTCCAGCTGCTGGGCGGTGGCGTAGCTGTCGGTATCCACCGCCAGCACCGGCAGGCCGCTCGCCAGCGCCGGGCGGCAGAAATCGATCATCGCCTCGTCCGGCAGCTCGCCGTGCGTCAGCAGCACCCCCGCCAGTCGGACGCCGTTCATGGTCGCAAGGCCCGCGGCGAGCAGGATGTCGTCGCGATCCCCGGGGGTGACCAGCAGCCGGCCGGGGCGGAACATGTGCAGGGCATGGGAGGCGCTGCGGGCGCACAGGCTGGTGCCCAGCACCCGGCGACTGTCGGCCTCCCCCGGGTGCAGGAGACGCGCGTCCAGGGCCCGGGCGACGTCCAGCACCCGCGGCGCGGAGAGGGTGGGGTGCCAGGGCACGGCACCGATCAGGTGGAAGCGGTCGCCGTCCAGGGCCGGCAGGTGGCGGCGCAGGCTCTCGAGCCTCGGGTCCTCGCGCCGGGTCGTTAGCTCGGGTGCTGCCAGCGGCGTGGGGCCCTCATCGTCCGGCAGGGGGCGCAGGCGCATCAGGATGCAGCCGAGGGTGCGCGGGGAGTCGACCCCCTCGAAGGCCTGGGCCTGCATGTCCAGGCGCTCCGCCAGGTCGCGGGGGTCGCTCAGGTCTCCGTCGGCCACGAGGATGGTGCGCGCATTGAGCGCATGGGCCAGTGCCACGTTGAGCCGGGTCGCGTAGCTGCTGTGCGGGCTGGGCGCGAGCCCCTCGATCACCACCAGCTCCGGGACGTCACCGGCCTCCGGCAGGACGACCCGGGCATGTCGCTCTACCGCCTCCTCCATCAGCTCGTCGGTGCGCTCCTCGCGCAGCAGGTGCTCGAGCCGCGCCTGGGGCAGCGGCGCGGGCGGAGACAGACCCAGGGTGCTGGCGGCCAGGGCGCAGGAGCGGTCGGGCCCCTGGCCGTTGAGCTCGTCCTGGCGGAACGGCTTCAGGAAGCCGGCCTTGAGCCCCAGGGTGTCCAGTGCGCGGATCAGCCCCAGGCAGGCGGAGGTCAGACCCACGCCGCTGTCGGTGGGGACCAGCAGCAGGTTGCGGGCTTCGGGACGTCGGTCAGTCGGGCGTTCACTGGGGGTCATGGGCGGCCTCTTCTTGCAGCAGCTGGCGGGTTTCCTCGGCGATACGCCCCTCCTCGTCGGTGGGGATGACCCACAGCTCGGGCGCTCGGCCGCCCTCGTCGAGGTCGATGCGCCCCTCGCGGCCGCCCACGGTGCGGGCATTGGCCTCGGCGGCCAGGCGCAGGACGAAGTGGGGCAGCTGCTCGATCACCCGGGCGCGCACCTCGCTGTCATTCTCGCCGATGCCGCCGGTGAAGACGATGCCGTCCAGGCGAGGCAGGGCGCAGGAGAGGGCCGCCAGCGACTTGGCCAGGCGGTAGCAGAACACCTCGATGGCCAGCTCCGCGCCCGCGTGGTGTTCGGCGGCGGCCTGGTGCAGGCGGCGCATGTCGTTGGAGAGCCCGGACAGGCCCAGCAGGCCGCTCTCCTTGTTGAGCAGGGTGTCGATGCGCTCGATCGACCAGCCCAGCTGGCGCGCCAGGTGGGCGTGCAGGCCGGGATCCACGTCGCCGCTGCGGGTGCCCATCACCAGCCCCTCCAGGGGCGTCAGGCCCATGCTGGTGTCGACGCTCTCTCCCTGCCAGACCGCACAGGTGGAGCAGCCGTTGCCCAGGTGGGCGACGAGCCAGCCGCCATGGCGGCGCTCGCTCAGGGCGTCGACTCGCGCACTCACGTAGGCGTGGCTGCTGCCGTGGAAGCCGTAGCGGCGAATGCCGTGACGGCGATAGAGCGATTCCGGCAGGGCGTAGCGGTAGGCCCGGGGGGGCAGGGTCTGGTGGAAGGCGGTATCGAAGACCGCCACCTGGGGCAGGTCGGGAAAGAGCTCACGGGTGGCTGCCAGGCCCGCCAGGTTGGACGGGTTGTGCAGCGGCGCCAGGGCCACGGTAGCCTCGATGGCGCGCTTCACGGGGGCATCGATGCGGGTCGCCCGGGTGAAGCGCTCGCCGCCGTGGACGATTCGATGCCCCACCGCCACGGGATGCTGCCCCTCCAGGCGCTCCAGGATGGTCGCCATGGCCTCGGCATGGTCGGCGCCGTGCAGCGGCTGCGAGAAGTCGCGACCGCCGCTGTCCACGCCCTTGAGGCGCGCGTCCACGTCACCGAGGCGCTCGGCCAGGCCGGCGATGCGGGGCTGGTCGGGCGAGGCGGGCACCAGGGCATACTTGATCGACGAGGAGCCGCAGTTGATGACGAGTACCGGGTCGTTCATGGCGCCTCCTGTCGGTCGGCGTGCTCGGGGTGGGCGGCGAGATCGCGCTCGAGAGGCACGGGGTCGCCTGAGCATGCCGAATCTATCATGTTGCGCTGCGGGATTCAGTGCCCCGTCATCAGGGAGCACTCCACGAGGCGTCTATGGCGTCCCGCGACCAGGGAAGCGCGGGAATGTCTTGCACCTTGGTCGAAGCTGTACCAGAATGAAGTGGTGTAAGGAAACAGTGTTTTCTAATTGGAGGACCGTCATGAAGACCCTCACGATCTCTGCCGTATCCGCCGCCCTGCTGCTGGCCGGTGCCACCGCCCATGCCCAGGGCAGCATGATGAACTACGACCCGAGCCCCTACCTCGGCGCCGATGCCATGTTCTGGGAGCTTGATCCGGATCGCGGTCGCGGCAGTGCCGACAGCACCGGCCTGCGCCTGCGCGGTGGCGTGGCCTTCAACGACTACTTCGCCCTGGAGGGGCATCTCGGCACCGGCGGCTCCGACGATAACGTCGAGCTGGACTCCCTGGCCGGCGCCTACGCCAAGGGCATCCTGCCCATCGCGCCGACCTTCCGCCTCTACGGCCTGGCCGGCTTCACCGAGGTGGATGTCAAGGTCGACGAGGAGAGCGGCTTCTCCTACGGCGGCGGTGCCGAGTTCGACGTGGCCCCGAACCTCGCCGTGGGCGCTGACTACATGCGCTACCTGGACGAGTCGAACTATGACTTCGACGCCGCCAGCATCGGGATGACGTTCCGCTTCTGATCCCGCCGACGTCAACGACGTCACCAGGAAAGACGAGCGCCCCCGCCGGGAGACCGGCGGGGGCGCTTCTCGATGGGCCGGCCGCGGGCGATCAGACCTCCTTGTAGAGCTCGGCACCCTCCTGGCGGAACTTCTCTGCCTGTTCCTCCATGCCCTTCATCACCGCGTCCTGGTCGCCGTCGAGGCCCTTTTCCTTCGCGTAGTCGCGGACCTCCTGGCTGATCTTCATCGAGCAGAACTTCGGCCCGCACATGGAGCAGAAGTGGGCCACCTTGGCGGCGTCCTTGGGCAGGGTCTCGTCGTGGTACTCACGCGCCGTGTCCGGGTCCAGCCCCAGGTTGAACTGGTCCTCCCAGCGGAACTCGAAGCGCGCCTTGGAGAGCGCGTTGTCGCGGCGCTGGGCGGCCGGATGGCCCTTGGCGAGATCGGCGGCGTGCGCGGCGATCTTGTAGGTGATGATGCCGGTCTTGACGTCGTCCTTGTCGGGCAGGCCCAGGTGCTCCTTGGGGGTCACGTAGCAGAGCATGGCACAGCCGTACCAGCCGATCATCGCCGCGCCGATGCCGGAGGTGATGTGGTCGTAGCCGGGCGCGATGTCGGTGGTCAGCGGCCCGAGTGTGTAGAAGGGAGCCTCGTCGCACGCCTCGATCTGCTTGTCCATGTTCTCCTTGATCAGGTGCATGGGCACATGGCCCGGGCCCTCGATCATCACCTGGACGTCGTGCTGCCAGGCGATGCGGGTCAGCTCGCCCAGGGTCTCGAGCTCGGCGAACTGGGCCTCGTCGTTGGCGTCGGCCACCGAGCCCGGACGCAGGCCGTCGCCCAGCGAGAAGGCCACGTCGTACTGCTTGCAGATCTCGCAGATCTCCTCGAAGTGGGTGTAGAGGAAGCTCTCCCGGTGGTGGTAGAGGCACCACTTGGCCATGATCGACCCGCCTCGGGAGACGATGCCGGTGACGCGATGGGCGGTCAGCGGCACGTAGCGCAGCAGCACGCCGGCATGGATGGTGAAGTAGTCCACGCCCTGCTCGGCCTGTTCGATCAGGGTGTCGCGGAACACCTCCCAGGTGAGGTCCTCGGCCACGCCGTTCACCTTTTCCAAGGCCTGGTAGATGGGCACGGTGCCGATCGGCACCGGGGCGTTGCGGATGATCCACTCCCGCGTCTCATGGATGTTGGCCCCGGTGGAGAGGTCCATGATGGTGTCCGAGCCCCAGCGGATGCCCCAGGTCATCTTGTCGACCTCGTCCTCGATGGAGGAGGTGACCGCCGAATTGCCGAGGTTGCCGTTGATCTTCACCAGGAAGTTGCGGCCGATGATCATCGGCTCGGATTCCGGGTGGTTGATGTTGCAGGGGATGATGGCCCGACCCGCCGCGACCTCGTCGCGCACGAACTCGGGGGTGATCTCCTCGGGGAGCCTGGCCCCGAAGCCCTGGCCGGCGTGCTGGTGGCCGAGGATGCGCTCGACCTCCTCCATGCCGGAGTACTTTGCAGAAAGCGCCTGGCGGCGCTGGTTCTCGCGGATGGCGATGAACTCCATCTCCGGGGTGACGATGCCCTGGCGGGCATAGTGCAGCTGGGTGACGTTGCCGGCCTTGCCATCCTCCGAGGGTCGTGCGCGACGGGGCGTGCGGGTCAGGTCGAAGCGCAGGTTGGCGAGCATCGGGTCGTTGGCGCGGCGGCGGCCATACTCGGAGGTCGGGCCGTCGAGGAACTCGGTGTCGCCGCGCTCGTCTATCCAGCCCCGGCGCAGCTCGGACAGGCCGCGGCGCAGGTCGATCTCGGCGTCCGGGTCGGTGTAGGGGCCGGAGGTGTCGTAGACCAGCAGCGGCGGGTTGGCCTCATCCAGGCCGGAGGTGCGGGTCGGCGAGAGGGCGATCTCGCGGAAGGGCACCCGGATGTCGGGCCGCGAGCCCACGACGTAGATCTTGCGCGAGCCGGGCAGGGGCTGGATGGCGGCCTCGTCGACGCGAGCGGTCTCGGCGAGGAAGTGGGTGGTCTTGCTCATGGTGTTCTCCCTTGGGGGTCATGGTCATGTCAGGGAGGACACAGGCGGGAGGGACAGGGGCCGCCGGGCGTGGGGCGCCAGGGCGGCGTGTCGCTTGATCCCTACGCTGGTCCTAGCCAGTTCAGGTTCAACGGGATCCATGCTGGCAAGCGCATGGTCTCAGCCGTCATCAACGGCGCCCCGTCAAGCGTGGTGGTGCCCGCCGACAGCGGCGGGCGGTTCTTTCGTCTAGATACTGGTGCCGGGCCCTCATGGCTTGTCCGGGGACAGGCCTAGGAGGAGGCGTTTTGAATACATCCTCCATGGCCGGGAGGCAGTGGCATCAGTCGGCGCGATCCAGTCCCATCTGCCAGAAGTCGATCTCGAGCCGCGTGGCGTCGCGAAACACTGCGCAGAGCTCGTCGAGGCGGCGCGGCGTCACCTCCGCCAGGCGCGCATCCAGCCAGGCGCGCTCGTCGGCCATGGCCTGCTGGAACGCCTCGCTCTCGTACATGGCGATCCAGGCGTCATAGGGGTTGGCCTCGCCGCGCACGGTGGCACCTCGGCCATTGAGCCAGCCCGCGATCTCGCCGTAGCCGATCAGGCAGGGGGCGAGCGCCACGTGGAGGTCGAGCAGGTCGCCGCGCTGGCCGGTATCGAGCACGTAGCGGGTGTAGGCGAGCGTCGCGCGGGCCTCGGGCAGGCGAGCCAGGTCCGCCTCCGAGATGCCCCAGTCGCGGCAGTAGTCCAGGTGCAGCCCCAGCTCCACGTCGAGGATGGTCTTCAGGCCCGCGAAGGCGTGGCGCAGCTCGTCGAGGTCACGGCTCTTGTAGGCGGCCAGGGCATAGGCCCGGGCGAAGTGGATCAGGAAGAGGTAGTCCTGCTGCAGGTAGTGGCGAAAGGCGCCTTTCTCGAGGGTGGCGTCGCCCAGCCGGCGGACGAACTCGTGCTCGATGTAGGCGCGCCAGTCGTCCTGGCAGGCGGCGGTGAGGTCGCTGAAGCGGTAGCCCATGGTGTCTCCGGTCGGGGGGCGATCCGGAGTCGGGGCGAGGGGAAGCGGGTGGCCACGGAGCGACGGGAGGGCGCGGGCTCACCGCTTGATTCCTACGCCGGTACGAGCCGGATCAGGTTCCACGGGACCCGCACTCGGTGTCTCGAGCCTGTTTCGACAGTGTCTCGACACCCTGCGCGATCTCAGCCGGATTCACCGGCACCCCGTCAAGCGATGCGGCCAGTCTAGCAGGCTGGCCGTCCCTTGCCAGCCCGCCTGCGGTCGGGGCCGGTTACTGCCGGATGGCTTCCAGCTCGAGGACCAGCTCGACCTCGTCGCCGACCAGGCCGTTGTCGACCCCGTAGGTCATCCCCCAGTCGCTGCGCTGGATGGTGGTGCGTGCCGACAGCCCCAGGGTGTGCTGCTCGTGGCCGAAGGGATAGGCCGCGGCCTTGTTGAGCGTGACCTCCAGGGTCACCGGGCGGGTCTCGCCGAGCAGGGTCAGATCGCCCTTGAGGGTGCCCTCGCGGTCGCTGTGGGCCTCGAGGCCGGTGGCCTCGAAGACGATGGTGGGGTAGCGCCCCGCGTCGAGGAAGTCATCGCTGCGCAGGTGGTCGTCGCGATCGTCGTGATTGGTGAAGGCGCTGTCGGCCATGATCTCGACCCTGCCGGAGTGCAGCTGACGGGCCTGCTTGTCGTAGACGAATTCGCCGCGTCCTTCCAGGAACATGCCGAGCGTATCCGCGTAGCCGATGTGTTCTGTCAGGAAGCCGATGGAGAAGTGGTCGGGGTCGATCTCGTAGGTGCGTGGCTCGGCACTGGCCATCGGCGTCGAGAGGACGCCCAGCGCCAGCACCAGTCCGGTGGCGATCGGCAGGGGAAAGCGGGGTGTCGGGTGGCGAGGCGTGGACATGAGGGCATCCTCCGGGTGGGTAGGGGGCACGGGGCGTGGCCGTCACGCCGAGGCGTGGCGATGCAGCCAGCGGATATCGATGAAGAACGACCAGGTGAGGGCGGCCAGCGCGCTGCCCGCAAGCCAGCCCACCGCCGTGGTGCCGGTGACGGGCAGCAGGGCGATCATCAGGGCGGCCACCTGCCAGACGCAGACCGCCTTGCGGCGGCGACTCTCCGGCAGCGGTCTTGTCAGCCAGGTCAGCCGGAGCCCGGCAACAACGAAAGCGTAGCGCATGGCACCGATGGCCAGCACCCAGGGGCCTGCCTTGTCGAGCAGCAGCAGCGCCAGGCACAGCACGAGGATGAAGAAGGCATCGAGCTCCATGTCGAACCGCGCGCCGAAGTCGCTCTGGGTGGAGGTGCGCCGGGCGACCCAGCCATCCACGCCGTCCAGCAGCAGGGCCAGCAGGGCCAGGATGGCGAGGGGGACCGCGGCGCGGGCCAGCAGGTCCGGGTCGGCCAGGGTGCCGGCCAGCAGGGCGACGATCGCGCCCCGCCCCAGGGTGACGCGATTGGCCCAGCCCAGTTCACGCCAGTGCTCCGGCAGGTTCGTCAGGACCAGGCCGGTCATGGCGAGGTAGCAGACCATCGCCAGCAGCGGGACCGGCAGGCTTGCCTCCAGCCAGCTGGAGAGCAGGGCAGCCGGGATCACCAGGCCCAGGGCACCTGTTCCAAGGTCACGAGCGATCGAAATGAGCGTCTCCTCCCGGCATGATGCGGTCTTTAAACGACGATACTTCATTGTGCATAGCCGTGCTAGTGTATCATTATTGTAGAAGTTTAGGGCGTGTCGCCACGCGCGACCCAGGTCGGGTCCGGTGGCCAGCACGGCGCGCACCTTGGGGTCATGTCCCGTCTCGACCGCTGAATACTGCCAAAGGGATCTTGCCATGCCACATGAGATCGCTACCGCCTTCTGGACCCTGGCCCCCGGCCAGGGGGCCCTGCGACAGGAGCCGCTGGCCCGGCCCGGCCCCGGCGAGGTGGCCGTTCGCACCCTCTACAGCGGCATCAGCCGAGGCACCGAGGCGCTGGTCTTCGAGGGGCGGGTTCCGGAAAGCGAGTGGCAGCGCATGCGTGCCCCCTTCCAGGCGGGTGACTTCCCCGGGCCGGTCAAGTACGGCTACATCAGCGTGGGCGTCGTCGAGGCCGGTGAGCCATCGCTGCTCGGACGCGAGGTGTTCTGTCTCTATCCCCATCAGGATCGCTACGTGGTGCCGGCGGACGCCGTGACGCCGCTGCCGGAAGGCCTGCCGGCGGCGCGGGCCGTGCTCTCGGCCAACATGGAGACGGCCATCAATGCGGTCTGGGATGCCGCCCCCGGGGTGGGAGACCGGATCGCCGTGGTCGGCGCCGGCGTGGTCGGCGCCCTGGCGGCCTGGATGTGCGCCGCGATGCCGGGTACCCGGGTAGAGCTGGTGGATGTGATGCCGGGCCGTTCCGCCCTGGCCGAGGCCCTGGGGCTCGACTTCTCCCTCCCGGACTCGGCCCGGCGCGAGAATGACCTGGTGATCCATGCCAGCGGTCAGGCCGAGGGGCTGCGCCTGGCCCTTTCCCTGTCCGGTTCCCAGGCGAAGGTGGTGGAGATGAGCTGGTTCGGCAGCGCCGAGGTCGTGCTGCCGCTGGGCGAGGCCTTCCACTCGCGGCGCCTGACGCTGCAGGCGAGCCAGGTCGGGCACCTGCCCCCCGAGCGCGCGACCCGCTGGGATTATCGTCGTCGCCTGGCCCTGGCCCTGGACCTGTTGCGCGACCCCCGTCTCGACGCCCTGATCAGCGGTGAGAGCGACTTCAACGAGCTGCCGGCGCTGATGCCACGCCTGGCCGCCGGCGGGGGCGACGTGCTCTGCCATCGCCTGCGCTATCCGAACCCTTCCTGACGCGAGGAGCCTGCCTCATGTACCGCCTCAACGTTCGCGACCATTTCATGATCGCCCACAGCTTTCGCGGCGAGGTCTTCGGCCCCGCCCAGCGCCTGCATGGTGCCACCTACGTGGTCGACGTGACCTTCCAGCGCCGCGAGCTCGACGACAACGGCCTGGTCGTGGACATCGGCCTGGCCGGCGAGGCCCTCAAGCGCGTGCTGGCCGAATTCAACTTCCAGAATCTCGACGAGGTGGAGGAGTTCCAGGGGCGCAACACCACCACCGAGTTCATGGCGCGGGTGCTCTTCGAACGCCTCGCCACGGCCATCCAGCTCGGCCACCTCGGCGAGGCCGCCCTGGGGCTCGACTCCCTCTGCGTGACCCTGCATGAATCGCATGTCGCCTGGGCCAGCTACGAGGGCGCGCTTTGATGCCACAGGAGTCGAGGCCCGACCTGGTCCTGATCGTCGCTGGTGACCCCGACCAGAAGACCGGCGGGTATCTCTACGATGCCCGCATGGTGGCGGAACTGCGCCGGCAGGCGTGGCGGGTCGAGGTGGTGGGGCTCCAGGGGCGGTTCCCGCTGCCCGACCGTGAGGCTCGCTACAGCCTGGCGACGACCCTGGCGGGCCTGCCCGATGATGCCCTGGTGGTCATCGACGGCCTGGCCATGGGCGGATTGCCCGATGAGGTCGAGCGGCATGCCGAGCGTCTGCGGATCGTCGCCCTCGTCCATCACCCCCTGGCCGACGAGACCGGCCTCGACGTCGCCCGGCAGAGGTGGTTTCGCGAGAGCGAGGCCCGGGCGCTGGCGGCGGCTCGTCGGGTGATCGTCACCAGCCATCACACCGCCCGGGGCCTGTCGGACTTCGGCGTTTCCGACCATCGCATCCGGGTCGCCGAACCCGGCGTCGACAGGGCCCCCCTGGCCGACGCAGCCCTGGACTCCGAGGCCCCGGCGCATGCCTGCCGGCTGCTCTGCGTGGCGACCCTGACGCCGCGCAAGGGCCTCGGCCTGCTGGTCGAGGCGCTGGCCTCGCTCACCGACCGCGCCTGGACCTGCGAGGTCATCGGCAGCCACCGGCGTGACCCCGGGCATGCGGCCGCCCTGCTGGCCGAGGCGCAGCGTCTTGGCCTTTCCGACCGGCTGCGCTTCCTGGGAGAGCGCGATGACCGCGAGCTGGAGGCGGCCTACCGCCAGGCGGATCTCTTCGTGCTGCCCTCCTGGTACGAGGGCTACGGCATGGTGGTGACCGAGGCGCTGGCCCGTGGACTGCCGGTGATCACCACCACCGGCGGGGCGCTGGCCGACACCCTGCCCCCCGGGGCGGGTATCGCCGTGCCGCCCGGTGATGTCGGCGCCCTTCGAGAGGCGCTGTCCCGCTGGCTGGACGACCCCGACCTCAGGCGCCGGCTTCGCCGCGGCGCCCGTGAGGCCAGGAACGGGCTGGCCGATTGGCAAGAGGCGGGGCGGGGCTTCATGGCCGCCCTGGACGGCATTCCCGAGGCGCCGATCCGCGATGCGGCGCGTCCCGAGGCGAGGTGCTCGTCATGACGGCGTCCCACGACCACGACGTGTTCTCCGCTGAGTGGCTGTCGCTTCGCGAGGGCCTGGATGCCCGGTCGCGCAGCCATCGCCTGACCGGCCTGGCCGCCGATTGGCTGAGCGAGCGCGACGCCCCCCACGGCATCGTCGACCTGGGCAGCGGCAGCGGCAGCAACCTTCGCTTCCTGTCCGCTCGGCTGCCGGGCCCCCAGCGCTGGCGACTGGTCGATCACGATGCCGAGCTGCTGGCCCATGCCCGCCGGCGAGGCGCGCCACTGCGCGACGGGGCAGGGCGCGCGCTCGGCCTTGAGACCGCCTGCCGCAGCCTGTTCCCGGTCGATCGCGAGCTGCTGGCCGATGTCGACCTGGTGGTCGCCTCGGCCCTGTTCGACCTGATGCCGCGGTCCTGGGTGGCGTCGCTGGTGGGCGCCTGCGCGTCTCGCGGCCAGGCCCTGCTGCTCACCCTCAGCGTGGACGGCGACTGTGCCTTCCTCGACCGCCGGGGCGAGCGCGTCGAGGACGGTGAGGACATCGCCGTGCGCACCCTCTTCCAGGCCCACCAGCTCCGCGACAAGGGCCTCGGGCCCGCGCTGGGCGGCGAGGCCCCCGCGGTGCTGGCTAGCCTGCTGACGACCGCCGGCTTCCGGGTGGAGAGCGCCGCCACGCCCTGGCACCTGGCGCCGGGCGACACCTCGCAGTGCTCCCTGGCCGAGGCGCTGATCACGGGCTGGCACGACGCCGCCCTGGAGGAGGCGCCGACCCAGGCGACGCGCCTCGGTGACTGGCGAGACCGACGCCTGGGGGGCCTTCACGCCGGCGAGCTGGGCGTGACGGTGGGGCATCGTGACCTCTTCGCCTGGCCGGCGTCCTCGGCGGGTCCAGCGTGAACATGGGTGTCCGTCGAGCCCCTCGCCTGTGGCGGCCCTTGGCCAGCCTCCTCCTGCTCGGCGGCCTGTGGGTGTGGCTCGAGCCGGGGGAGGTGGTCGACGCGGTCGGTCCGTTGGCGCCGGGCTGGATGCTGCTGGCCCTGGCCCTGACGCTGCCGCAGGTGCTGCTCTCCGCCTGGCGCTGGCGGCTCACCTCGTCGCGTCTTGGCCTGCCCCTTGGCTGGGGGCGCGCCTTGCGGGAGTACTACCTGGCCCTGTTCCTCAACCAGGTGCTGCCCGGCGGGGTGGCGGGGGATGCCGCCAGGGCCTGGCGGCACTCCCGGGACAGCGGTCGGCGGGGCAGTGCCTGGCGGGCGGTGATCATCGAACGCGCCTCCGGCCAGCTGGCCCTGCTGCTGCTGACCCTGCTGGTCGTGGCGCTGTCACCGCTGTGGCAGGGCCTGCTGGGCGAGGCGCTGGCGAGCCTGTCATCACCGCTGGTGCTGGGCGTGGCATCGCTGCTGGTGCTGCTCGGCGTGCCCGTGACGCGACGTCTGCTGCGCCGGCCGCCGGTGGCACTGGCCGGGCTGGGGGGCGACCTGCGCCGCAGCCTGCTGGCCTCCTCGGTCTGGCCGCGGCAGCTCGCCGGCTCCCTGCTGGTGGTCCTGAGCTACGCGCTGGTGTTCGTCTGCGCGGCCCGGACGATCGGCGTCACCCTGCCCCTGGGCACCCTGCTGGCGCTGGTGCCGCCGGTCCTGATGGCGATGGTGATTCCGCTCTCCTTCGCCGGCTGGGGGCTGCGGGAAGGGGCGGCGGCGCTGGTCTGGGGGCTGGCCGGCCTGGCACCGGCCGAGGGGGTGGCGGTGTCGATGGCTTATGGGCTGCTGGTGCTGGTGGCCAGCCTGCCTGGTGCGCTGTGCCTGCCGGGCCCGTCGCGCCGCGCTGCCGCTGGGCCGTCCGGCGATGGGTCAGGGCCGGGTGAGGTCCAGGTCGAAGACGGTGTCGTCGCCGCAGCGGAATGATCGCGCGACGGGTCGACGCGCCTGATCCAGGGTGGCGATGGGCGTCATGGCCAGCCCCGGGCGACCGGAGCCGATCAGCAGGGGGGCCACCAGCAGGTGCAGGCGGTCGAGCACGCCGGCCTCCAGGAACCTCGACACCGTGATGCCGCCGCCCTCGACCAGCACGCGCTCGAGCCCCCGCGCGGCCAGCGCATCGAGCACGGCCGCGGGGTCGAAGCCGTCGGTGCCCACCGGCAGCCGCAGGCGGGTGACATGGTCGGACGCCGGCGGCGCGATATCGACCTGCTCGCCGACCAGGTGGAGGGTCGGCGCCTCGGCTTCGCTGAGCAGGCGCAGGCTCGCCGGCACCCGGCCCCGGGGGTCGAGGATCACGCGCACCGGCTGGCGTCCGCTCACGTGGCGCACCGTCAGCAGCGGGTCGTCCTCGCAGGCGGTGCCGGCGCCGACCACCACGGCGTCCACCAGCGCCCGCAGCCGATGCAGGTGCGTCCTGCTCTCGAGGCCATTGATGTAGTACGAGTGGCCGCTCTCGGTGGCGATGCGGCCATCCAGGCTCTGGCCCAGCTGGGCGAGGGCAAGGCGGCCGGCATGCCCCGCCAGCGGCGCCAGGTTGTCGAGCAGTGCCCGGGCGTCGTCGCTCACCGGCACGTCAGACGTCCATCCGTGGGCCGTCAGGCGAAGCGGGCCGTCCTCATGCCCCGCCGCGTCGCGGCCGGTCGGGCCCTGACGGCCCTGGCAGAGGACTCGGCAGAGGGCCTGCCAGGCCGTCTCCTGGTCCAGGGGCGCTGAAGGGGAGGGGGTCATGAGGGCTCCGGGTCAGGGGAAAGCATTCATCATGCGCAGTCCGACACGGCGGGACAAGGTCTGCAAGGAGGGCATCATGCATCAGGTTGAACGGGCCATCTTCGATCTTCGACGCGGCATGACGGTGGTCGTCATCGACGGCGACACTCGCGTGCTGGTCCAGGCCATCGAGGGAGCCGGCGAGGAGGCCGTGTCACGCCTGGCCGGGCTGGCGGGCGACACGCCCTCGCTGGTCCTGAGTCGCCACCGGCTGGCGGTGCTGGGCGAGCCGGACGCCCGTCGGCTGGCCCGCCTGCCCTTGGCGGAGGGCACCGATCGGCAGCGGCTGGTCGACCTGGCCTTCGGCCTGGCGCCGGAGGCGAGGATCGGTCGCGAGGCGCTGGCCCGCTGGCGTCGGGCCCTGGAGCCGGCGCAGGCGGCGGACCGGGCGGCGCTGGCGCTGATGCGCCGGTCGCTGCTGATCCCGGCGGCGCTGGTGGCCCGGGTCAGCGAGGCCGAGTGGTCCGCCGTGCAGGCCCGGCTGGACGACGGCACCTGGCTCGCGGTCCGGGCGGACGAGGCCGAGCAGTGCCTGGAGGGGGGCGTCGGCATGCTCAAGCGCGTCAGCGAGGCGCAGATTCCCCTGGAGGATGCCTTCGACTGTCGCTTCATCCTGTTTCGCGAACCCGACGGCCTGCGCGAGCACGTGGCGGTGGTGATCAACGAGCCCGGCCAGGGGGACGAGGCGGTGCCGCTGCGCCTGCATTCGGCCTGCCTGACCGGCGATCTCTTCGGCAGCCTGCGCTGCGACTGCGGTGAGCAGCTGCGCAATGCCGTGGCCGACATCCAGGCGCTGGGCGGCGGCGTGCTGCTCTACCTGGCCCAGGAGGGGCGCGGCATCGGGCTGGCCAACAAGCTGCGGGCCTATACGCTCCAGGACGGCGGCCTGGACACCCTGGATGCCGACCAGGTCCTGGGGTTCGGCGACGACGAGCGTCGCTATGGTGTCGCGGTGGACATGCTGGATGCCCTGGGCATCCGCCGCGTCCAGTTGCTCACCAACAATCCCGGCAAGATGGCGGCGCTAGCCGAGGGCGGTATCGAGGTGGTCGAGCGCCAGGCGCTCTTCGGCAGCCTCAACGATCACAACCGGCGCTACCTCAGCGCCAAGTCGGAACGCGCCGGCCACCTGCTCGATGCCGTGTTCACCGGCGACCGGGACTCGACCGGCTGACCGTGACGGGCACGCCCGGGGCGATACGGGGCGCGCTATCGCTCCCGGGTGTGCCCGGTGTCCAGGCTCTGGGTCTCGCGAAGGATGCGGGCGATGCGCTTGCCGTAGTGGGCCACCAGGCGGGCGCCGAGCTCCGCCGTGCCTAGTCGCGCATTGCCGACCACCCCGGCGGGATGCAGGTCCTCGGCCAGCCAGGCGAAGGCGGCCTCTCCCTCCGGGCCCAGCAGCCATCCCTTCTCTGCCATGGCCTCTCCCCGTGAGGGTGGGTGATCCAGGTGGTCGAGGCGCACCTTGTCCGGGGCCAGGTGACGCATCATGGCGGTCTCCAGCGCGCCTCCATGGAGCCCGTGGCGCAGTTCCTCGGCGGGCAGCCCGCCGGCGGGCAGCATGCCCGGCGGGGGCATCCGGGTGTAGTTGACCTTGACCACCATCATGCCGTGACGGCGGCGCAGGCGCAGGGCGGCCAGGTCCATCACCGCCTTGTTGCCGCCGTGGCTGTTGATCAGCACCAGACGCTTCAGGCCAGCGCGGGCCACGGCGTCGCCATGGGCCTCCAGGGTGGCAATGGCCAGCTCCGGCGGCAGGCTGAGGGTCCCTGGGAAGCTCAGGTGCTCGTCGCTGGCCCCCACCGCCATGGGCGGCAGGATCACCAGGGGGAAGCGCTCGGGCAGGTGGGTCAGTGCCTCCTCCAGCAGCCCCTCCCCGATATCGAGGTCGGTGGAGAGCGGCAGGTGGGCGCCATGCTGCTCGATGGCGCCCATCACCATCACCGCCACCGCACTGCGCTGCAGGAACGATAGCTCGTGACTGGTGAGGTCCAGCCAACGGGGACAGGGGGGGTGATCACTCATGGGGCGGTGCGCTCCGTGCCGTGTGGTTCATCACAATGATGGGCGTGGCGCTCGCCGGAGGCCAGGCCTTCTGCCCCATCGCCCAGCCAGTCACGCCTGACCGCCGGGGGCGCGGTGGATCTCGGGGAGGCCGGGGCGCCGGCTCCCGGGCCTGGCCCTTTCACCGGTGGCCAGGCGACGAACGACTGCAGCGGCATCTCCCCGGGCGATTGCGGCGGCGGGGGCGTCGGGTGGGCCCCAGGCGGGCTTGGCGGGGCCGTGGCCCATCGCCGCAGCACCGCGGTGGGCATCACCTCCGCCGGCACCCTCAGCAGGCCGGCGCGGGCGAGCCAGCGGCCGAGGGTCGGGCTGCTGGTCACCCTGACCAGCGGCGCCGCCAGCAGCAGGCCCCCCCAGACCGGGGAGAGCCACCAGAAGAACATCGGGGCAAGCAGGTAGGTCGACGCGGCCCATCCCGCGCCGATCAGGCTCGCGAGCCAGGTGTGGCGAAACGCTTCCCCCCAGGGCACCGATCGTCCCTCACGGTCCTGGGCGTCCCAGCGCACTTCGTGGCCACCGAGCACGCTCAGGATGAACCCGCTGTGCAGCAGCATCATGAGGGGCGCGATCAGGATGGCGAAGGCAATCTCCAGCAGGGTGCTCGCCAGCAGCCTGGCGTGACCTCCGAAGGCGCCGGGTCGCTGGATGAGGGCCAGCAGGAAACCCAGCACCTTCGGCAGCAGCAGGATCACGCCCGTGCTGAGCAGCAGGGGCATGATCAGGTCGGACGTGGCGATGGGCCAGTCGGGGAAGAGCTGGTAGCCGGAGCGGAAGAAGTCATGGCGCCCCTGGGCCCGGCCGATGGCATCCACGGTGCTGACCACCAGCATCAGCCCCCACAGCAGGGAGCTCAGGTAGGCCAGCGCCCCGGACAGGAAGTGGAGTCGGTTCATGGGGTGCAGGCCGCGGGCGGTCAGCAGCCGCAGGTGCTGCAGGTTGCCCTGGATCCAGCGCCGGTCGCGCTTGGCGAACGCGAGCAGGTGGCTCGGCACTTCCTCGTGGCTCTCGCCGAGACGGACCTCCAGATGGACCCGCCAGCCGGCCCGGCGCATCAGCGCCGCCTCGACGAAGTCGTGGCTGAGTATCTCGCCGCCCAGCGGCGGTGTGCCGGGAAGCATCGGCAGGCCGCAACAGGCCATGTAGGCGCGGGTGCGCAGGATGGCGTTGTGTCCCCAGAAGTTCGCGGCATCCCCCTGCCAGAAGCAGTGCCCGGTGGCGAGCAGGGGGCTGTGAAGCGCGGCCGCGAACTGTGTGAAGCGCCCGAACACGCTGGAGGCGCCCACCGGGATCGGCACCGTCTGGATCAGCCCGATCCCGGGATGGGCCTGCATCATGCCCACCAGCGACACCAGGGTCTCGCCCCCCATGAGGCTGTCCGCGTCCAGCACGACCAGGTAGTCATAGCGATGGCCCCAGCGGCGGCAGAAGTCGGCCAGGTTCCCGGCCTTGCGACCCCGGTTGTCCTCGCGACGACGATAGTGCACCGCCAGGTCAGGGGCCAGGCGCCGCTGCAGCCGGGCGATGGCGGCCTGCTCCCGGCGGGCGATCGCATCGTCCCGGGTATCGCTCAGCACGAAGACCTCGAAGCCCTGGGCGTGGGGGTGGTCGAGCAGCGACCGACAGGTGCTCTCCAGCCCCCCCGCGACGCGCTCGGGGTCTTCATTATGGATGGGCATCACCAGTGCCGTGCGGTGCTCGCCCGGATCGGTCGCCGTCGCCGGGGGATCGAGGCGGGCCAGGGTCAGCGGATCCCGGCGGGTCAGCTGCAGCAGGAAGCCGATGATGGCGGTCCAGAAGGCCACGGTGATCCAGCCGAAGATGATCACGAACAGGCCCAGCACGATGCCCTGCAGGGCCGTGATGCCGTCGACGTTCAGGATGTCGAACATGGCCCAGCCGCCCAGGGCGGTGGTGGCGAGCACCAGCAGGGCGACGAGCGCCTGGCGGGCGGCCAGCCACGGCACCCGGAGCGCCCCGTCAGCGGAGCTCATCGGGGTTCCAGACATAGTTCCAGGTTTCGCTCATGAGCCTGTCGCGCAGCGTCAGGGCGAGCCGCATGTCCGCGGGGGTCGCCCCCTCGGGCTGCAGCCGGAAGGAGGCGCGCCAGGTCTCGCCGTCGGGAAGGCGCTGCACCCGGACCTGGCGGGCCTCGCCGCTCGAGACCTCGAGCCTGGCCTCGACCGGATGGCTGGCGTCCAGGCTCGAGAGCTCACCGCCCCGGAAGTCGACCATGAACTGGCGAAGGCTGCGCGGCGGTGGGTCGCTCTGCCCCGGGACGGCCCCCCAGCCCTGCCGGGTGCGCACGGCGCTGGCCAGGGTCTGCTCGGGACGCCGCGCATCGAAGGTGGAGAGCCGGTAGCGATAGGTGCGCGACTCATTAGCCGCGAGAGGTTCCTCGGGGACCCAGTAGGCCACGATGTTGTCGTTGGTCTCCGTGTCGCTGGGGATCTCGACCAGCTCCACGCTGCCCGGCCCCCAGTCATGGAGCGGTGCGATCCAGTGGCTGGGGCGCCGCTCGTAGCGTGACTCCATGTCCAGGTAGTGGTCGAAGTCCCGGTCGCGCTGGGCCAGACCGAAGCCCGCCGGGTTCTCGTCCCGCTGGCGGGTGATGCGCAGCTCGCGCGGGTTGCTCAGGGGGCGCCAGATCCACTCCCCGGCATGGGTCTGCACCAGCAGGCCCTCCGAGTCGTGCACCTGGGGCCGGAAGTCGTCGGCATTGGAGGGGCTGACGTCGCCGTGCATGAACATGCTGGTCAGCGGGGCGATGCCCAGCTTCTGCACCTCGCGGCGGGCGAACAGCCGCGCCTCGACCTCCACCTCGACGTGCTCGCCGGGATGCACCCGGAAGTGGTAGGCCCCGGCGAGCGAGGGGCTGTCGAGCAGCGCGACGAGGTCGAGGCGGGTCGCCGTCGGCTCGGGCTTGAACAGCCAGAACTCCCGGAAGGCCGGGAACTCCTCGCCCCCGGCGGTGGCGGTATCGATGGCCAGGCCCCGAGCCGAGAGGCCATAGCCCTGGTCGCGTCCCACCAGGCGGAAGTAGCTGGCGCCCTGGAAGACCAGGAACTCGTCGTGGTAATCCTCGCGGTTGAGGGGGTAGTGCAGGCGAAAGCCCGCGTAGCCCGCGCCACTCAAATCCGCCTCTGCCAGGGAGGCGGCGGCGCCATCGTAGCGGAACCAGGATGACCGGAAGGGCACCGGGTGCCGCTCTCCGTCCTCGATCAGGTGCAGGCGGACCGGCCGCTCGAACAGGAACCCGGGGTGGAAGAGCTGCACCGAGAATAGCCCCTCGTCCCGCCATCGGGCCGCCTCCGGGCGAAAGCGGATGGAGCGGTAGACATCGTAGTCGATGTCCCGCAACGCCTCGCTCCGATGGCCGGCCGGCGCCTCGTAGGAGGACGCCGCGAGCCGGCGAGCGCGATCGGTGACATTCGCGAAGGTGTCGATGACAGTCTCGGGCAGGGTGGTGTCGGCCCACGTCGACGGGACCTTGCCCGCCACAAGCAGGCCCGCCACGAGCAGGCTGGTGGCCAGCCAGCGCAATGGGGTCATGGGATGATCCTCCTTGGCGGGCGTCTCCCGGTGAGGGGGCTAGGGGGCGGCGGCAGGTTGTCGGGATATTTCTCTACAAAGATTATACACTGAGGTCTTATTGGTCCATCTTGTCCGGATGATTGCTGCCATGCCGTTACGTTCCCGAGGCCGTTGGCTCCTGGGCCTGGCGTTGCTCAACGTCATGCTGCTGGCACCCGTGTGGCTGTTGTACGGCGACCCGACCTCCCGCTGGCTGGCCCTGGAGGCCTGCCTGCTGGCGGGGCTGCTGGCGCTGCTGCCATCCTCGGGACTCTATGCCGGGCTGCGCTGGCCGGTGGTGGCCCTGGTCATGGCCTTCCTGCTGGTCGGCCTGGGTGACCTGGCGACCCACCTGGCCTTCGGGCGCTCTCTGAACCTCTACCTCGACCTTCCCCTGCTGCCGTCCGTCTTCAACCTGCTCGAGGGTAACCTGGGGGCCCCGGTGGCCTGCCTGGTCGTGCTGGGCGCCGCGGCGCTGCTGGCCCTGGCGGCCTGGCTGCTGGCGAGGCTGGTCGGCAACCTGCAGGGTACCGCCCGCGGTGGCCCGGCCGTGGCCGGCGCCCTGGTGATGATGGTGGCAAGCGGTGCGCTGATCGCCGCCGAGCTCCAGCAGGTCCGGCCGCTACCCGGGGCCCGGACGCCGCTGGTGGACACCCTGCGGTTCCAGGGGCTGCAGCTGGTCGAGACGCGCCATGCCCATCGTGACTTCGCCGCGCGGATGGCCGCCGAGCCCGACCGTGTCACCACCATGCCGGGGCTGGCGGGACGCGACGTGCTGCTGGTCTTCGTGGAGTCCTATGGCATCTCGGCGCTGTTCGATGAGCGCTACGCCCGGGTGCTGGACCCGCGCCTCGACGACATGGCCGAGCGGTTTGACGCCGCCGGCCTGTCGGTGGCGTCCGGCATCCTCGACGCGCCGATCCGCGGCGGCCAGTCATGGCTGGCGCACGCCACGGCGCTGAGCGGCCTGCGGATCGACAATTCGCTCTGGTACCGGTTGATGCTGGACAGCGAGCGCACGACCCTGGTGGACGACTTTCGCGCCACGGGGCACCGCACCCTCGCGGTGATGCCGGCCATCACCA
Source organism: Halomonas aestuarii (assembly GCF_001886615.1). NCBI lineage: Bacteria > Pseudomonadati > Pseudomonadota > Gammaproteobacteria > Oceanospirillales > Halomonadaceae > Halomonas > Halomonas aestuarii. The sequence goes on from NZ_CP018139.1 coordinate 2,647,382, forward strand.
TGGCCTGGCCGGAGGGTCGCGCCTACGACTTCGACGAGATCCACGCCGCCGCGGACATCGACTATGAAGGCCCGCCCCTCAACTGGGTGACCATGCCCGACCAGTACACCCTGCACCATTTCCAGACGCGGATCCGCCCGGAGGCCGGCGCGTCGCCGCTGTTCGCCCAGATCGCGCTGATCAGCAGCCATGCGCCCTGGACCCCGATCCTGCCGGTGCTCGATGACTGGGACACGGTCGGCGACGGCAGCGTCTTCGCGCGATGGGAGGACGCCGGCGAGCCTCCCGACGAGCTCTGGCAGGACCTGGAGCGCGTGCGCGATCACTACGCCAGGTCGCTCGACTATGCTCTGGGGGCCGGCGCCCGCTGGGCCGCGGACTTTGTGGACGCCGGGACCCTGGTCATCCTGCTGGGGGACCACCAGGCGGCCCCCCTGATCACCGGCGACAACGCCCGCGGCGGCGTGCCGGTGCATGTGATCAGCGGCGATGCCCGCCTGCTCGAGCCCTTCCTGGCGCGGGGCTTCGTCCCCGGCACCCATCCGCCCGGGCCCGAGCGCTATGCCGAGGGCGAGGTCGCCGGCCAGGAGGACCTGCGCGGCTGGCTGCATGAGGCATTCGGTGCCGACGGTGCGCTGGACGCGCCCACCACTTCCCTGACCGCGGACCGAAGGGTCCGGGAGGCAAGATGACACGACGCATTCCGAGGAGGGCGAGGGCCCTGTCCGTCGCCCTGCTGATCGGCCTTCTCGGCCTGACGGGGCCGTCCGGGGCCCAGGCCTGGGAACTGGATCGGGACGCCAGCCGTATCGAGCTGATCGCCACGGCCGAGGGCCGCGAGGCGGTGACCCGCGTCGAGGACTTCGACCTCGACCTGGCGGGCGAGCTCGACCGGCCCGCCGAGGCCGAGCTGGTGCTGACGATGGAGTCGGAGAGCATCACCGGCGGCAACGGTATCGTCGATGGCCTGCTGCACGGCCGTCACTGGTTCGACGTGGAGGCCTATCCCGAGATCGTCTTTCGCAGCACCGATATCCAGGCGCCGGCCCCGGGCGAGTGGCGCGTCGAGGGGGAGCTCTCGCTGCGGGGCGACACCTACCCGCTGACGGTGCCGGTGGGCTGGACTCGGCAGGGCGAGCGGGTCCGCGTGACCGGCCGCCTGGCCCTGGATCGCACCGACTTCGACATGGGCCGCGGCGCCTGGCGCTCCGACGGCACGGTGAAGCACGAGGTCCATGTCGACTTCGCCCTCGAGCTCCTGGCGCCGTCGCGTTCTTGATCTTTACGTTCCTGGCCTTCAAGGAGACTTGCCCGTGTTCACCCCCGTGATCCTGGCCGGCGGCAATGGCGTGCGGCTCTGGCCGCTGTCGCGCCGGCAGCGGCCCAAGCAGTTCCTCTCCCTGGACGGCGAGGGCAGCCTGCTGGCCAACACCCTGGCCCGGCTCGAGGGGCTCGGCACGGCCCCGCCCATCGTCATCTGCCAGGAGGAGCACCGGTTCCTCGCCGCCGAGCAGCTGCGTCAGGCGGGCGCCTCGGAGGCGAGGCTGCTGCTCGAGCCCGAGGGGCGCGGCACGGCCCCGGCCATCGCGCTGGCGGCCCTGCTGGCTCGCCGCGAGGGGCGCCGGGAGCCGCTGCTGGTGCTGCCGTCGGACCATCACCTGGCCGACGACCAGGCCTTCCGCTCGGCGCTGGAGAGTGCCGAACGGCTGGCCGGCGCGGGCCACCTGGTGGCCTTCGGCGTGGTGCCGACCCGTGCCGAGACCGGCTATGGTTATCTCCAGGCCGGCGAGGCGCTGGGCGAGGCGGGCTTTGCAGTGGCGCGCTTCGTGGAGAAGCCCGACCCGGCCACCGCCGAGCGCTTCCTGGCCGACGGCGACCATTTCTGGAACAGCGGCATGTTCGTGCTGCGCCCCGAGGACTACCTCGATTCCCTGGAGGCCCTGGCGCCGGCCATGCTGGCCGCCTGCCGGGGTGCCATGGACGGGGCCGTGGTCGACCTCGATTTCCTGCGGCCTGATGCGCGGGCCTTCCTGGAGAGTCCCGCCGACTCCATCGACGTGGCGGTGATGGAGCGCACCGACCGGGCGGCCATGGTGCCGCTGGCCGCCGGCTGGAGCGACATCGGCTCCTGGCAGGCGCTGTGGGAGACGCTGCCCCGGGATGCCGACGCCAATGTCCTGCGCGGCGACGTGGTCTGCGAGGAGAGCCGCGGGCTGATGGTGCACGCGGAGTCGCGGCTGGTGGCCGCCCTGGGGGTGCAGGACCTGGTGATCGTGGAGACCGACGATGCCGTGCTGGTGGCGGACCGCGCCCGCAGCCAGCAGCTGCGGGGCCTGGTCGAGCGACTGGAGGCCGGGGGCCGGGGAGAGACTCGCTTCACGACCACCGTGCATCGCCCCTGGGGCCACTACCGGACCGTGGACGCCGGGCCGCGATACCAGGTCAAGCGCATCACCGTGCGCCCCGGGGCGCGGCTCTCCCTGCAGCTCCACCACCACCGGGCCGAGCACTGGGTGGTGGTCCGCGGCACCGCCCGGGTCACCCTGGACGAGGAGGTCTTCCTGGTCGGCGAGAATGCCTCGACCTTCATCCCGGTGGGGCGCGTGCACTGCCTGGAGAACCCCGGCCTGATCCCGCTGGAACTCATCGAGGTGCAGTCCGGCTCCTACCTGAGCGAAGACGACATCGTGCGCCTGGACGACTGCTACGGGCGGGAGTAGGTCATCCCGCCCCGTGGGCGCTGGCGGGGAGGAAGCGCGTCATTCCGGCACGGCGTCCAGCAGGTCGACCCACTCCGTCCGGTCGGGCAGGGTCAGCTCGCTGGCGGGCCGACCGCTGGCATACCACTCGCGGACGTTGCGCAGCTGCCATCGACGGCGTTCGCCGTCCAGCTCGATGCCCAGCCGGAAGGGCCCGTAGCGGGCGAGGGCGCGGCCCGCCAGATGTGAGTCGCGCAGCGCGACGTTGGCCAGCAGCTCCAGGCGACTGCCGCCCTGCACGGCGAGGTCCTCCAGGCGCAGGGTCTCGTCGTCGAACATCACCCGCACCTGGCCGCGCACCTCGCCGAGCGTCAGCCTGTCGCGCAGCCAGCTCCGCTCCCGGGCCGAGTCGACGAACAGGTTGACCAGCAGGCCGCTGTCGCGCATGGCCAGGTCGAGCCGGGCGTCGAGGGCCAGCGGTGCCACCCAGCGCACCTCTCCCTCGGGGACCTCGAGGCGCGCCCACCAGCCGCGGGTCTGGTCGCCGGCGGCGTTCTCCAGGCGCACGTCGCTCATGCTCAGCTTGGAGCCTGCGACGTCGAAGCGCAGCGTCTCCAGGTCGCCATCGGAAAGGCGAGCCTCCAGCGCCAGCGTGCCCTCCAGGATCTGCTCATCGAAGGCGAGGCGGGCGTCGGAGGCGTTCAGCGCGAGGCTGCCCTCGGCCCCCAGGCCCTCGAGCCGCAGGTGGGTGGCCATCGTCGCCTGGCCCGACAGGAAGGCGATGCCGGCATCCCTGGGCAGGTATTCATTGAAGGCGGCGAGGTCCGGTATCGCCACATCGGGCATGTCGATGCGCGTGCTGAGTGCCTCCAGTCCCTCGCTCGGGTCCAGGTGCTGCGCCCGGCTGCGGATCTCCAGCAGGCGGCCGTCGATCAGCGAGTCGCTTCCCTCCTGGCGGCGCAGGCCGAAGCGGGGCAGGGAGAGGTGCAGCTGGGCGCCGGGGTTGGTGGTCTCCAGCACCAGCGAGCCGTCGCCGAAGGCCTCGTAGTGCAGGAAGCGCACGGCGAGCCTGTCGGAGTGCACGCGAAGCTGGCTGTCGGGCATCACCTCGGCGTTCGCCAGGCCGAGGTCGAGGGTCAGGCGTCCGCCCCCCTGGACGGCCAGGCCATGCTCGTCGGGCAGGAAGGCATTGAGGAAGCCGAGACGGTCGAGCTGGCCATCCAGCCGCAGGGTGCCGGCCAGAGGGCGGCGTGGCGCCTCCCGGCCGGGCCAGTCGAAGCCGCCCTCGAGGCTCGCCCTCGGCAGCACCAGCAGGGTGTGAAGCGGCTCCCCGCGACTCGACGAGGCGGTCAGTTCCAGCCGGCTGCCGGAGAGATCGACCCGCTGGCGGTCGGGAACGATCTCGCGCAGCTCGAGGGTCACGTCCAGTTCGCCCTGGAACTCCTCCTCCAGCAGGCGGCCCCTGATCGCGTCGCCTGCCAGGGTGATGCGCCCTCGGCCTCGGTCGTCCTCCAGCAGGATGCGCCCGCGGCTGTCGGCCCATCCGGCCTCCAGCCGCAGCGGCGCCGCCTCCGGCAGGTAGGCGTTGAGCACCGCCACATCGGGAATACGCGCGCCGTGCCACTCCACCGCCAGTGAGCGGGAGCGCGGGAGCGTCGGTCCTGCACTCGCCGTGCCGGTGAGGGACAGCTGCTCGGCCTGGAAGAGCCGACGGCCATCCGCGAGGCGGGTGAGGGCCACGTCGTCGAAGACGAGCTCGACGTCGGCCTGCGGATCGGGGCCGTCGGGACGCAGGGCGAGGTGCGCCCGACCATCGCCGCGGGCCTGGACACCGAGGAAGCGCGCACCCAGCGCCTCGGAACGCACCTCCAGCTGGCTGCCCTCCAGCGGCTGCCCGTCCCGGACGTGCAGGGTCCCGTCGAGCCGGCCGCCGCCTTCAAGGGCCAGTCCGACGCCGCCGAACCGTTCGGCGAGCAGGGGGGCGAGCAAGGGGGGGAGCATGCCGAGATGGGCCACCCGGCCATGCAGTTCCACGTCCGCCGACCAGGGGATGGCGCCGTCGGGCGGGGGGGCGTCATCCCGCGTTCGCCAGGCCAGCGGCGACTGGAACCGGGCCTTGGGCAGTTGCAGCTCGGTGGTGAGCGTCTGCTCCTCGCCCGGGGCGGCGGCGTCGAGGTCGAGTCGTGTGCCGGAGATGTCCACCAGGCCGCGTTCGATGTCGAGCTCGGCAATCGGCAGGTGCAGGCCGAGTCGTCCCCTCACCGGCTGTTCGCCGAGGCGCAGGGCCAGGGCCTCGCCGGAAAGGTCGAACCCCCCGCTCAGGCGCTCGCCGTCGTAGGCCAGCTCGCCCTCGAGCCCTGCCACGCCGCCCTCCAGGGTCAATGGCAGCTCGGCAGGGAGATAGTGGTCGAGGGTGGCAATGTCGCCCACCTCGGTGTTCCGCCAGTTCAGCCGAGCCCGGACATCACGCGCCTCGTGACGCTGGTCGGGGGGCGCTTCCAGGCGCAGGGCGGGCGCGGTGAGGTCGAGCTGGAAGCCGTCGCCGCGCAGCAGGGGCGCAGCCCCGGGGGAAGCGGCGACATCGGCCATCTCGATGCCGTCGAGCTCGACGGCGAGCCGGGCGCGCTCTGTCATCTCGGCCTCCACCGACCCGGCGCCATCGACATGGTAGCGCGTCCCCCCCTCCAGCCAGTGGCTCTCGTCGAGACGCACGCTCAGCCGTGGGGAGTCGAGGCGCAGGCTGCTGCCTGGTTGTACCTCGCCGTTCTCGATCACGACCTCGCCTTTCAGGTCGCCGTGGCCACCGATCTCCAGCCAGCCGAGCGAGGCGAGGTAGGGGTTGAAGACGGTATAGGCATCGCTGCGCCCGGCCAGGGCGACGGTGCCCGAGACGGCGCGTCCCGCCGCGCTGCCGGTGGCCTCGGCCAGCGCCAGCGGGGCGAGGGCCAGGTCGGCCTCCAGGGTGACGCCCTCCACCAGCCGCGTGTCGTCCTTCAGCACGGCGCCGTCGTCCAGCGTCAGCTGCACCGCCTTCGCGGCCAGCGTGCCGGCGCCCCAGTGGAGGCCGGCGAGATGCAGGCTGCCACTGCCCTGCAGGCGGTACGCATCCAGGCCGACGTGGCGGATGCCCTCGGCAGCGAGGCGGCGAAGCCGGACCTCGCGGCCGAGCAGCGGGGCCAGGGCGACGCCCAGCGTGGCGCTCTCCGCCTCCAGCGCGACGTGGTGCCCGGCGGCCGTGCCGGCAAGGCGCAGCCCGGACACCCGCAGGTGCCCGGGATAGGCCGTCCAGGCCCGCTCCCAGTCCAGCGTGACCTGCGGCGCGCGGTCGAGCTGGCGGCGTCCCCAGTCGCTGTTGAGCAGGGGGTTGGCGGTGACGAGGTAGAGGGGATAGAGGGCCGCCAGGAGGAGGGCGAGCCGGGCCAGCATCCTGAGCGGCATGGAGCGAATCATGGAAGGTGCGTGCGTGCCGGGTGCATGGGGCCACCTTCAAGTCGAGCGGCTAGGGCCGCGCTCAATAGAGCCGGAAGCGCCGGTAGTCGGGGTGCGCCTCGGCCTCCTGGGGGGTCTTGCGGTAGCGCTTGTACTCCCACTGGTACTGGGCCGGGTCCAGGGCGATGGCGGACTCCACGCTGGCGTTGACGCCGGTGGCCGAGGTGGCCTCGTCGGTCGCGTAGACCCGCTCGTCGGCGGCCAGGAAGTGGAGGGCGAAGCCCCGGCCGGGCAGGCGCAGGGCCACGCCGGTGACGACCCGGGCCTCGGTGCGGGCCACCAGCTTGGGGAGCAGGGTGGCGGTGTAGGCGAGCCGTCCGAAGAAGGGCGCGAAGACGCCGCTGCCCCAGTCCGGCTCCTGGTCGGGGAGGATGCCCACGGCCTCGGAGCGCTTGAGCGCCTTGAGCAGGGCGGCCACGCCGCGGGGATTGGTCGGCACCAGCGTCGCGCCGCGGCGTTCCCGGCCCTGGCGGATGATCGGGTCCAGCGGGGGAAGCTTGGGGGGCTCGTACATGGCGGTGAAGGGGAAGTGGCCGGAGAGCCAGAAGTTGAGCACCTCCCAGTTGCCGAAGTGCGGCGCCAGCACGATCACGCCGCGTCCCTCGGCCCGGGCGCCGTCGAGCAGCTCGCGGCCGTGCACCTCGACGATCGACGCCTCGACCCGCTCGGGGTCGCCCATCCAGGCGAAGCCCAGTTCCAGCATGGTGGCGGTGGAGTGCGTCAGGCTCTGCCGGGCCAGCTGGCGACGATCGGCGTCGCCTCGCGCGGGGTAGACCTCGGCCAGGTTGGTCCGGGTGACGAGGCGCTCACGTCGACTGAAGCGCTCCACCAGGGGGCCGACCAGTCGGGCCAGGCCCCACAGGGTGGCCAGGCGGCGGCCGGCGAGGCATCGCCACAGGGTGGCGATCGCCCGGGCCTGCACGGCACGCAAGCGGCGTTCAGCCTCGCTCACGGCTCAGACCCACCAGGTGGCCACGTTGTCCGGCGCGCGCTTCTCGTTCAGCGCCTTGAGCCCCTTCACGCAGCGGATCACCAGCCAGATCACGGCGGCCAGCCAGGTGAGGAAGCCGATGAGCACCAGGGTGAGCAGGCCGGACACGCCGAAGTAAAGCAGGGCCATCCAGAAGGTGCGGATCTGGAAGCGGTAGTGCTCGTCGAGCCAGGCCGGCCCGTTGCCGCGGTAGACGTAGGCGATCACCACCGCCACCAGCGAGGTCAGGCCGCCCGTGACCAGGCCCGCCAGATGCAGCACGTAGACCACGATGGGCAGGGTCGTGTCGGGGGCGTCCTGGGTGGCGACGATCCGGTCGTCATCTCGATGCGGGTTGTCGTTCATGGCTCGTCCCTGAAGGTCGGTTGGCTGGCGCCCATGATACCGCCCGAGGCCGACAATGCCACCGGGGCGTCAATGGGCCTGGGGCTTCACCGGGCGGCTGATCTCGATGAGGTTGCCGTCGGGGTCGCGCAGGTAGAGCGACTCGAGCTCGCCCACGGCGCCCTGGCGGAGCACCGGGCCGAGCTCCACCTCCACGTCCAGCGCCTCCAGGTGGCGCTGCACCTCGTCCAGCGGCAGCAGGCTGCGCACGCACAGGTCCAGGCTGCCGGGGGTGGGCGTGGCGGCCCGGGGAGTGACATCGGTGGCGGTCCAGTGCAGGCGCAGGGCCATGTCGGCCAGCATCAGGTCGACGCGCTCCCGGTCGCGGTAGCGGACCTCGAGCCCCAGGACGCGGGAGTAGAAGTCCACGGCGCGGGAAATGTCGGTCACGGTGATGACCAGGTGGTCCAGACCTGACAGCATGCAGATCTCCTCGGTAATGATGGCCTGGCAAGAGAATACGATGATGCTGTCCTGTCCGCTATGCACGTCGACCGACACCGCGCCCTTCCACCGCGACGCCCGGCGCGACTACCTCCGGTGCCGGGTCTGTGCGCTGGTCTTCGTGCCGCCGGCGCAGCGCCTCGACCCCGCGGCGGAGCGCGCGGTCTACGACCAGCACGAGAACTCCCCCGACGACCCCGGCTACCGACGCTTCCTGTCGCGGCTCTATGATCCGCTGCGCCGCCGCCTCGCCCCGGGTGCGCGCGGCCTCGACTTCGGGTCGGGCCCGGGGCCGACCCTCTCGGTGATGTTCGAGGAGGCGGGCCACCCGATGGCCATCTACGACCCCTGCTATGCGCCGGACGCCTCCGTGCTCGAGGACCGCTATGCCTTCATCACGGCCTCCGAGGTGGTGGAGCACCTCTTCGCCCCGGGCCGGGAGCTCGCCCGACTGGCCGCCCGCCTCGAGCCGGGCGGCTGGCTCGGGCTGATGACCAAGCGGGTGACCTCCGCCGAGGCCTTCGCCGGCTGGCACTACATCCTCGACCCCACCCACGTCTGCTTCTTCAGCGAGGCAAGCTTCGAATGGCTGGCCCGGCACCTGGACATGCGAGTCGAGTTTCCCGCGGCCGACGTGGCCCTGCTGCAGCGGCGCTAGACGGCCTCCCTGCGGGGCCCTCCCGCGGGGATTCCGGGCCTGCCGAGCGGGCGTCCCGCCGTGGCCAGGAGGGGTCGGGAAATCGATTGACTCCCGTCTCGCCGGGGGTATCATTCCCGCCAGGAATCGCTCTACGGCCCACCGCGCAGGCGTTCTCCGGCACCTTCTGCCACCCTTCCCGTTCCACCTGCTGCTGTGAGGCCCTTCATGTCGCGGCAACTTCTGGCCATGGCCCTCGCGCCCCTGCTGGGGCTCTTCATCCTGGGGATCGGCAACGGTTTCCTGGCCACCGTGATCACCCTGCGCCTGGATGCCGCCGGCGAGTCGCCGGTGGTGATCGGCTGGGTCTCCTCCGCCTACTTCATCGGTCTGGCGATGGGCGCCATGCTCAACGACCGGCTGCTGCTGCGCATCGGCCATATCCGCGCCTACGGCAGTTTCGCCTCGCTGGTGGCGGTCACCGTGCTGCTGCAGGGCCTGGTGGCCGAGCCCTGGGCCTGGTTCACCCTGCGCCTCATCGGCGGCTGGGCCACGGTGGGGGTCTATCTCGTGATAGAGAGCTGGCTGCTGGCCTCCGGCGATGCCCGGGTGCGCGGTCGCCTGCTGGCCCTCTACATGATCTCGCTCTATGCCGCCGGGGTGCTCGGCCAGCTGCTGCTGGGCGTCACCGAGGCCATGGGCGGGCAGTCCTCCTTCATGGTGATCGGCCTGCTGGCCTCGCTCTCGGTGCTGCCCATGGCGATGATCCCGCGGGTCTCGCCGCTGATCGAGAAGGCCGAGCCGCTCTCGCCGCTGCGCCTGGTCACCCTGACCCCCACCGGGGTGATGGGCAGCTTCGGCTCGGGGCTGATGGTGGCGGCGGTCTACTCCCTGCTGCCGCTCTACCTGCAGCGCACCGGCCTGCCGGTGGATCGGATCGGCCAGATGATGGCGGTGGTGGTGCTCGGCGCCATGCTGCTGCAGTACCCCGTGGGCCGCTGGTCGGATCGCCACGACCGCCAGCTGGTGCTGATCCTGATCGGGGCCTTCTGCACCCTGATCTCGGCGGCCGTCCTGTGGCTGCCGCTCCACCAGGGGGTCCTGGCCGGCCTGCTGTTCCTCCTCGGCGGCGGCGTCTTCTCGCTCTACCCGGTGGCGGTGGGCCATGCCGCCGACCGGGCGCCGGCCGGCGCCCTGGTGCGCATGAGCCAGGGTCTGCTGCTGATCAATGCCATCGGCTCGGCCATCAGTCCGCCGCTGATCTCCCCGGTGATGGGCCTGCTGGGCGATGCCGGCCTGTTCTGGGCCTTCGGCGCCGTCGGCGTCTTCCTGGTGGCCTTCTTCGGCTGGCGGCGCAGCGTGCGTCCGGCGCCGATACCGGTGGCGCCCTTCTCGGCCTCCACGCCGATGTCCTCGGCGGGCGCCGAGCTCGCCGTGACCGAGGAGTGGGTGCAGGGGGCCCTGGAGCACGAGCACGTGGAGGACCTCTCCGGCGCCTTCCCCGAGGTGGAGGTGGCCGAGCCGCTGGTCGGCCCGCCGCCGCAAGACCAGCCGCATATCGCCTACTACGACGAGGCGCCGGACGAGGAAGCGGCGACGGAGGAGGCGCCGCCGGCCGACGAGGCGGCCCTGACGGATGCCGCGCGGCCCTGACGGCCTCTCGATCATCGGCCCGTCCACCCCGAGCCCGCGACCCCGTCGCGGGCTCGGGGGTTTCCGGGATCGACCTTGGGATAATGGTTAACGAAAAGTAGGGAATCTACTATCGGCGCTATTATTTTTCCCCGAGGTGACCCATGACCCCCTACGCCGCCCCCGTCCGCGACTTCCGCTTCGTGCTGGAGGAACTGCTGGAGCACGGCTCCCTGGCCCTGCCCGGATTCGAGGAGGCCAGCCCCGAACTGGTCGAGGCGGTGCTGGAGGAGGCGGCGAAACTCGCGGGGGACGTCTGGGCCCCCCTCAACGCCAGCGGTGACCGCCAGGGCTGCACGCGCGGCCAGGACGGCTCGGTGAGCGTGCCCGATGGCTTCATCGAGGCCTATCGCGCCTACGCCGAGGGCGGCTGGAACGGCATCGGCGTCTCCGAGGCGCTGGGCGGCCAGGGCCTGCCCGAGGTGGTGGCGAGCGCGGTGCAGGAGATGCTCCACGGCGCCAACATGGCCCTCGGGCTATGCCCGATGCTCACGGCCGGGGCGATCGAGGCGCTGGCCCACCACGGCAGCGACGAGCAGAAGGCCACCTACCTGCCGAAGCTGGTCGAGGGGACCTGGACCGGCACCATGAACCTCACCGAGCCCCAGGCCGGCTCCGACCTCTCCAAGGTGCGCACCCGCGCCGTGCCCCAGGAGGACGGCAGCTATCGGCTCTTCGGCCAGAAGATCTACATCACCTGGGGCGAGCACGAGGCCGCCGAGAACATCCTCCACCTGGTGCTGGCGCGCAAGCCCGGTGCCCCCGAGGGCAACAAGGGGATCTCGCTGTTCCTGGTGCCGAAGTACCTGGTGATTGATGCCGACGGCTCGCTGGGCGAGCGCAACTACGTCACCTGCGCCTCCATCGAGCACAAGCTGGGCATCCACGGCTCGCCCACCTGCACCCTGAGCTTCGGCGAGAACGAGGGCGCCATCGGCTACCTGGTGGGCGAGGAGGGACGTGGCCTCAACCACATGTTCACCATGATGAACGAGGCACGCCACAAGGTGGGCGTGCAGGGCATCGGCGTGGCCGAGCGGGCCTGCCAGCAGGCCTTCGCCTATGCCCTGGACCGGGTGCAGGGCCGGCGGGGCGGCAGCGAGTGCACCATCAGCGACCACCTGGACGTGCGGCGCATGCTGCTCTCCATGCGCGCCCGCACCGATGCCCTGCGCGCGCTGGCCCTCTACTGCGCCGCCCAGCTCGACGTGGCCCGCCACGCCGAGGACGAGGGCGACCGCCGGGCCGCCCAGGCCAAGGTCGACGTGCTGATCCCGGTGGTCAAGGCCTTCTCCACCGACCAGGCCGTGGAGATCGCCTCGCTCGGCGTGCAGGTGCACGGCGGCATGGGCTTCATCGAGGAGACCGGCGCTGCCCAGCTGCTGCGTGACGCCCGCATCGCCCCCATCTACGAGGGCACCAACGGCATCCAGGCCCTGGACCTGGCCGGTCGCAAGCTGCAGCGCGACGGCGGGGCGGCCCTGGCGGGCCTGATCGACGAGGTGGAGAGCACCGCGCGGGCGCTGCGCGCGACCCCGGAATTGGCGGCCCTCGGGGAGGGGCTCGCCGCCGGCGCCGCCGACCTCACCGCGGCCCTGGCCAGCGTGCTGGAGCAGGGCAGCGACCCGGAGCGCGGCGCCGATGCCGTCCAGGCCTACGCCACGCCCTTCCTGACCCTGGCCGGCCACGTGCTCTGCGCCTGGCAGATGGGGCGCGCGGCGCTGGCGGCCACCGCCGCCCGGCAGGCCGGCAGCGGCGACCCCTTCTATGCTGCCAAGGTGCAGAGCGCCGATTTCGCCATCCGCCAGTGGCTGCCCGTGGGGCGGGCCCAGCGGGCGGTGATCGAGGCCGGCATGGCCAGCCTCGCCGGCTTCGAGCCCCGCTCTTCGTGAGCAGTGACCGGTGAGCAGTGACCAGTGAGCTTGCCCGTCGCCGGCCCTAGCGCCGGCGATTCCCTTCCAGGACATCCGTGGAGCCCATCATGACCCAGAGCATCTTCGAGCAGGGCCTGCCCCAGACGCCGGCCAACCATGTGGCCCTCTCGCCGCTGACCTTCATCGAGCGCAGCGCCTCCGTCTACCCGGACTACCCGGCGGTGGTGCACGGCGAGATCCGCCGCACCTGGTCCGAGACCTGGCAGCGCTGCCGGCGCCTCGCCTCGGCGCTGGCGGGCCGCGGCATCCAGCCCGGCCAGACCGTGGCGGCCATGCTGCCCAACGTGCCGGCCATGTTCGAGGCCCACTTCGGCGTGCCGCTGGCGGGCTGCGTGCTCAACACCCTGAACATCCGCCTGGACGCCGAGGCCATCGCCTACATGCTCGAGCACGGCGAGGCGAAGGCGGTGCTGGTCGACCCCGAGTTCGCGGAGGTGATCGAGGCTGCGGTGGAGAAGCTCGACCACAAGCCGCTGCTGATCGACGTGGACGATGTCCTCTTCGAGGGGGAGGCGCGACGCATCGGCGAGCTGGAGTACGAGGCCCTGCTGGCCGAGGGGGACCCGGCGTACCCCTACACGCTACCGGAGGACGAGTGGCAGGCGATCTCGCTGAACTACACCTCCGGGACCACCGGCAAGCCCAAGGGCGTGGTCTACCACCACCGCGGCGCCTACCTGAATGCGGTGAGCAACATCCTCGAGTGGGCCATGCCCCACCATCCCGTCTACCTGTGGACCCTGCCGATGTTCCACTGCAACGGCTGGTGCTTCCCCTGGACCATCGCCGCCCGGGCCGGCGTCAGCGTCTGCCTGCGCCGGGTCGATCCGAAGCGGATCACGGACCTGATCGCCGAGGAGGGGGTGACCCACTTCAGCGGCGCGCCCATCGTGCTCAACGGCCTGGTCAACCTGCCCGACGAGCAGAAGCGCGACTTCGACCATCCGGTGAAGGTCACCACCGCCGGCGCCGCGCCGCCCGCGTCGGTGATCGCCGGGGTCGAGCAGCTCGGCATCGAGGTGACCCATGTCTACGGCCTGACCGAGGTCTACGGCCCGGTGACCGTGTGCGCCTGGCGCGAGGCCTGGGACGAGCTGCCCCTGGAGCAGCGGGCCAGGATCAAGGCCCGCCAGGGCGTGCGCTACCACATGCTCGAGGCGCTCTGCGTGGCCGACCCGACCACCATGGAGCCGGTGCCCAAGGACGGCCAGACCATCGGCGAGATCCTGATGCGCGGCAACAACGTCATGAAGGGCTACCTCAAGAACGAGGCGGCCACCGAGCAGGCCCTGGAAGGCGGCTGGTACCATACCGGCGACCTGGCGGTCTGGCATCCCGACGGCTACCTGGAGATCAAGGACCGCTCCAAGGACATCATCATCTCCGGCGGCGAGAACATCTCCACCATCGAGGTGGAGGACGCCATCTATTCGCATCCGGCGGTGGAGGAGGCCGCGGTGGTGGCCAAGCCAGACGAGAAGTGGGGCGAGACGCCCTGCGCCTTCGTCAAGCTGAAGGTGGGCTACGGGGAGGTCTCCGAGCAGGAGATCATCGAGCATTGCCGCGAGCACCTGGCCCGCTTCAAGGTGCCCAAGACGGTGATCTTCACCGAGCTGCCCAAGACCTCCACCGGCAAGATCCAGAAATTCGTTCTGCGTGACGAGGCGCGCAAGCAGTAAGTCCTTCGACGCCGGGGAGACCCTTTGGGGTCAGACCCCGGCGGCGGGCAACCCTGCCAGAGAAATGCACGGTGATAGTCCTGGTGGCCTGGCCGGGGTTGACCCCAAAGGCCTGGTCCACCAGTGCATCACCCATAAGAAGAGACCAGGAGAGTGTAAATGAGCCAACAACCGATCGGCGTGGTCGGCGCCGGCACCATGGGCCAGGGCATCGCCCAGGTGCTGGTGACCAGCGGTTTCGACGTCAAGCTCTATGACGTGTCGGACGATCAGCTGGGCCGTGCCAGGGCAGCCATCGACAAGGGGCTCGCCAAGCTGGTGGCCAAGGACAAGATGGGCGAGGGCGACCGCGAGGCGGCCCTTTCGCGCCTGGACACCACCACCGCGCTGGACGCGCTTCGCGACTGCGAGGTGATCATCGAGGCCGCCCCCGAGCAGCCGGCGCTCAAGGAGAAGCTGTTCGGGGACCTGAGTCGCCTGACCCACGAGGCGATACTCGCCTCCAACACCTCCTCGCTGTCGCTGACGCGTCTGGCCGCCGTCTGCGAGCGCCCCGAGCGGGTGGTGGGCATGCACTTCTTCAACCCGGTGCCGGTGTTGAAGCTCGTCGAGGTGATCCGCGCCGAGCAGACCAGTGACGCCACCGTGGCGCGCATCGAGGCCCTGGCCGAGTCGCTCGGCAAGACCGCCGTGCCGGTGGGCGACTCCCCGGGCTTCGCGGTGAATCGCCTGTTGGTGCCGATGATCAACGAGGCGGCCTTCCTGGTGCAGGAGGGCGCGGCCACCCCCGAGGCCATCGACCAGGCCATGAAGCTGGGGGCCGCCCATCCCCTGGGGCCGCTGGCGCTCGCCGACCTGATCGGCCTGGACGTCTGCCTGGCGATCATGGAGGTGCTGCAGGAGGGCTTCGGCGATCCCAAGTACCGGCCCTGCCCGCTGCTCAAGCGCATGGTCGCCGCCGGCTACCTGGGAAGGAAGAGTGGGCGCGGGTTCCACGTCTACGAATGACGGGCGCGGGGCTTTCCCGGTGACAGGCTCCGGAACGCCAGGCCGTCGAGGAGGCGCTATGGATACTTCCCTGTACGCTACCTCGGCCATCCCTGGTCCTCGGAGCTCCTCTTCGAACTGTCCCCGGCGCCCCTTTCGTCACGGGTGACCAGCCCCGACAAAAGAGGGGATTGCCGCCCAACCAAGCGTTCGCTAGGGTTGGGCGGTCTTTATTGAATAACAACGCCAGGAGTTACCCCATGAGCGATACACTGATCGAGGTCGCCGACACTGCCGGCGTCGTGCGCCTGACCATCAGCCGCCCCAAGGCGCTGAATGCCCTGAACAGCGCCGTGCTGACCGAGCTGGACGGCGTGCTTTCCGACCTGGAGCAGCGCGACGACCTGCGCGCCGTGCTGATCACCGGGGCCGGCGAGAAGTCCTTCGTCGCCGGCGCCGACATCGCCGAGATGCGCGACAAGACTCCGGAGCAGGCCCGCGCCTTCGCCGGCCAGGCGCTGAAGACCATCAAGCGCCTCGAGACCCTGCCGGTCCCGGTGGTCGCCCTGGTCAACGGCTTCTGCCTCGGCGGCGGCTGCGAGCTGGCCCTGGCCTGCGACTGGGCGGTGGCGAGCGACAACGCCATCTTCGGCCAGCCCGAGGTGCTGCTCGGCGTGATTCCCGGCTTCGGCGGCACCCAGCGCCTGCCGCGACGCGTCGGTCCGGCCATGGCCATCGACCTGGTGACCACCGGGCGCAAGATCGATGCCCATGAGGCCCTGCGCATCGGCCTGGTCAACCGCGTGATGCCCCAGGCCGATCTCGAGGCCTACGTCGAGGAGCTCACCAAGCAGCTCCGCGGCAACGGCCCCGAGGCGGTGCGTGGCGCCAAGCAGGCGGTGCACGACGGCATGGACCAGGACCTGGACAGCGCCCTGGCGCTGGAGACCAGCCTGTTCGCGCTGTGCTTCGCCGGCGAGGAGCAGACCGAGGGCATGAGCGCCTTCGTCGAGAAGCGCAAGCCGAACTTCTGAACGCCCCGGCCGCCGTTCCCCTGCGGCGGTCATGCGGTGGCCGCAGGGTCTGCGTCTCACCGAGGGTCCTCACCTGGACCCTCGGACCTCGCGGGCAGCTTGGTGGGTGACGGGCTATGGTGATGGTTCGGGACCGCAGTTAAACCACGCCCGGGAGTCAATCGCCATGAGATCCTTGTTGCTGTCCGCCCTTCTACTTGCCACGCCGCTCTGGGCCCAGGCCGCCTGGCAACTGAGCGAAGATCAGTCCTCCGTCAACTACGTATCCACCAAGAACAACGCCGTCGGTGAGATCAACACCTTCGGCAAGGTGTCCGGCGCTATCGATGCGCAGGAGAGCCGAGTGGTCATCGACCTCTCGAGCGTCGATACCGGCATCGATATCCGCAACGAGCGCATGCAGAAGATGCTGTTCGAGACCGAGGCCTTCGGCGAGGCGGTGGTGACCGTTCCGCTGGGCGAGGAGGCCCTGTCGGACCTGGCGGTGGGCGAGCTTCGCCGCGACACCACCACCCTGAGCCTGACGCTTCACGGCGAGACTCTCGAGCTGCCGGCCGACATGCAGGTGGTGCGCCTCGACGAGTCGACCCTGTTGATCCACTCGGTGTCCCCCGTGATCGTCTCGGCCGGGGATTTCGGCCTGGGCGAGGGCGTCGAGGCCCTGCGCGAGGTGGCCGGGCTCTCTTCCATCAGCTCGGCGGTGCCGGTGACCTTCAGCCTCGTGTTCACGCAGTGAGCTCGCGTCGACAGGCATCGCCACCGAGTTTTTCTCCTTTCTGACCCTCGCGTCGACGACAGGAACAGGACGGCCGTGGCCCATGCGCCACGGCCGTCTTGCGCTCGGGATAGACTTATGGATAATCGCGTCCGCAAACGTTTGCGTCCTACGCTGAAGCTCATTATCGCGATAACTCGCCTGGATGTGCCATGAAACGCCAAGGCCTGCTCAATGCCCCCCTCGCCAAGCTCATCGCCGAACTTGGCCACACCGACACCCTCGTGATCGCCGATGCCGGGCTGCCGATCCCGCCGGGCGTGCCCCGCGTCGACCTGGCGCTGCGTCCCGGCCTGCCCGGCTTCCTCGAGGTGTTCGACGCCCTGTCCGACGAGCTCTGCGTGGAGGGGGCGACCCTGGCCAGCGAGATCCTCGAGGCGAGCCCCGAGCTGCACGGGCAGATCGAGGCGCGCCTCGCTGCCCTGGAGGCGCGGGACGGTGTCACGCTGGAGCGCACCCTGGTCGCCCATGAGGAGTTCAAGCGCCTGATCCCCTCGGCGCGGGCCGTGGTCCGCACCGGCGAGTGCACGCCCTTCGCCAACGTCGTGTTGCGCAGCGGGGTGCCGTTTTGAGCCCCGTGAAGCAGCCGATCGAGGCCGCGCAGCCGCGCATGGCGCTGCAGGGGATCGGCAAGTCGTTCGGCACGGTCACCGTGCTGGAGGACGTCGACCTGGATCTCCATGCCGGCCACGTGCTGGCGCTGGCCGGCGAGAACGGGGCCGGCAAGTCGACTCTGATGAAGGTGCTGAGCGGCGTCCACCAGGCCGACGCTGGGGTGATCCGCCTGCACGGCCGCGAGGTTCGCTTCGCCACCCCGCGCCAGGCCATGGACGCGGGCATCGCCATCATCCACCAGGAGCTCAACCTGGTGCCGACCCTGTCGGCGGGCGAGAACATCTTCCTGGGGCGCGAGCCCCTGACCGCCCTGGGGCGCATCGACTGGCGCCGCCTGTTCCGCGAGGCGGCCGCGCTGCTCGAGGAGCTGGAGCAGCCTATCGATCCGCGCACGCCGGTCTCGCGGCTGAGCATCGGCCAGCAGCAGATGGTGGAGATCGCCCGGGCGCTCTCCCTGGATGCCGAGATCATCGTCATGGACGAGCCCACGGACGCGCTGACGGACGTCGAGACCGCCGTGCTCGAGCGGGTGGTGAGCAGCCTGCGGGCCGCCGGCAAGTCGCTGGTGCTGATCACCCACCGGCTAGCCGAGATCTTTCGCATGTGCGACGACGTGGCCGTGCTGCGCGACGGCCGCCTGGTGCACCAGGGCCCCACGGCCGAGTCCAACGAGGACCGGCTGATCCAGCAGATGGTGGGGCGGGAGCTGGCCGACCGCTACCCCTACGAGGCCCCCCGGGCGGGCGAGGTGGTGCTCGAGGTCGAGAACCTCGTGGCGCCGGGGGTCCAGGACATCTCCTTCTCGGCACGAGCCGGCGAGGTGCTGGGCTTCGGCGGCCTGATGGGCGCCGGGCGCACCGAGATGTGCCGGGCCCTGTGCGGCGACGTGCCCCGTCAGGCCGGCCGGGTGAGGGTCCACGGCCGGGAGGTGCAGTTCACCTCGCCCCAGCAGAGCCTGAAGGCCGGCCTGGTCTATGTCCCCGAGGACCGCAAGCAGTCGGGCCTGGTACTCGACCACTCGGTGGCCGACAACATGTCCCTCACCGCGCTGCCGGCCTTCTGCGGCCCGCTCGGCATCATCCGCCATGCCCGCGAGCGGTCGGCCATCGCCCACTATATCGACGCCTTCCGCATCAAGCTGAGCGACCCCGACCAGCCCGCCCAGACCCTCTCCGGCGGCAACCAGCAGAAGGTCTCGCTGGCCAAGGCGCTGATGCCCGAGCCGGAGATCGTCATCCTCGACGAGCCCACCCGCGGCGTCGATGTCGGCGCCAAGCGCGAGATCTACCTGCTGATCAACCGGCTCAAGCGCGAGGGCAAGTGCGTCCTGCTGATCTCCTCCGAGATGCCGGAGCTGATCGGCCTGTCCGACCGCATCCTCGTGCTGGCCAACGGGCACGTCAGCGGCGAGTTCCAGCGTGACGACGCTACCCAGGAAAAGATCATGACCGCGGCGGCCCACGTCGCCACGCCGATGGAGACCTGACACCATGCCTGCTACCACCATGAACCGATCGGCGATGCGACTGCTGATCGACAACAAGGCCTTCCTGGCCCTCGTGCTCCTGGTCGCGGTCAGTGCCGCCATGAGCGACAACTTCCTGACCCCGGACAACCTGCTCAACGTCCTTCGGCAGACCAGCATCAACGCCATCATCGCCATGGGCGTGACCTTCGTGATCCTGACCGCCGGCATCGACCTGTCGGTGGGCGCCGTGCTGGCCCTGACCGGAGCCTTCGCCGCCTCGATGACCGCCTCGGGGCTGGCGCCCTGGCTCAGCGTGCCCGGTGCCCTCGTCGCCGGGGCGGCGCTGGGCATGGTGTCGGGGATGTTCGTGGCCTTCGGCCGGATCCAGGCGTTCGTGGTCACCCTGGTCGCCATGACCGTCGTCAGGGGCGCCGCCCTGGTCTACACCGATGGCCGGCCGATCTCGATCGGCGGCGGGGACGTCGCCGACACCTTCTGGCAGCTCGGCGGCGGCTACTGGATGGGGATCCCCATTCCCATCTACCTGATGTTCTTCGTGTTCGTGCTGTGCTGGAGCGTGCTGCACCACACCCGCTTCGGCCGTCACGTCTATGCCGTCGGGGGCAATGAGCAGGTCGCCCGGCTGTCGGGCATCAACGTCAACCGCATCAAGGTCAGCGTCTACGCCATCGCCGGGGCCTGCGCCGCCCTGGCCGGCGTGGTGCTGACGGCCCGCCTCGGCTCGGCCCAGCCCAATGCCGGCATGACCTACGAGCTGGACGCCATCGCCGCCGTGGTCATCGGCGGCACCAGCCTGATGGGCGGGCGAGGCCGCATCTTCGGGACCCTGGTGGGGGCGCTGGTCATCGGCGTGCTCAACAATGCCCTGAACATCCTCGGCGTCTCGTCCTATTTCCAGATGATCGCCAAGGGGGCGGTCATCCTGCTGGCGGTGCTGATCGACAGCCGCTCGCAGTCCTCGTCCTGAGCTCGCCCCGAGCCCGGACATCCACAACAAGACCTCAGGAGCCTTGCCACATGAAAAAGCTGATCCTGGCCACCGCCGTGGCTGCCGGAGTGGGCCTCGGAACGGCCCAGAGCGCCATGGCCGACCGTATCGCCCTGGTCATCTCGACGCTCAACAACCCCTTCTTCGTGACCCTCCAGGAAGGGGCCCAGTCCCAGGCGGAGGAGCTCGGCCACGAGCTGATCGTCCTCGATTCGGGCAACGACGCCGCGCGCGAGCTCTCCAACGTCGAGGATGCCTTGGCGCGTGACATCGACGTGCTGCTGATCAACCCCACCGACTCCGATGCCGTCGCCTCGAGCGTTCGCACCGCCAACGCCCAGGACGTGCCGGTCATCACCCTGGATCGCAGCGCCAACGGCGGCAGCGTGGTCTCCCACATCGCCTCCGACAACGTCGCGGGCGGCCAGCTGGCCGGCGAGTTCATCATCGAGCGGCTCGGCGGCGAGGGCCAGGTCGTGCAGCTCGAGGGCGTGCCCGGGGCCTCGGCCACGCGCAACCGCGGGGAAGGCTTCATGACCGCCATCGAGGCCGCCGACGGCATCGAGCTGGTGGCCACCCAGCCGGCCAACTTCAACCGCAGCGAGGGCCTCAACGTCATGGAGAACCTGCTGCAGGCCCACCAGGGCATCGACGCGGTGTTCGCCCAGAACGACGAGATGGCCCTCGGCGCCCAGCGCGCGCTGCAGGCGAGCGGCCTGGAGGATGTCGTCCTGGTCGGCTTCGACGGCACCGATGACGGCATCCAGGCCGTCAACGACGGCAAGATGGCCGCCACCATCGCCCAGCAGCCGGCGCGCATCGGCGAGCTCGGCGTGATCACCGCCGACCGCGTGATCAAGGGCGAGAGCGTGGACGAGAACGTCCCGGTTCCCCTCCAGCTGGTGACTCAGGAGTAATCCCCACAGGGCCATGATTCGCCTCAAGGACGTCGCCAGGCAATCGGGCGTCTCGGTCACCACCGTGTCGCACGTGGTCAACGGCACGCGGCGCGTTGCCCCCGATACCGAGGATCGGGTGCGGCGCGCCATCGCCGAGCTGGGCTACCGCCCCGACAGCATCGCCCGGGCCCTGAAGTCGAACCGCAGCCGCACGATCGGGATGATCGTGACGGCCGCCAACAACCCCTTCTTCGCCGAGGTCATCCGCGGTGTCGAGGACAACTGCTTCGCCCAGGGCTACAGCCTGATGCTGTGCAACACCGGCGATACGGACACCCGGCAGCTGACCTACCTGCAGGCCCTGCGCGACAAGCGCGTCGACGGCCTGATCGTGATGACCGCCCACAGCGGTCCCGACTTCCTTCAGGCGCTGGCCCGCCAGCCCCTGCCGACCGTGCTGATGGATGCCGCCCCGCCCGGCGGCGACGACATCGCCGTGGTCAACGACGATTCGTGCCTGGGCGCCCGCCTGGCCATCGACCACCTGCTGGAACGCGGGCTCGAGGACATCGCCCTGCTGACCGGGCCGGTGTCCCACCCCCGGTCGGCGGAGCGCCTGGCCGGCGCCCTGGCCGCGCTCGAGGCCGCCGGCCTCCGGCCGCCCGCGTCGCGCATCGTCGCCACCAACCTGCTCGCCGACGGCGGCTACGACGCCATGCGGCAGCTGCTCGAGCGGCGTCCCACCCCGCAGGCGATTTTCGCCTTCAACGACCTGGTCGCCATCGGCGCCATGCGCGCGGCCCGCGAACAGGGCCTCACGCTGCCCGATGACCTCTCCGTGGTGGGCTACGACGATATCGAGCTGGGCCGCTATCTCAGCCCGGCCCTGACCACCGTGCAGCAGCCCATCTACGAGATCGGCGCCATGGCGAGCGCCCAGCTCATCGAGCGCCTGGAGCATCGCCGGCCCCTGCAGCGGCTCCTGGAGCTTGCCCCCCGCCTGGTGGTGCGAGAGTCGGTGCGAGAGTCGGTGAGAGATCCGGTGCGCGCGTCCGTCAGGGGCGCTGCCGACTGAGGCCCCGCCGCCGCAGGCGCTCCACCAGCGCGTCCATCCGCGAGACATGGCTGCCGTGCCAGAACAGCTGGCCGCAGTCCTGGCACTCGAGGAACGCCTCCACGTAGCGCCGCGTCAGCGGCTCGAGGCGGTGGGCCACAGCCGCCTTCTCGACCCTCGCCAGCCGGCCGTTGCAGCGCGTACAGCGGGTGAAGGGGGCAAAGGCCGGGTAGAGGTCGAACTCGTCGCAGACCTCCTCGACCTGCCGCCAGGGATCCTCGTGTCGCACGAGGTGGGCGAGTTGGATGCGCTTTCGCTTCAGCAGGGGGCGGTCGCGGGTCAGCACCACGCGATCCTCCTGCTCGGCGATGGCGGCCAGCTCGGCATCGCCGATGTCGTTGCGGTAGCGGCAGTCGAAGCCGAGCAGGCGCAGGTAGCGGGCCAGCCGGCCCAGGTGGGCATCCAGCACGAAGCGCGGGCACGCCGGGGGAACAGGGCGCAGGTGACGCGCCTCCCGGGGGGCGATGGGCCAGGGGTAGACGTCGACTCGCTCGCCGCCGGCCAGGATGTGCTCGAAGCCCACCGAGAGGCCATCGACCAGGATGGCGTCGACTTCGGTGTGGGGCACGCCCAGCGACTCGATCACGTCCTTGATGGCGGCCCGTCGCGACACCTCATGGGCGAGCGCCCTGCCGCGCCGGGGCGGCGGCAGGAGGTCGTTCAACCGGTCATGGAAACGGATCTCGGCGGCGGCCATGGCGTCTCCTGACCGCGGGGCCTGTCCCTGCTCATTCTAGGCTACACGTCTGAGCTACACGTCCGGGCCACCTGCCGGCGGCTCAGCCGGATCATGCGGGTGGCGATGGCGGTGCCCGCCAGGGTGATCGCCATGCCGGCCAGGATCTGCAGGCTGAGCCGCTCGTCGAGCAGCAGGTGGCCCCACAGCAGGGCGCTGACCGGCACCAGGAAGGTGACGGTGGAGGTCGCCGTGGCGCCGGCGCTGGCGATCAGGCCGAAGTAGAGCAGGAAGGCCAGCGCGGTGCTGAGCACCGCCAGCGCCAGGCCGTTGCCCCAGGCCAGGCCGCTGATCGGCGCCTCGGGCCACAGCACCAGGCCCGGCACCAGCAGGATCAGCGCCGAGGCGGCAGTGCTGCCCGCGGCCAGCACCCGCACTGGCAGGTGCGAGAGGTGCCTCCTGGTGTAGTTGCCGGCCACGCCGTAGCAGAAGGTCGCCCCCAGCACGGCGAGGATGAACCAGCCGTCGCCGCCCAGCGCGAAGTCCAGCCGGTCGGCCGAGAGCACGTAGACCCCGAACAGCGCCATGGCCAGTCCCAGGTACTGCCGGCGCTGCACCGGGGTGGCGAAGAACAGCGCCCCGAGCAGCGCCGTGAAGATCGGCGTGGAGGCGTTGATCAGGGAGGTGAAGCCCGCCTCCAGGCGGGTGGTGGCCAGCGCCAGCAGCGAGAAGGGCAGCACATGGTTGATCAGTCCCAGCAGCAGCAGCCGGCCCGCGTGCTCCCGCACCAGGCGGAGGTAGCGCACGCTGAGCAGCAGCGGCACCAGCAGCAGGGCCCCGACGCCCATGCGCAGCAGGATCAGCGGCACGGGCCCGAACTCGGGCACTGCCACCCGCATGAAGATGAACGACATCCCCCACAGGGTGGAGAGCAGGATCAGGCGCAGGGTGTCGGCCGCTGACATTCGATATCCTTGAAGTGAAGGGCAATGGGCGCAAACAAGATCATGAAAACAGAAGGTTACGGTGATTGCAGGCAAAGAGGAAGTGGCCCTGGCCGAGGCCGCTCATCGACCGCCCGGGCGAGGGACCCGCGCCAGGAGTTCCTCGGTACACCGTGGGGCAGGCGTGACACCTGCGTCATCGCACCCCGTGTTCAGGACCCTGGCCGGGGCGTAACATGGCCCGCCTCATGGAACCGATTTTCGGAACATCCCCTCGCCGGGTCGATGCCGGGTGCGCACCAGGCGGTGCTCGCGCGATGACACCGCGCGGCCCGATGAGCCGGTACACCCCCTCTCGGCGACCGGAGCGGGAAGAGTGATCGACCTTATTCAACAATTTGATCCTGTCACCCAGGCGTTGATCGCCACACTCTTCACCTGGGGTGTCACTGCGGCAGGCGCGGCGCTGGTGTTTTTCACGAGTACCGTGAATCAAAGGTTCATGGATTCAATGCTTGGCTTTGCCGCGGGTGTGATGATTGCCGCCAGTTTCTGGTCGCTTCTCGCCCCCGGTATTCAAATGGCTGAACGGTTGGGGCAAATCCCCTGGCTGACCGCCGTCATAGGCTTCATGGGAGGCGGGATCTTCATGCGGGTGACGGACAGGTTCCTGCCACACCTTCATCCCGGGCTCAGCATGGATAAACGTGAAGGGGTAAAGACGAGATGGCAACGCAGCACCCTGCTGGTACTGGCCATTACCCTGCACAATATTCCTGAGGGTCTCGCCGTAGGTGTTGCCTTCGGAGCGGTGGCGGCGGATCTTCCCTCCGCCACGATCGGGGGGGCCATGGCGTTGGCCATCGGTATCGGGATTCAGAACTTCCCCGAAGGCACGGCGGTGGCCATGCCCTTGAGAAGAGAAGGCATGAGCAAGCGGAAAAGTTTCTTCATGGGGCAGGCGTCCGGCATCGTCGAGCCGATCGCTGGGGTTATCGGAGCCCTGTTTGTATTGAAGATGCAGGGTATCCTGCCCTATGCACTGTGTTTTGCCGCCGGCGCCATGATCTTCGTCGTGGTGGAAGAACTCATCCCGGAATCCCAGGGCAGATATGAGAATATCGATCTGGTAACCATGGCTACCATGGCCGGTTTCTCGGTCATGATGATACTGGATGTGTCCTTGGGATAATGTGTATTGCGGTGACGAACCCTTCAGCCAGCGGGTAGTCTTAAAGAGAGTGGAATCCAGCCGGCAAGGCTTTAGCCAACTCCCTTATATCTACAAGTATTCTTAGTCATCTGACTACTGCCCGGTTCAATGCGGACCGGGTCGATGGATGTTGTACCCCTTGCTGGTAAACTTGCCTCACGCGTGAGGCTTACGGAGAGACGATGGAAACAGAGCTGAGTGAATTCGAACAGGTGATGCGCCGCGAGATCGAGGACTTCATGGGCCCCGACAAGGGTGGCGCGACGCGCAGCCCCAAGCGCAGTTCTCCGAGGGCCGCCGCCCCCTCCGCCGCACCGGCCCCCAGGGCGGAGCGCAGCAAGGCCGCCGGCGCGCCGAAGGCCGGCCTTCGGGTCAGGCTGGCGGTTCGCACCAAGCCGCTGGAGATGGATTCCGTGTTCGAGCACGTTTCCTCCAGCATCTCGAAGGTCGAGGCCCAGCTCGAGGCCGAGAAGGCCGCCAGGGAAGCGGGCTACCCGATCATCGGCTACGTGATCGACACCGAGCGACTGTAAGGCCCCCCGCCAAGCGCAAGACGATCCGACCAACGCGGCATGGTGGATGCAGGCCCGTGTGCCGCTATCCTGTGGGCTCCCGCCTCCAACCCCTGCGAGGAACATGGCGATGACGGAGATCGTGAAGGAATCGACCCTGACCTGCCCGGCATGCGGCCATCGCAAGACCGAGACGATGCCCACCGATGCCTGCCAGTATTTCTACGAGTGCGAGCAGTGCCACCGCCTGCTGAAGCCCCAGCCGGGCGACTGCTGCGTCTTCTGCTCCTACGGCGACGTCCCCTGTCCGCCGATCCAGCAGGGGTCGGGCTGCTGCTGAGGTGGCCAGGTCCTGAGCGGAACGTCGCGTTGACGCGTGCACCCGCCGGCACTGTCCCCGGTGGCGGCGAGGCGGCATGATGCGGGAATCCACCCGCGCGAGGAGTGCCCCGTGAAGATCACCCAGCTTGCCATCTACCCCGTGAAGTCGCTGCGCGGCATTTCCCTCGACCGCGCCGAGGTGACCGAGCGTGGCCTGGCCCACGACCGCCAGTGGATGGTGGTCGACGACATCGGCCGTTTCGTCACCCAGCGCCAGCTACCCCGCATGGCGCGGATCGCCGTGCGCCTCAGCGACGAGTCACTGGTGCTGGAGCACCCCGAGGCCTCGCCGCTGCATGTCCCGCTCGGCCGCGAGGACCAGCCCCGGCTGCCGGTCCACGTCTGGGACGACCAGTGCCAGGCCCTGGACGAGGGCGCCGAGGCGGCCGAGTGGCTCGGCGCCGTGCTGGGAGACTTCAAGGGCAGCGGGCTGCGGCTGGTGCGCTTCGCCCCCGACCAGCGTCGCGGCGTCGAGACCCAGTTCCTGGCGCCCGGCGAGCAGGCCCACACGGCCTTCGCCGATGGCTACCCCTTCCTGGTGGTCTCCGAGGCCTCGCTCGCCGAGGTCAACCGGGTGCTTCAGGCCAAGGGGCTCGCCCCGGTGCCCATGACGCGCTTCCGGCCCAGCATCGTGGTGGACGCCGCCGAGCCCTTCGCCGAGAACGGCTGGGGCGAGCTGGTCCTCCAGGAGGGCGCGGTCCGGCTGGGCCTGCGCAAGCCCTGCCAGCGCTGCAAGATCACCACCGTCGACCAGGCGACCGGCCAGATCGCCGTGCCCGGCGAGCCGCTGGGCACCCTGGTGCAGATGAACACCCGCCTGGCCCCCGGCGGCTACTTCGGCCAGAACGCCATCCTTCTGGCGGGCGCGGGCAGGACGATCGCCGTCGGCGAGCCGGCGGCGTCTACCCCGCGCTGACCCGCCGGCGTTTACCCTGCGCTGACCCGCCGGGCCGCGGCACGTTTCCTGGATCGGGGTCGGACTATACTTCGGAAAAGGGCGGGGGAGCGGGGCGCTGCCCGACGCCGCCCGACGTGCCCCCTCACACTCGTACCGGCCCCGGCCCGTTCCTTACCGTGCTCCCGGGTGATCCTCTTCCCTCATGCGCCGTCGCTCCTGTCGTCGTCGTGCCGCAGGGGGCACCAGAGGATGGTCGACGGCAGAGGAGGTGCGTGATGAACGACGATCAGATGACTCAGGAGATCGAGGCGGCTCGTGCCTACGAGGCGCTCTTCGTGTCCTCGCTGTTCCGGCAGTGGCCCTCGCGGCTGCTCGACAAGGCGCGGGTCGCGAGCGGGGACCGTGTCCTCGACGTGGCCTGCGGCACGGGGGTGCTCGCCCGCGAGGCGTTGACCCGGGTCGCGCCCTCCGGCCTGGTGGTCGGCCTGGACGCGATGGCGGGCATGCTCGAGGTGGCGCGCGAGCTCGCGCCGGGGGTCGTCTGGCGCCAGGGCGACGCGCAGCGGCTGCCCTTCGAGGCAGAGGCGTTCGATGCGGTGCTGAGCCAGTTCGGCCTCATGTTCTTCCCGGACAAGCCGGCGGCGCTGCGCGAGATGCATCGCGTGTTGGTGCCGTCGGGGCGACTGGCGGTGGCCGTGTTCGACGGCCTGGACCGCAACGCCACCTTCGCTCGCGAAGTGGCCTTGCTGGAGCGGATCGCAGGGGAGGCCGCGGCCGAGGCGCTGCGGGCCCCCTTCGTCCTCGGCGACGCGGAAGCGTTGGCGCGCATGGCCCGCGAGGCGGGCATGGAAGCGGTCGAGGTGACTACCCTGACGGGGACGGCCGACTTCCCTGGCATCGGCGACCTGCTCGAGGCGGACCTGCGCGTCTGGCTGCCGTTCATGGGGGTGAGCCTCGATGAGGCCACCATCCAGGAAGTGCTCGCCCGGGCCCAGGAGGAACTGGCCGATGTCATCGACCCGCGCGGCCGCGCGGTGTTCGAGGTATCGGTTCACCTGCTGATCGGCCGCCGCGGCTGAGGGCCGGCGTCTGCACGACGCGTCCCCGCTGGAGACTCGAGGAACCGCACGACGGAGGTGACACATGCTGGGAGCCATCGCCGGCGACATCATCGGCTCGGTCCACGAGGGGGCGGGCACCAAGACCCGCGACTTTCCCCTGTTCACGCCCGAGAGCACCTTCACCGACGACACCGTGCTGAGCGTGGCGGTGGCGGAGGTGCTGCTCGAGGGCGGCGACTTCGCCGAGGCCTTCCACGACTACTACCACCGCTACCCGGAGGCCGGCTTCGGCGGGCATTTCCGCCAGTGGGCGATGAGCGACGACCGTCGCCCCTACCACAGCCTCGCCAACGGCTCGGCCATGCGGGTCAGCCCCGTGGGGTTCGCCGCCGCCTCCCTGGACGAGGCGCTGACGCTTGCCCGACGCAGCGCCGAGGTCACCCATGACCACCCCGAGGGCATCCGCGGTGCCCAGGCCGTGGCCGCCGTCATCTTCCTGGCTCGTCAGGGCGCCTCGCGGCTCGAGATCCTCACCGAGATCGAGGAGCTCTTCGATTACGACCTCTCGCCGTGCCTGGAAGACATCCGCCCCGGCTACCGCTTCGACGTGACCTGCCGGGGCTCGGTGCCCCAGGCCATCATCGCCTTCCTGGAGGCGGACGGCGTCGAGGAGGCCATCCGCAACGCCGTCTCGCTGGGCGGGGATGCCGACACCCTGGCCTGCATGGCGGGCGGCATGGCGGAAGCCTTCCATGGCGGCGTGCCGGCCCCGATCGCCGAGGAGACCCTGGCGAGGCTCGACCCCGACCTGCGGGCGGTCGTCGAGGCCTTCCGAGCGCGCCACCGCCTCGACTGAGCCCTTACCCGACCCCGATGCCGGTTGATTCGCACGGCCTGCTTCAAGCAGGCCACCTCCCCATGCCCGCTTCGGCTTTGCATCGAGGCCCTGCGAGCGGCTGAGGTCGGTCAATCTTTTGAACCAGAGCTCTACGATCTTTTTATTAGTCGCCGTTGATACAACCCGAAGCCATCTTTGCTAACGTAGAGTGATTCGATTTTCGCAGGGATGGCGACGGATATCCCGCAACGGCCAGGATGGCAGCCCCTTGTGCGCCTTCCTGGCGGTAGCGTGCCCCGGAATCTGGAGTGGCGGCCCAGGCTCGTCAGTTCACGGCCTATAAGGCGAAGGGCTGATTACGACCCAAAGCAGCCATTCCGGCAAAGGCAGCATGCTCGTTCATCCTTGTTATGCGGCATGCGCGGTGACTGGTGTTATGTAGCCGAGATGTTCTTAATATTTATGAATTTTAATGGGTTAGGAGGAGGGTGACGTGCAGTACAACATTGTTGAACTTGCATGCGCGTTCATCCGATATCAGACTGTACGCTCTAATACCTGTTAGAGCTAACAAGAGTCTCGCCTGATGCAATCAGTTATTAAGCACACAATTTATGTTTTTCTGGTTGTTTTTGCGCTTACGGCATTAGCTAGCTTGGGAGCACTGATTTACCTTTGGTATTCGGGAGCAAATGGATCTGGAGTAGCCGATCTTCCCTATCTCAAGTGGTTACTTGGGATAGTTATTGCTGAAGTTGTTGGGGTTGTGGTTCTGATTGCCAAGAAAGGGATTAAATATTTGCCTGAAGTAGAAGTGAACAAAACAGAGGTAGAAACCCTAGAGTTTATGAAGAGATTCATAGATTCAGGGAGTTCTGTGGCAATTGTTAGCAATCGCGTAGCTTGGCTTCGGAAGTCAGAACCCATAAAAGACGCTATTACACAAATGGCACGAAATGGAACCTCATTGGAGATCATCACTCCGAATGAAGTGTCCCTGGGTATTCGTGAACCATTAAGCGAAGCTGGCGTTGTTTTCTATATAACGGGCGAAGAGATACCTCCGGAAGCTCGCTTTACCCTCGTCGATGGGCATCGAAGCGGAGCGGAAAAGCTGGCCATTGCCCGTGGCGGTCATCCCGATCACGAAATTACTATCTTTGATAACAGCTCAGGCCCACAAATTATTGCAATGGCAAAAGACATCGTTCGGAAATCTAAGGCACTTTCTAATGCCTCGTAGATGGTGTGAGGCTGCTGAACTTAGGCGAAAACAGATCGAATCCAACATCGATCTAACTTTCGTGGAAGTCTTCAAACCGCTTTTTGTGGAGTGGGTTTGTGGCCTCAAACCAAATCGAGTCATCGAAATTGGAGCGGGTACCGGGCATTTGTCCAAGGCATTGTCGAATCAGTCGTTCTCGGTGACTGCGATAGAGCCGTCGCCGGGAATGCATAAAGTGGCTAGTGAGGTGTTGGCTGGGGAAAACGTAGAACTTTTGAACTGCTCGTCGTTTGACTTATCCTCTAGTCGGTCATATGACGTAGCTTTTTCACATTTGGTTGCACATGTAGTTGAGGATCTTTTCGGATACTTAGAGTCAGTTTTTGTCTGTCTCTCTAAAGGTGGGCATTTTGTTTTCTCGATTCCTCACCCCTGTTTCTATAACTCATATAAAAACCTCTTTGGCGGTGACTACAATTACATGACTCCGATGAGCAAAGAGATTTCGTTCTCAATTACAAAAGATCCAAATAACAAAGTATCTGGTGTTCCATATCACCACAGACCATTATCTACATATATCAACGGGATTTTGGAAGCAGGCTTCGCTATCGACAGTTTCCACGAAACCTACCCACAGTGGGAAGTTCAATTGAAATATGGAAAGCCTTGGGATAACCCTCGGTACTGTGCATTTTTCTGTAAAAAACTCTAACAAGGTGGTCAACGGGACGCCCACTATACTACGCTGCGCTTCGTTGTCGCCCATTACCACTGGCGTTAGCGGGGAAAAGATGAATACCCTCTATCACTACACAAGCCTTAGCGGCATCCTTGGGATACTGCGAAGCCGTAGTATCTGGGCGACGCATGCCTCGTATCTGAATGATTCGAGCGAGTTCTTCCACGGTCTTGATTTTGCGAAAAACTTGGCCGGTGGCATTTATATGGAGGACGACTACTTGGCGGCGTTTGGGTGGGCAGTACGCCATGGTTTGGAGGCGGTCTCCGCTGACGATATCTACATTGCATCTTTCAGTCAAAAGGCGGATCTCCTCAGTCAGTGGCGAGGCTATTGCCCAGCTGGCGCAGGGCTTTGTTTAGGGTTCGAGTTTGACCAACTTAAGGAGTTCTGCAGAGCCAGAGGGTACCGGTTGGAGCAGTGCATCTACGAGCACGGTCATCAGGTTCAACACGTTGAGAAGATCGTGACCCAATGCCTAGAGCGGTTTCCTAAGCCTGCCCTGTCCCGGAGCGAATATGAAAAGCTAGACTCCAAAGGTAAGGTAAATGCAGAAATCGACTATAGCCTTAGTACGTCTGAAGGACCAGACAAGCCGAAGGCTGATGCCGCGCTCGACTGGCTTTTCGCCGAGATCACTGAGCTTGCGCCACTCTTCAAGAATGAAGGATTTCATGAGGAGTCAGAGTGGCGCATTGTAGCAAAGGAGCCACGGGAGCCCGTGCAGTTTCGGGCAAGTCCGTCTTATCTGGCTCCGTACGTAGAACTCGGGGTGCTCTCCGGCGCTGGAGTGTCCGCGCTGCGTGAAGTTATAGTAGGTCCCAATCCCAATCAGCCTCGTTGTGAATCGTCAATCAGGATGCTATTGGATTCGTTAGGACTCGAAGACGTCGAGGTAAAAACGTCTCCTTTGCCATTTAATAGTTGGTGATGCCGCTAACAAGGCCAGGCACGGCGACGGCTTTTTCGTTGCGGCTTCGCCTCCACTATAGAGCCGCGCGTGCTGGCGGCGTTTAGAGGGCAAGACACATGCAGCTAATCCGCGCCACTGTCGATCTTCTTGAGATCACTGCCGTGTTCCTGCTCGCAGTCGAGGCCATAAAGATCCATAACCTCTCGTGGGTGCGAACTCGAGCTCTCAAGCCACTTCTCGCCTACATAAACCCAACTGTCGAGTTCGTCGAAGACTATCCACCAGGTGCAACCTTCGTCGAGCGACATGCTGGCAATCTGTTCTTTCTCGGAATCTACCTGTTTGGGTGGCCGGTACTTATTATCGGAGTCGGGGCCTTCGATGTTTCGCTGTCGTCGTTGGTCACACACACCGTTGCGGGCTGGCTCCTCAGCATTCTTGGAGTGGTCTTTGCACCACTGTTGGCAGGTGGGATCATATACACGGCACTTGTAAGCATTGTCGACCAGTGCATCCGTGGGCTTAGTTGGGTAGAAGCACATACGCATTCTGGCGTCGTCGGCCTACTTGGGTTTGTGCTCTACCTGATTCAGTTTGCAACTCGCCGTGCACTTGCCCTCTAACCAGCGCTTGCAGCCGACGGTCCTCGCGGCGTGCGCTCGTCCCGTGGCTGAAGCGCGACGTTAGGCACTGGGGAGTCATGGCCTGGTCGAATCGTAATGTCCGAGTCTAGTAGGACCTTGCTCACCAAAATCTCTATCCTGCTAATTCAGGCAATCGGACCACGGTAGGAGGCGCTAGTTGAATTCCTCAGGCAAGAAGGGCTATGTAAAGCCACCAGTAAATCCTCACCAAGAGCCTTACGTGGATGAGCTCAATAGCCTGTTTGAATCACTCCACGAACACGATGACCGAGGCCTGGTCCTGACCATAGCAGCTTTCGCCGAGGATACATTGGAGCTTCTATTACTTAACTACCTTCGTGAGCCAAAACAAGCTAAAGAGCTGGTCAACTGCTTCAATGCGCCACTCGGGACATTCTCCGCGAGAATCAAAGCCGCCTATGTGCTTGGTTTGGTACGAAAGGATGGCTATCAGACATTGGAAATACTTAGGAAGATTCGGAATAGGTTCGCCCATAATTGGGATGGCGTATCGCTCGATAGGCAGGATATCGAAAGTCTTATTAATCAGTTTTCACCCTCTCGATGGGAAGAGTACGGGGCGGGAGAAAGAGAGACTGGCAAGGCCTCAGGCCGGGGACGACTGATAGAAAAAGTCTCTGACGTTTTGATTGACCTGCGCATGCTCGCCAAAACTCTGAACAAGGACGGGATAAAGGCACCGCTGGTAATGGGAGAGATGAAGCCAGTTAGCGTAGAGTTCGTGGAGGTTGAGCAATTTCCAGATGAGTCATCGTAGGGCTCTTCATGGACGATTCATTCCAGCGTGGTCAGCAAACAAGCCGCCGCTGGGCATGCTTAACAAGTGCAGGTTGCCGGACAGGTACTACGCTGCGCTTCGCACCTGCTGCAAATGCAAGCGTTATATCAGCATGATCGCAACGTCTGCTTCTGTCCGGTTGCTGTCCTCCCCACGCCGACATCCACGTTCCTTCGATAAAGACATGTTGGCACGTTGCCCGACGATCAGGAGGCTAGCCGCCACCCCATCGCGT
This sequence comes from Halomonas aestuarii, assembly GCF_001886615.1. Lineage (NCBI taxonomy): Bacteria > Pseudomonadati > Pseudomonadota > Gammaproteobacteria > Oceanospirillales > Halomonadaceae > Halomonas > Halomonas aestuarii. The sequence goes on from NZ_CP018139.1 coordinate 2,680,313, forward strand.
CGACGAACCCGCCACCCCAACAAAAGGGCCCGCGATAATCGCGGGCCCTTTTCGTTGGGGTGGCGTGGGCGTCCTATTCGGCGCCGGCCGCCGTCTGGAAGTTCGCCCAGGCGTGGTGATAGAGCACACCCGCGTAGCCGTTGCGCTGCATGACCTTGAGGATCTTCGCCGGATTGTTCTCTTCCAGGGCCTTGTGCAATTTCGCCCGCTGCTCGTCATCGAGGTCTTCGTACCAGTGGAAGGGTGCGCCCTGCGCGTTGCCGTCCTCGGCCCTGCGTAGCAGGTCGATCTCGATGCGCCCGCCATGGCGATACAGGATGTCGTACCCCTCCTGCAGCTCGTTAGACGGCACATCGCTGGGTCGCTCGAGGCCTTCCAGCACGTTGTAGTAGTAATAGCTCAGCGGTTGCATGTGGCTCCTCCTCCGGGGGGTTGGCCATGGATCCATCCCTGGCGTGCTCTCCTGGTTTCATCCTGCCTCAGCCATGGCGAGAAGCTCAATGGAAAAATGCACGGTGTCGGTGCGCCTGCGACCCCCGGTCGCGGTAGTGTGCCGACGGCCCGATGGCCCCCAGGCGCAGGAGCGCCATCGGGCGGGATCACTTCTCGAAGATATCCGGCCAGTGGGCGTCGGCGGCCTCGATGAAGCCGGGAATGTCGCGCTCCCAGCGCCACTGGATGAAGCGGCTGTAGTTCAGGTAGAGCTTGTCGTCGACGATCTTCCACGCCTCGGGCACCGTCGAGGCGGCCTCCCCACGGGCCGCGGCCCAGGCGCACCAGCCGCCATACTGCGGGGCATAGGCCTCGGGGTCGGCCGCGAAGCGGTCGCGATGCTCGGCCGAGGCGAACTGCCAGGTGGCATCACCCCACTCCAGCTGATAGTCGGGCGAGCCTTCCACCGGCCGGCCCTCGGTGAAGTAGGCCACCGGGTCCGTGCCGCCGATGGCAAGGCCCTCGCGCGTGAAGATGCGCCCGTCGGCCATGGCCCCCAGCGACCAGGCCAGCCCGGCCACCAGGACGGCGGCCCTCCACCAATTCATACGTTTCATGATCTGCCTCCTCTCGACCCTGCGGTCACAGGGCTCTGTCGGGCCATGGCCTCCGGCCTTACAGGCGCCATGGCCCGTCCGCGAGGGGCGCGAGAGGGTGCTTCCAGGAAATGGAATGCATTTCCAGATGTTGCCGTTCTGGGCTATCATAGGGGCCCGATTCCCTGTCCTGGAGCCTTTCCATGAGCTTTACCGTCTACCTCTCCGGCGAGATCCACACCGACTGGCGCGACGAGATCAAGCGCGGCGCCGAGGCCGCCGGACTCGACGTCGTCTTCACCGCCCCGGTCACCGATCACGACGCCAGCGATGCCGCCGGCGACCACCTGGGCGAGACCCCCAGCCAGTTCTGGCGCGACCACCAGTCGTCCAAGGTGAACGCCATCCGCACCAAGACCCTGATCGAGCAGAGCGATCTCGTGGTGGTGCGCTTCGGCGACCAGTACAAGCAGTGGAATGCCGCCTTCGATGCCGGCTACTGCGCCGCGCTGGGCAAGCCCTACGTCACCCTGCACGGCGAGTCGATCATCCACCCGCTGAAGGAGGTCGATGCGGCGGCCATGGCCTGGGCCACCACCACCGATCAGGTGGTCGAGATCCTGCGCTACGTCCTCAAGGCCTGAGGCCGGGACACCAGCGCCCGCGGTCGGCGGCAGGCTCCCTGGCCGACCGCGGGCGCTGTGCTAGCTTGAAGGGAACCGGCAGCCTCCCTGCCGCTCGCCCCGCGAGGTGATCCTTCATGCTGTTCATTACCAACCGTTTTCCCACCCAGAGCATCCGCACCCGGGTGGATCGCCCCTTCAACTTCGATCTCAAGAACAACGCGGCCAGCAACTCCGTCTACTACTGCGAGGAGGTCGGGGAGGGGCAGTACGAGGAGGTCGGCAGCAAGGCCTTCCTGCGGCGCCTCAAGGAGGCCAATGCCCGCCAGGTGCTGATCTACATCCACGGCTTCGCCAACATGCCCGATGACGTGCTCCGCGCGACCCGCGAGTTCCAGGCCCTCTGCGATGCCAGCGAGCCCGGCGAGGTGTTGGTGGTGCCGCTGATCTGGCCGTGCGACAACGACCTGGGCATCGTGAAGGACTACTGGGACGACCAGGAGTCGGCCGACCTGAGCGCCTTCTCCTTCGCCCGGGTGCTGCAGCGCTTCCTGGACTGGCGGGAGGGCGACCAGTACGAGGCGGCCCCCACCCCCTGCCTCAAGCGCATCAACGTGCTGGCCCACTCCATGGGCAACCGGGTGCTGAGGGAGACGCTGCGGCTGTGGCGCAAGTACTACCTGCCGGGCGGCGTGCCGCTGCTGTTTCGCAACACCTTCCTGATCGCCGCGGATATCGTCAACGAATCCCTGGAGGAGGGGCACTCCGGCGAGCCCATCACCCACGCCTCGCGCAACGTCACCGTCTACTTCGCCTCCGACGACCTGGCCCTGCGCGCCAGCAAGGCCTCGAACCTGCGCAATCGCATTGCTTCCCGTCGCCTCGGCCACTCCGGACCGGAGGACATGTCGAAGGTGGCGCGCAACGTCTTCGCCGTGGACTGCGACGACGTCAACACCCGCTACGACTTCCCCAAGGGGCACTCCTACTTCCGCTCGGGCGAGGTCTACGGCGAGCCCGGGGTGGTGTTCCTGCACCTGTTCGGCGCGCTGCGCAGCGGCCGCGTCTTCCCCGAGGACGAGACGCGTCGCATGACCATCCTGCGTGACTGAGCCCTGTTTTGAGACCTGTTTTGAGCCCGGGGCCTAGCCCCGGGTCGAGTCCCGGGGCGGGGTTCGGTTGCTGAGAGTTCTGCCGCTCAGAGCTTGGCCGCCTGCACGTGCATCCAGTCGAAGTTGCGCGTGCGGCCGAGGCTGACCCAGCCCTCTTCCTCCCAGATCTTCCACCAGGTGTCGTATTCCGGCTGGGCCAGACGGGCGCGGTCGCGCCCCCACTTGAGCCTGTTGTGAGAGGGATCCCAGTCGATGGCGATGCCCCAGGCATGGGTCGACCAGGAGGTGCCGCCCCGCTTGCGCCGCTTGTTGTAGCAGCCGCCGTAGCGGTGAAGCCCCATCTCCCTGAGCTGCTCGGGGCCGTAGTGATCGTTCACTCGCGTGAGGATGCGCGACAGGCTGTCGGCCACCATCTCGTGACAGCCGATCCCGCTCGGGTGGGTGCCGAGGTCCCAGGCGAGGCAGAGCTGCCAGGGGCAGGGGACCACCACCATCGGCGGCTTGCGGGTCGGTGAACCCAGCGCCTCCTTGAGCTCCGCTTCCCGGTACCAGCCGTTGGGATTGGCATCCAGCGGCTCCTGGTCGCGCCAGGGGGCGGGCGGCTTGCCGGTCTCCTGGATGGTGGCCAGTACCTCGGTGGCATGGTCGGTCTGGGGGCCCCACAGGCCGTCGATGGGGCCGACCTCGATCTTGCGCAGCCGGCAGGCGACCTGCAGGCAGGCGACGGCGCGCCGCTTGTCGCTCCAGGCGTCGGCCCCCGCCGGCAGCAGGTCGGCATGGGCCTTGAGGGTGGTCTTCATCGCGGCGAGGGTCTTCGGGCCGCGAAGGCCGTCGATCTTGCCCTGGTAGCTGCCGCTCTCCTTGAGGAACCGCTGAAGGGTCCGGACGTCTGTCCTGTTCATGTCGTCATACCCCCGACGCAGGCATCGTCGCTGCAGCCCCCGTGGCCGCGGCGTTCCCTTGCAGTCTAGAGGCTTGGCAGGACACCGCCAGGCACCCGGTGACGGTACACCTCCGGCGGACGAGGCGATCAGGGCGAGGGGCGATCAGGGGAGGGGCAATCAGGGATAGTAGCGATCAGGGATAGGACTGATCAGGAAGAGGAGGGCTCGTCCGGCAGGGGATCGACCAGCCCCAGCGCCACGCAGAGCCGCACCAGCTCGGCCAGGTTGGCGGCGCCCAGGGCCTTCATGGCGCGCAGGCGATAGACCTCCACCGTCTTGGCGCTGATGGCCAGGTGGGCGGCGATCTCGCGGCTGGTCATGCCCTCGGCCACGTGCACCAGGATCTGCTGTTCCTTCGGCCGCAGGCCCGCGTAGCGCTCGCGCAGCGCCTCGAGCCGCGCCTGGGACTGGCGACGCTGGCGGTGCCGGGCGAGGGCCTGCTGGACCGTGTCGATCAGCTGCTGGTGGTTGAAGGGCTTCTCGATGAAGTCGAAGGCGCCGGCCTTGAGCGCCTGCACGGCCATGGGCACATCGCCGTGGCCGGTCATGAAGATCACCGGCAGGTCAGGGTCGCACTCGAGCAGGCGCTGCTGCACCTGCAGGCCGGAGAGGCCGGGCATGCGCACGTCGAGCAGCACGGCGTCGAGGCGCGAGGGGGAGGCGGCGAGGAAGGCCTCGCCGTCGCCGAACGCGACGGTGGCCAGGCCCACCGAGTCCAGCAGCCAGGTCAGGGAGTCGCGCAGGGCCTGGTCGTCGTCGACCACGGCGATACATGGCTTGTCGGGCACGCGCCCCTCCGGAGGGAATTGACGATGGCTCTCACCGGGCCGGCGGCAGCGGCCCGGGCTCGGCGAGCAGTGTACCGGCAAAGGTGGCGCCGCCGGAACCGCCGGCCGGCGCCAGTACCAGGCGGCCGCCCATGGCCTCCATCAGCGAATGGCTGATGGCGAGCCCCATGCCGAGCCCCTCCGGGCGTCCGGAGTGGAAGGGGGCAAAGACCTGCGCGCGCTGTGCCTCCGGTACGCCGGGGCCCCGGTCGCTGACGGTGAAGCGGACCTCCCGAGGGCCCGTGCGCCGGGCGCGGATCAGCACCCGGTCGGCGCCGGGGTGATCGCGGCTCGCCTCCAGGGCGTTGAGCAGCAGGTTGACCAGCACCTGCTCCAGGGCCACCGGGTCGGCCTGCACCCGGGGCAGCGCCTCGGGCAGCTCGTGCTCGAGCGCCACCCCGGCCTGCTGGAACTGCCATTCGCACAGGCGGCAGGCGGCGTCCACCACCTCGAGCAGCGCCACCGGCCGCGGCCGGGTCTGGCCCTTGCGCACGAAGGTGCGGATATGGCGAAGCCGGTCGGCGAGGCGCTGGACCTGCTCGCTGATCCGCTCCAGCGGCAGGGCCAGGTCGCCGGCCGGGCGGGTCGGGTCGTCGGCCAGCTGCATCAGCGCGCCGCTGGCGTAGTTGGCGATGGCGCCCAGCGGCTGGTTGAGCTCGTGGGCGATGTTGGAGGCGAGCTCCCCGGTGGTCGCCAGGCGGTTGGCGTGGGCGATCTGCTCCTGGTGGCGGCGTTCCTGGGCCTCGGTGGCCTTGCGCAGGCCGATGTCGCGGTTGATCAGCGAGAGGTGGTCGGGCTCGGCGGCGGGGCCGTGGTGGGCCATCACCACGCTGAGCACCGGCACGGGCCCGCGGGGGCCCTGCATCGCCAGCTCGCCGCTCCAGGAGCCGTAGCGGGCCACGGCGGGCAGCACGATCTCGCGCAGCACGGCAAGGGACTCGCGGGTGTAGGCCTGCTCGAGGGAGAGGTGGTCGTCGTCCCGAGAGCCCTGGCGGGGGCGGGCCAGCAGTCGGCGGGCGGCCTCGTTGGAGGTGAAGATGCGCTCGTCGCCGTCGATGAACAGCACGTAGTCGGTGGTCGACTCCACCACCCGGGCCAGGCGTTCGCGGTTGGCCTCGGCGTGGATGCGCCGTCCCACGTCCCGGGAGACGCAGAGGATGTCGAGCAGCTCGCCGGTGGCGGGGTCTCGGCGGGTGCGGCTGGTGGTCTCGAACCAGACGTAGTGCCCGTCCCTGGCCCGGAAGCGGTAGGTCTGCTGGTAGAAGCCGTCGTGGTAGTAGACCCGCGGCGACTTGTTGAGCAGGTCATCGAGGTCCGCGGGATGGAAGAGCTCGTAGGCACAGACGCCGACCAGTTCCTCGGGCTCGTAGCCGAGCAGCGACCGGCATGCCGTCGAGGCGTAGAGGAAGGTGCCATCCCGGGCGTGGCGGGAGATCAGGTCGGTGGTGCTGTCGGCCAGCCACCGGTAGTGGCGCTTCTCCTCCTCCAGGGTCGCGTTGCGCTCGACGAGCGCGGCGTTGTCGGCCTCCAGCTCGGCATTTTTCGCTTCCAGCGCCAAGCAGCGCGCCCTGAGCCGCTCGTCCTCTGGTTTCCCGGCGTCGCCCGCCATCAGCGCGCCGGGTCCACGAGGCCTCCCAGCGAGGCATTGCGCCGGAACCAGCCGGCGATGCTGGCCCGCGGCAGGCGGGTGGGCAGCACCTCGTGGGGCACGCTGTCGGAGAGGAAGCAGGCGAAGGTGCCGGCCTGCGGTCGCACCCGCGCCACCTCACGCTCCGGGTCCTCGGCGTCGAAGATCACCATCTCGCCGCCGCCGTCGTCGGGCCAGTCGGGGTTCAGGTAGCCCACGGTGGAGACCACCCGGTTGGCGCGGCCGCGGAAGCTGTCGAGGTGGCGCCGGTAGAAGGCGCCGGGCGGGTAGTGGGCGAAGTGCGCCTCGTACTCGAAGAGGCCCAGGAAGAGCGCCTGGTTGAGCTCCTGCTGCAGCTCGCCCATGGCCTCGAGGTAGCGGCGCCTGGCCTGGCTCTCGCGGTCCAGCCAGCGAATGGCGTCGCCGCGGATGTCCCGGCGCAGGGCATGCTCCTGGCCACGGCCGATGCCGGCGGCGTCCAGGGCCTCCTGGTCGGCCATGGCGCCGAGCTCCTGGTACAGCTCGGCGCACAGCTCGGCGGGGATGAAGTCCTCGCCGACGTACCAGCCGTTCTCCACCAGGGCATCGACCAGCTCGGCCAGACGCTCGCGGGGCAGGGCGGTGGCGAAGGCGTCACTCTGCATCATGGACGGGTGACTCCGCGTTCGGGGAGGTAGAGCAGTTCCCCCGGCGGGCGCTTGAAGAGGCTGATCGGCATCTCGAACCCCTCGGCGAGAAGCTCCACCAGCATCATGGCCGAGAGCCCCCAGATCACGTGGCCGTCGGTGCTGTAGCTGGGCACGTAGTAGTCACGGCCGTCCACCCGGATCACGTCGGTATGGGTGCGCTGGTCCTCCAGGAAGTGTGACAGCGGCACCTCGAAGATGGCATCGAGCTCGCTGGGGTCGGGGGTCAGCGGCAGGTCGGGCGGGATAACGCCCACCCAGGGCGTGACCCGCAGGCCGTGCAGCGAGATCACGTCCGACAGCCGGCCGAGCAGCTCCACGCGCTCCGGGGGCAGGGCGATCTCCTCCCGGGACTCGCGCAGGGCCGTGGCCAGCAGGTCGGCGTCCTGGGGTTCGCGCTTGCCGCCGGGGAAGGCCACCTGGCCGCTGTGGGTGTTGAGGTGATCGGCGCGCCGGGTGAACAGCAGGGTCGGTTCGGGCCGGTCGACGATGGGCAGCAGCACCGCCGCCTCGGGCAGGCGCAGCCCGACCCGGCGCGGCCGGTGTGCTTGCAGGCGTTCGCGAAGGTTATCTAACATGGGGTTTCCATCGGGTTTGACTCCTTCTACTCGGCCGCCATTAGCGGCGTCAAGCCTTGACCGGGCGGCCGTCATGCCGCCCTCCGGCCTGCCAGGGAGCGCCATGAACTTCTGCAGCCACTGTGGCCATACCGTGCGCTTCGCGATCCCTTCCGGGGACGATCGCCCCCGCTACTGCTGCGACGAGTGCGGGACCATCCACTACCAGAATCCGCGCATCGTCGCCGGCACCCTGCCGGTGAGCGGCAGCCGGGTGCTGCTCTGTCGCCGGGCCATCTCCCCTCGCAAGGGGTACTGGACCCTGCCGGCGGGCTACATGGAGAACGCCGAGACCACCGTCGAGGCGGCGGCCCGGGAGACCCGCGAGGAGGCCTGCGCGGAGGTCGAGATCCACGGCCTCTACACCCTCATCAACCTGCCGCACATCAACCAGGTCTACATGATCTTCCGCGCCGACCTCGACGGCGGCTTCGACGCCGGCCCCGAGAGCCTGGAGGTGGCGCTGTTCGAGGAGCACGAGATTCCCTGGGGCGAACTCGCCTTCCCGACCATCGAGCGCACCCTGCGCCACTTCTACGACGATCGGCGGGAGGATGCCTTCCCCCTGCACGTCAGCGACATCACCCCCGAGGACCGCGAGCGCTACTTTGGCAGCGCCTGAACGAGGGGCAGCGCCTGACCCCCTCAATCCCGATCGATGGTGAAGGGCGACCAGGTCTGGCGCGTCGGCATCACCTCCATGCGGTTGATGTTGATGTGGGGGGGCAGCGTCGCCACGTGGAAGATCTGTTCGGCGATGTCCTCGGCCTGTAGCGGCGTGGTGCCGCGGTACAGCTCATCCGAGGCGCCCTGGTCGCCCTTGGTGCGCACCAGGGTGAACTCGGTCTCGGCCATCCCCGGCGAGATGTCGGTGACCCTCACGCCGGTGCCCTTCAGGTCGCAGCGCAGGTTGTAGCCGAACTGCTCGACGAACGCCTTGGTGGCGCCGTAGACGTGGCCGCCGGGATAGGGCCAGCTGCCGGCGACCGAGCCGATGTTGACGATGCTCGCCCCGCGGCCCGTCTCGATCAGCAGCGGCAGCATGGCATGGGTGACGTTGACCAGGCCGGTGACGTTGGTGTCGATCATGGTGTGCCAGTCGGCCAGCTCGACCTCCTGGGCGGGCTTGGGCGCCAGCGCCAGGCCGGCGTTGTTGACCAGGCAGGTGACCCCGCGGAAGGCTTCGGGCAGCTCGTCGACGGCGCGGGCCACCGCCTGGGCATCCCGCACGTCCAGGGTGAGGGCCAGCACCTCGACGCTGTCGCCGAGCTCCTTTTTCAGCGCCTCCAGCCGCTCGGTGCGGCGGCCGGTGAGGATCAGCGACCAGCCATCGGCGGCGAAGCGGCGGGCGGCGGCGCGACCGAAGCCCGAGGTCGCGCCGGTGATCATGGCGATGGGCATGGGGGGATTCCTCCTGAGCGGAAATGGCATGTCGGACCCCGCATCATAGGCCGAGCCGCGGCCCGTCTCCAGCCGTGCGGCGTTGTGCGCGGCGTGTCCCCGCCCGTTCCGGCGCTCACCAGGTCTCCAGCTTCCAGACGTCGTAGGCCGGCTCCTCGTAGGGGTGGGCCGCCTTTAGGGCCGCCACCGCCTCGCGGATCAGCCCATCCTCGCAGACCAGCTCCACCTTGAGCTCCTCGACCCGCGCCAGGTCGCCGACCCGGCCGATATGCGGGTCGGCGCCCGACAGCGGGCGGAATTGCCCGGTGCCCGGGGTCTGGAAACAGCACGCCTCGTAGTCGCCGATGCGTCCCGCCCCGGAGGCGAACACGGCCTCCTTGACGGCCTCGGCGTCCTCCACGGGCACGAAGAAGGCCAACTTGTACATGGGGTGTACTCCTCTGTTCCGGTGGTCCCGCCTGCCGTTGTGCCATATCGAGGCCCTCGCGTCAGCCATCCCCGCCACGGAGCGCCTCCCGACAGGGCGCATCTCCCGACAGGGCGCTACGGGCGGCCGCGTCGCGTGGAGGAAAATAATACTTGTCCAATATCTGTACACTGTCTAAGTTGTGTACAGGTTGAGGCGCAGAGCCTACCGACCCGTCAGTGAACTGACCCACCGGGCATGTGCCCGAGTAAGCCACCAAGAGGAATGCCTGACCATGAAGACCTTCACCAATCCCGTGACTCATTTCTTTGCCGCCGGTGCGGTAGCTCTGTTCGTCGCCGGCTGCGCCCAGGCCGATCACCATGGCATGAAGCAGAAGGACATCGTCGACACCGCCGTCGAGGCGGGGCAGTTCGAGACCCTGGTGGCTGCGGTGCAGGCGGCCGACCTGGTCGATACGCTGAAGAGCGAAGGGCCCTTCACCGTCTTCGCCCCCACCGACGAGGCCTTCGCCGCCCTGCCGGAAGGCACCGTCGAGGATCTCCTCAAGCCGGAGAACAAGGAGACCCTGCAGGCCGTGCTGACCTATCACGTCGTGCCCGGCAAGATCATGGCCGCCGATGCCATGGCGGCCGACAGCGCCACCACCGTGCAGGGCCAGGACATCACCATCACCACCATGGATGGTAGCGTCATGATCGACGACGCCACCGTGATCTCGGCCGACATCGGTGCCAGCAACGGCGTCATCCACGTGATCGACAGCGTGCTGATGCCCGAGTGATCCCGGGGGCTCTCGGCCCCAGCCTTGCCCCTATATCCCCTGAATGTCCCTTCTGGCCGCCCCCTCGGGCGGTCTTTTTTTGGTCCCATGAGTGGAGCGAGCGGCTTTGACAGCGCCGCGGGTTCTGGCGACCCTCGGGGGATCGTCAACGGGGGAGGGGGTGACATCCATGGAACGGTCTCTGCAGCGCCTGCTGGCCTCGGCCGGCCTCACGCCACGGGGGGAGCCTCGGCCCCTGGGCGGCGGCGACATCGCCGAGGTCCATCGCCTGGCGACCGACCAGGGGGCGGTGGTGATCAAGCGCGACGACCCCGAGCGGCTCTCTGGTGAGGCCGATGGCCTGAGGGCGCTGCGCGATGCCGGCACCCGGCTGGTCGTGCCCGAGGTGCTGGCCGAGGGCGATGGCTGGCTGGTGATGGAGGCGCTGGAGACGGGGGGCTCACGCCGGGACGAGGCGAGCCTGGGGGAGGGGCTGCGAGACCTTCACGCCTGCGTCGGCGACGCCCATGGCTGGCCGCGCGACAACGCCTGCGGCCACACCCCACAGCCCAATGCGCCGATGGCCGACGGTCGCGCCTTCCAGCGCGAGCGTCGCCTGCTGCCCCTCGCCGAGGCCTGCCAGGCGCGGGGGCGGATGGGCGGCGACCTGCGCCATCGCCTCGAGGCCGTCGCCCACGGGCTCGAGGCCTGGCTGCCGGACGCCCCGGCGAGCCTCGTCCATGGCGATCTGTGGTCGGGCAACGTGCTCTTCACGACCCGGGGGCCGGCGATCATCGACCCGGCGGTCTATCGCCACTATCCCGAGGTGGACCTGGCCATGCTGACGCTGTTCGGCTCGCCGGGTGAGGCGTTCTTCGAGGCCTACTGGAACGGAAACCGCCCCGGCGATTGGCCGAGGCGGGAAGTCCTGTTCCAGTTGTATCCGCTGCTGAATCACCTGCTGATGTTCGGCAGCGGCTACCGGGGCGCCGTGGAGCGCACGCTGGGAAGGCTCGAGGCGGAAGCCGGCTGACTCACCAGGCCTTGTAGGGCAGGAACTTGCCGTTGAGGGTCAGCAGGACGCGATCGCCCTTCGGGTCCTCGACCTTGTCCACCTCCATGGAGAAGTCGATGGCGCTCATGATGCCGTCGCCGAACTTCTCCTGGATCACGTCCTTGAGGGTCTCGCCGTAGACGCCCACCACCTCGTAGAGGCGGTAGATCAGCGGGTCCTGGGGGATGGCCTCGTCCCAGGCCTTGGTGGGGAAGGCCTCCAGGGCGGCGGCGACGTCCGGCTCGGCATCCAGCACCTGGCAGATCTTCTTGGCGGCGTCCGGGGTGGCGCTGTTCATGCCGTAGCAGGCCGACGCCACCCAGACCGGCGACATGCCGATGCTCTTTCCGATCTCTTCCCAGGTCAGTTGCTTGCGGGCCTTGGCGGCGAGCAGGGTGTGGCGCATCTCGAGCTTATCCATGATGGGTCTCCTTGGGAGTGAAGTTCACCAGTTTGGGGTTGGCAGGGTCGCCCTCGTCGGGCGTCGAGGAGTCGGCGTCCGCCCTGGCGGGGTTGATGGACTGGGGATAGGACAGCCCACGCCCGTCGATGTCGGCGGTACGCAGCGTGCTTGACCGATTCACCAGGAAGTCGATCAGGTAGTTGCGGATCTTGTAGTAGTTGGGGTGCTTGACGACCTCGGCGCGGCTGCGCGGCCGGGGCAGTTCGATCTCCACCGCCTCGGCGATGCGGGCCTCGGGCCCGTTGGTCATCAGCAGGATGCGGTCGGCCAGCAGGATGGCCTCGTCGACGTCATGGGTGATCATGAACACCGTCTGGCGGTCGCGGCCCCAGATCTTGATCAGCTCGTCCTGGATCACCCCGCGGGTCAGGGCGTCCAGCGCCCCGAAGGGCTCGTCGAGCAGCAGCAGCTTGGGCTTGGTGGCGAAGGTCCGCGCGATGCTGACGCGCTGGCGCATGCCGCCCGAGAGTTGCGAGGGCTTGCGGTCGATGACGTCGTCGAGGCCGACCATGCTCAGGTAGTCCCGGCTGTGCTCGTCCACCTGGGCATTGGTCCACTCCTTCCAGCGCGCGCGCACGCCGAACTTGACGTTCTCCAGGGCGGTGAGCCAGGGCAGCAGGCTGTAGTTCTGGAACACCACCCCGCGCTCGAGCCCGGGACCCGTGACCTCATGGCCCTCCATGATCAGTCCGCCATCGGTGAACTGGTCGAGGCCGGCCAGGGCATTGAGGATGGTCGACTTGCCGCACCCCGAGTGGCCGATGATGCACACGAACTCGCCCTTCTCGAGGTTGAAGTTGACGTTCTCGAAGACGGTCAGGTCTTCCTGGCCACGTTGGGGGAAGCGCTTGCTGGCCTGCTGGACTTGCACGAAATGTTGGCTCATGGGGTTACTCCTCATAGGTCACCAGGCGCGAGACCGAGGCCAGGCACATGTCGAGCAGCATGCCGACCACCCCGATCATCAGGATCGAGAAGATCACGCTCGTCAGGTCCAGGTTGTTCCACTCGTTCCAGACGTAGTAGCCGATGCCGGTGCCGCCCACGAGCATCTCGGCGGCGACGATGACCAGCCAGGCGATGCCGATCGAGATGCGCATGCCGGTGAGGATGGTCGGGGCCGCGGCGGGCAGGATGACCTGGAAGGCGGTCTTCAGCGGCGAGAGCTCATGGGTGCGGGCGACATTGACCCAGTCCTCACGCACCCCGGCCACGCCGAAGGCGGTATTGATCAGCATCGGCCAGATCGAGCAGATGAAGATCACGAAGATCGCCGATGCCTCGGAGTCGCGGATGATGAAGAGCGCCAGGGGCATCCAGGCCAGGGGCGAGATCGGTTTCAGCACCTGGATGAAGGGGTTCAGCGCCCGATACATCAGCGGCGACATGCCGATCAGGAACCCGACCGGGATGGCGACGGCGGCCGCCAGCAGGTAGCCGGCGAGCACCCGGTAGAGGGAGTACCCCAGCTGGATGCCAATGCCCTTGTCGTTGGGGCCGGCGTCGTAGAAGGGGTTGGACAGCTCCTCCCAGGCGCGCTCGATGACGTCCGAGGGCGGGGGCACCCGGGCGGTGTCCTCGACGCCGCCCATCAGCTTCTCGTACTCGGTCATCTCGGCGGTGTTGCCCGCGGTGGGGACCTGGTTGAGTCCCTCCCAGAGCCCCAGCCCGACGACCAGCAACACCAGGGCGACCAGCGCCGCCCTCATGTTGAGACTGATGTTCCACTCGGTGGTCGTGCGGTCCATGTCACCCCCTCCCGATGGCGAAGCTCTTCACGTAGGCTTCGGGCTGGGTGTAGTCGAAGGTCTTGCCCATGATCTCGTAGTTGCGGCTGGCCGCCTCGGGGGCGTCGTAGCCCAGCTCCTTCATGACCTTCCGGGCATCGCTTGCCAGGTAGACCTGCTCGGCGATCTGCTGGTAGTTGACGTCGCCCTCGATGTAGCCCCAGCGCTTCATCTGGGTGAGGATCCACACCGCCATCGAGTGCCAGGGGAAAGGGTCGAAGTCGATGCGGTCCGGCACCTGCTGGACCCCGCCCAGCCCGTCGGCGTAGGTGCCGGTCAACACCTGCTCGATCACCGTCACCGGCTGGTTCAGGTAGTTGGTCGGGGCGATCGCGGCGGCGATCTCCTTGCGGTTCTCCTGCTTCGACGAGTACTGGGTCGCGTCGATGATGGAGCGCAGCAGGGCCCCGTAGGTGTTGGGGTTCTCGGTGGCGAACGCCTGGCTGGTGGCGAAGGCGCAGCACGGGTGGCCCTCCCAGATCTCCTTGGTCAGCAGGTGGATGAAGCCGATGCGCTCGTAGACGGCGCGCTGGTTGAAGGGATCGGGCGACAGGAAGCCGTCGATGTTGCCGGCGCGCAGGTTGGCGACCATCTCGGGGGGCGGAATCACCCGGATCTGGATGTCCTGGTCGGGATCGAGGCCGTGCTCGGCGACGTAGTAGCGCAGCAGGAAGTTGTGCATCGAGTACTCGAACGGCACGCCGAAGATGAAGCCCTTCCACTGCTTGGGATCGCGCTTGTCCTTGTGGTCGTTGTGCAGCACGATCGCCTGGCCGTTGATGTTCTCGACGGCCGGCATGATGTAGGGCTCCGGGGTCGAGCCGGCGCCCATGGTCATGGCCAGGGGCATCGGGGTCAGCATGTGGGCCGCGTCGTACTCGCGGTTCAGCGACTTGTCGCGGGCCACGGCCCAGCCGGCGGTCTTGATCACCGAGACATCCAGGCCATAGCGCTCATAGAAGCCCATGGGGTGCGCCATGATGATCGGTGTCGCACAGGTGATCGGCACGAAGCCGACATTGAGCTTGGACTTCTCCAGGGGCCCCATGTCCTCCTTGACCGCCGCCTTGATGGCGTCCATGGGCAGGAAGCTCGCCAGCGCCGCGGCCGCGGTGCCGCCGCCGACCAGCTTCATGAACTGACGACGATGCATGTCGCTGTGGCCGAAGATGCCGCGCACCAGGGCGCTCTCCACGGCGCGATCGAGCATCGATTCGCTGTCCGGCAGGGCTTCCTGCTCGGTCTTCGCTTGGGCCGTGTGGGCATGGGCATGGGCATGGCCCTCGGCCGAGGCGGCGTCGTGGCCCGAGGTGGCCTTGCAGTCATGGCAGTCGCAGGCGCTGCCATGGATCAGGGATTGGCGATGGTCGAAGGGGTTACCCAGGCTGTTGTGATCTTTCATCTTGTTGTTCACCTCACGGGATCATGCGGGATGGGAGCGGATCCGCTCATCGGCGTTCTGATGACTGTCCAGCGTGTCCACTGGACCTGGCATATAGCTGCGAGCGCCGTGCCAAACTCCCTGAATCTCGAAAAAGGGTTTGTCCTTTAAAGGGTTGGCGGTGGTCGTGGGCCCCGCGCTGCACCGGGCGATGTTCACGAGATGTCGTAACTCCCGAAATATCGTGAGTGAATTGACGAAATCTCGGGTCGGGGATGAGGCCCTGTGGTACACAGGGGAATCCTCCTGCGAGTCGCCGCCATGCCCCTGTCCGATCAGGCCTTCCAGGTCGTTCCCTACGCCATGCTGATCGTCGATCCCTTCACGGACCGGGTCGTGAAGGTCAACCCGGCCGCCGAGGCGCTGATGGGGGGCGGCGCGGACGGGCTCAACGCCCGCCCGTTCAGCCACTGCCTGAGCGCCTCCCTCCCGCTCTGGGTGAGCTTCACCGATGAGGCCCTGTCGTCCCCGCCGGCCTGGTCGAATGACCTGGTGCTGCTCGACCTCGGCCGCCAGCCGCACAAGGTCGAGGTCTCCGCGGTGCCGCTGCCGGGGGGGCGCGAGCTGCTGCTGACCCTGATCGAGCACGACACGGTCGAGCGGCGACGCGCCCAGGCCGAGCTGGGCCGCCAGCATCGCAGCGGGAAGGTCGGCTGGCAGCGCATCGAGCAGGTCTTCGAGCGCATCGAACGCCAGAACCAGCTCATCCTGGGGGCGGCGGGGGAGGGCATCTACGGGCTCGACGCCAAGGGCCAGACCACCTTCGTCAACCCGGCCGCCGAGCGCATGCTCGGCTGGGGCAGTGCCGACATGGTGGGACACGACGCCCATCGGCTGTTCCATCACACGCGCACCGACGGCAGCGAATATCCGGTGCAGCAGTGCCCGATCCATGCCGCCTTCAGCGACGGCCAGGTCCATCGCGTGGACGACGAGGTGTTCTGGCACAAGAACGGCCAGCCGGTCCCGGTCGAGTACACCAGCACGCCGATCTTCGAGATGGGGCGACTGGTCGGCGCCGTGGTGCTGTTTCGCGACATCAGCGAGCGCAAGCTGAACGAGCAGCGGCTGCATGAGGCCCTTGAGGAGGTGCGTTCGCTGAAGCGTCGCCTGGAGCTCGAGAACCAGTACCTGCAGGAGGAGATCACCGCCGAGCTCAACCACAGCGAGATCGTCGGCGAGAGCCCGGCGGTGGCCCAGCTGATCCACCAGATCGCCCTGGTGGCGCCCACCGATGCCAACGTGCTGATCCACGGCGAGTCCGGCACCGGCAAGGAGCTGATCGCCCGCGCCATCCATGCCGACAGCGCCCGAAGCGATCGCCCGCTGATCCGGGTCAACTGCGCGGCGATTCCCCGGGATTTGTTCGAGAGCGAGTTCTTCGGTCACGTGAAGGGCGCCTTCACCGGGGCGACCAGCGATCGCCTGGGCCGCTTCGAGCTGGCCGACGGCGGTACCCTGTTCCTGGACGAGGTCGGAGAGATCCCCCTGGAGCTGCAGGGCAAGCTGCTGAGGGTGCTGCAGGACCAGGAGTTCGAGCGGGTTGGCGAGAACCGCACCCGCGAGGTCAATGTGCGCATGATCGCCGCGACCAACCGCGACCTGCAGGAGATGGTGGCCGCCGGCACCTTCCGCGAGGACCTCTTCTTCCGCCTCAACGTCTTTCCGATCGCCTCGGTGCCGCTGCGCCAGCGGATCGAGGACGTGCCTCTGCTGGCCCAGCACTTCCTGAAGCGCGCCTGCCAGAAGTTCAACAAGCCCGGCGAGCGCATCCCGCTGGCGCAGCTGGAGATCCTCAAGAGCTACGCCTGGCCCGGCAACATCCGCGAGCTGGAGAACGTCATCGAGCGCCAGGTCATCGTCTCCCAGGACCGCCGACTGGTCTTCGATGACCTGCTGTCGGCCTCCTCGACGCCCGCCTTGCCCGCCTCGCAGCCCGAGGCACCGGAATCGGGGCCCCTGTCCGAGCAGGAGCTGGCCCGCCGCCAGCGCGACAACGCCATCGCTGCCCTGATGCAGAGCGCCGGCAAGGTGTCCGGCGCCGGCGGGGCCGCGGAACTGCTGGGCATCAAGCCGACGACGCTGTTCTCGCGACTGCGCAGGTGGGGCGTCGAGCCCGCCGACTACAAGGCGAATGGCGAGGCGGGGTGACGCCCGGCGGGCCTGAACGAGGACGCCCCGGCCGACTGGCCGGGGCGTGGGATGCGCGCCGCGTGCATCGGGAGACGGCCGGGCGCTGCCGGCCGTCGTGGAAACCGTTCTGGAAACCCTGGTCTACCGACTCCCCTCGAGGCGTCGGCGAAGGTCCGGCGGCTGGGTGCCCATTCCGCGGGAGCTGGCGACAGGCTTGGGATAGCGCAGCCGCCGGCCGCCCTTGCGCGGATGCAGCTCGACCTGCTCGATGAACGACATGTCGTTCCAGTCCTGTCGGTCGAGCCCGCGTGCCTTCCGGTCGCGTCGGCGTGCCCGGCCGGCGAAGGGCTTGCCCCTTGCGTTGTCCTTCGGGACCATGACCTCGGCGCGCAGGGGACTCACGAGCACCACGGTCGTGGCGGTGATGAGGAGCAGGCCACCCGCCAGCCTGATGAATCGTCGTCGTTCCATGTCCGGCAGCAGCGGCTGGTCGTCCCGGTGGCTCATGGTGGTCGGGTCGATGGCGTGCTCTGTGCGGGCGTGATGGTCCATGTTGTGTTCCCCCTCTCGCTGGGTATGCGACGCCGCCCCGGGTGCAGGAAGCCCCGGCTACGGGTGGCGTGCTTCCAGAGGCGTGCCATGGCTATGCCAACCATCAGGCTTTCCGGGTAAAGCGATAGTGAAACAGGGGGCTGAAGCGTTCGCTCGGTCGTTCGTTTTTGCGCCGGAAGACCCGAAAATGCCCCGAGAATGCACGCTTTTTACGCCGTTTGTCGCCTCCTTGCGACATTGAGGTGCATCCGGCCCCCGCGGGAGCGCCGGACCCTCGCCCCGGACGGGGCTTGCTCAGGACGAGGGGCCGGCCACCCGTGCGAGTGTCCAGTCGACCACCTCGACGGCCAGCCGGTCGGCGGCGCGTCCGAAGGCCGCGACCACGGCCTCGAGGCCGTCGCCCCCGCTTTCCTCCACCGTCTCGAAGCGCCGGCTGGCCCGCACCTCGCGGCTGGCCTCGTCGAGCAGCTGGACCTCGAGGCGCACCACCACCTCGGGCACGCCCTCGCGGTAGCGGACGTGGAAGGCCCCCAGGTAGCTGGTCAGCGACGCGGCGCTCTGCGCCCGGCTGGTATCGTCCACCACGGCGGCCAGGCGGCCATCGAGGCGGAACGCCTCGATCAGGTGGTCGCGCAGCAGCCGAGGGGCATCGTCGCGCCAGCGTGCCCCGGCATAGGCCTGGAGCTCCCCGGGGGAGGGCATGACCAGCAGGCGCCGGCCGTCCAGCGGCGCGCCGGCACCGGGCGTGTCGACCCGCAGGGTCAGCGCGCGGGGAGCCTCGGTGGAGGCCGGCAGCGTCGGCACGGGCAGCGTGAAGAGCCGCACCGGCTCGCCCTCCGGGATCACGCTGCATCCGGTGAGCAGACCGGCCATCAGCGGGGCCAGCATCAGGGCCATCAGGCTTGGGCGGCATCGTGGCCGGACGCGTGCGGAGCGGCGGGGGAGGACGCCTGGTGAAAGACGGAGCTGGCTCATGGGCGGAACTCCTGGATCTCGTCGCGGCCCAGCAGGGCATCGGCCGGATTTTCCTCCAGGCGCCGGACCAGGCGATTGAGCGAGCGCAGCGCGGCGTGCAGTTCGCGCATGGCCGGGTCGAGCTCACCCACGCCCCGCAAGCCCCTCGCCAGGGAGTCCTCGTGGCGTGCGGTCAGGCGGTTCAGCCGGGCGGTGGTGGCCTCCAGGGATTGCATCGCTCGTTGCGCGCTTTCCAGGGTCTCGCGCCCCTCCTCGTCCATCAGCTCGTTGGCCTTCTCACCCAGGCGACTGAAGCTCTGCAGCGACGCCTCGACCTGGTCGCTGGTCCGCTCGAAACGCGCCATGGCCTCGCCGAGGACATCGCGCTGGTCGACCAGTGTCCGCGAGACGACCTCCAGGTTGCCCAGGGTGCGCGTCAGGCTCTCGGCGTTCTCCTCGGAGAGCAGCCGATTGGCATTGGTCAGCAACCGGTCCACCTCGGCGAAGAGCTCCTCGCTGTTGGAGAGCAGCGAGCTCAGCGGCGAGGGCTCGGCCTGGATCAGCGGAGGCTGGTCGCGGTCGCCCTCCAGGCGGGGGCTTTGCGGGCTGCCGCCAAGCAGTTGGATGTTCATGGTGCCGGTGATGTTGGCCAGCGCGAGGCTCGCGCGGGTGTCCTGCTTGACCGGTACGTCGCTGTAGACGCGGACCAGGGCCCTCACCTGGCGTGGGTCCCGGGGGTCGAGGCGCAGGGTGACCACATCACCGACCTCGATGCCGCTGTAGAGGACCGCATTGCCCTCGGACAATCCGCTGACGGCCCGGTTGAAGCCGATCTCGTACCAGGCATAGTCGCGGTCGACGCTGGACTTGCCGAGCCACAGGGCGAACAGCAGCGCGCTGCCCAGGGTGATCACCGTGAACAGCCCGATCAGCACATGGTGGGCGCGGGGTTCCATCGTCAGGGCTCCTCCACCGGGTGGGCCGCCTCATGGGCGGCACGGCCTCGGGGTCCATGGAAATAGTCGTGGATCCACTCATCGTCGGTGGCCGCGACGATGTCGAGGCGATCGGCGACCAGCACGCGGCCTTGCGACAGCACGGCCACCCGGTCGCAGGCGGTATAGAGGGTATCCAGGTCGTGGGTGACCAGGAAGACGCTCAGGCCCAGGGCGTCGCGCAGGGTCAGAATCAGGTGGTCGAAGGCCGCCGCGCCGATCGGGTCCAGGCCCGCCGTCGGCTCGTCCAGGAACAGCACCTCCGGGTCGAGCGCCAGGGCGCGGGCCAGCGCGGCTCGCTTGATCATGCCACCGGAGAGCTCGGCGGGATACTGGATCGCCGCCTCCCCGGGCAGGCCGGCCAGGGCCAGCTTGACCCGGGCCAGGGCCTCGGCATCGGGGCGGGAGAGTCCGATGTGCTCGATCAGCGGCAGGGCGACGTTCTCCTGCAGGGTCAGCGAGGTGAACAGTGCCCCGCGCTGGAAGAGCACCCCGAAGCGGCGCTCCACCCGGGAGCGCTCCCGGGCCGAGAGGCCCAGGAGGTCCTCCCCGAACACCTCGATCTGCCCGGCGCTGGGGCGCAGCAGGCCGACGATGCTGCGCAGCAGCACCGACTTGCCGGTGCCCGAGCCGCCGACCACGCCGAGGATCTCGCCCGGATAGAGGTCGAGGTCGAGGTCCTCGTGGACGCTGTTCTGGCCGAAGCGGTTGGCCAGCCCGCGGACCCGGATCAGGGGCGAGTCGCTCATCGGCAACTGTGCCACGCTCACCAGCCCATCTCCATGAAGAACAGCGCCGCCACCGCATCCAGCAGGATCACCACGAAGATCGACTGCACCACGCTCGAGGTGGTGTGCTCGCCCACCGACTGGGCGCTGCCGCTGACCTTGAAGCCCTCCAGGCAGCCGATCACCGCGACCAGGAAGGCGAACAGCGGCGCCTTGGAGAGGCCCACCAGGAAGTGCTCGAGCGGGATGTCGCGCTGCAGGATGGCCAGGAACTGGGTGAGCGAGATGTCCAGGGCCAGCAGGCAGACCAGGGCCCCGCCGAGGATGCCGCTGAGCATGCCGACGAAGGTGAGGATCGGCAGCGTCAGCATCATCGCCAGCACCCGCGGCAGCACCAGCAGCTCCACGGGGTCCAGGCCGAGGGTGCGGACGGCGTCGAGTTCCTCGTTGGCCTTCATGGCCCCGAGCTGGGCCGTGAAGGCGCTGGCGGTGCGACCGGCGAGCAGGATGGCGGCGAGCAGCACGCCGAACTCACGCAGGAAGGCGAAGGCGACCAGGTCGACCGTGTAGATGGTGGCGCCGAAGTCGCTCAGCACCGTGGCGCCGAGGAAGGCCACCACGGCACCCACCAGGAAGGTCAGCAGGGCGACGATGGGCAGGGCGTTGAGGCCCGTCTGATGCAGCTGGGCCACCACCGAGGTGAGGCGCCAGCGGCCCGGCCGCCAGGCGGTGACGGCGAGGGTGGCGAGCACCTGGCCGATGAAGCCGAGCAGCTGGCGCTGCTGCTGCCAGAGCCCCTCGACGAGCTGGCCGGTCCGCGCCAGGGTATCCCTCAGCGGCCGGGCGGGGCGCACCGGGGGCGGCCGGTTGTCGGCCATGGCCTGGCCCAGGGTGCGCAGCAGGGCACGGCGCGTCGCCGGCAGCTCAGGCGCCCAGTCGTCGATCGCGGCGAGCCGCTCGGCGCCGGTCAGCTCCATCAGCAGCACCGCGCCGGCGGTGTCCAGGGCGGCCAGCGGCGACAGGTCGATACCCCAGGCGGACGGCTCGCGGCCCCTGGCCAGGCGCTCGACCTGGCGCTTGAGGCTCGCGTGGTGCTCAAGCGTCCAGTCTCCCCGGATGGCCAGACGCTCGCCCTGCGGGTCGATCCGGCCGGGCTCGTTCACGGCCTTCGTCGCAGGCGCGGTCAAGGGTTCGTGCATGGCAGCGGGGCGTTGGGACGAGTCATGGTCTTCGATGGTATCAGGCCCTAGGATATTATATTAGCTTACCCTGTATTTTGCTCGGTCGCCGGCGCTCCTCCAAGTGACGACGGCGCGGCGAGCGGGTCCATGAGGCGTCGATCAACTACCATTATGGCCGCTCGCATGATTTTTACCGGCTGACAGGATCAACACGATGACCTCATCACCCTCCCTGGCCCGCGTCCTCCTGTGGCTGGGCCTGCTGGCGCTGCTTGGCGGGTGTTCCCTGCCGGATCTGGAAGGACGGCTCGAATCCTCGGCGCTGGATGAGGCGCAGAGTCGCGACACCTCGCTGGGCGAGGCCCTGGCGCCGGCGGTTGACGCCCACCCCGGCCTGAGCGGGATCTATCCGCTGGACAAGCCCGTCGACGCCTTCGCGGCGCGCATAGTGATGAGCCACGCCGCCGAGCGCACCTTGGACGTCCAATACTACATCTGGCATCCCGATACCACCGGGCTGCTACTCTTCGAGGCTCTGCTCGAGGCCGCGAATCGCGGCGTGCGGGTGCGCCTGCTGCTCGACGACAGCGGCACTGGGGGGATCGACGAGGAACTCGCCGCCCTCGCCAGCCACCCCAACATCCAGGTGCGGCTGTTCAACCCCTTCGTGGTGCGCGCGCCCAAGTGGATCGGCTTCCTGACCGACTTCTCCCGAGCCAACCGGCGGATGCACAACAAGTCCTTCACCGCCGACAATCAGGTCGCGGTAATCGGCGGGCGCAACATCGGCGACGAGTACTTTGGCGCCACGGGGGGGGTGACCTTCTCGGACCTGGACGTGCTGGCTGTCGGGGCGGTGGTCGACGACGTCTCGCGCGATTTCGATCGCTACTGGCAAAGCGGGTCCTCCTATCCCGCGCAGCGCATCCTCCCGGCCCTTGGACCGGAGGGACGGGTCCGGTTCACGCAGGCGGTGGCCGAGGCGATGCGCGATCCCGAGGCGGGTACCTATCTCAAGGCCGTGAGCCAGACGGAGCTCGTGCAGAGGCTGCTGGCCAACGACCTCGGCCTGACTTGGGCGCCAGTGCGCATGCTCAGCGACGACCCGGCCAAGGGGCTCGGCGAGGCGAGCGGGCAGGGACTGCTGAGCCATGACCTCACGCTGATCTTCGACGACGCCGAGCGTACCGTCGCCCTCGTCTCGCCCTACTTCGTGCCGGCTAAGGCCGGCACCCAGGCCTTCCGCGACCTGGAGCGCGACGGGGTCGAGGTCGAGGTGCTGACCAATGCCCTGGAGGCCACCGACGTGGCCGCCGTGCACGCCGGCTACGCCAAGCGGCGCAAGGCGCTGCTCGAGGCGGGGGTCGAACTCTGGGAGCTACGACGCAGCGCCCAGCACCAGGGGGACGACCTGAGTGCGGGGCCGTTCGGCAGCTCGGGCGCGAGCCTGCATGCCAAGACCTTCTCCGTGGACGGCGAGCGCGTCTTCGTGGGGTCGTTCAATTTCGACCCGCGCTCGGCCAACCTGAACACCGAGCTGGGGTTCATCATCGAAGATCCCTCGCTGGCCCAGCGCATCGATGCCGTCTTCGACAACGGGGTGCCGCAGAACGCCTACGAGGTGCGCCTGGACGCCGAGGGCGACCTCTATTGGCTCGAGCGTCGCGACGGCCAGGTGATTCGCCACGACGTGGAACCCAATTCGGGGCCGCTGCGGCGCTTCGTGGTCTCGCTGATCTCGCTGCTGCCCGTCGACTGGCTGCTCTAGCGGCGTGGGGGGCGGCGCCGCGAGGCTAGCGCCCCAGGCGCGCGAGTAGGCGCTGCCACCAGGGCGCGCCCGCCGCCTCGCCGCGAGGCGATGCGCTGGCGGCGGGCGAGACGGCCAGGAAGGCGGCGATGGGCGCGACCTGGTCGCGTCGGTCGAGCATCGGGGCGTGGCCGCAGCCCGGCACCTCGTGGCTGACGAGCCCGGGCTGCGCCTCGGCCATGCGGGTCACGCTCTCGGCCTTGAGCAGCGGCGAGTGCCGGCCGCGAACGACCATCAGCGGGCAGCGGATCGCGGCCCAGTCGGCCCAGGTGTCCCGGGGGGTGTCATGGACGAATTGCTCGCCGATGCGGGGATCGTAGTGGTAGGTCCAGCTGCCGTCGGGCAGGCGACGGGCACTGCCCAGGGCGAGGCGACGCCAGGCGTCGTCGCCCTCGATGCCGAAGCCGGTGTAGTGGCGCCTGAGCTCGGCCTCCAGGTCGCTGAAGCGGCTGAAGCGATGGGGCGCGCCGAAGTACTTGGCCAGGTCCGCCAGGCCCTCGGGGGCGAGTTCCGGGCCCACGTCGTTGAGCACCAGCCGCTCGATTCGCGCCGCGCTCTCCGGCTCGGCGGCCAGGAGCATGCCGATCAACCCGCCCATGGAGGTGCCCACCCAGGGGACTCGCTCGAGGCCGAAGTGGTCGAGCAGCGCCACTGCTACGCTCATGTAGTGCGCGTAGAGGTAGTCGTGGGCGGGGTAGAGCGACCAGCTCGACAAGCCGCGCCCCGGGGTGTCAGGGGCAAGCACCCGCCACTCGGGTCCCAGCTCGCGGGCGAAGTCGGCGAAGTCGCCGCCGTGGCGGGCCAGGCCATGCCAGGCGATGACGGTGCGCGGTGCCTCGGGGTGCCAGATCCGTACGGCGACCTCCAGCTCCCGTACCTTGACGAGTTCCAGAGCATCCATGGGCGTTCTCCCTCAGTGGGCTTTGCGGCAACGGGCCATGTGGTCAAGGGCCAGGTGGTCAAGGGCCATGCTGTAGCGGACGACGCCGCGATGGACCATGCTGCAAGGCAGCATAGCGGACTTTCCCGAACAGGGGCCAGGTTCCACCATGTCATGACAGGTTAGCGGTGGACTAAAGCAGTACACATGCGACAATGTATGTAAATTTATTCGTCCAGACACCGAGGATCTCCCGATGATGCGTCCCCGTCACCTTCGCTGCACCGGACTGCAGTTCGCCCGCTGCGCCCTGCTGCCGGCCCTGGTCGCGGCGGCCGCCGCCACGCCCGTGCAGGCGGCGGATCTGTTGACCATCG
Source organism: Halomonas aestuarii (assembly GCF_001886615.1). Lineage (NCBI taxonomy): Bacteria > Pseudomonadati > Pseudomonadota > Gammaproteobacteria > Oceanospirillales > Halomonadaceae > Halomonas > Halomonas aestuarii. The sequence continues at coordinate 2,704,720 of NZ_CP018139.1, forward strand.
CCCGCGATGCCATCGAGAACAACGCCGAGCTGGCCGCGGCCCGCTCCCAGACCAGCAGCGTCGAGGCGGGACGGGACGTGCAGCAGGGTGACCTGCTGCCTCAGGTCGATGTCTCGGGCAACGTGACCCACAACCGCCAGTACGAGAGCCAGACGGGCGCGTTCCAGACCGGCGGGGACGACAGCTACAACGGCGCCAGCCTGAGCCTGGAGGCCACCCAGGCCCTCTTCGACGCCCGGAACTCGCGCGAGGTGGAGCAGGCCGAGCGCGAGGTCGACCAGCAGCTCTACCGGCTGGCCGCCACCGAGCAGCAGGTGCTGATCGATGTCTCCTCGGCCTATTTCGAGATCCTGCGTGCCTTCGAGGTGCTCGAGGCCCGTCGCGCCCAGGAGCGGGCCATCGGCCGCCAGCTGGAGCAGGCCCGGGAACAGTTCGAGGTGGGGCTGATCGCCATCACCGAGGTCGAGGAGGCCCAGGCGGCCTTCGACCAGGCGCGGGCCGAGGGCATCACGGCCCAGAGCAACCTGCAGGTCAGCTTCGAGGCCCTGGAGCGCCTGACCGGCCAGCGCTACGCCAGCATCGATTCGCTGGGCGACGAGATCCCCATCGCGCCGCCCACCCCGGCGGATCGCGACCACTGGGTGGAGCTCGCCATGGAGAACAATCCCCAGGTGCTGGCCAGCCAGGCCGGGGTCGAGGTCTCGCGCGGCAGCGTCGACATCGCCCGAGCCGGCCGCCTGCCCACGGTGAATGCCTTCGCCAACTACAACTATGCCGACGATGACCGCGACGCGATCCAGGGCCACACCTCCGCCAGCCAGGTGGGCGTCGGCGTGAACCTGCCGCTCTTCACCGGCGGGCGCACCTCGGCCAGCATCCGCCAGAACACCTACCTGCTGGAGGCCAGCCAGTATGACTTCGAGGCCCAGCGCCGCGACACCGTCCAGCAGGTCCGCTCCTTCTATACCCAGGTCAGCAACGACGTCTCCACGGTGGAGGCCCGCGCCCAGGCCATCGTGTCCAACCAGAGCGCGCTGGATGCCACCCGCGCCGGCTACGAGGTGGGCACCCGCAACATCGTCGACGTGCTCAACGCCGAGCAGAATCTCTACTCCGCCATCGCCGAGCACGCCAGCGCCCGCTACGACTACGTGATCAACCTGCTCACCCTGCGCCAGCAGTCCGGGGTTCTGGATGTCCCGGCGGTGGAGGAGATCAATGCGTGGCTGGATGGCAGCAGCGTCTCCTTCACCCTGCCCGAGGACGCCGCGTCTGCTGACGCGGCCATGGAGATCGGCGAGCCCCCGCGTCCCCGCTAGAATTTAGCGTCCTAACGTTTACATCCATACACGAGTGAATGTAAGATTCGCCGCTCCTCTGACGCGCCCAACGGAAAGTGACCCATGACAACCATCATCGAACGAGGCCGGGGCGGCCTGCTCGCCCTGGCCGCGGGGCTGTTGCTCGTCGCCTGCGGACAGCAAGACGCTCCCCAGCAGCAGTCGTCCGGCCAGGGGGAGGCGCCTCCCCAGCCCAAGCAGGTCATGGAGATGGCCCGCCAGGACCTGCCGCTGGACAAGTCCTACCCCGCCAAGCTGCGCAGCGACGACGAGGTCACCCTGGTGGCCCGGGTGACCGGCTTCCTCGAGGAGCGCCACTTCGAGCCGGGCGAGATGGTGGAGAAGGGCGAGAGCCTCTATTCCATCGAGCCGGACCTCTACGAGTCCGTGGTGGCCCAGCGCGAGGCCGACCTGGAGAGCGCCCGCGCCGAGCTCGCCCGTGCCCAGCGCGATGCCAACCGCTTCCAGCAGCTGCTCAGCCAGAACTCGGTCAGCCGGCAGCAGGTCGACCAGGCCCAGGCAGAGCTGAACGTGGCCCGGGCCGCAGTCTCCCAGGCCGAGGCGGCGCTGGCCAATGCCCGCATCGACCTCGGCTATGCCGACGTCACCGCGCCGGTGGCCGGCATGATCGGCCTCAGCGCGGTCAACCTGGGCAACCTGGTGCAGCCGGGGACGCAGCTGGCCACCATCACGCCCCTGGACCCGCTGGAGGTCCGCTTCCAGTTGCCCCAGCAGGATGCCTTCGCGCTGCGTCGCCAGCTGCGTGACCAGCCCATCGACGCGATCACCGCCTGGCTCGAGCTGCCGGGCGGCGTCGGAGGCGAGGATGGCCGCCTCGAGGGCCACCTGGAGTTCCTCGGCTCGCGGGTCGACGAGGCCACCAGCACCGTCCAGGCCACCGCGGCCTTCGAAAATCCCGAGGCCGCCGTGCTGCCCGGCCAGTTCGTGCGCGTGCACCTCGAGGGCATGAAGCGCTTCGACGTGATGGCGGTGCCCGAGATCGCCCTGACCCAGGGGCTGATGGGTCCCCAGGTCTTCGTGCTCGACGAGGACGACAAGGCCAGGGCGCGCACCGTGGAGCTCGGCGAGATCGCCGGCCCCTGGCAGATCCTGCGCGACGGGATCGAACGCGGCGACCGCGTCGTGGTGGGGGACCCCGCCGGCCTGCAGCCCGGCACGGCCATCGAGCCCAAACCCTTCGAGGGCATCGAGCAGGACGCCGGTGATGAGAAGAGCGACGCGCCCGCGGTCGAGGGAGACGCCGGGCCATGACCTTCTCCAACTTCTTCATCAAGCGGCCGATCTTCGCGACGGTGCTGGCCATCATCCTGACCCTGATCGGGCTGATGAGCCTGCGGGTGCTGCCCATCGAGCAGTACCCGAGCGTGGTGCCGCCCACGGTCTCGGTCAACGCCAGCTTCCCGGGGGCCGACGCCGAGACCGTGGCCCAGACCGTGGCCGCGCCACTGGCCGAGGCCATCAATGGCGTCGAGGACATGCTCTACATGAGCTCGACCAGCGCCGACAACGGCTCGATGCAGCTGAAGGTGGCCTTCGACATCGGCACCGATGGTGACATCAACACCATCAACGTCAACAACCGGGTGCAGGGGGCGCTTTCGCAGCTGCCCGAGGCGGTGCAGTCCCAGGGGGTGACGGTGGAGCTCAGCTCCAGCTCGATCCTGATGCTGGTCTCGCTGATCTCCCCCGACGGTGACTACGACCGCACCTACATGCAGAACTACGCCACCCTCAACATCCTGGACGCGCTGCGCCAGGTGTCCGGGGTGGGCGACGCCGAGGTGCTCGGCGGCGGCGAGTTCGCCATGCGGGTGTGGATGGACCCGGACCGGCTGGCCCAGTACGACCTGACGCCCAGCGAGGTGGCCCAGGCCATCCGCGCCCAGAACACCGAGGTGCCGGCGGGCAACCTGGCGGCCACGCCCCAGTCCGAGCCGCGGGCCTTCACCTACACCATCACCGCCGGCGGCCGGCTGTCGAGCACCGACGACTTCCGCGACATCTTCCTGCGCACCAACCCGGACGGCTCGGCCCTGCGCCTGGACGACGTGGCGCGCATCGAGCTGGGGGCCTCCTTCTACGGGATCGAGGCGCGGCTCAACGGCGGTACCATGACGCCGATCATCATCAACCAGCAGCCTGGCGCCAATGCCCTGGAGACCGCCGCCGCGGTCGAGGCCACCATGGATGAGCTCGCGGGGCGTTTTCCCCCGGGGCTGGAGTACGTGGTGCCCTATGACACCACCCAGTTCATCGATGCCTCCGTGGAGACGGTCTTCCACACCTTCATCGAGGCCTTCCTGATCGTCGGCGTCATCCTGTTCATCTTCCTGCAGAACTGGCGCTTCACGGTGATCGCCATGTCGGTGGTGCCGGTCTCGGTGCTGGCGACCTTCGCCGGCTTCTTCGCCTTCGGCTTCACCATCAACCTGCTGACGCTGTTCGCCCTGGTGCTCTCCATCGGCATCGTGGTGGACGACGCCATCCTGGTGGTGGAGAACGTCGAGCGGGTGCTCGGCGAGGACGAGGAGATCACGGTCCGCCAGGCGACGATCCAGGCCATGCGCGAGGTGGGCGGGCCGATCATCGCCACCTCGCTGATCATGGCGGCGGTGTTCGTGCCGGTGGCCTTCCTGGGCGGCTTCACCGGCCAGATCTACCAGCAGTTCGCGCTGACCATCGCCATCTCGGTGTCCTTCTCGGCGCTGATGGCATTGACCTTCACCCCGGCGCTCTCGGCGATCTTCATCAAGCTCAAGTGGCACCAGTCCACCACCGTCGTGGGCCGCGCGATGCGCACGCCCCTGCGCCTCTTCGACCGGCTGTTCGCCGGCATCACGGCCGCCTACATGTGGGGAGTCAGGCAGCTGGTGCGTTTCTGGGGGCTGGCGCTGTTGCTCACCGCCCTGGTGGGCGGCGGCTCCTGGTGGCTCTACCAGAACACCCCCGCGACCCTGGTCCCGGAGACCGACCAGGGCATCGTGCTCGCCGCCGTGCAGCTGCCGGATTCCGCCTCGCTGTCGCGCACCCGGGACTACATGGGCAAGCTGAGCGCGGCCATCGAGGAGGTGCCGGGGGTGCGCTACTCCTCGGCGGTGGCCGGCTACGACATCCTGTCGAGCTCCGTGAACACGGCCCGCGGGATCATCTTCGTCACCCTGGACCCCTGGGCGGAGCGCGAGATCACGGCCAGTGGCCTGGTCGGGCGCATCATGCAGCTCGGCGCCCGCATCGAGGGCGGCTCGGCCATGGCCTTCAACATGCCGCCCATCGTGGGGCTCTCCACCACCGGCGGCTTCACCGGCTACCTGCAGTCCTACGAGGGGGCCTCGCCCCAGGAGCTCTACCAGGCCTCGCTGAAGGTGATGCAGGCCGCCGGCGAGCACCCGGCCCTGAAGCGGGTGTTCACCACCTTCAACGTCAACGTGCCCTCCTTCCGGGCCGAGATCGACCAGCAGAAGGCGCTGAGCTACGGGGTCTCCCTGCAGGACCTGAACTCGACCCTGTCGAACACCTTCGGCAACGGCTTCGTCAACTTCTTCAGCTACCAGAACCGCAACTTCCAGGTCTACCTGCAGAACGAGGACGAGTTCCGCAAGACGCCCTCGGACGTGGACAACGTCTTCGTCCGCGCCGGCAACGGCGAGCGCATCCCGCTCTCCGAGTTCGTGACCCTCGAGCGCCAGGCCGCCCCGGCGGTGGTTACCCGCTTCGGCGTCTACACCGGCGCCCAGTTCCAGGGCGGCCCGGCCCCCGGCTACAGCTCCGGGCAGGCGATCGCCGCCATGGAGGAGATCGTCTCGGAGAAGCTCGGCGACGGCTGGGGCATGGGCTGGACCGGCACCGCCTACCAGGAGAGCCAGGCGGGCAGTGCGGCGACCCTGGCCATCGTCTTCGGCCTGCTGATGGTGTTCCTGATCCTGGCGGCCCAGTACGAGAGCTGGTCGCTGCCGTTGGCGGTACTGACCGCCACGCCCTTCGCCTTCCTGGGCGGGGTCGGCGGCATCTTCCTGCGCGGACTGGACACCAGCGTCTACGTGCAGATCGGCATGCTGGTGGTGGTGGGCCTGGCGGCCAAGAACGCCATCCTGATCGTCGAGTTCGCCGAGCTGCAGCGCCGCGAGATGGGCCGCTCGATCCGCGAGGCGGCGGTGACGGCGGCGGAGCTGCGCTTCCGGCCGATCGTCATGACGTCCCTGGCGTTCATCTTCGGGACCCTGCCGCTGGCGCTCGCCACCGGGGCGAGCGACACCAGCAGCCACCACATCGGCACCACGGTGGCGGTGGGCATGGCCTCGGTGGCGGTGCTCGGCAGCCTCTTCGTGCCGACCTTCTACGCCATGATCGCCTCGGTCACCGCCTGGCTTCGCCGCAAGGCCGGCATGGCGACCGGCGAGGAGGGCACGCCTGCGCTGGAGCAGGACGCGCGCTGAGTGAGCCGCGATCCGCGACGGCGGGCACCGCACCCTGGTGGGCGGTGCCCGCCGTCGTTTGGGGGGCGTGAACGGAGGGACGATGGCCTCGTCTATGCTGAGGGCAGGAAGCCCCGCTGAACCGCCCCCTGGCTGGAGACGCCCCATGAACGCCGCCATCGACCTCGCCACCCGCTTTCCGCTCGTCGTCTTCACGGTGCTGCTGGCGCTGCTGGCGGTCTACTGGCTGCTGGTGGCCCTGCGCCTGGCGCCCGTCGAGCTCTTCGAGCACGACAGCCTCAAGGATGATCACCTGGCCAGCGCCCTGGTGTCGCTGGGCTTCGCCGGGGTGCCGGCCTCGCTGGCGTTGACCCTGCTGGTGGTGCTGGCGGGCGCGCTGACCCTGGCACTCGAGCTGGCGGTGCTGCGCTGGCTGCCGCTGGGCTTCTTCCGCATCCCGCTGGGCGTGGGGGTGATCTGGGGGGCCTTCGCGCTGGCCTCGCCGCCGGCATCATGGCTCTGCCTGCGGCTGCTCCATCGGCTGCACCAACGCTCGCCCCATGCGCCTGAGCGCCTGCCGCGCTGCCTGCTCGGCGAGCGGGTGCGCGTCACGGCGACGGCCGAGGGCGACGAGCCCGTCGTCACGGCGGTGCTGGAGGACGACCCGACCCACGAGGTGCGCCTCGCCACCAAGTCCGGCGACGTGCCGCACCCGGGAGAGCATCGGGTCCTGGTGAAGTACCTGACGGTGGATGGCCGCTATCGCGCCGTGCCCGAGCGTGACTACCTGGATGCCCGCACGCGGCTGCGGCGGCTGCACCTGCTCCGTCGGCTTCAGCGGCGTGACGGCACGTCAGCCTGAGGCGTCGGCCTCCTGGCGAGCCAGCAGGGCCAGCTGGGCGTCGACCAGGCTCATGCCGTGCTCGTGCAGGGAGAAGGCCTCGGTATCGCGAAGCCAGTCGTGGAAGAGGCCGCTCAGCACCGACTGCAGCAGGCGGGTGGCGATTTCCGGGCCAATGTCGTCGCGCAGCAGGCCCTGCTCGCGGGCGTCGGTGATGTAGCCGAGCAGGGCGTCCAGGCATTCGCTGGCCATCTCGGTCTGCATGGCCTGTGGGTCGATGTCGCTGAAGAACTCGCAGCGGTGGAGGAGGATGGCGTGGACGCGGCGGTAGCGGGGCTGCTCCAGTCGCAAAAAGCCGAGCTGGCAGCCGAGCCGGATGGCCTCCAGCGGCGAGTCGTCGGGGCCGCTGGTCTCGTCGACCAGTTCCTGGAACGGCATGCGCACTCGGTCGAGCATGGCCCGGAAGAGGTCGGCCTTGTTGCGGAAGTGCCAGTAGACGGCGCCGCGGGTCAGGTCGGCATGGCGGGCAATCTGTTCCAGCGAGGTGCGGGCGACGCCCCTCTCGAAGAACACCTCCTCGGCGGCGTCGAGCAGGGCCTCGCGCGTGGCTTGGGCTTCGGCCTTGGTGCGTCTGGCCATGGCGGGGGGCTCCAGCATTCTCGGGATGGCGCCATTCTACCCGAGTGTCCCGGTTTTTACATTCATGCATGTATGGATATGTCATCGCCGGCCGCGCGGCCGGCGGGCTCGTCTTCCACGGGCCAGGGGCGTATAAGGAACCCACGGAAAAACATCGTATCGTGACGCAAGGAGCGCACCATGGCCCGTTCCCACTTCGAACTCGCCGGCACCCGCGTCGCGCCCGGCGGGCGCATCCAGATCGACGTGCCCGTGGCGCGCCTCTACACTCATGCGCCGCTCTATATTCCCCTGGAGGTGGTCCACGGCCGGCAGTCGGGCCCGGTGCTGCTGGTCTGCGGCGGCATCCACGGCGACGAGATCAACGGCGTAGAGATCGTGCGCCGCCTGCTGCGCTCCAAGCAGCTCCAGGGGCTGCGCGGGACCCTGATCGGGGTGCCCATCGTCAACGTCTTCGGCTTCGTGCAGCACAGCCGCTACCTGCCGGACCGGCGCGACCTCAACCGCTGCTTCCCGGGCAGCGAGTCGGGCTCCCTGGGGGGCCGTGTGGCGGCGCTGTTCCGCGAGCAGATCGTCGACCAGGCCAGCCACATCATCGACCTGCATACCGGGGCGATCCACCGCACCAACCTGCCGCAGATCCGCGCCCAGATCACGCCCGGCGGCGAGACCGAGCGCATGGCCAATGCCTTCGGGGCGCCGGTGATCCTCAACGCCGACCTGCGCGAGGGCAGCCTGCGCCACTATGCCCAGACCCACGGCATCCCGGTGCTCACCTACGAGGCGGGGGAGGCGCTGCGCTTCGACCAGTGGGCGATCACCCCGGGGGTGCGGGGCGTTCTTAGGGTGATGCGCCGGCTCGGCATGCTGACCGGCGAGCATCGCCGACGCCCGGCCCCGTCGGCGGAGATCGCCAACGGCTCGAGCTGGGCGCGGGCGCCCATCGACGGCATCCTCCGGCCCAAGGTGCGGCTCGGCGCCCGGGTGGCCAAGGGCGAGCTGCTGGGGCGGGTGGCGGACCCCTTCGGCAACGCCGAGGGGGAGGTGCGCGCCGTGGCCGACGGCATCGTCATCGGCATGAGCCGGCTGCCGCTGGCCAACGAGGGCGAGGCGCTCTTCCACATCGCCCGCTTCGATGCCATCGAGGAGGCCGAGAGCGCCATCGAGGACTTCCAGTCGAGCCTCGAGCCGCCGCCCGACTCGCTCTACTGACACGCGATCCTGTCGTGCAGGGCAGATACACCCAGGCAATACGACAACGGCGCCGATCGCTCGGCGCCGTTTCGCGTTCTGGAGGGTGTCGCGCGACGTGGAGCGCCGCCGGGCCTGCATGCCGAGGCTATGCCACGGCGGCGGGCTCGCGCTCGGCCACCAGGCCCAGGGCGTCGTCGAAGACCTGCAGGCCCGCACCCTCGCGGTGGGCGTTCTCGGAGAGGTGGCGGCGGAACTTGCGACCGCCCGGCTGGCCCTGGAAGAGGCCCAGCAGGTGGCGGGTGAGGTGGTTGAGCTTCGCGCCCTCGTCGAGGCGACGGGCGATATAGGGGCGCAGGGCGCGGGCCGCCGCGTGGCGGCTCTCGGCCGGGCCCGTCTCGCCGTAGAGCGCGGCGTCCACGCCGGCCAGCAGCCAGGGGTTCTGGTAGGCCTCGCGGCCGACCATCACGCTGTCGACGCGCTCGAGCTGCTCGCGGCACTCGTCCAGGGTCTTGATGCCGCCGTTGATGCCGACATGAAGCTCCGGGCGGCCCGCCTTGAGGCGATGCACCCGCGGGTAGTTGAGCGGCGGCACGTCGCGGTTCTCCTTGGGGGAGAGCCCCTCGAGCCACGCCTTGCGGGCGTGCACGATGAAGGTGTCGCAGCCGGCGTCGGCCACCGTGGCGATGAAGCGCTCCAGATCGGCGTCCTCGTCCTGGTCGTCGATGCCGATGCGGCACTTCACGGTGACCGGGATCGACACCGCCTCCCGCATGGCGCGCACGGCGGCGGCGACCTTTTCCGGATGGCCCATCAGGCAGGCGCCGATCAGGTTGTTCTGCACACGGTCGCTCGGGCAGCCGACGTTGAGGTTCACCTCGTCGTAGCCCCATTCCTCGGCGATGGCCGCGCACTCGGCGAGCTCAAAGGCGTCGCTGCCGCCGAGCTGAAGGGCGAGGGGGTGCTCGACCTCGTCATAGCCGAGGAAGCGCGAGCGCGGGCTGCCGTGCAGGATGGCGCCGGTGGTCACCATCTCCGTGTAGAGCAGCGCGCGGCGGGTCAGGGTCCGGGCGAACGCGCGGTAGTCGCGGGTCGTCCAGTCCATCATGGGGGCCACGGAAAATGTGCGGTCGAGCGGTTGCATCGGCATCACGGGGTGTCGGTCGGGAAGGCGCACATTCTACCAGCCCTGGTCACTTTCTGCCCAACTCACAAGCACGTCATACAAGCTCTTCCTCTGCCGTCAATCGGGCGGTGATGGCATGCCCCGTTCTTCGTGGATGCCTGCAGGTCTACAGTGATGGTGTGTACCTGCTTCTGGTGATCTATGTGCGGACGATTTGCGCTCTATAGCCCCACTCCCAAGGTCTCCGAGGCCCTGCGCCTGCCGCTGGAGGAGGCCGGGGAAATAGCGCCGCGCTACAACGTGGCGCCGGGCACCTGGATCACGGTGTTGCGTCATCCTGGCGATGACGCGCCGCTGGTGATGGACGAGGCGTGGTGGGGCTATCGGCCGCACTGGGCCAGGGAGAAAGCGCCGGAGCCGATCAATGCCACCGTCGAGAAGGTGGCCACCTCGAACTACTTCCGCGGGGCCTTCGCCCATCACCGCTGCCTGGTGCCGGCGGACGGCTGGTACGAGTGGCTGCCGGTGGACGGCAGGAAGCAGCCGCACTTCCTGTGTCGGGAGGATCGAGAACCGCTCTGGCTGGCGGGCATCTGGAGCGAGCGGCCGGACGGCAGGCCCGGCTGCGCCATCCTCACCGAGCCGGCCCGGGGCGTGGCGAGCGAGATCCACGACCGCATGCCGTTGGTGCTGGACGAGACGAGCCTGGAACCCTGGCTCGACCCGCACCTGACCGACCGCGAGACGATTCGCGGCGCGGTGCATCACCTGGCGGCGGGGCGGCTCACCCACTGGCCGGTGAGCACAAGGGTGAACCGCACCGGCAACGAGGGCGCCGACCTGATCGAGCCGGTGCCGTCATGAGACGACGGGGGCGATCTCTTCGGTGAGCGAGGAAAACCGGACACGCAGAAACACCAAGGCCCGCATCGGCGGGCCTTGGTGCTCATAGCCTTGCGGCTAGATAGGGTCTGTCTGATCGACGATCAGATGGCTTCGATGTTGGAAGCCTGCAGGCCTTTCTTGCCCTGAACCACGTCGAAAGAGACCTGCTGGCCGTCCTGGAGGGACTTGAAGCCATCAGCCTTGATTTCGGAGAAGTGGGCAAAGAGGTCATCGCCGCCGTCGGTCGGGGTGATGAAGCCAAAGCCTTTTGCGTCGTTGAACCACTTAACTGTGCCAGTAGCCATGTCATGACTCCTTTCTTTCATTGGCGCAATGCGCCGTATACGAAGTTACCGGGTGTAGCCCCGACTGCTAGTGGGTAAAACAAGGGGATATAACCAGACAACCGAAAGGATTCGACTACTACTGACAATATGCATCTTGCTAACCAACTGAGACACACGATGTCACGGATATGCGGTGGCGTCAACACTATTCTGGGTCGGCAACTCACCGCCGCCATTCACGACCGGCTCGGGAACCCATTCCAGGGCCGCTCGTCCATAGTGGTGGCAACCGACACGATCCATGACATAAGGAGCAATGCATGAGCCATGATCTCACCAGCCACCAGTGGGAACTGCTGGCCGGGGTGCTGCAGCACGGCGGGGTGCTGGCCGCGCCCTTCGGCCACCTCGGCGTGGACAGCCTGCTGGCGGGGGTGCTGTCGGACATCGATGCCCTGGAGGAACGGGGCCTGATCGCCGTGGAGCGCTCGGGCGATGGCGATGAGCCCGCGCGGCTCACCCTGACGGAGGCGGGCTATGCGGCCCTGGGCATGGCCTAGGGCGAGCTCCCGGGGCGGGCGACTCCGTCCCGGGCCCCGGAAAGGCCGCGCGGGTTGACCGCCATCACCATGCGGCGGGGGGCGGTGTGCTATGAAGGAAGGAGCAAGCACGGCCGTGCCGCCCCGGCAGGGCGGCCGGATCACCACGACAGGAGAAGTGCCATGGCGGATCGGAAGCAGGAACTGGAGGGGCTGCGCGACGAGCTGATCGAACGGTTCGATCGCTACAAGGCCCACAAGGAGCAGAGGAATGGTCCGCTGGACAAGGACGTGGAGGATCAGTCCATCGAGGTGGTGAACGACGAGGTCATCGAGGCCCTGCAGCAGGAAGCTGAGGACGAGCTTTGCCAGGTGATGCATGCGCTGAAGCGCATCGAGGCGGGGGAGGGTGACGACTGCGAGCGCTGTGGCGAGCCCATCGACGGCCGTCGCCTGGCGGCGTTGCCCTACACCACGGTCTGCCGCGACTGCGCGGACCTGTGAGGAACGGACCCGGGAGGACCGGGAGTGATAGTGTGGTCGCTCATCGACAGGGCGGGAGGCGTGCATGACGGCATGGGTTCGAGCGATCGGGGCGGGCATGGTGCTGGTGTGGCTGGCGGGCTGCGGCGGCAGCGAGGAGCCGACCAGCGACCCGACCCCGGTGGCCGAGATGGCGGCGGAGTCGCCCGAGCCGGCGACGGAGGCGGCGCCGGAGGTGCCGCCCTTCACGGAGCCGGTGACGATCGATGTCGCGTCGCGCCTGGGCCAGGACCGTCGCCTGACGGTGCAAGGCGAGACCAACCTGCCCCATGACACCCGGCTGCAGGTGCTGGTGGAGCGGGAGCTCAGCGGGGTGCGCTGGCGGGAGCGCGTGTCGGTGGCCCAGGGCGGCTTCGTGGCCGGCCCCTTCGGACCGGGCAGCGGCCTGCCCGATGGCGGCTATCGCGTCACGGTCGAGGTGCAGGAGGGCAGCGTCCAGCCGGCCTCGGTGCGTGCCCGGCTGGGCGAGGACAACGAGCAGCTGCAGGGGCCCCTGGTGGAGCAGTCACGGCATGGGCTGGGGCAGGTGGCCCGATTCACCAAGCGCTTCCTGGTGGGCAGCGAGACGCGCCACACCCAGGATCGCGTCGAGGTGATGGAGGTGGAGTAGCGGCTCAGAGCGGCTGGGCGCGCCAGTGGGCCACCAGCTTGCCCACCAGTCGGCAGCAGGGGGTGTAGGGAATGAGCTCGTCGCTGTCCTGGCGCTGGAACATCAGTTCCCCGGTGGGGCCCTGGGTGACCCGGCGGATGGCCAGGATGCCGTCATCCTCGATGAGGTAGAGGCCTGGCTGGCGGAAGATGTCGCTGGGCGCGATGGCCACCAGGTCGCCTTCCTTGAGGAAGTCGAAGTGCTCGCCCGGGGCCGGGGTCACCAGGTGGCAGTCGCCGTCCCAGCGCTGGCCGGGCACCAGCTCGATGGGCAGCTCGATGACCCGCTGCTTGCCGTCCTGCCAGGGCAGCGGCGGGTGGCGACGCAGGTACAGCGGCGAGGCGTGGGATCCCTCGTCCTCGAGCAGCCGCGACAGCGGGCAGTTGAGCGCCTGGGCCAGGGCGACCAGCCGCTCGTGGCCGATCTGCTTGATGGCGCCCGACTCCCAGTAGGAGATGGTGACGTCCGACACCCCGACCCTCCTTGCCAGGGCCGCCTTGTTGAGCTTGGCCTCCAGCCGAAGTTCCTTGATACGAGGGCCGAGTGTTTCCATTACGTCATCATCCTGCGGTCGAAATTGAGTGGAGTGATCTTCCGTGCTGGCTCGAGGCCGCGCAACATCAGGGGATCAACGATAATTCTGCCTTAATCTCGGCGCGTGTGAGGCGTATCGATATAACGCTTTTGACGCCTCACCACGCCACCTCCTCGCCGGCCCAGTCCAGGAAGATGCCGCTCCGCTCCGGGGTGCATTGCTCCAGCACGTCCAGCAGCCGCTCGGCCACGAAGGCCGGGGTGAACAGCTTGCCCTCGGGGATGCGCGCCTGGAAGGGTGCCGAGAGGGGCGTGTCCGTGGTGCCGGGGTGCAGGCAGGCGATGGCGGCCTGGCGGTTGAGGCGGCGAAGCTCCACGGCGGCGGTCTTCATCAGCATGTTGTGGGCGGCCTTGCTGGCCCGGTAGGCGTACCAGCCGCCCAGCCGGTTGTCGCCGATCGAGCCGACCCGGGCCGAGAGGCTGGCGAAGAGGGCCGGGTGGTGTCCCTTGAGGCTCGGCTGCAGCGCCTTGAGCAGCAGGGCCGGGGTGATGGCGTTGACGTGGTAGAGCCGGGCCATGGCCTCGGCGTCCAGGTCGTCGAGCTTCTTCTCCGGTTCGATGCCCAGGGCCTCGTCGTGGAGCATGCCGATGGCGTTGAAGACCAGGTGCACGGGCGTGCCGTCCAGGGCCCTGGCGAGCGCCTCGGCGCCGTCCGGCGTACCCAGGTCCAGGGCGAGGGACTCGATGCGGGGATCCGGGTGCGGGGGCGCGGAGCGGCTCACGGCGATCACCCGGCCGGGGCGGTCGCTTGCGAGCAGGGCCTCCACCACCGCGGTTCCGATGCCGCCGGAGGCGCCGGTGACCACGGCGGTGAAGTCGTCGGGGAGTCTCGGGAGCATGACGGTCCTTCTTCTCGGGAATTAAGGTGCAGCATGGACCGCGGGACAGGGGAATGATTCCCGGTCACGGCTGCCCGGCGCTGGCCAGGTGCGTATAATGCCGGCATTCGCCCGCCACCTCGGGGCGGCCCCATTCCATCGACAGGACCCAAGGACGACATGACCGTACGCACTCGTATCGCGCCGTCACCCACCGGCGACCCCCATGTGGGCACCGCCTATATCGCCCTGTTCAACCTCTGCTTCGCGCGCCAGCACGGCGGCCAGTTCATCCTGCGGATCGAGGACACCGACCGGGTGCGCTCGACGGCCGAGTCCGAGCAGATGATCCTCGACTCGCTGCGCTGGCTGGGGCTGGAGTGGGACGAGGGCCCCGACGTGGGCGGTCCCCATGGCCCCTACCGCCAGAGCGAGCGCGGCGACATCTACGGCGAGTATGCCCGGCAGCTGGTCGAGGCCGGCCATGCCTTCAGGTGCTACCGCACCAGCGAGGAGCTCGACGAGCTGCGCGAGGCGCGCAAGGCGGCCGGCATGCACCTGGCCCTGAAGCCCACCGACCTGGCCCTGCCCGACGAGGAGGTCGCCCGCCGCGAAAGGGAGGGCTGGCCCCATGTGGTGCGCATGAAGGTGCCCGCCACCGGGACCTGCGTGGTCGACGACATGCTGCGCGGCGTCATCGAGGTGGACTGGGCCCAGGTGGATGCCCAGGTGCTGCTCAAGTCGGACGGCATGCCCACCTATCACCTGGCCAACGTGGTCGATGACCACCTGATGGGCATCACCCACGTGCTGCGGGGCGAGGAGTGGATCAACTCGGCGCCCAAGCACCAGCTGCTCTACGACTACTTCGGGTGGGAGATGCCGGTGCTCTGCCACATGCCGCTGCTTCGCAATCCCGACAAGTCGAAGCTGTCCAAGCGCAAGAACCCGACCTCCATCAACTACTATCGGCGCATGGGCTTCCTGCCCCAGGCGGTGACCAACTACCTGGGTCGCATGGGCTGGTCGATGCCCGACGAGCGGGAGAAGTTCAGCCTCGACGAGATGATGGCGCACTTCGACGTCCAGCGAGTCTCGCTGGGCGGGCCGGTCTTCGACCTCGACAAGCTGACCTGGCTCAACGGCGTCTATATCCGCGAGGACCTCGACGACGCGGCCTTCCTCAAGGCGCTCATGGAGTGGGCCTTCAACGAGGAATACGTTGGCCAGATCCTCCCCCAGGTGCGCCCCCGGGTCGAGACGCTCTCCCAGGTGGCGCCCCTGGCCGGGCACTTCTTCTCGGGCCTGCCGGCCATCGAGGAAGCCAGCTTCGACGAGGTGAAGCTCTCCCGCGAGGATCTGCTGAAGCTGCTGCAGTTCCTGGTATGGCGCTTCGAGGTCGTGCCCGCCTGGCACAAGGATGCGCTGCTCGGCGAGGTCAAGGCGCTGGCGGGGCACTTCGAACTGAAGATGAAGGCCTTCCTGGCTCCCGTTTTCATCGCCATCACCGGCTCCTCGTCGAGCACCTCGGTGATGGACGCCATGGCGATCCTCGGCTCCGACATGACCCGGGCGCGCCTGCGCCACGCCATCGAGGTGCTGGGCGGGGTCTCCAAGAAACAGGCCAAGCGCTTCGAGAAGGAATTTCGCGAACTCGCGTGATTGCCTGTTGACGAAGATGGGGCTTATCAGTAACATACGCCCCGTCTTCAAGAGATTGGGGCCTTAGCTCAGCTGGGAGAGCGCAACACTGGCAGTGTTGAGGTCAGCGGTTCGATCCCGCTAGGCTCCACCAAATCGTCTCGATCGAAGATGCTGCGTCCCATTCGTCTAGTGGTCCAGGACACCGCCCTTTCACGGCGGTAACAGGGGTTCGAACCCCCTATGGGACGCCACCTCCTATTCTTCATATCCTAATGCTTTTTCCTGACCAGCCGGTTTATCCGCTTGCCTGGCCCGTTTTCGCGTCTTCCCCCTCCCGTTCCCCGAGGGCGACATTTTCTTGCCATATCGGCCTGAAATCCCCTTGACTTGTCCACGTTCCCTGCCTAGGGCTGGCGGCCTGTGCATAGTATCGGCACAAACCCCCGTGGTTGCTGGGTTTCTTATATATATCTTCCATTTCAAAGACTTACGATAGGTCAAAAAATGACCAATCTAAGAGCGTCCCCCTGTTCATGGCGATTCGGCGACCTTTTCGAGAGGTTTTGAACAGGGTTATCCACAGAATGTGTGGAAAACGGGCGACACCTTTCCAGAAGCTCATGTAGGTGATTAAGTCAACCTGATTAGATGAGATTTCTAGTGTTCTGGTATCAGGCCCGGTGAACGCGACGAGCGGCCCCTGAGGCCACCCTGTTGCCTGCGTCGGTAGGCTTCCCAGAAAGTAGGGCGTCATGGCCTGGCAGGGCGCTCAGTCGCCGCGATAGGGGGAGCCAGCGGGCAGGGGAGATGAGGGCAGAGAGAAAGGGTGAGATGGCAAGGAGAAGGATGTAGAGGCGAGGGAGGTAGAGGAGAGGGATGGAAGGCGATGGCGGGGAGAGCGACCCGGTCGGAGCGAGTCGGTGAGAGGGGCCAAGAGAGCGGGGCGAAGAGAGAGGACAGTAGAGGGGGTATAGACATAGAGAGGGCAGAGAGGGGATAGAGAAGGGGCGAAGAGGGGGTCGGAAGCGCCGTGTGGGCCGGCGAGGCAACGTCACCCTGTGCCCAACGCGAAAGGCCGCCCCTCGGGGCGGCCTTTCTGTCGCTGCGGTGGTGCCGCGGCGGGTCGACTCAGCTGGTGGGGTAGTCGCGCTGCGGGTGGCCGGTGTAGAGCTGGCGTGGGCGACCGATCTTGTAGCTGTCGCTGAGCATCTCGTTCCAGTGGGAGATCCAGCCGATGGTGCGGGACACAGCGAAGATCACGGTGAACATGTTCTTCGGGATGCCCATGGCCTTGAGGATGATGCCCGAGTAGAAGTCGACGTTCGGGTAGAGCTTGCGCTCGATGAAGTACTCGTCCTCCAGGGCGATCTGCTCCAGGCGCTTGGCGATCTTGAGCTGCGGGTCGTCGGCGAGGCCCAGCTCGGCCAGCACCTCGTCGCAGGTCTCCTTCATGACCTTGGCGCGCGGGTCGAAGTTGCGATAGACCCGGTGGCCGAAGCCCATCAGCTTGAAGGGGTCCTTCTTGTCCTTGGCCTTGTCGACGAAGCGCTGGATGTTCTCCTCGGAGTCATCGCCGATCTCGTCGAGCATGTTCAGCACGGCCTCGTTGGCGCCGCCGTGGGCCGGGCCCCAGAGGGCCGCGATGCCGGCGCTGATGCAGGCGAAGGGGTTTGCCCCGGTGGAGCCGGCCAGGCGCACGGTGGAGGTGGAGGCGTTCTGCTCGTGGTCGGCATGGAGCATGAAGATGCGGTCCATGGCCTTGGCGTAGACCGGATTGATCCGGTACTCCTCGCACGGGTTGCTGAACATCATGTAGAGGAAGTTCTCTGCATAGTTCAGGTCATTGCGCGGGTAGTTGAAGGGCTGGCCGATGTTGTACTTGTAGGACATCGCCGCGAGGGTCGGCATCTTGGCGATCAGGCGAATGGCGCTGATCTCGCGGTCTTCCTGCTTGGAGGTGTCCATGTGGTCGTGATAGAAGGCGGCCAGGCCGCCGACCACGCCGCACAGGATCGACATCGGGTGGGCGTCGCGGCGGAAGCCCTTGAAGAAGTTGATGATCTGGTCGTGGACCATGGTGTGGTTGGTCACGCGCCACTTGAAATCCTGGTACTGGGCATCGTCGGGCAGCTCGCCGAACAGCAGCAGGTAGCAGGTCTCGACGAAGTCGGAGTGCTTGGCCAGCTGGTCGATCGGATAGCCCCGGTGCAGCAGCACGCCCTTGCCGCCGTCGATGTAGGTGATCGCCGACTTGCAGGAGGAGGTGGCCATGAAGCCGGGGTCGTAGGTGAAGAGGCCTTGGGCACCGAGACCGCGAACGTCGATGACGTCCGGGCCCAGGGAGCCTGAGTAGACCGGCAGGTCAATCGGGTTGTCCAGGCCGTCTACCGTCAATGTCGCTTTCCTGTCAGCCATAACTGGCCTCCTCTCGGGTTCATGGGGGGGACGATAATGGGGGTTTTCGCTGCAGGTGCCGGCGAAAAAGGTCCGCCCACTATAGAAGCGTCCCCGAGATTGTCAATTCCACCAATGTGTCCTATCGTCTGTACATTAACAAGCTAAGTAGAAAGGTATTGTATAAAAAATGGTGCTTCGCACCATTGCCGTGCACGCTCGCTCGGGTCACGCTTTCGGATGGCGGACCAGTTGGCGCCAGCGCCGAGAAATCGGCCTTCCACCATGGTCGAGTAGGTCGGGTGTCCATTTGTCATGACAGGGTGATGACCCTATAATCTCAGCGCGCGACTGGCAGGAACCGGTGGTCGTGTCCAACTCGGCCACGATCGTGTCCCTTCCCGAAACCACCGCCCGCTCGGGCCTTGTCGGACGATGTAGAGCGGGCCAAGAGAGTGTGTAGAGCCGTGAATAGCAAACGACCCGTAAATCTGGATCTGTCCACGATACAGTTTCCCCTTCCCGCCCTGACGTCGATCGCTCACCGCATCACTGGCGTCATCCTCTTCATCGGCCTGATCTTCGCCTTCTGGGCGCTGGACACGTCGCTGTCCTCGCCGGTCGGCTTCGCCGCCGTGAGTGACGCCCTGGCCCACAACTTCCTGGCCAAGCTGATCGCCTGGGGACTGCTGTCCGCCCTGGCGTTCCACTTCGTGGCCGGCATCAAGCACCTGCTGATGGACATGGATATCGGCGTGACCCTCGAGGGTGGCGTCAAGAAGGCGCAGATCACCGTGGTGGTGAGCGCGGTCCTGATCATTCTGGCTGGAGTCTGGGTATGGTAACCAACATCACGAACTTCGGGCGCAGCGGCCTCTCCGACTGGCTGCTGCAGCGCGTCTCCGCCGTCATCCTGGCGCTCTACACTCTCTTCATCGTCGGTTTCCTGCTGTTCAACTCCGGCCTCGACTATGCGGCATGGAGCGGGCTGTTCGCCCAGACCTGGATGCGCATCTTCTCGCTGCTGGCCTTCATCTCGCTGGCCGCCCACGCCTGGGTCGGGCTGTGGACCGTGACCACCGACTATCTCAAGCCGACCGGTATTCGCATCGGTGTGCAGCTCATCATCATCCTGGCCATCTTCGTGTTCCTGGTCTGGGGCATCACCGTTCTTTGGGGAGCCTGATTCATGTCCAACATGCGTAGCCTGTCTTTCGACGCCATCATCATCGGTGGGGGCGGTGCCGGCCTGAGGGCCGCCCTGGAACTGGCCAAGTCCGGCAAGAAGACCGCCGTGCTGTCCAAGGTCTTCCCGACCCGTTCTCACACCGTGTCCGCCCAGGGCGGCATCACCTGTGCCATCGCCTCCGCCGACCCCAACGACGACTGGCGCTGGCACATGTACGACACCGTCAAGGGCGGCGACTACATCGCCGACCAGGACGCCTCCGAGTACATGTGCTCCGAGGGCCCCAAGGCGGTGTTCGAGCTCGAGCACATGGGCCTGCCGTTCTCCCGCTTCGACAACGGCCGCATCTACCAGCGCCCGTTCGGCGGCCAGTCCAAGGACTTCGGCAAGGGCGGCCAGGCGGCCCGTACCTGCGCCGCCGCAGATCGTACCGGCCACGCCCTGCTGCACACGCTCTATCAGAACAACCTGAAGAACAACACCACCTTCCTCAATGAGTGGTACGCCGTCGACCTGGTCAAGAACGCCAACGGCGACGTGGTGGGCTGCATCGCCATGGATATCGAGACCGGCGAAGTGGTACACGTGAAGTCCAAGGCCACCGTCATGGCCACCGGCGGGGCGGGGCGCATCTTCGCCTCCACCACCAATGCCCTGATCAACACCGGTGACGGCATCGGCATGGCGCTGCGCGCCGGCTTCCCGATGCAGGACATGGAGATGTGGCAGTTCCACCCCACCGGCATCTACGGCGCGGGTACCCTGGTGACCGAGGGCTGCCGCGGCGAGGGTGGCTACCTGATCAACAAGGACGGCGAGCGCTTCATGGAGCGTTACGCACCCAACGCCAAGGACCTGGCCGGCCGCGACGTGGTCGCGCGCTCCATGGTCATGGAGATCCTCGAGGGCCGCGGCTGCGGCGAGAAGGGCGACCACGTCTTCCTCAAGCTGGATCACCTGGGCGAGGACGTCCTCGGCAAGCGCCTGCCGGGCATCGTCGAGCTGTCCAAGACCTTCGCCCACGTCGATCCGGCCAAGGAGCCGATCCCGGTGGTGCCGACCTGCCACTACATGATGGGCGGGATCCCGACCAACGTGCACGGCCAGGCGATCATGCAGGACGCCGAGGGCAACGATCAGATCGTCAACGGCCTGTTCGCCTGCGGCGAGGCGGCCTGCGTGTCGGTCCACGGCGCCAACCGCCTGGGCGGCAACTCGCTGCTCGACCTGGTGGTCTTCGGCCGTGCGGCGGGCATGTTCATCGAGGGCGCGCTCAACGAGGGCATCGAGTACCTCGACGCCTCGGAGTCCGACGTCGAGTCGGCCATGAAGCGCATCAACCGCTGGAACGAGTCCGAGGGCGGCGAGACCGTGCCCGAACTCAAGCGCGAGCTCCAGGACATCATGCAGACCTCCTTCGGCGTGTTCCGCGAGGAGAAGAACATGGTCGAGGGCGTCAAGCGTCTGGAAGAGCTGCGCGGCCGTATCGACAATGCCTACCTGCCGGACAAGTCCAACACCTTCAACACCGCGCGTGTCGAGGCGCTGGAGCTGGACAACCTGATGGAAGTGGCCGAGGCCACCGCCATCGCGGCCCTCGAGCGCAAGGAGAGCCGTGGCGCGCATTCCCGCTACGACTACCCCGATCGCGACGACGTCAACTGGCTGAAGCACTCGCTCTACTTCCCGACCGAGAAGCGCCTGGGCCAGCGCGATGTGAACTTCGCACCCAAGACCGTCGACATGTTCGAGCCGAAAGTCCGCACCTACTAAGGGGGAGTCACGATGTCCAAGCTTCAGGTATCCCTGTACCGCTACAATCCGGAAACCGACTCCGCGCCCTTCATGCAGGAGTTCCAGGTCGACACCCAGGGTCGCGACCTGATGGTGCTCGACGTGCTGCACCTGGCCAAGGAGCAGGACAACGGCCTGGCCTATCGCCGCAGCTGCCGCGAGGGCGTGTGCGGTTCCGACGGCATGAACATGAACGGCAAGAACGGCCTGGCCTGCATCACCCCGCTCTCCGAGGTGGTCAAGGGCAACAAGCTGGTGCTGCGCCCGCTGCCCGGCCTGCCGGTCATCCGTGACCTGGTGGTCGACATGGGGCTGTTCTACAAGCAGTACGAGCGCATCCAGCCGTACCTGCAGAACGACGAGCCGGCCCCGGCCATCGAGCGCCTCCAGTCGCCGGAGGAGCGCGACAAGCTCGACGGCCTCTACGAGTGCATCCTGTGCGCCTGCTGCTCGACCTCCTGCCCGTCGTTCTGGTGGAACCCGGACAAGTTCGTCGGCCCGGCCGGCCTGCTGCAGGCCTACCGGTTCCTCGCGGACTCCCGCGACACCGCCACCCGTGATCGCCTGTCCGAACTGGAGGATCCGTTCTCCGTGTTCCGCTGCCGCGGCATCATGAACTGCGTCGCGGTCTGCCCCAAGGGGCTGAACCCGACGCGGGCGATCGGCAAGATCCGCGAGATGCTGCTGGCCGATGCCACTTAAATCGTGGCGGCCAGCTTGTTATCATGTGCTTCGCTCTCGGGCTGCGGCGAGCTGCCGCAGCCGAGTCCGGTGCGGAGCGTGATGTGAAGAGCCGGTGCCCTGTGCACCGGCTCTTGACCATGGAATTCTTGATGCTCTCCCTCCGGCAGGGCATCAGCGATGTCGATACGGTCGAGTCGTGTCGGCGCCGATACCACCCCATCAGTGCAGGGTGACCAAGAGATGCAAGAAGGCATAATGGAGTTGATGTGGCGCTCCTCCCACGTCAGTGGTGGCAATGCCCACTATGTGGAAGCGCTCTACGAACAGTACCTCGATGATCCCTCCGCCGTTCCCGACGAATGGCGCCAGTACTTCGACCAGCTACCGCGACCCGAGGGCGGTGCCTCCCACGATGTTCCCCTCTCACCGGTCCGCGACCAGTTCTACCAGCTGGGACAGCAGCGTCGTACCGCGCATGCCGCCGCCGACAGCGGAGAGGGCAAGAAGCAGGTCAAGGTACTCCAGCTGATCAACGCCTACCGCTTCCGCGGGCACCAGAAGGCCGACATCGATCCCCTCGGCCTGCGCAGTCCCACCCCGGTTCCCGACCTCGACCTCTCCTTCCACCAGCTCTCGAAGGCCGACCTGGACACCGAGTTCCAGACCGGCTCCTTCTTCATGGGCCAGGACAAGGCGAGCCTGAAGGAGATCGTCAGTGCGCTGGAGCAGACCTACTGTCGCTCCATCGGCTGCGAGGTCATGCATATCGTCGACACCGAGGAGAAACGCTGGCTGCAGCAGCGCTTCGAGTCGGTGCGCAGTGCGCCGAAGTTCAGCCCCGCCGTGCGCAAGCACGTGCTCGAGCGCCTCACGGCCGCCGAGGGCCTGGAGAGCTACCTGGCCTCCAAGTACCCGGGCACCAAGCGCTTCGGCCTCGAGGGTGGCGAGTGCTTCATCCCGATGATGGATGAGCTGATCCAGCGCGCCGGCAGCTATGGCACCAAGGAAGTGGTGATCGGCATGGCCCACCGCGGGCGCCTCAACATGCTGGTCAACATCCTCGGCAAGAACCCCTCCGAGCTGATCGACGAGTTCGACGGCAAGAAGGTCATCGAGCGGGGCTCCGGTGACGTGAAGTACCACCAGGGCTTCAGCTCCAACGTCATGTCGCCGGGCGGCGAGGTCCACCTGGCGCTGTCGTTCAACCCCTCCCACCTGGAGATCGTGGCCCCGGTGGTCGAGGGCTCGGTGCGCGCCCGTCAGGATCGCCGCAACGACCCGGTTGGTGACAAGGTGCTGCCGATCAACGTCCATGGCGACGCGGCCTTCGCCGGCCAGGGCGTGGTCATGGAGACCTTCCAGATGTCCCAGACCCGCGCCTATCGCACCGGCGGCACCCTGCACATCGTCATCAACAACCAGGTGGGCTTCACCACCTCGCACCCGGAAGACTCGCGCTCCACCGAGTACTGCACCGACATCGCCAAGATGGTCCAGGCGCCGATCTTCCACGTCAACGGCGATGACCCCGATGCCGTGCTGCATGCCACCCAGGTGGCGCTGGACTACCGCCAGCAGTTCAAGCGCGACGTGGTCATCGACCTGGTGTGCTACCGCCGCCGCGGCCACAACGAGGCGGACGAGCCTTCCGGCACCCAGCCGATGATGTACAACAAGATCAAGGACCATCCGTCCTCGCGGACCCGCTACGTCGAGCGCCTGGTCAAGGAGGGCCTGCTCTCCGACGACGACGCCAAGGCGATGATGGAGAAGTACCGGGACGACCTGCAGGCCGGCAACCACGTGGCCAACGCCCTGGTGCAGAAGCCCAACAAGTCGCTGTTCGTTGACTGGACCCCCTACCTGGGCCACGAGTGGACCGGCCATGCCGACACCCGGGTCGAGATGAAGCGCCTGCAGCGCCTCGCCGGCAAGATGTGCGAGATTCCCGACGGCATCACCGTGCAGCGCCAGGTGGCCAAGATCTACGAGGACCGCCGCAAGATGCAGGCCGGCGGCATGGCCATCAACTGGGGCTTCGCCGAGACCCTGGCCTACGCCACGCTGCTCGACCAGGGCCATCCGGTGCGCCTCACCGGCCAGGACGTGGGCCGCGGCACCTTCTCCCACCGCCACGCGGTGGTGCACAACCAGAAGGACGGCAACGCCTATGTGCCGCTGCAGCACATGGCCGACGGCCAGCCGCGCTTCACCATCCACGACTCCTTCCTCTCCGAGGAGGCGGTGCTGGCGTTCGAGTACGGCTATTCCACCACGGCGCCCAACGACCTGGTGATCTGGGAAGCCCAGTTCGGCGACTTCTTCAACGGCGCCCAGGTGGTGGTGGACCAGTTCATCTCCTCCGGCGAGACCAAGTGGGAGCGCCTCTGTGGCCTGACCATGCTGCTGCCCCACGGCTACGAGGGGCAGGGGCCCGAGCACTCCTCGGCGCGTCTGGAGCGCTTCCTGCAGATGTGTGCCGAGCACAACATGCAGGTCTGCGTGCCGACCACGCCGGCGCAGATCTTCCATCTGCTGCGGCGCCAGGTGATCCGCCCGCTGCGCAAGCCGCTGGTGGTCATGTCGCCCAAGAGCCTGCTGCGTCACAAGTCGGCGACCTCGAGGCTCGAGGAGCTGGCCGAAGGCAACTTCCAGATGGTCCTCCCCGACCAGGGCAAGCTCGAGGCGAAGAAGGTCGAGCGCATCGTGCTGTGTGCCGGCAAGGTCTACTACGACCTGGAGAACTGGCGCGAGGAGAACGCCCGCGACGATGTGGCCATCCTGCGCATCGAGCAGCTCTATCCCTTCCCCAAGGAGGAGCTCTTCGAGGCCATCAAGGACTACACCAACGTCGAGGACGTGGTGTGGTGCCAGGAGGAGCCGCTCAACCAGGGCGCCTGGTACTCGAGCCAGCACCACATGCGGGCCGTGGCCGACATGCTGCGCGATGGCCTGGGCGGCAAGCTCAAGTTCGCCGGACGCCCGGCATCGGCCGCCCCCGCGGCGGGCTACATGTCCGTGCACACCGAACAGCAGCGCCAGCTGGTGGAAGACGCCTTCAACCTGTGAGGCGTCCCACCGGGACGAGAGAGAACATACAAGGGATACGACATGGCTACCGATATCAAGGCACCCACCTTTCCGGAATCCGTTGCCGAGGGCAGCGTGGCGGCCTGGCACAAGAAGCCGGGTGACAGCGTCGAGCGTGACGAGCTGATCGTCGAGATCGAGACCGACAAGGTGGTGCTCGAGGTCGTGGCCCCCGAGGCGGGCACCCTCAGCGAGGTGCTGGCGGAAGAGGGCGACACCGTGGAGTCCGAGCAGCTCCTGGGCCGCATCGGCGCAGGCGAGGCCAAGGGCGGCGGCCAGAAGGCGGAGGCCAAGGCGGAGGAGCCGGCCAAGAAGCAGGCCGAGGCCAAGCCGGCCGCCGGCGGCAAGACCCATGAGGTCAAGGCCCCGACCTTCCCCGAGTCCATCCAGGAAGGCACCGTGGCCAGCTGGAACAAGCAGGTCGGCGAGGCCGTCAAGCGCGACGAGGTGCTGGCCGAGATCGAGACCGACAAGGTGGTCCTCGAGGTCGTCGCCCCGGCCGACGGTGCGCTCACCGAGATCAAGGCCGAGGAGGGCAGCCAGGTGACCTCCGAGCAGGTGCTGGCGACCTTCACCGAGGGCGCCGGCGGCGAGTCCGCCCCGGCGACCGGCGCCGACGAGAAGCCGGCGGCCTCCGCCGACGACGGCGCGAGCGACGAGAAGGTCGGCGACAAGATCCTCGCGCCGGCCGCCCGCAAGCTGGTCGCCGAGCATGACCTCGACGTCAGCAAGATCGAGGGCACCGGCAAGGGTGGCCGGGTCCTCAAGGAGGACGTGCAGCGGGCCGTGAAGGAGGGCAGCGCCAAGAAGGGGGCCAAGCCCGCCGGTGGCGCCCAGGCCGCCGCGGCGGCTCCGGCCGTGGAAGGCGAGCGTCCCGAGAAGCGCGTGCCGATGAGCCGCCTGCGCCAGACCATCGCCAAGCGCCTGGTCCAGGCCCAGCAGACCGCCGCCATGCTGACCACCTACAACGAGGTGGACATGGGCGCGGTGATGGACCTGCGCTCCCAGTACAAGGACTCCTTCCTCAAGGCGCACGACGTCAAGCTCGGCTTCATGGGCTTCTTCGTCAAGGCCGCCTCCGAGGCGCTCAAGCGCTTCCCGGACGTCAACGCCTCCATCGACGGCACCGACATCGTCTACCACGGCTACCAGGACATCGGCGTGGCGGTCTCCACCGACCGTGGCCTGGTGGTTCCGGTGCTGCGTGACACCGACAGCATGAAGATCGCCGACGTCGAGAAGGGCATCGTCGACTTCGGCAAGCGGGCCCGTGACGGCAAGCTCGGCATCGACGAGATGCAGGGCGGCACCTTCACCATCACCAACGGCGGCATCTTCGGTTCGCTGATGTCCACGCCGATCCTCAACCCGCCGCAGACCGCGATCCTGGGCATGCACAAGATCCAGGAGCGTCCCATGGCGGTGAACGGCAAGGTCGAGATCCGTCCGATGATGTACCTGGCGGTCTCCTACGACCACCGCATGATCGACGGCAAGGATGCGGTGCAGTTCCTGGTGACCATCAAGGAGCTGCTCGAGGATCCGTCGCGTCTGCTGCTGGACATCTGATCCGCGGGACCCACAACGTACGCCAGCGACAATCCAAAAAGGAGCCAACATGGCTGACAAGTTTGATGTGATCGTGATCGGTGCGGGCCCCGGCGGCTACGTCGCCGCCATTCGTGCTGCCCAGATGGGCCTGAAGACCGCCTGTGTCGAGAAGTGGATCGGCAAGGAAGGCAAGGTCGTGCACGGCGGCACCTGCCTCAACGTGGGCTGCATCCCGTCCAAGGCACTGCTCGAGGCCTCGCACAAGTTCGTCGAGGCCAAGCACGACTTCGATGACATGGGTATCCAGGCCGGCGACGTCACCATGGACGTCAAGAAGATGATGGCCCGCAAGGACAAGATCGTGAAGAACCTGACCGGCGGCATCTCCGGTCTGTTCAAGGCCAACGGCGTCACCGCCATCGAGGGCACTGGCAAGGTGACCTCCGCCAAGCAGGTCGAGGTCACCGACCACGACGGCAAGGCAACCACCTACGACGCCGACAGCATCGTCGTCGCCGCCGGTTCCGTGCCGGTGGAGATCCCGCCGACCCCGCTGAAGGACGACCTGGTGGTCGATTCCACCGGCGCCCTGGAATTCCAGGAGACGCCGAAGCGCCTGGGCGTGATCGGGGCCGGCGTCATCGGCCTGGAGCTCGGCAGCGTGTGGAACCGCCTGGGCTCCGAGGTGACCGTGCTCGAGGCCATGGAGGGCTTCCTGCCGATGGTCGACGGGGCCGTCGCCAAGGAGACCCAGAAGCTGCTCAAGAAGCAGGGCCTGGACATCAAGCTCAATGCGCGGGTCACCGGCTCCGAGGTCAAGGGCAAGGAAGTCGTCGTCAAGTACACCGATGCCGACGGCGAGCAGGAGATCACCTTCGACAAGCTGATCGTCTGCGTCGGTCGCAAGCCCTACACCAAGGGCGTGATCGCCGATGGTGTGGGCATCGACACCGACGAGCGTGGCTTCATCCATGTCGACGACCAGTGCCGCACCAGCGTGCCGGGCGTCTATGCCATCGGCGACTGCGTGCGCGGGCCGATGCTGGCGCACAAGGCCTCCGAGGAAGGCATCATGGTCGCGGACATCATCGCCGGCCATAAGGCCGAGATGAACTACGACGCCATCCCCAACGTCATTTACACCTTCCCGGAAGTGGCCTGGGTGGGCATGACCGAGCAGGACGCCAAGGCGGCCGGCATCGAGGTCAAGGTCGGCGCCTTCCCGTTCGCCGCCAGCGGCCGGGCCATGGCCAACAACGCGACCGAAGGCATGGCGCGCATCATCGCCGACGCCGAGACCGACCGGGTGCTGGGCATGCACATCGTTGGCCAGCATGCCGGCGAGATGATCGCCCAGGGCGTGATCGCGCTGGAGTTCGGCTCCAGCGCGGAGGACCTGGCCCTGACCTGCTACGCGCACCCGACCATGTCGGAAGCGGTGCACGAGGCGGCACTCGCCGTCGAGGGCCATGCCATCCACATGGCCAATCGCAAGAAGAAGAAGTAAGGACAACAAGCGCCACCGGCAGGTGGCGCATCGCTTCCGGCCAAGTATCGGAAGCGAACGGTGGTGACGCGAACCACGCCTCCCGAGGGCGGCGGGCCGTGTCATCGTTCGAGTCACATGCAACCAATGGCATGAATCGATGAACCTTCACGAGTATCAGAGCAAGCAGCTGTTTGCCGATTACGGGCTGCCGGTATCCAAGGGCTTCGCCGTCGACACCCCCGAGGAGGCCGCCGAGGCCTGCAAGAAGATCGGTGGCGACATGTGGGTCGTCAAGGCCCAGGTCCACGCGGGCGGCCGCGGCAAGGCCGGTGGCGTCAAGCTGATCAAGGACCCGGAGGAGGCCAAGACCTTCGCCGAGTCCTGGCTGGGCAAGAACCTGGTGACCTTCCAGACCGACGAGAAGGGTCAGCCGGTCACCAAGATCCTGGTCGAGACCTGCACCGACATCGCCAACGAGCTCTACCTGGGCGCCGTGGTCGACCGTGGCACCCGCCGCGTGGTCTTCATGGCCTCCACCGAGGGCGGCGTGGAGATCGAGAAGGTCGCGGAAGAGACCCCCGAGAAGATCCTCAAGGCCGAGATCGACCCGCTGGTCGGCGCCCAGCCGTACCAGGCGCGTGAGCTGGCCTTCGCCCTGGGCCTCACCGGCAACCAGGTGAAGCAGTTCACCAAGATCTTCCTGGGCCTGTCCAAGCTGTTCCACGACAAGGACCTGGCGCTGCTCGAGATCAACCCGCTGGTGGTGACCGACGAGGGCAACCTCCACTGCCTCGACGCCAAGATCGGCCTGGACGGCAACGCCCTCTATCGCCACCCGGACCTGCAGGCGATGCGCGACCCGTCCCAGGAGGACGAGCGCGAGGCCGAGGCGGCCGCCTGGGAACTGAACTACGTGGCCCTGGAAGGCAACATCGGCTGCATGGTCAACGGAGCGGGCCTGGCCATGGGCACCATGGACATCATCAAGCTTAACGGCGGCCAGCCGGCCAACTTCCTGGACGTGGGCGGCGGTGCCACCAAGGAACGCGTGGCCGAGGCCTTCAAGCTCATCCTCTCCGACGATTCCGTGAAGGCCGTGCTGGTCAACATCTTCGGCGGCATCGTGCGTTGCGACATGATCGCCGAGGGCATCATCGGTGCCGTCGAGCAGGTCGGCGTCAACGTGCCGGTGGTGGTGCGCCTGGAAGGTAACAACGCCGAGCTGGGGGCCGAGAAGCTGGCGTCCAGTGGTCTGAACATCATCGCTGCTACCAGCCTGACCGATGCGGCTCAGCAGGTCGTCAAGGCAGCGGAGGGCAAGTAATGAGCATCCTGATCGACAAGAACACCAAGGTCATCTGCCAGGGCTTCACCGGCGGACAGGGGACCTTCCATTCCGAGCAGGCGATCGCCTACGGCACCAAGATGGTCGGCGGCGTGACCCCGGGCAAGGGCGGCCAGGAGCACCTGGGCCTGCCGGTGTTCAACACCGTCAAGGAAGCCGTGGCTGCCACCGGCGCCGAGGCCAGCGTGATCTACGTGCCGGCCCCGTTCTGCAAGGATTCCATCCTGGAAGCCGCCAATGCCGGCATCAAGCTGATCGTCTGCATCACCGAGGGCATCCCGACGCTGGACATGCTCGACGTCAAGGTGAAGTGCGACGAGCTGGGCGTGCGCCTGATCGGCCCGAACTGCCCCGGCGTGATCACCCCGGGCGAGTGCAAGATCGGCATCATGCCGGGCCACATCCACAAGCCCGGCAAGGTCGGCATCGTGTCGCGCTCCGGCACCCTGACCTACGAAGCCGTCAAGCAGACCACCGATCACGGCTTCGGCCAGTCCACCTGCGTGGGCATCGGCGGTGACCCGATCCCGGGCTCCAACTTCATCGACATCCTCGAGCAGTTCGAGAAGGATCCGGTGACCGAGGCGATCGTGATGATCGGCGAGATCGGCGGTACCGCCGAGGAAGAGGCCGCCGCCTACATCAAGGCCAACGTCTCCAAGCCGGTGGTCTCCTACATCGCCGGCGTGACCGCCCCTCCGGGCAAGCGCATGGGCCACGCCGGTGCGATCATCGCCGGCGGCAAGGGCACCGCAGACGAGAAGTTCGCCGCCCTGGAGGCCGCGGGCGTCAAGACCGTGCGCTCCCTGGCCGAGATCGGCGATGCCCTGAAGGCCGCGACCGGCTGGTAAGAAAGCTGCGCTGTCTCAGGCATGACCTTCTTCAAGGGCACCTTCGGGTGCCCTTGTTGTTTGTGGCGTTCGATTTCCTGCTATCCCGCTCTCAACTTTCGTGTGGCGACCCGCCTGTCGGTGGGTCGTTTTTGATTGTCCGAGTCTTGACTATTGTCCCGGTTGGCCCATCATGACATCCATATGCCATCCATGTGGATGGCATATGGATGTCATGGGGATGGTGAATAACGTCAGGAGTGTTCCGCTCTTGGGACAACGAGGCATAACGCATGAGCTTACATGAACTGCGCCGCAAGACCGGCGAGTCCAGCGAGAAGGTCACCATCAATCTGGGCGTCGTCGACCTGGGGCAGATCGATCTGCTGGTCCAGGAAGGGTTCTATTCCAATCGCACCGATCTGATCCGCACGGCCATCCGTAACCAGTTGGCGACCCATGCCGAGGTGGTCAGGGATACCGTGACCCGCAAGGCCTTCGTGTTGGGGCTCGAGCATTACAGCCGCACGGATCTGGAAACCCTGAAGTCGGCGGGAGAGACGTTACAGATTCAGGTCCTGGGCCTGGCCAGCATTGCCGACGACGTATCACCGGAGCTTGCGCGCGCCACCATCGAGTCTGTGGTCGTGTTGGGCGCCCTGCATGCCAGCGCGGCGGTCAAGGCTGCCCTGGCGGATCGAATCCACTGAATCATTGAATAGGGCCATTGACCATGATCGACGCCACCATGACGCGACGAATGGAAGAAGCGACGCGGCTCACGCGCGCCGGCAAGTTAAAAGAGGCCATGGCCATCATCCAGGGCGCCGTGCCCGAGGCGAGGGGCGGGGAAACGCCGGACGAACCGGACCGTGGGGGCAATATCTTCGAGGGGACCTGCCAGATCATCGACGAGGATATGACGGTGTCGAGGCCAGCGTCCGCTGAGCCGGCAACTGATCGGACCAGTGAACCGTCAGCAGGAGCGGCGTCATCTTCCGCGTTTGGCCACTTTCGACAGACGACCACTGGGCCATTCCCGAGCGGCGATATCGGTCTGCCTGCTGCATGGCGCGACAAGTGGCGTCAGTTCCGTGAGCGCGCGGCACAGCCCGAGCAGGCGCGCGGAGCCACCGAGGTAGCGGGGCCTGGCATGTTCACCGTCGGGTGCTTTACCAATCATGTCGGCACGCGCGATTACAAGCTGTATCTCCCCAGCGGCTATCATGGGCAGGCACTACCGCTGGTGGTCATGCTGCATGGCTGCACGCAGGATCCCGATGACTTTGCTGCCGGGACCAACATGAACCGGCTGGCCGAAGACCAGCTGTGTTGCGTGCTCTATCCGGCCCAGCCGATGACCGCCAACAGTTCGAAGTGCTGGAACTGGTTCAGGGCCGAAGATCAACAGCGCGAGGGCGGTGAGCCAGCGATCATTGCCGGCATGACCCGCCAGGTAATCGACACGCACGGGCTCGATGCGAGGCGAGTCTATGTGGCCGGACTCTCGGCGGGTGCGGCCATGGCAACGACACTGGCGATGACCTATCCGGACCTCTTTGCGGCGGTGGGCGTCCATTCCGGGCTGCCCCACGGCGTGGCGCAGAGTCTCCCCGATGCTCTGGGGGCGATGCAGGGAGGCACGGGCCCCCTGGGTGGCAGCGTGGCGCGTGAATCCGGGTGGGCGTCGGAGGTGCCGGCTATCATCTTTCATGGTGACCGTGACACGACCGTGCACCCCGGCAATGCGGATCGCGTTGCCGCCCAGTATGCCGCGTCGCGTCATGCTGGTGAGACGGCAAGTCACAGTAAGGGCAACGCCAGGGTAACGGTGGAGCAGGGGCAGGTTGCCAACGGCCATGCCTATACGCGTACCACGCATCATGATGCGAAGGGCGAGCCGCGCCTGGAGCAGTGGCGAGTGCAGGGCGCGGGTCACGCCTGGTCGGGAGGGAGTGCGCATGGAAGCTATGCCGACCCCAAGGGCCCCGATGCCGCGAAGGAAATGCTTCGCTTCTTCTATCGCCATCGGCAGGACGAACGTGGCGGGAGCTGAGGCGCCACTCGGTGGGCGTTGAGAGTCCTCTGGCAAAGTCCGCTAGCATGGTTTAACGCTCGATGCACCAAGGAGACAGGGCAATGGCAAAGGTTCCCGCCGCCTACCAAGCCACCCGGGGCTCGATCCTCGACGTCGATCGAGACTTCTACGCGCGGCTGACCGACCCGGCCGCCCGCACCCGGGTCGAGGCGCTCACCGTGCCGATCCGGGAGGGCCTGGCCTGGCGGGTCCCGGCCGGCCACGTGCTGCGGCTGTCGACGCTGGAAGGCCCTCAGGTCGGCGACCTGAACCTGTGGAGCCTGCACAACCCCCGTGAGCGCTTCTGGGCCTCGCGTACCCGCCAGCTGCAGCGGGCCCATGTCTCGACCTTCGATCGCCTGTGGTCGACGCTACCCTACCTGCGGCCCATGGCGACGATCATCGACGATACCCTGGCCGGCTATGGCGTCGATGGCAGTGGCGTGGACGAGGAGGGCGGGCGTGTGCATGACCTCCTGGGCACCCGCTGCGACCCCTACGTCAACCGCCTGCTCACCGGCGAGGATTTCGACCACCACTGCCATTCCAACCTGGTGCGGGCGGTGGCGCCCTTCGGGCTCACCGAGTTCGATGTCCACGATGTCCTCAATGTCTTCCAGTGCACGGGCCTCAACGACGATGACCAGTATTTCATGAAGGCCTGCCCGGCCCGGGAGGGCGATCACCTGGAGCTGTTCGCCGAGATCGATCTGCTGTGTGCGCTCTCCTGCTGTCCCGGGGGCGATCTCTCGGTGGACCTGTGGGGTCCGAATGCCCGGGATCCCCTGGCGACCTGCCACCCCATCGGCGTGGAGGTGTACCGCCTCGATCCGTCGCGGCTCGAGGGCTGGCAGCCGCCGGGGTATGCGCCCTATCGGGGCGGGCATGGGCTGCACGGCCCCGCCATCGACTGGGCGGCGGAGAAGCGTCGGCGGTTCGGGGTGGAGTGAGGCCCCGAATGACAACGCCCCGGCACGGGGCCGGGGCGCGGAGGGGGCGGGCGTGAGCCAGCGGCCTCAGTCGGCGGGGCGACCCACCAGCGAGCGGGTCTCCTCGCGGGCCTCGGTCAGCACCACGCGGATGACGTCGCCGAGCTTGAAGCGTTCCTCATCCTCGATGTGGATACGCCCGTCCTTGTCGTCGATCGCCACCTTCTTGCGGTCGCTGTGCATCATCGGGGCGGGGATGAAGGCGGTGGCGCCGTTGGCGGTCAGGCGCACCCGCATGCCGCCGCGGTTGACGGCGATGATCTCGGCCTCGAAGGTCTCCTGGGCCTCGGCGGCCGGGCTCAGGTAGCGCACATAGAGCCAGTCCTTGACGTCGCGCTCGGCCATGCGGTTCAGCCGGCGGCGTTCGGTGAGCTGCTCGGTCAGCGCCTGGCTGGCCTCGGCCGGGGCCTGCTCGCCCTTGAGCACCCGCTTGATCAGGCGGTGGTTGACCATGTCGCCGTACTTGCGGATCGGCGAGGTCCAGGTGGCGTAGGCGGCGAGGCCCAGGCCGAAGTGCGGGCCGGGCTGGGCCGACATGCTGGTGAAGCCCTGGAAGCGGCGCAGGCGGGCGTCCAGCCAGGCGTCGTCGCGGCCCTCGAGCTCGCGCTTGAGCTCCGTGTAGCGCGACAGCTCGGTGAGCTGCTCGCGCTCCACCTGGATGTCCTGGTCGGCCAGGAACTCCTGGGCGGCCTCGGCCTTCTCGGGCTCGAAGGCGCGATGCACGTTGAAGATGCCGTGGCCGACGTGCTCGGCGAGCAGGTGCGCGCAGCAGGCGTTGGCCGCGATCATCGACTCCTCGATCATGCGGTTGGCGATGCGCCGATGCTCGGTGCGGATGTCCAGCACGTTGCCGGCGTCGTCCAGGTCGAAGACGAAGTCGGGACGGTCCTTGAAAACCAGGGCGTGGGCGGCGCGCCAGGCGCTGCGGGCCTCGGTCATGGCCTGAAGGGACTTGAGCTGCTCGGCGATCGCCTCGTCCGGCGTCCAGTCGCCCTGGCCCTCGCACCAGTCGGAGACCCGGTCGTAGGCGAGCTTGGCATGGGAGCGCGCGGTGGCGGCGAAGAATCGGTAGTCGCCCAGGCTGCCGTCGGCGCCGACCTCCAGGGTGCAGGCCAGCACCGGCCGGTCCTGGTCCTGCCACAGCGAACAGAGGTCGTCGGCCAGCTGCTCGGGCAGCATGGTGACGTTCTGGCCCGGCAGGTAGACGGTGAAGGCGCGGGTCCGTGCCTCCAGGTCCGCGGCATGGCCCTCCTCCACGTAGGCGGTGGGATCGGCGATGGCCACGGTCAGCGACCAGCCGCCGTCCTCGCGGGGGCGGATGCGCAGGGCATCGTCCATGTCGCGGGTCTTCTCGCCGTCGATGGTGAAGAAGGGCTCGGCGGTCAGGTCCTCGCGCTCGAGGCCCTCGTCGCGCAGCGGCCAGTCGTCGCCGGCATCCGGGCACTCCTGCTCGAGTGCATGGCGGGCCAGGGTCACGCGCCACGGCACGGCGGGGTCGTCGGTCTTGGCCACCAGCTCGTCGATCTGGGTGAAGAAGGCGCGGTCGTCGGGCTTGAGGGGGTGGCGCACCAGGCGGGCCACCACCCAGTCGCCGTCGGCGATGCTCGCCTCGTCGAGGCTGCGCTTGATGCGTGCCTTCAGCGCGTTGTTCATCGAGGGGTGGTCGGGGACCACCGCCAGGCGCCCGTCGCGCTTCTGCACGCGGGCGATGAAGCGCTCCATGCCGGTCTCGATCAGGGTGTCCGGCTCGACTGACTTCTTGTCACCCTCCTCATGGAGGATGGCCGAGACCCGATCACCATGCAGGACCTGCTTCATGGCGGGGGGCGGCACGAAATAGGAGTCTCCGTCGTCGGTCTCGAGGAAACCGAAGCCCCGGTCGGTGGCCTTGATCACACCCTCTACGCGAGGGGTGTTGTCACGCATCTGTTGCTTGAGCTGAGCAAGCGCCGAGTTGTTCTGCAGCATGGTCTCGATCGGTTGGCGAGTAGGGGGGCCACTATACGGATTCGCGACCCCTCCGCCAAACGCCGAAGGAAGCCCCGACGGGGAATCAGTCGCTTGCGTCGGCGCCGGGGGGGAAGACAGGGGCAGGGGGGTTCGGTAGCCTTGAGCTCTCTGACATGCGGATGGCTCCATGACCCCTCGACTGATCGTCTCCGACCTCGACGGCACCCTGCTCGGGGCCGACCATGACCTTCACCCGGCCACCGTCGAGACGCTGCGCGCCCTGGCGGGGCGGGGCCACCACCTGGCCTTCGCCTCGGGGCGCCACTTCCGGGACATGCAGCGCTTCCGGGAGCGGCTCGGGGTGCCGGTGCACGTGATCAGCACCAACGGGGCCTACCTCCACGACCCCGAGGACCGCCTGGTCGCCGCCCGCCACCTGGACGCCTCCCTGGCCCGGGAGCTGATCGCCCTGCCGCGCCATCCCGAGGTGCGCCTCAACCTCTACCATGACGACGAGTGGCTGATCGATGCGGAGGCCCCCGGGCTGCTGGCGCTGCACGCCCACACCGGCTTCGGCTACCGGGTCGCCGACCCCGCCGAGCGGCTTGGGGAGGGCGTCGGCAAGGTGCTCTACATCGGCGACCCGGGCGAGGTGAGGCGGCTGGAGGCGACGATCCGTGCCCGCCACGGCGATCGCCTGCACCTGACCTACTCGATGGACACCTCGCTGGAGATCATGGCCGGCGGGGTCAACAAGGGCACCGCGCTCGCCACGCTGCTCGACACCCTGGGGCTCGGCCGCGAGGACTGCCTGGCCTTCGGCGACAACCTCAACGACACCGAGATGCTGACCCTGGCCGGGGAGGCCCACGTGATGGCCAATGCCCACCCGGCGCTGGCCGACCGTGTGCCCGAGGCCGCGGGCATCGGCCATCACGACCGCCAGGGCGTGGCCGAGCGGCTGCGCGAGCGCTTCGACCTGAGGCCGCTGCCATGACCACCATACCTGCCACCCTGATCGTGGTCGACGACGACCCCGAGATCCGTGAGCTGCTGGCCGACTACCTCGGCCGCCACGGCATGCGAGCCCTGATGGCCGAGGACGCCGAGGCGCTGCGTCGGCTGCTGGCGGTCGAGACCCCGGACCTGCTGATCGTGGACCTGATGATGCCCGGCGACGACGGCTTCACCATCTGCCGGGACCTGCGTCGCCACAGCGACGTGCCGATCATCATGCTGACCGCCAGCGCCGACGAGACCGACCGCATCCTGGGCCTGGAACTGGGCGCCGACGACTACCTGGGCAAGCCCTTCAACCCCCGCGAGCTGCTGGCGAGGATCAAGGCCGTGCTGCGTCGCGCCCGGGGCCAGCAGGAGGCGACGGATCCCGCCCAGGCGCGGCTGGTGGCCTTCGGCGACTGGCGACTGGATCGCCTGACCCGCGAGCTGGTCGACGCCGAGGGGCAGCACATCCCGCTGTCCGGCGCGGACTTCCAGCTGCTGCAGGTGTTCCTCGAGCATCCCGAGCAGGTGCTGTCGCGGGACGCGCTCTTCGAGCTGACCCGCGGGCGACCGGCGCCGCCCCTGGATCGTTCCATCGACGTGCACGTGTGTCGCCTGCGACAGCGTCTCGGCGAGGATGCCCAGCACTCCCAGCTGATCCGCACGGTGCGCGGGGCGGGCTACGTGCTCACCGCCCGGGTCGAGGTCCTGCCGTGACCACCGACGGCCGGTGGCGACGGCTGCGACGCCGGCTGGCGCGCGGCCTGCCGGGCACCCTGCGCGGACGCTTCGTGCTGATCATGGTGGTCGGGGTGCTGGCCGCCCAGCTCGCCAGCTACGTGATCTGGACCTCCCAGGTGCGCGATAGCCGCCTGGCCCAGCTCGACGAGCTGTCGAGCAATGTCGCCTTCAGCGTGGCGTCCACCATGCGCTTCTTCCGCTCGCTCCCGAGGGAATACCGGCACATCGTCCTGGACCAGCTGCGCGAGATGGGCGGGTCCCGCTTCTTCGTCAGCGTCAACGAGAAGCGCCTCGACGTGGCCGACATCGGCGACGGGCCCGAGAAGGCCCTGGTGGTGGAGACCTTCCGCCGCATCCTCACCGAGCAGCTCGACATCGACGCGGTGAGGGTGGAGTTCTCCCGCCCCGAGACCCTGCGCGTCTTCAACAACGAGGTGCTGCTCAAGGACCTGCCGCCGCGCTGGGGGCAGCACAGCCTGCTGATGGAGCCCCTCTCGCCGCCGATCCTGGTCGTGCAGCTCGAGCTCGAGCCCGGGACCTGGCTCTACCTGGCCACCATCCTGCCGATCGCCGAGGTGTTCGAGGAGCGCGCCTGGCTCTCCGGGGAGCGCCTGCTGGCCGGGCTGATGGTGCTGCTCACCGTGCTGGGGCTCTCGCTGCTGGGCATCCGCAGCATGACGCGACCGCTGTCGCGGCTCTCCCGGGCCGCCCGCCAGCTCGGCGACGACCTCGATGCGCCGCCCCTGCGCGAGACCGGGCCCCGCGAGGTGGTGTCCACGGCCGTGGCCTTCAACCGCATGCAGCGACGTATCCGCGAACAGGTGGAGGAGCGCGAGCGGCTCTTCGCGGCGATCTCCCACGACCTGAAGACGCCGATCACCCGGATGCGCCTGCGCGCCGAGATGCTCGACGACCCCGGCCAGCGGGAGCGCTTCTGCGCCTCCCTCGACGAGCTGGATGCGCTGGTCAGGGGGGCGCTGGCCTCGGTCAAGGGGCTGGACCTCCAGGAGCAGGTCGTCATGGTCGAGCCCGACACCCTGCTGCACGACCTGGCGGCCGAGCTGCGGCTGCACGGCGGCGAGGTGGTCATCGAGGGGCGCGCGGCGCCCATCGCCGCCAAGCCGCTGGCCCTCAGGCGCTGCCTGGCCAACCTGCTGGAGAACGCGCTGTTCTACGGGCGACACGCCGAGGTGCGGCTCGAGGATGCCCCGGACCGACTGGTCATCACCCTCCGCGACCACGGCCCCGGCATTCCCGAGGGGCAGCGCGAGCGGGTCTTCTCGCCCTTCGTGCGCCTGGAGCCCTCGCGCAGTCGGCATACCGGCGGCAGCGGGCTGGGGCTCGGCATCGCCCGGCATATCGTGCGGGCCCACGGCGGCGACATCGGCCTCGCCGATGCGCCCGGCGGCGGGCTGTTGGTGACCCTGATCCTGCGTCGCCAGGCCAATGTTACCGACCTGCAATAAAGGGCGAACACTTTGCAGGACTCGGTAACGACCCTTCGCGCGACGACTGGCGTAGCGTGTCGGTATCCCGGTGCGCCGGGGACCATAACAATACGACACGAGGAAGCCACGTCATGCACGTATCCAAGCGACTCCCATCCCTCCGCAAGACCGCGCTCGCCCTGGCCACTGGCCTGGCGGCGTCCCTGACCCTCTCCAGCGCCCAGGCCGGCGATGTCGAGGTCCTGCACTGGTGGACCTCCGGCGGTGAGGCCCGGGCGGCCAACGTGCTCAAGGAGCTGATGGAGGCCGAGGGCCACAACTGGGAGGACTTCGCGGTGGCCGGCGGCGGCGGCGAGACCGCCATGACCGTGCTGAAGTCCCGCGCCATGTCCGGCAATCCGCCCTCCGCGGCCCAGATCAAGGGGCCCGAGATCCAGGAGTGGGGCGAGCTCGGCCTGCTGGGCAACCTCGACGGCGTGGCCGAGGCCCAGCAGTGGGAAACGCTGCTGCCCGAGACCGTGGCCGAGGTCATGCGGCATGACGGCCATTACGTGGCGGTGCCGGTCAACGTCCACCGCGTCAACTGGCTGTGGGCCAATCCCGAGGTGCTCGACGATGCCGGGGTCGAGATGCCCACCACCCTCGACGAGCTCTTCGCGGCCGCCGAGCCTCTGCGCGAGGCGGGCTACATCCCGCTGGCCCATGGCGGCCAGGCCTGGCAGGACGCCACCATCTTCGAGGACATCGTGCTGGCCACCGCCGGCACCGACTACTACCGTCGTGCCCTGGTCGACCTTGACCCCGAGGCCCTGGGCGGCGAGCCGATGATCGAGGCGCTCTCGACCTTCAAGCGCCTGCGCACGCTGATGGACGACGACATGTCCGGCCGCGACTGGAACATCGCCACCTCCATGGTCATCGAGGGCGACGCGGCCATGCAGCTGATGGGCGACTGGGCCAAGGGCGAGTTCACCGCCGCGGGCCTGACCGCCGGCGAGGACTACCTCTGTGCGCCGGCCCCCGGCACCCAGGACGCCTTCACCTTCAACATCGACAGCCTGGCGATGTTCCGGGTCAGCGACGAGGGCGAGCGCGAGGCCCAGGAGGACCTGGCGCGACTGGTGCTGGAGCCCACCTTCCAGAAGGCCTTCAATATGGCCAAGGGGTCGATCCCGGCGCGTCCTGACCTCGACATGAGCGAGTTCGACAGCTGCGCCCAGCAGTCGCTGGCCGACTTCCAGCGGACCGCCGACGAGGGCGGGCTGATGCCCAGCATGGCCCATGGCATGGCCGTGCGGGCCGCCGTCCAGGGCGCCA
Organism: Halomonas aestuarii; assembly: GCF_001886615.1. Classification (NCBI taxonomy): domain Bacteria; kingdom Pseudomonadati; phylum Pseudomonadota; class Gammaproteobacteria; order Oceanospirillales; family Halomonadaceae; genus Halomonas; species Halomonas aestuarii. The sequence goes on from NZ_CP018139.1 coordinate 2,744,139, forward strand.
TCTTCGACGTCGTCACCAACTACTTCAACGACACTGACATGGAGGCCGAGGAGGCCGCCCGGCGCATGGTCAACACGGCCCAGGCCGCCTACTAGGACCCGCCGCGGGCCCGGGGCGCCGCTGCGGCGGCGCCCGTGATCATCCACGAGGACTCCTCCCATGACACTCTCGACTTCCCTCCGGCAGGAGGGGCGGGCGGCGAGCCGGCGCTCGTCGTCCGGCCGCCTCCAGGACTGGCTGCCACGCCTGGTGCTGGCCCCCTCCGTCGCCATCTCGCTGTTCTTCGTCTACGGCTTCATGCTGTGGACCTTCGTCCTCTCGCTGACCAGCTCGCGCATGCTGCCGAGCTACGACTTCATCGGCTTCGCCCAGTACGGCCGGCTGATGGAGAACGAGCGCTGGTGGGTCGCCTCCACCAACCTGGTGATCTTCGGCGGCCTCTTCGTGGTGATCTGCCTGGTGCTGGGGGCCTTCCTGGCCATCCTGCTCGACCAGCGCATCCGCCGCGAGGGGACCCTGCGCACGATCTACCTCTACCCCATGGCGCTCTCCTTCATCGTCACCGGGGTGGTCTGGAAGTGGCTGCTCAACCCCGGACTCGGCCTCCAGGCCATGGTGCGCAGCTGGGGCTTCGAGTCCTTCACCTTCGACTGGCTGATCGACCCGGACATGGCGGTCTACACCCTGGTGATCGCCGCCGTCTGGCAGGCCTCCGGGTTCGTCATGGCGCTGTTCCTGGCGGGACTGCGCGGCATCGACGACAGCATCATCAAGGCCGCCCAGCTCGACGGGGGCAGCCTGCCGCGCATCTACTGGCGGGTGGTGATCCCCTGCCTGAGGCCGGTGATGTTCAGTGCGGTGATGATCCTCGCCCACATCGCCATCAAGAGCTTCGACCTGGTGGTGGCCCTGACCGGCGGTGGCCCCGGCTATGCCTCCGACCTGCCGGCCACCTTCATGTACACCCACGCCTTCACCCGGGCGCAGGTCGGCCTGGGCTCGGCGAGCGCCATGCTGATGCTGGGAGGCGTGCTGGCGATCCTGATTCCCTATCTCTACTCGGAGCTGAGGAGCCGCAAGCATGGATAACGTGATTCGACGCCGCACACCCGGCGCCCGGCTGGCGCGCCTGGCCCTCTATGCCGTGCTGCTGCTGGCCGCGCTCTTCTACCTGCTGCCGCTGGCGGTGATGCTGATCACCTCGGTGAAGCCCCTGGACGAAATCAGCGCCGGCAGCCTGCTGGCGCTGCCTCAGGCGCCGACCCTGGCTCCCTGGGCCAAGGCCTGGGGCGAGGCCTGCACCGGCATGCGCTGCGAGGGCGTGGGCGGCTACTTCTGGAACTCCTTCGCCATCGTGATCCCGGCGGTGGCGATCTCCACCGTGATCGGCGCGCTCAACGGCTATGCGCTGACCAAGTGGCGCTTCCGGGGCTCGGAGCTGCTGTTCGCGCTGATGCTGTTCGGCTGCTTCATTCCCTTCCAGGTGGTGCTGCTGCCCATGGCCCAGACGCTGGGCTGGCTGGGGCTCTCCAGCTCCCGGGCGGGGCTGATCCTGGTCCATGTGATCTTCGGCATCGCCTTCACCACCCTGTTCTTCCGCAACTTCTACGTCGCGGTCCCCACCGAACTGGTGTCGGCGGCCAAGCTGGATGGCGCGGGCTTCTTCCGCATCTTCTGGCGCATCCTGCTGCCGGTCTCGGCGCCGATCATCGTGGTCTCGGTGATCTGGCAGTTCACCCAGATCTGGAACGACTTCCTGTTCGGGGTGGCCTTCTCGGCCCATGACACCCAGCCGGTGACGGTGGCCCTGAACAACCTGGTCAACACCTCGACAGGGGTGCGCGAGTACAACGTCGACATGGCCGCCGCCATGATCGCGGCGCTGCCGACCCTGGTGGTCTACGTGCTGGCCGGCAAGTACTTCGTGCGCGGGCTCACCGCGGGGTCCGTCAAGGGGTGAGCCGGGCCGCCGCCCCGCCCGACGGTCGATGAACAACAAAGGTAAGCAGTCATGTCAGCTCTCGAGATTCACGAGGTCCGCAAGGACTTCGGCAACGAACGCGTCCTCAAGGACGTCAGCCTGGCCATCGAGTCCGGCGAATTCCTGATCCTGGTCGGCCCCTCGGGGTGCGGCAAGTCGACCCTGATGAACGCCATCGCCGGCCTGGAGCCGGTCACCGACGGCCGGATCCGCATCGCCGACCGGGACGTCACCTGGCTCACCCCGGCGGAACGCGACATCGCCATGGTCTTCCAGTCCTATGCGCTCTACCCGAGCATGACGGTGCGCCAGAACATCAGCTTCGGCCTGGAGATGCGCAAGGTACCCAGGGACGAACGCGAGGCGGCGGTTGAGCGGGTGGCCGACCTTTTGCAGATCACGGCCCTGCTCGACCGCAAGCCCTCCCAGCTCTCCGGGGGCCAGCGCCAGCGGGTGGCCATGGGCCGGGCCCTGGCCCGGGAGCCCGCGGTCTATCTCTTCGACGAGCCGCTCTCCAACCTGGACGCCAAGCTGCGCGTGGACATGCGCACCGAGATCAAGAAGCTCCACCAGCGCCTGGGCACCACCATTGTCTATGTCACCCACGACCAGATCGAGGCCATGACCCTGGCCGACCGCATCGCCGTGATGCGCGACGGCCACATCCTGCAGCTGGGCACGCCGGACGAGGTCTACAACGACCCCGTCGACATCTTCGTGGCCGGCTTCATGGGCTCCCCCTCGATGAACTTCGTCACCACCACCCTGGAGGGGCAGTCGGGCGACTATCGCCTGCGGATCGCCACCCCCGGCGAGGCAGACCTGGTGCTGCCCTGGCCGGCCTCTCGCGAGACGCCGGCCATGGCCGGGCAGGTGGGCCAGCCGGTGATCCTGGGGCTGCGACCCGAGCACTTCAGCGAGGAGGACCTGCGGTTGAGCGAACAGGCCGAGGGCACCCTGCTGGAGGCGCGGGTCAGTGTGGTCGAGCCCACCGGCGCCGACATCCTGCTGCGTCTTCCCCTGGGCGAGGGCGAGGTCACGGCGCGGGTCGGGCCGAAGTGCCAGGTGGCCGCCGGCGAGCGGCTCTCATTGCGCGTCGACATGGGGCGCGCCGTGCTCTTCCACCAGGAGAGCCAGCGGCGGCTCGCCTGACCCTGTCGTCGCGCCAGGGGGCCGGGCCGCGTTCAGTGCACGGTGATCACGGTGCAGTCGGCGGCGTGACTGACCTTGTGGGAGACGCTGCCGACCACCATCCCCTTGAGGTCGCCCAGGCCCCGGCTGCCCATCACGATGGCATCGACGCCGCGACGTTTCGCCTCGTCGAGGATCACGCGCGTCGGGTCGCCCTGGGCGACCATGGCCTCGACGTGTTCCACGCCCGCATCGCGGGCGGCCTCGGCGGCCCGGTCCCTGACCTGTCGCCCGGCGGACTCGAGCTCCGCCTGGGTGGCCGTCATCTCGACGGCGCCGATGCCCCAGACCAGCAGGGTGTCGTGGGCGAGTTGCTCGGGAATGTGCAGCAGGATCAGCGCGGACTGCGCCTGCCGGGCCAGCTGGCAGGCCACGTCCAGGGCCTTCTGGGCGTGTACGGAACCGTCGACGGGCACCAGGATGGAACGGAACATGACGAGACCCTCCATGCAATGACGGGAATGGCGACCTACCGAGGAGCCTAGTTTCCCTTGCGGGGGCCGTCATGATCCGGGTCAAGGATGTCGATGCTTCTCCTGTTTCTCCCTCTGCTCCCGCTCCTCGCGGGCCTCCAGGCGTCGCAGCTGTCGCCAGAGGTCACGGCGCAGGTCGGCCATGCGCGGCGCCTGATCGGCGCTGAAGGCGAGCGGCCGGGCCAGGCGCTGGGTGCGCAGCCCCAGGCGCGCCCCCAGTAGCCCGATGCCGAGCCCCTGGGCGGCCCGGGTCGAGAGCTTGCCGGCCAGGTCCATGGACAGCATCTCCATGCTCGCCTCCCCGGCGATCTCGCTGGCGCCGGCGAAGGCCATCTGGTAGAGCACGCTGCGCAGCAGCCGCAGGCGCGCCGCATAGCCCAGCTCCAGCCCGTAGAGCCGACACAGCCGGTCGACCATCGCCAGGTGGCGCCAGGCCACCAGGCCCATGTCCACCAGCGTCAGCGGGCTGACCGCCACCATCACCGCGGTCTCGCCGGACATCCGCGAGATCAGCCGGCTGGCCTCCCGATCCCGCGGGGCGAGCAGGTGGTGGTCGAGCAGGGCCCTAACGTCCTGCCCGTCATGGTGGGGCTCCCGGGCGGCCAGGAAGGCCTGCCAGTGGGGGTCGTCGTCATCCAGGGCGAGGTCGCGCCGGAGCTGAGCCGCCAGGGACCGCGCCTGGGCCGGGGTCGCCTCGGGCAGGGCGGCGAGGCGATCGCGCAGCCGCGCGTGGCGGGTCAGGCGTCGCAGGCGCCAGAGCTCGCGCAGCAGCGCCGAGCCGCCGAGGCCGAGTGCCATCAGCAACAGCAGGCTCCAGGCGCCGGCCAGCCAGTCGCCGCCGAGGCCGGCGGCGTACAGGGTGCGGCCGGCTTCCAGCGCGCCGAGGCCGAGGCTGCCGCCGAGCAGCGCGAGCAGCCCCCAGCGGCGCTTGCGGGGGCGCATCAGGTTCTCGCCCAGGGCCTGCTCCCCGCGGGCCGCCTCGGGGTCCGGGGCGGCCGGGGGCTGGCTCGGCAGTCCGGCATCGAAGTGTCGGCCCGGACGGGGATCCCCGGGGGCGGTGTCGACGTCGGGCCCGTCTTCGAGGGTGAAGTGCTCGCCCGGGCGCGGGTCCTGCTCGCGGTGAGGGGTCATGACAGCTTGTCTCCGATCAGCCAGTCCAGGGCGGCGTCCATGCGGATGTGCGGCAGGGGCGCGCCGGTATCCCGGGGCAGCGGACGGAAGGCGGTGAAGGCGAACCCCTGGCGGGACCAGAAGTCGGCCCGGGGCAGGCGGTCCGGTACCTCGCCGGGAAACAGCAGCAGTGACTCGCCGGCTAGGGTCGTGCCGCGCAGGGCCGGCGAGCGGCGCCCCTGCTGGTTCACCTCGCGGCTCTCGGTGGCGCGGATCGCCGCCAGCGACAGGGCCCGGACCGGCACGTCGGCGAAGCGCAGGTCCTTGAGCGGGTCGGCGAGCAGGGCCTCGAGCAGGGCGACCAGGCGGCCGTGCTGCTCGGGGGTGACGTGGTCGGCCTTGGTGGCGGCGATGGCCAGGCGGTCGATGCGCGGCGCGAAGAGCCGCGTCAGCAGGCTGCGCTTGCCGTACTGGAAGCTCTGCATCAGGCGGGACAGCGCCCGGGAGAGGTCCTCGAAGCGCTCCGGTCCCGCGTTGAGGGCGCCGAGCACGTCGACCAGCACGATCTGGCGATCGAAGCGACGGAAGTGCTCCCGGTAGAAGGGGCGGACGATGTGCTGCTGGTAGTGGCGAAAGCGTCGCGCCAGGGTGGCGTAGAGGCTCTCGGCCGGCAGGGCGGCGAGGGCGTCGCGGTCGGCCTCGGCGATGCCGGGCAGGGGGAAGAACTGCAGCACCGGGGCGCCCTCGAGCTCTCCGGGCAGCAGGAAGCGTCCCGGCTGCAGGTCGGCGAAGCCGGCCTCCCGGGCGGCCCGGAGCCCGGTCGCATAGCGCTCGGCGATCTCGGCCAGGCGCGCCTCGTCGACCTCCTCGGCGGGGTCGAGGTCCTTCACCATCGCCTGCCAGTCGGCAAACAGGGCGGCGCGCTCGCTGCCCCCGTCGTGGCGCTGGGTCTGGCTCCAGCTCAGGTAGTCGTGGTCCAGCAGCGGCAGGTCGAGCAGCCACTCGCCGGGATAGTCGAAGAGGTCCAGGGTCAGCTGACGGGTCTCGCCCCCGAGCAGGCCGCTGCGTGTGGGCCGGTAGCGGATCGCCAGGCGCAGCTCGCTGATGCCACGGGTCGGGTCGGGCCAGCGCGGCGGCTGGTCGTCCAGGGCCGCCATGGCCTGGTCGTAGGGGAAGCGCGGCACGCCCAGGTCCTGCTGCTGGACCCGGCGGGCCCCGAGCAGCCGTCCCTCCCGGGAGGCGGGCAGCAGGTCGAGGCGCGCCTCGAGGCCGGCATGGCGCAGCTGGTTGACCAGCGAGGTGAGAAAGGCCGTCTTGCCCGAGCGCGACAGGCCGGTCACCGCCAGGCGCAGCTGTCGGTCCCGGCCGCGCTCGAGCAGGTCGTGGAGGTCACGGGTCAGGGGAGGGCGCATGGGGCTTCCTGGCTGTCGGCGGTGGCCGCCCTAATGTGCGGGTCCCGCTCGCGCCTGACAAGGGATGGTGCGACGAAACGCCGCTGCCCCGCGCGGGGCGGGGCAGCGGCGGGCGGGAGGGCAGTCACCGTCAGCCGGCGAAGGCCGCGTAGATGGCGATCACCAGGATCACCAGCACGATGCCGGTGGGCACCGCGCCCCGCCAGGGCGTCAGGTCGACGGCGCCGCTGTCCTCCTGCACCCAGTCGGTGGCGCGCGGGCACAGCTTGCCGATGACCAGCATCACCGCCACCAGCAGGACGAAGACCGCGGCCACGAAGTGGAATTCGTGCATGAGGGTCGGCAGCCTGCTGAACGGCGGCACGAAGTAGCCGGCGAAGATCAGCAGGCAGCCGCCGATCAGCGCCACCTTGGCGGCCAGCGGCGGCACGCGCTTGGTCAGCAGGCCGACGACCACCACGGCGAGGATCGGGATGAAATAGATGGCGTTCATCTTCTGCAGGTAGCCGAACAGGCTGTCCTGGCCGGCCAGCAGCGGGGCGATGGTCATCGACACGACGGCCATGATCCAGCCGAACACCTTGCCGGAGTTGACCACCTGCTCCTCGCTGGCGTCCTGCTTGAACACCCCCTTGTAGATGCCGAGGCTGAAGATGGTGGTGGTGCTGTTCAGCGCCGAGTTGAAGGAGGACAGGATGGCGCCGACCATCACCGCGGCGAAGAAGCCGGTGAGGGAGGGCGGCAGCACGTCGAACACCAGGTGGCCGTAGGCCTCGTCGGCGGCCACGCCCTGATCGGCGTAGAGGTGATAGGCGATGATGCCGGGCAGCACCAGGTACAGCGGGCCCAGCAGCTTGAAGAAGCCGGTCAGCAGCACGCCCTTCTGGCCCTCGGCCAGGCTCCTGGCGGCGAAGGTGCGCTGGATGATCTGCTGGTTGGTGGTCCAGTAGAAGAGGTGCAGCAGCAGCACGCCGGTGAAGACGGTGGCGAAGGGCACCTGCTGCTCGGGACCGCCAATCGAGTCGAGCTTGTCCGGGTTGGTCGCCTTGAGGATCTCCCAGCCTTCGAACACGCCGCCGTCGGCGCTGACCGCCTGCAGGCCGAAGTAGACGATCACGAAGCCGCCGACCAGCAGGCCGATGCCGTTGAGGGTGTCGGAGACGGCGACGGTGCGCAGGCCGCCGAACAGGGCGTAGACCGAGCCGATCAGGCCGACTACCCACACCGTGAGCCACAGCAGGGCGGTATCCGAGCCGATGCCGGTGAGCCCTGAGAGGTCGAGCATCCCCTGCAGCCCCATGGCCCCGGAGTAGAGGATGATCGGCAGCAGGATCACCGCGTAGGCGATGAGGAAGATCACGTTGGTGATCAGCTGGGTGCCGGCATCGAAGCGGATCGACAGCAGCTGGGGCAGGGTGGCGATGCCGCTCTTCAGGAAGCGCGGCAGGAAGAACAGCGCCAGGGCCACCAGGGCGATGACCGCGATCACCTCCCAGGCCATGACGGAGAGGCCGTCGCTGAAGGCCGCCCCGTTGAGACCCACCATCTGCTCGGTGGAGAGGTTGGTCATCAGCAGCGAGCCGGCGATCAGCGGGAAGGTCAGGCTGCGACCGGCCAGGAAGTAGCCGTTGGAGGTCTCATGGTCATCGCGGCGGGTGAGGCGCCAGGTGATGAAGGCGACCAGTCCCGTGAAGAACACGAAGGACGCCAGTGTGAGGGCATGCATGTTGGAAACATCCTTGTTTGGTACGAATTCCATCGCCCATCGAGGCATTGATGGGTCAAGATGTCGGTAAACTTACGAGAATGGCGGACGAGTCTGGTCCGTTGACTTGCATCCGCCATTCGACCTTGGTCTTAATTTTCTCTCAACGGGGCGTGCATGTCGATGGTGCGGTCAGTTCGGTGGCAGGGCGCCCGCCGGCATCGGCTCCACCAGCCCGAACAGCTGCAGCAGCACGGGGGTCGCGGCGATCACGAATCCGAGCACCGCGAGGCTCCGCCCGAGCAGGCGCCGCTCGGGGCGCCGGGCCAGGGTGAGCCCCCCGATGCAGACCAGCAGGCCGAGGATGTTGAAGACGTAACCGAGCATCTGCATCAGTTCGAAGGTGGTCATGAGGTTCCCTTGTGGTGAGCGGGGTGGGAGACGGCTAACCTCTGATGGTACCAGCTCCGCCCCGGGGCAAAGAGGAGGACATCATGGAGGAACGCCGCCCGGAGGAGGTGATCGACTTCTGGTTCGGGGAGCTCAAGCCCGCCCAGTGGTTCCGCAAGGACCCGGCCCTGGATGCCGAGATCGGCAGGCGCTTCGATACGCTGCTGACGGCGGCCGGCCGGGGAGAGCTGTGGCAATGGCGGGCCTCGGCCCGGGGTCGTCTGGCCGAGGTGATCGTGCTCGACCAGTTTCCGCGCAACATACATCGCGGGTCGTCCCTGGCCTTCGCCTGGGATCCGCTGGCCCTGGTGCTCGCCCAGGAGGCCGTCGCCCAGCGCGCGGACCGCCTGCTGGACGTGCCCTGGCGGGCCTTCCTGTTCATGCCCTACATGCACAGCGAGTCGCTGGCGATCCACGACGAGGCGCTGCGCCTGTTCGCCCAGCCGGGCCTCGAGGAGAACCTGCGCCACGAGCACCGTCACCGGGACGTCCTGTCGCGCTTCGGACGCTACCCTCACCGCAACGCCCAGCTGGGCCGGGCCTCGACGCTCGAGGAGCGGGCCTTCCTCGACCAGCCTGGCTCCTCGTTCTAGGCGTGCCCTCCGGCACGTCGGGCTTTTCTCCCGCCCGCCGGCGAGGCACCATCGACCCTGTTCACCAAGGATAAAGGAGCGTACCCCATGGGAATCATTGCCTGGCTGATCATCGGTGGCCTGGCCGGCTGGATCGCCGGCCACATCATGCGCGGGGGCGGCTTCGGGCTGCTCGGCAACATCGGGGTCGGCGTGGTGGGCGCCGTGGTCGGCGGGGGGCTGTTCGGCCTGCTGGGCCTGCAGGCCGGGGGCTTCATCGGCTCGCTGGTCACCGCCGTCGTCGGCGCCGTGGTGCTGCTGTGGGTGATCGCCAAGGTCAGGAAGGCCTGACGCGCGGCATCCACCGGACGCGCCCTCGCCCCGGCGTTCCGCCGGGGCCTGACGACTCGCCGGGCGCCCCGCGCCCGGCCGCCTCAAGGGACCCGCATGTACGTACTGAAACGCCTCGGCGCGGTGCTGATCCGCGGCGTCGCCGACATGGGCTGGGGGGTGCTGGGCCTGCTGCTGCTCGCCTACCTGCTGCTCGCCTGGCTCGGCCTCGCGCTGACCGGCGAGACGGCCCTGGTCGACTCGCCGACCACCTTCCTCTACTACATGATCGTCACCACCTCCACCGTCGGCTACGGGGACGCCTCCCCCGTGACGCGGGGCGGTCAGCTGATGGTCGTGTTCTTCATCATTCCGGTGGGGATCGGGCTCTTCGCCACCCTGCTGGGCAAGGCCTCCGCCCTGGTGATCTCGCAGTTCACCCGGCGCCTCAACGGGGAGCAAGCGATCGTGCAGAAGGACCATATCGTCATCGTCGGCTTCAATGCCTACACCGAGTCCCTGGTGGGGCAGGTCCGCGAGGAGGCGCGGCCCGGCCAGGTGGTGGCGCTCTGCGTGGACGCCGACGCCCCGGCCCGCAACCCCTTCCTCGAGCAGGGGGTGGAATACTTCCGGGCCGCCGCCCTGTCGGACGAGTCGCTCTATGAGCGGGCCTCGGTGAAGGACGCCTCCCTGGTGGTGGTCGACGTCGAGGACGACAGCGAGACGAACCTCGTCTGCATGCACCTCTCCGCCCTGGTCGGCGAGCGCTGCCGGATCACCGCCTACGTGAAGAACCAGATGGTGGGGCGTCTGCTCGAGACCCATTGCCCCAAGGTCAACGTGATTCCCTCCCTGCACCAGAAGATGCTGGTCAAGGCCGCCCTGGACCCCGGCAGCGAGGAGGTCATGCGCCTGCTGGTCGGTGCCGACCAGGGGCAGACCCAGTACTCGACCCGCCTGGCGGGCTTGTCGGTGGCGCTTCCGGTGGCGCAGGTGGCGAGCCGGCTGCGCGCCGGGTGCCGGGCCTCGCTGATCGCGATCCGCCAGGCCGCGGAGCTCCATCCGGTGCTCAACCCCGACGACGACCTGCTGCTGGCGGCGGGGGACGAGGTCTTCTACATCGCCGAGCGCCGGATCCCCTCCGACGAGCTGGCCGGCCACCTGGCCGGCGAGGCCGCGGGCACGGCCTAGCGGCGTCCCGCCCGGGGCGTCACCCGGCCGGCGTGGGCAGGATGCGCCGGTAGCGATCCAGGCAGCGGTCCAGCCAGTCGCCGTTCAGCGAGACCTCGCGGGGCGAGGCGGGAAGCCTGACCTCGAGCAGGAAGAGACCGTGACGCTCGCTGCCGGCCTCGGCCAGGCGCCGGCCGAGCTGCCTGGCGAGGTCGGGCGGCAGGGCCTCGGCGCGCCGCCAGGTGAGCCGCAGGGCCTGCTGTTCGACCAGGTACTGGAAGCGCGCCGCGTCCTTGAGCACCGCCATGCCGCCCTCGGCCAGTCCCCGGGAGAGGCTCTCCAGCTTGCGGTAGCCCGGGGCCCCGGCGGCCCGGCAGGCGTGGGCGCCCTCCACGAAGCAGGCCTCCCGTTCGTCGGGGTCGTCCGGCCATCGGCCACCGCGACGCCGTTCCGGGCTGGCCACGAAGGGCAGCACCACCGAGACGGCCGGTGTGCCGTCGCCGAGCCTCGCCTCGCGGGCGCCGACCATCCCGTGGGTCAGCTGGCCCCTGAGCCAGCGGTAGTCGCAGGCCTGCTGGATCCTGGCCTGGGCATCGTTGACCGTGTGATGGGCCCCCTGCAGGGAGCGCAGCAGGGAGAGGGTGCGAAAGATCATGGCGCGGTCCCGGTGCGAAAGAGCGAAGGTGTCATGGCATGTCCGACCATAGCAGGCTCGACGGCTGAGGGCGTCAACGGCGGCAGTCCCCCAACGCAAACCGCCCGGCTGTCTCCAGCCGGGCGGTGTCGTTTGCTGCCGTGGTCGGAGTATCCCGTGTCAGGCGGTGGCGGCGCTCTTGCTGCCGACCAGCTCCTTGAGGGACTCCTCGACGATGGCCAGGCCTTCCTCGAGGATCTCGTCCTCGATGGTGACCGGCATCAGGAAGCGGATGGTGTTGCCGTACAGGCCGCAGGAGAGCAGGATCAGCCCCTTCTCGCGGGCCTTCTTGCACAGCGCGCCGGCCAGGTCGGCGTCCGGGGTGTGGTTGGCCTTGTCGGACACCAGGTCGATGGCCGCCATGGCGCCCATGTTGCGACCGTTGTCGACGCAGTCGAAGTCCTGCTGCCACTTTGCGAAGCGCTTGGCCAGCTTGTCACCGAGCGCCTGGCTCTTGCCGAGGATGTCCTCTTCCTCGAACACCTCGAGCACTGCCAGAGTCGCCGCGCAGGAGACCGGGCTGCCGGTGTAGGTGCCGCCCAGCGAGTTGGCGCCGGAGGCATCCATGACCTTGTCGGTGCCGACCACGGCGGAGATCGGCATGCCGTCGGCCATGCTCTTGGCCATGGTGATGATGTCCGGCTCGACGCCGCTGTGCTCGATGGCGAACAGCTTGCCGGTACGACCGAAGCCGGACTGCACCTCGTCGATGATCATCAGGATGCCGTGCTCGTCGCAGATCTCGCGGATCGCCTTGAGGAAGCTGGTCGACGCCGGGTAGAAGCCGCCCTCACCGAGCACCGGCTCCAGCACGATGGCGGCGGTGTCCTTGGGGTTGGCATCGGTCTTGAGGGTCATCTTCAGGCCGCGCAGGGCCTCGTCCTCGCTGACGCCGTGGTAGGGCACGGGGTAGGGAGCGCGGAAGACGTTGCCCGGCATGCTGCCGAAGTCGGTGGCGTAGGGCGCGACCTTGCCGTTCATGGCCATGGTCATGAAGGTACGGCCGTGGTAGCCGCCGTCGAAGCAGATGACGTTGTTCTTGCCGGTGGCCGCGCGGGCGACCTTGACCGCGTTCTCCAGGGCCTCGGCGCCGGAGTTGGCCAGCATCACCTTGGCATGGCCGCGGACCGGGGTGACCTGGCTGAGCTTCTCGGCGACCTTCACGTAGCCCTCATAGGGCATCACGGTCTGGCAGGTGTGCATGACCTTGTCGAGCTGGTCCTTGACCGCCTGGACCACCTTGGGGTGGCGATGGCCGATGTTGAGCACGCCGATGCCGCCGGCAAAGTCGACGATGCGGTTGCCGTCGGCGTCCCAGATCAGGGCGTTCTCGGCGCGGTCGGCGAACTGGGTGGCCGGGCTCGCGGCCCCATTGGCCACATAGCGCTGCTTGAGTTCGTTGAGCTGTGCGTTGTTCATGGATCCTGCCTCCTTGGTAAGACGTTGCGGGCGATCAGAGGCCGCCGACACAGACGTATTTTAGTTCAGTGTACTCGTCCAGGCCGTGGCGCGACCCCTCGCGTCCCAGGCCCGATTCCTTCACGCCACCGAAGGGCGCCAGCTCGGTGGAGAGGATGCCCTCGTTGACTGCCACCATGCCATACTCGAGCCCTTCCATGACATGCCAGATGCGGCGATAGTCGCGGGCATAGAAGTAGGCGGCGAGGCCGAATTCGGTGGCGTTGGCCATGGCGATGGCCTCTTCCTCGGTCTCGAAGCGGAACACCGGGGCCAGCGGGCCGAAGGTCTCCTCCCGGGCCACGCGCATCTCGTCGGTGACGTCGGCGACGATGGTGGGCTGGAAGAAGGTGCCGCCTAGGGCGTGCGGCTCGCCGCCGCAGACCAGGCGCCCGCCCTTCTCGAGGGCATCGGCGATGTGGGACTGCACCTTGTCGACGGCGGCGGCGTTGATCAGCGGGCCCTGTACCACGCCCTCGTCGAGGCCGTTGCCGACCTGGAGCTGGGCCACCCGGGCGGCGAGCTTCTCGAGGAAAGCGTCATAGACGCCGGCCTGGACCAGCAGGCGGTTGGTGCACACGCAGGTCTGGCCGGAGTTGCGGTACTTGGAGGCCACGGCGCCCTCGACGGCGGCATCCAGGTCGGCGTCGTCGAAGACGATGAAGGGCGCGTTGCCGCCCAGCTCCATGGAGGCCTTCTTGACCGTGCCGGCACACTGGGCGAGCAGCATCTTGCCGACCGGGGTGGAGCCGGTGAAGGAGATCTTGCGCACGCGAGGATCGGTGGTCAGGACGTCGCCGATCTCGGCCGGGCGGGAGGCGGTGACCACGTTGATAACGCCCGCGGGGAAGCCGACGTCCTCGGCGAGCTTCGCCAGGGCCAGGGCGGTGAGCGGCGTGGCCTCGGCCGGCTTGATCACCACCGGGCAGCCGGCGGCCAGCGCCGGGGCGCACTTGCGGGTGATCATGGCCAGCGGGAAGTTCCAGGGGGTGATGGCCGCCACCACCCCGATGGGCTCTCGGAACACCAGGATGCGCTTGTCCGTGCCGTGGCTCGGCAGGGTCTCGCCGGCCACGCGCTTGGCCTCCTCGGCGTAGTACTCCACGAAGGCGGCGCCATAGGCCACCTCGCCGCGGGACTCGGCCAGCGGCTTGCCCTGCTCGAGGGTCATCAGCCGCGCCAGGGCCTCCTGGTGGTCCATGATGCTGTCGAACCAGCGACGCAGCAGGGTCGCACGCTCCTTGGCGGTCTTGCCACGCCAGGCGGGCCAGGCCTCTGCGGCGGCGGAGACGGCCTCACGGGCATCCTCGCCGGTCAGGTCGGGGACCTCGGCCAGGCACTCGCCGGTGGCGGGGTTGGTCACGGCGAAGCGGCGCTCGCCATCGCGCCACTGGCCGGCCACATAGGCCTTGTCGATCAGCAGCTCGGGTTGCGTGGACATCGGGGTTCCTCGTGGCTTGATCATCTTGTTGGACGAGTGTGCATTATTTAAAACAAGTCGCCAAGCCTTCATCATCCTCGTTTTTCACGCTCTGCCCCCACTCGACCATCGGCGCTGGCATGGCTTTCCGTTACACTATGCCGCCGACTTGTCGCACGACGCGGCACTGCACGTTTCTGTTCCGGTCTTTGTCGAGGTGAGCCTTGGTCGATCCCCTTAATGCCTGGTGGGCCCAGCAGCTGGTGCTGTGTGACTGGGCCTTCGCCCCCGATCCCCTGACGGTGGACGCGGAGTCGGCCGTCGAGCGGTTGGCGGCTCTGGGAGTTGTCGACCGCGGCGAGCTGGGATGGTGCCTGCTGGAAACCCTGGGGACCGGCGTTCAGGTCGACCCGGCCAGGCTGCTGGCCGGCCTGGAGCTGGTGGCCCTGGGCGGGGGAGCAGGCTGGCTCGGCGAGACGCGGGCCCGCGACTGGGCCCAGCGGCTGGCGGAGGAGGTCAGTGCCCGGCACACCAGCCTCGACGCCTGGCTGGCGGCGCTGCTGCATGCCCGCAGCGCGGAGGGCTGGGTCCGCGGTGACGACGGCTTCTTCGATGCCTGCGAGGCGCTGGCGGCCCTCGAGCACGACGGCGACGGCGTGACCTGGGAAATGCTGCAGGAGTGGCTTGCGAGCCACCCTCGTGAGGCCGAGCTCTGGCCCACGGCCCCCGAGCACCAGGTGTGGCGGCTGCGCGCCGCCTTCTCGCCGGTCCTCGAGCTGCCGGCCGGCGCACGGGACTGGCAGGACCTCGAGGCCTGGCTGGTAGAGGCGTGGCAGATCCACCACCGCGATGACCTGGTGCGCAGCCTGCTGTGGCTGGCCGCCCAGGGCGACCGTCAGGGCTGGGACCTCGACGCCTCGCGGCTGCTCGAGGCCGATGACGCGACGCGCCAGCAGTGGCGGGAGGCCCTAGACGGCGGCGAGCGGAACTATGGCCGGGTGCTGCTGGGCTTCCTGGAGCGGGGCGAACCCCTGGAATGGGCGGCCTGGGACTGGCTGCGACTGGTCGACCTGGCCTGGGCCGGTGCCTGCCTGGGCTGGCTCGACGAGCAGGAGGCCCGCGACTTCGCGCACCACGGGGCGGATCTGCTGCTGCGTCGCTACAGCGACTGGGCGGCCCTGGCGCGCGCCTACCAGCGCGGCCGCAGCCTGTTCGAGGGGCGCAACCTCTTGCCGTCCCTGGAGGCTGACTGGTCGCTGCTGCTGCAGTCGCCGGTGAGTCCCTGGCGTCCGGCCCTGCAGGGGCTGATCGACGATGCGCTGATCGAGGAGTCGCGGGTCGCCATGCGGGCCTGGCGCCGGGATCCCCGCCACTGGGTGCTGGCGCTGGCGGCGGTGCGCGAGCCCGAGTTCGCGGCCCGCCAGGGACCGCCGCCGGAGCTGCCGGCGGTGCGGCGCGCGGAGGCACGCCGCTACCTCGTCGAGACCCTCGACCTGCATGCCGACGAGGGGGTCGAGGCCCTCTCCCGCTACTGGCTGCCGGCCCAGGCCCACCACCTCAACCAGCTGGCGGCGGATGCCGCCCACGGGGCCCTGCCGCCGGCCGAGACCCCCTTCGGCCATCCGGTCCCCGCGGAACTCGCCAGCCGCGACGTGCTCAAGCAGGCCAGTCGCCATGCCGCCACGATCCACATGGCCGAGAAGTTCGCCTTCCACCTGCAGATGGCCATGGACAGCGGCGACTTCGATGCCCGCCGCCTGGACGGGCTGGCGGAGGCCCTGCAGGGCTCGCTGTGCCGCTTCTATCCCGATGCGCGACGCCTGCTGCAGGCCTGGGCCCACTGGGAGAGCCTGCTGCCCGAGCCCGAACAGCCCCCGATGGTCGCCGAGATCCGCTGGCACCTGGAGGACCCCGGCAGCCTCTTCCAGTGGCTCGACTGGCGAGGCGGGGCCTGGCGCGAACCCGGCACGAGGCCGACGCTTGCCCACTTCACGGCCATGGCCCTGGTCGGCCCGCTCAACAGCCCGGCCTGGAGCCTGCCCCAGCCGGAGAGCGAGCGCGAATGCGCCGCCATCCGCGACTGGGTCGATGGCCACTATGCCCTGCACGGGGAGGCCGAGCTGGCCGAGTTCCTCGAGTACCTGATCGAGGCGGGCGACCGTCAGGAGTACCAGATCAACTACGCCCCCTACACCCTCAACCGGGGGCGCCTGGCCTCGGAGATCGCCACCCTGGAGAGCGGCGAGTGCAGCGAGGAGGAGGGCGCCCACCTGCTTCGCCTGAAGAGGGTCAGGGACGACGAGGACGGCTGCAACGACATCGACCTGGCGGCCTGGGACATCGCCCAGGCCGTGGACCTGGCCATTGCCGGCCGCCAGCTCGGCTGGCTGGGCGAGGCGGCCTTCCTGCGCCTGCTCGAGCGGGCCCATGCCCTGGCCAGCGAGCACTATGCGGGCTGGGAGGAGTACGCCCGCGGGCTGCATGCCGGGTTCTCCTTCTTCATGGGCGAGACGCCCGAGCGCGAGAGCTTCCTGGCCGGCTTCCGGCAGGCCCTGGTGGCCTGGCTCTCCGGGGCGCCTCCCCTGGCCGGCGCCTGGGCCAGCCTGGACTTTCCCGGGGCGCGGCCGCGTCACTGGGCGCCGCTGCACATCGATACCCTGCCGGGCGACCGGCGCACCCTCCACTAAGGTCTCGCCCTGTCGATCGCATTTGGTTTATAGTCGCCCCGAAAGAGGTCACGGCTCCCCCGCGGGGGGAGTCTCCGTCAGTCAGCGAGCAGCCGAGAGGGCGTTGTGGCAGTGATCCCGGAGCCGTTCCGGCAGCACGCCCACAGCGACACTCCGCAGGACCCGAGGACCCCATCGTGTCGATGGGGCGGGTGAGGCTCCGTGAACGAGGTCGTTGCAGGATGCTGGACACACGCGCGTGTCGTGTCGGAGTCATGGGGGCCGCCCTGGCGCTGCTGGCGGGCTGTGCCTCGCCGGGAGGCAGCGAGGAGGAGGAGGCCGTGGGAGCCTACTTCGCCCGGGACCTGCCCGGCATGCCCGCCGATCCCCTGATGTCGCCGGTGGACAACCCCATCCTCGAGGTCCGCGGCCTGCGTCATCCGCCCCCGCGGCTGATCCGTCGGGCCCTGCTGGCGCAGCACGAGCGCTGGGTCGGGACCCCCTACCGGCTGGGTGGCGCCTCCTCCCGTGGCATCGACTGCTCGGCCCTGGTCCAGACCATCTTCAGCGACACCTTCCGCTTCGACCTGCCGCGGACCACCGAGCAGCAGGTGCAGGAGGGCCTCGAGATCGAGCGTGACGCCCTGCGTCCCGGCGACCTGGTGTTCTTCCGTCCCCCCGGCGCTTACCGCCACGTGGGCATCTATGTCGGCGAGGGCCGCTTCCTGCACGCATCCACCTCCCGCGGCGTGATGATCTCCGATCTCGACAACCGCTACTGGCAGCGCTACTACTGGCAGGCCCGCCGCACCCTGGAGCCGGTGCTGCTGGCCCGGCGCCTCGCCACCACCGGTGAGGGCTGAGCGGGCGACATGATCGCCGCGCACACTCGCACCTGGTGGCGTGCCACCCTGGCCCTCTGCCTGGGCTCCTTCCTGGTCTTCATCAACCTCTACGCTCCCCAGCCGCTGCTGCCTGCGCTGCGCGAGAGCTTCGGCGTCTCGACGCTGGGCATCAGCCTGGTCATGTCGGTCTCCACCCTGGCCCTGGCCGCCTCGCTGCTGGTGTTCGGTCCGCTGTCGGATGCCATCGGCCGGGGCGCCATCATGCGCGTCTCCCTGCTGGTGTCCGGCCTGCTCTCCCTGGCGCTGGCGCTGGCACCGACCTTCGAGTCCCTGCTGGCGCTGAGGGCGCTGCAGGGGTTCGTGCTGGGCGGTTTGCCGGCGGTGGCCATCGCCTGGATGGGGGACGAGTTCGAACGACCGGCCCTGCTCTCGGCGGTGGGCCTCTACATCGGCGCCAATACCCTCGGCGGCATCAGCGGTCGCGTGGTCGGCGGTGCCGTGGCCGAGATCGGTGGGGCGTCGGCGAGCTTCCTCGCGGTGGGGGCCATGACGATGGCCGGGCTGGTGGTTTTCTGGAAGCTGCTGCCCCCGGCCCGCGCCTTCACCCCGCGACGCTTCGAGCTGCGGGGCGCCCTGGCCGACCTCCGGGCCCACCTCGCCACGCCGCCGCTGATCGGGGCCTATCTGCTCGGCGGGATCAACTTCATGATCTTCATCAACCAGTACAGCTACATCACCTTCCGCCTGGCGGAGGCGCCCTTCGGGCTGGGCACCCGGCTGCTGGGGCTGATCTTCCTGACCTACCTGGGCGGCACCCTGGGCTCGTCCCTCTCCGGGCGGCTGGCCGCCCGCTGGTCGCAGCCCGCCTGCATGATGCTGGGGATCCTGATCCTCATGGGCGGCACCGCGGTGACCCTGGCCGGATCGCTCGCCTGGATCATCGCCGGGCTGACGATCAATGCCTTCGGCTTCTTCCTGGCCCACTCCATGGCCTCGAGCTGGGTGGGGCGCCACGCCCGCCGGGCGCGGGGCAGCGCCTCGGCCCTCTACCTGGTGTTCTACTACAGCGGCGCCAGCCTGGGCGGCTTCTGGCTGGAGCCGTTCTGGCGCGCCGCCGGCTGGCACGGCGTGACGCTGGCGTCCTGGCTGATGCTGGGGGTGACGCTGGCGCTCGCCGCCTGGCTCTGGCGGGGCGAGCGCCGCCAGGCTCAGGGGGCCGAGCTGGCGCTGGCCTCCTCGCCCCAGACATCCTCGAGCCGGTCGACGCGGCCGCAGGACGACTTGTAGAAGCGGTAGCGCACCGGGTTCTCGGCGTAGTAGTTCTGGTGGTAGTCCTCGGCCGGATAGAAGGCATCGAAGTCGCTGATCTCGGTGGCGATCTCCCGATCGAAGCGGTCGGCCACGGCCTCTCGGCTGGCCTCGGCCTGCGCGCGCTGCTCGTCGTTCATGGGGAAGATGGCACTCCGGTAGGAGTCGCCCTGGTCGCAGAACTGGCGGTTCACGGCGAAGGGGTCGATGTTGCGCCAGAAGACGTACAGCAGGGTGCCGTAGTCGACCTGGTCGGGGTCGTAGTCGACCTTGACCACCTCGGCATGGCCGGTCCCGCCGGCCACCACCTGACGGTAGGTAGGATTTTCCGTATGGCCGCCGGAGAAGCCCGAGGTGGTGGCCAGCACGCCGTCGACCTTGTCGTAGGCCTCTTCCATGCACCAGAAGCAGCCGCCGGCGAACACCGCGCTGGCCGGCGCCTCGCTGGCCTGGGCGGGGCCGCCGAGGAGGAGGGCGGCCGGCAGGGCGAGCAGCGCGAGGTGGCGCAGGGAAGGGGAGGGCAGCAGGTTCATGGGTGGCTCCATCGATGAGGGGTGTTAGATTGGAGGCTATCGACCGCCAGGGGTTCCGTACAAACCCTGTTCAATAATATGTCCACTGTAAGGGGAGGCGCCCCGCCCCGACAGAGGGGCGTTCCTTCCTGTGGCAGATGCCATGTCCACTCCCTCGCTCACGACCAGGAGCTCCCCCTTGACCCGACGACGCCTGATACTCGCGGCCGCGATTGCCCTGCTGGTGGCGGCCTACTTCCTCAGCGGGGCCAACGAGGCCCTGACGCTGGCCAACCTCCAGGCCGAGCAGGACCGCTTCCAGGCCTGGCTGGCTGCAGACCCCCTGACCGTTGCCGGCGGCTTCTTCCTGATCTACGTGGCTATCACCGCGGTCTCGCTGCCGGGTGCCACCCTGCTGACGCTGCTGGGCGGGGCGCTGTTCGGCTTCGGCTGGGGACTGCTGCTCATCTCCTTCGCCAGCAGCCTGGGGGCGACGCTCGCCGCGCTGATCGCCCGCACCCTGGCGCGCGAGCCGCTGGAGCGGCGCTTCGCCGCCCAGCTGGAGCGCATCAACGCCGGCATCGAGCGGGAAGGCGCCTTCTACCTGTTCACCCTGAGGCTGATCCCGCTCTTCCCCTTCTTCGTCATCAACCTGGTGATGGGCCTGACCCGCATGCGGCTCACGACCTTCTACTGGGTCAGCCAGGTGGGCATGCTGGCCGGCACCGCGGTCTACGTGAATGCCGGCCGTGAGCTGGGCCAGCTGGAGTCGCTGGCCGGCATCCTCTCCCCGGGGCTGATCGGTTCCTTCGTGCTGATCGGGCTCTTTCCCTGGCTGGCGCGTGGCCTGGTGGCCGTCGGCAAGCGCCGGCAGCTGGCCCGTCGCTTCCAGCGTCCCCGGCGGTTCGACCAGGACATCGTGGTGATCGGGGGCGGTTCGGCGGGGCTGGTGGCGAGCTACATCGCCTCCGCCGTCAAGGCGCGGGTGGCGCTGGTCGAGCGCGACCGCATGGGCGGCGACTGCCTCAACACCGGCTGCGTTCCCTCCAAGGCCCTCATCCGTGCCGCGCGGATCGCCAGCGAGATCCGCGAGGCGCCGCGCTATGGCGTCAAGGCCGGCGAGCCCGAGGTGGATTTCGCCGCGGTGATGGGACACGTCCATCGCGCCATCCGCGAGGTGGCGCCCCACGACAGTCGCGAGCGCTACGAGGGCCTGGGCGTGGAGGTCGTCGCCGGGGATGCTTGCCTCGAGGATCCCTGGCGGGTCAGGGTCCGGGACGGCGAGGGCGAACGGGTGATCACGACCCGCCATGTGATCATCGCCAGCGGGGCACGTCCCCGGGTGCCGCCCCTGCCGGGCCTGGAGGGCATCGAGGTGCTCACCTCGGACAACCTCTGGCAGCTCGAGCGCCTGCCCGAGCGCCTGGTGGTGCTGGGCGGCGGCCCCATCGGCTGCGAGCTGGGACAGAGCTTCGCCCGGCTGGGCAGCCAGGTGTCGCTGGTGGAGATGGGGGAGCAGCTGCTGCCCCGGGAGGACCGCGATGTGGCCGGCGAGGTCGAGACCCGGCTGGACGAGGAGGGCGTGTCGGTGCGCCTCGCCACCCGCGCGCTGCGCGTGCTGCCCGACGATCGCGGCGGCCAGGTGCTGGAGGTCGAGCGGCGCGGCGATGACGGCGAGCCACGCCTCGAGCGCCTGCCCTTCAGCCACCTGCTGGTCGCGGTGGGGCGCCAGGCCAACGTCGAGGGGCTGGGCCTCGAGGCCCTGGGGGTCGAGACCCGGCCCGATGGCACCCTGGCGGTGGATGAGGCGCTGCAGAGCGTGCTGCCCAATGTCTGGGCCTGCGGTGACGTGGCCGGCCCCTACCAGCTGACCCACGCGAGCGCCCACCAGGCCTGGCATGCCACGGTGAACGCGCTGTTCGGCGAGCTCAGGCGGTTCCGCGTGAGCTACCGGGCCCTGCCGGCGGTCACCTTCACCGATCCCGAGGTGGCCCGGGTCGGCCTCAACGAGCGCGAGGCGGAGCGCCAGGAGGTGGCGGTCGAGGTCACGCACTACGCCCTGAGCGAGCTGGATCGCGCCATCGCCGAGGGCAGCACCCGCGGGTTCGTGAAGGTGTTGACCGTGCCCGGCCGTGACCGTCTCCTCGGGGCGACCATCGTGGGCCCCGGCGCGGGGGAGATGCTGGCCGAGTTCACCCTGGCGATGACCCACGGCATCGGGCTCAACAAGCTGCTGGGTACCATTCACCCTTATCCGACCCACAGCGAGGCGGTGAAGGCGACGGCGGGGGTATGGAAGAACGCCCACAAGCCGGAACGCCTGCTGGGCTGGCTGGCGCGCTACTTCGCCTGGCGGCGCGGCAGCAGCGAGGCCGTGAAGGAGGGCCGCTGATGCTCGATCGCTGGACGATGCCCATGACCCAGGCACCGCTGTCGATGCTGGCCCGGGGCCTCGCCGCGCAGCGGGTCCACCCCGACCAGGTGACGGTGGTGGCCTTCCTGGTCGGCCTGCTGGCGCTGCCGCTGCTGGCCCTGGAGTGGTACCTGCCGGCGCTGGTGGCGATCCTGCTCAATCGCCTGGGCGATGGGCTGGACGGGGCCCTGGCCCGGCTGTCCGGTCGCGGCAGCGATGCCGGCGGCTTTCTCGATATCGGCCTCGATTTCGTCTTCTACGGGGCGGTGGTGCTCGGCTTCGCCCTGGCCGACCCGGCCGCCAATGCCCTGGCGGCCGCCTTCCTGCTGTTCGCCTTCATCGGCACGGGCACCTCCTTCCTGGCCTTCGCCATCATGGCCACGCGCCACGGCCTGGAGCGGCCCCGCTTCCAGCAGAAGGCGTTCTACTACCTGCACGGCCTGACGGAGGGCACGGAGACCGTGATGGCCTTCGTGGTCTTCTGCCTGTTCCCCGACCATTTCCCGCTACTCGCGCTCCTCTTCGCTGGGGCCTGCCTGGTGACCACCGCCACCCGGCTGTGGGGCGGCCATCGGACCCTCAGGGCCTTCGAGGACGAGGCGTAGGCGGGGCGGCGGTTTCCCCCATACACGACAAAGGGGCAGCCAGTGGCTGCCCCTTTGCGTCCTGCCATGCCGGATTCGCCGTCAGGCGGTGGGCATGGTCTCGGCGATGCGATCAGTGCTCGTGACCGCCTTCACCGTGCACGTGGCCGTGCTCGACCTCTTCCTCGCTGGCCTCGCGAACCTCGGCGATCTCCACGTCGAAGTTCAGGGACTGGCCGGCGAGCGGATGGTTGCCGTCGACGGTGACGGTATCGCCGTCCACCTGGGTCACGGTGACCATCAGCGGGCCGCCCTGAGTCTGGGCCTGGAACTGCATGCCGGGCTCGACGTTGTCGACGCCCTGGAAGGCATCACGCGGCACTTCCTGGACCAGCTGGGCCTGGACCTCGCCATAGCCTTCCTCCGGGGCAACCTGCGCCTGGAGCTTGTCGCCTGCAGCGCGACCTTCCAGTTGCTTCTCGAGGCCCGGAATGATGTTGCCGGCGCCGTGGAGGTAGGTCAGCGGCTCGCGGCCTTCCGAGCTGTCCAGCACTTCACCTGCATCGTTGGTCAGGGTGTAGTGGAACGCGACAACGGAATTCTGCGCAATCTGCATTGATGAACCTTTCGGTGAGTGCATGTGGCCAGCTATGGTAACGCGGCAGTCAAGGGGCTGTCAGGGCCATGGAGGAAATTCAGGATGCCGGAGGCGAGCCTGAGCGGCATTCACGCCTGCCGATCCGGGGGGCGATCCCGTGGGAGCGGGACCTTCGGACTGTTGCGTGGCCTATCGGGCAGGGATACCCTTGAAGGCCACGAATTCACCCCTTCCTTCGTTCGACCCCTCCATGGAGAGTGCCATGACCCCGATCCTGATCTGGCTGATCGCCTTTGCCGTGCTCCTGTTCCTGTTCCTGAAGCGCTGGGATGCCTCCGTCAGTGGCGCCCTCGACAAGTTGCTGCCCGCTGTGCTGCGCAGTGAGGATGACCGCTGGATCTGGAGCCCGGCACTCGCGGTGCTGGTCGCCACCTTCATGGTGCAGCCGGTGGACCTGCTGTTCACGCTGATCATCATCGGTCTGCTGGCGCTGATCGGCACCAAGCTGGCCGGCTGGGCCATGAACAAGGTCGATATGCACTGAGGGGCCGACCAGGGCGGGCTGCCTCGACCCGCCCGTCTGCACCACGCTAAAGGCCCGCGGATCACTCCGCGGGCCTTTCTCATGCCGGGCTCGCCTCGGGCGGGCCGCCGTCGGCCTCGCCGGCCTCAGTAGGGTGCGACGCTGGCGCTTGCGCCGCTGCCGATGATGCGCACGCGCTGGCCGACCTGATAGGCCTGGTCCGCCTTCTGGACGATGACCACGTTCTGGCCGTTGTCCTGACGGATCTCGATCTCCCAGGCCGGGATCAGGTTGGCGGACTCCTCGATCCGGGAGCCGGCGACGCTGCCGGCGATCACCCCGGCCGCGGTGGCGAGGGTCTTCCCCGAGCCGCCGCCGACCTGGTTGCCCAGCAGGCCGCCGATCACCGCGCCGCCGCCGGTGCCGATGAGGCCCCCGGCCCGGCTGTCGGCCTGGATCTGCACCCGCCGCAGGGCGGTGATGGTGCCGAAGGTGACGGACTGGGCCGCCTTGGCCTGGTTGCCGGTATAGACGTTGCCGGAGTAGGGCGCGGTATTGGCGCAGCCGGCCAGCGTCAGGGCGCCGAGGGCGAGAACGGGAAGAAGGCGCTTCATGAAGGATCTCCTTGGTGTCCTTGATGAACACTCGGCCACGGGATGATGGCCCAGGGTTGGTGAACGGTGTTCGCTAATGAGTCTACTCACAGCCAACCGGCTTGGCCAGAGGTAGGCCGTCCTTGTCTCGAGTGTAGCGCCGAGCCGGTGCAAACAATATGAAAAAAGGGAGGCCAAGAAGGCCTCCCCGGGGTCCAGCGACCAGGCCAGCGGCCTCAGCCGAACTGGTTCATGGTGTTGTCCTTGCCGCCGGCCTTCAGCGCCGCCTCGCCGTGGAAGAACTCCTTGTGGTCGTCGCCGATGTTCGAGCCGGCCATGTCCTGGTGCTTGACGGTGGCGATGCCCTCGCGGATCTCCTTGCGCTGCACGCCCGCCACGTAGGCCAGCATGCCCTCGTCGCCGAAATAGCCCTTGGCCAGGTTGTCGGTGGACAGGGCCGCGGTGTGGTAGGTCGGCAGGGTGATCAGGTGGTGGAAGATGCCGGCCTCGCGGGCGCCGTCACGCTGGAAGTTGCGCGTCCACTCGTCGGCAAGCCTGCCGAGTTCGGTCTCGTCGTACCTGGCGTTCATCAGGTCGGCGCGGTCGTAGGCAGAGACGTCCTTGCCTTCCTTCTCCCAGGCGTCGAAGACCTGCTGGCGGAAGTTCAGGGTCCAGTTGAAGGACGGCGAGTTGTTGTAGACCAGCTTGGCGTCCGGGCAGACCTCGCGGATGCGATTGACCATGCCGGCGATCTGGCCGACGTGGGGCTTCTCGGTCTCGATCCACAGCAGGTCGGCGCCGTTCTGCAGGCTGGTGATGCAGTCCAGCACCACCCGGTCCTCGCCGGTGCCCGGCTTGAACTGGAAGAGGCCGGAGGCCAGGCGCTTGACCTTGACCAGCTTGCCGTTCTGCTTGATGACCACGTCGCCGTTGTTGATGTCGGAGGCGCTGTCGATCTCGTCGCCGTCCAGGTAGCTGTTGTACTGGTCGCCCAGGTCGCCGGGTTCGTTGGTCACGGCGATCTTCTGGGTCAGGCCGGCGCCCAGGGAGTCGGTGCGGGCGACGATCACGCCGTCCTCGACGCCGAGCTCCAGGAAGGCGTAGCGCACGGCGTTGATCTTGGCGATGAAGTCCTCGTGGGGCACGGTGACCTTGCCGTCCTGGTGGCCGCACTGCTTCTCGTCGGAGACCTGGTTCTCGAGCTGGATGCAGCAGGCACCCGCCTCGATCATCTTCTTGGCCAGCAGGTAGGTGGCCTCGGCGTTCCCGAATCCGGCATCGATGTCGGCGATGATCGGCACGACGTGGGTCTCGTGCGCGTCGATCTTCTCGATCAGCGCATTGGCCTTGGCCTGGTCGCCGGCCTTCTTCGCCTCCTCCAGGTCGCGGAACAGGTGGTTCAGCTCCCAGGCGTCCGCCTGGCGCAGGAAGGTGTAGAGCTCCTCGATCAGCGACGGCACGGTGGTTTTCTCGTGCATGGACTGGTCGGGCAGCGGACCGAACTCGGAGCGCAGCGCGGCGACCATCCAGCCGGAGAGGTAGAGGTAGGAGCGCTTGGTGGTGCCGAAGTGCTTCTTGATGGAGATCAGCTTCTGCTGCCCGATGAAGCCGTGCCAGCAGCCCAGCGACTGGGTGTACTGGGAGCTGTCGGCATCATAGGCCGCCATGTCCTCGCGCATGATCTTAGCGGTGTAGCGGGCGATGTCCAGGCCGGTCTGGAAACGGTTCTGCACCCGCATGCGGGCGGCGTGCTCCGGATTGACGTTGTCCCACTTGCCTTGCTGGGCCTCGCGCAGTTGAGCCAGCGCCTTGAGTTCTTCTTTGAATGTTGCCATGGGGCCATCCTTCGGGTCAGGAGTGGAATCTCGCGAGCGCGTGCCTCTCTCGGGCCGCGTCGTCGGCGTCGCCTGCTGCATCATTCGGCCAAGCCTGCTGATCTGGAAAAGCCTTATGCTGCACTTGCGAAGTATCATCAGGTTCAACCAGTTGTCCGGGGTTGTCTCTACGGCCTTGGTCGAACCTCGGAGAGGGGCAGGGCGGTCGGTCCTCGGCGCCTGTGCGACCGGTGACAAACGACCGTTTTTCCCTCTCCATGGCATCCACTATGGCCCGTGATGGCGGGATCCAACAATTGACACTTGGGCGCAGGGGGCGTTGTAACTCGACTACAAGAGGGCACCGGGACACGCTCCTCCTGTAGTCGAATGCCGGGAATGGGATCGGGGTCAGTCGCCCAGGGCGAGATGCATGCTGCGATGCGCAATTCCGGCATCGAGGAACTCGCCGCCGACGGCCTGGAAGCCCAGCCGCTCGTAGAAGACGAGGGCATGGGTCTGGGCGGCGAGCTCCACCCGGGGGTGGCCGTCGCGACGGGCGGCCTCGATGGCGGCACGCATCAGGGCCACGCCGATACCCCGGCCCCGGGCCTCGGCGAGGACCGCCACCCGGCCGATATGGGCGTCGGGCAGCAGTCTCGCGGTGCCCACCGGGGTACCGTCCTGCACGGCCAGGAAGTGACGACAGGCGTCGTCCCGCCCGTCCCACTCCTCCTCGACCGGGACGCGCTGCTCCTCGATGAAGACGACCCGGCGGATCTCGCTGGCCTCGTCGCCGAGCTCGTCCCAGCGGCCCTCGCGGATCTCCATCACGGCGACTCCTCGAAGTCGTCGGCCCAGGCGAGGCTGCCGGCATCGTGCAGGGCGGCGAGCAGGGAGGGAGCCTCCGGGAAGGCCAGCAGCGCTGCCTCCAGGGGGGCGTCGGAGGCCAGGGTGCGGGCCAGGGGCAGGGCGCACTCGACCCCGTCGCCGTCGGCGAACAGGGTCGCCCGCTCGTCGTCCAGGGCCCGCCAGGCGAAGCGCGAACCGGGGCTTCTCACCAGGGTCTCGCCATCCTGTAGTGCGGCAACAAGGTCGTCGGGCTCGGTCGGTCTCTCGGTGGGTACCAGCTGGTCGACATACTTCGGCTGGGTCATCACCCGCCCGAACCACTGGGCCAGCTGGGCCGGGTCGTCGAGGGTCTCGAGGATCAGCCGGCGCATGCGGGCCACGGCGGCATCGTCGAGCTCGGCGGGGTCCACGGGGGGCGCCATGCCGGCGTCGGCATAGCGGATCGAGGCCGGCAGCTGTTCGCCGAGGTAGTCGGCGTAGGAGGTGATGGCCTCGTCCGCCGAGGGCGCCCGGAAGCCCACCGAGAGGGTCAGGCAGTCATCGGACTGGCTGACGCCGTGGTGGGCCCAGGCGGGCGGCAGGTAGAGCATGTCGCCGGGCTCCAGGACCCAGTCGTCGCCGTCGTCGACCTCGAAGCGCTCGAGGATGCGCAGGTCGATGCCCTGGAGGATCGGCGCCTCGTCGGACACCTTGCCGCCCAGCTGCCAGCGGCGGGTGCCGCGGCCCTGGAGCAGGAAGACATCGTACTGGTCGACGTGGGGGCCGACGCTGCCCCCCGGCGGGGCATAGCTGACCATGACGTCGTCGAGGCGCCAGCGGGGCAGGAAGTCGAAGTGCTCGAGCAGCGCGGCGACCTCGGGCACGTAGTGGTCCACGGCCTGTACCAGCAGGGTCCAGTCGCGTTCCGGCAGGCGAGCGAAGGTGGCCTCGTCGAAGGGGCCATGGCTGACCTGCCAGGGGCGCTCATTCCCCTCAGCATCGCGGCCGTGCTCCTCCACCAGGCGTGCCTCGATGTTCTCCTCGCAGGCGAGGCCGGCGAGCTCATCGGGCTCGAGGGGGCACTGGAAGTCGGGGAAGGCGCCGCGGATCAGCAGCGGCCTGCGCTGCCAGTGGTCGCGAAGGAAGTCGGCGGCCGTCAGGCCGCCCAGCAGGGCGAGAGGCTCGTCTCGTGACATCGTGTCGACTCTTGCAGGGAAAACGACGACAGGCGCCGGTGGCGCCTGTCGGGATACTAGCATGTCGGTAGCGGGTCGGCCGGAACGCGGCTGTTCCGGTGACAGGCCCCGGGGTGCCGGACCATAGCGAGGGCGCTGTGAACCCTTCCCTGGGCGCTACCTTTGCTATCCATGGCAAAGGACCCTCTTCAGGCCTGCCACCGGCGCCGCTCACTCTGGACGCCGGCTTCTGGCTTACAGCCTGCGTGCCTGGGCCTCGGCGTTGCCGATGTAGGTGGCTGGGCTGAGCGCCTTGAGCTCCACCTTGACCTCCTCGGGCAGCTCGAGGGTATCGATGAAGGCCGCGAAGCCGGTCTGGTCGATGCGCTTGCCGCGGGTCAGCTCCTTGAGCTTCTCGTAGGGCTTCTCGATGCCGTAGCGGCGCATCACCGTCTGGATCGGCTCGGCGAGCACCTCCCAGCTGTTGTCGAGGTCCTCGGCCAGGCGCACCGGATTGGCCTCGAGCTTGGAGATGCCCTTGAGCGAGGCCTGGTAGGCGATCATGCCGTAGGCCAGCCCCACGCCCAGGTTGCGCAGCACCGTCGAGTCGGTGAGGTCACGCTGCCAGCGGGAGATCGGCAGCTTCTGGGCCAGGTGGCCGAGCACCGCGTTGGAAAGCCCCAGGTTGCCCTCGGAGTTCTCGAAGTCGATGGGGTTGACCTTGTGGGGCATGGTCGAGGAGCCGATCTCGCCGGCCACGGTGCGCTGCTTGAAGTAGCCCAGGGAGATGTAGCCCCAGACGTCCCGGTCGAAGTCGATCAGGATGGTGTTGAAGCGGCACACGGCATCGAACAGCTCGGCGATGTAGTCGTGGGGCTCGATCTGGGTGGTGTAGGGGTTGAAGGTCAGGCCCAGGCCCTCGACGAAGCTGCGGGCGTTGGCCTCCCAGTCCACCTCGGGGTAGGTCGCGAGGTGCGCGTTGTAGTTGCCCACCGCCCCGTTGATCTTGCCGAGGATCTCGACGGCCTCGATCTGCTTCAGCTGGCGGCGCAGGCGATAGGCGACGTTGGCCATCTCCTTGCCGAGGGTGGTGGGGGTCGCGGTCTGGCCATGGGTGCGCGAGAGCATCGGCTGGGCGGCGTGCTCCTCGGCCAGGCGGGCGATCTCGTCGGCGACCTGTTGCATCATCGGCAGCAGCGCCCTCAGCCCGTCGGTCAGCATCACGCCATGGGAGAGGTTGTTGATGTCCTCGCTGGTGCAGGCGAAGTGCACGAATTCGGTGACCGCATGCAGCTCCGGCTGATCGGCGATCTTCTCCTTGATGAAGTACTCCACCGCCTTGACGTCGTGGTTGGTGGTGCGCTCGATGGTCTTGATGCGCTCGGCGTCCGCCAGGGAGAAGTCGCGCAGCAGGCTCTCGAGGTGCGCCGTGGCCTCGGCGGAGAGCCTGGGCACCTCGGTGATCTGCGGGTGTTCGGCGAGGCGCTGCAGCCAGCGGATCTCGACGATGACCCGGGCGCGGATCAGGCCGAACTCGCTGAAATGCTCGCGCAGGGCGGCGGCCTTGGACTCGTAGCGGCCATCCACGGGGGAGAGGGCGGTGAGGGCGGAGAGGGGCAGGGAAGCGGCTTGCATGGGTCGGGTTCCGGTCAAGGGAGGTGAAAAGGGGTCAGCCCAGCTGGTCCAGGGACTTCTTCAGGGCGCCGCGCTGGAAGACCAGCTTCCAGCGCCGGCCCCCCTGCTGGTGCCAGAGCAGGGCGAAGCGGATGCCGGCGAGCAGGATGGCGCGGACACGCTCGGGCATCATGCGGCTCTGCAGCAGCGAGGGGTCGCCCTGGACGACGATGCGCGTCTTGAGCGTCGAGAGCGTCTCCTGGTAGGCCTCGCCGAGACTGGCGATGACGTTCTCGTGGGTCTCGCCGAAGTGCTCGGCCTGGCCCTGGATGCGGGTCAGGCGCGTCCCCAGGTCATCCATCATGGCGTCGTTGGTGCGCAGCTTGCTCATCAGCATCAGCAGCGAGAAGCCGTAGCGCAGCACCACCGGGTTGACCTGCTTGCGGCCGACGACGCCCTCGAGCACCTCGAGGCCCCGGCGCAGGTTGTTGGGATGACCGCCGTAGATCGCCTCGAAGCTCTCCGGACTGGTGTCCAGGGTGGCGCGGATCAGGGTCTCCCAGGCCCGCTGGTCGGTCTGTCCGGTGCGGGCGAGCTCGTCGACCAGGCTGGCGGCCTGGAAGACGCCGGCCAGGGCCAGGGCCTGGCGGGCCGACGGGGTATCCGGGGCGCGATGGATCGGGGTCGAGGCAGTCATTCGGCAGGCTCCGTGGCATTCCAGGTCTCGCGGATCACGCCGCCGCCGAGGCAGATCTCGCCGTCGTAGAGCACCAGCGACTGGCCCGGGGTCACGGCACGCTGGGGCTCATCGAAGCGCACCTCGACGCCGCCATCCTCACGCACGCGCATGGTGCAGGGCACGTCGGCCTGGCGGTAGCGGGTCTTGGCGGTGTAGCGACCCTCGGCGGCGGGCGCCTCGCCGGCCACCCAGTCCATGGCCTCGGTGGCCAGGCTGTCGGTATAGAGCAGCGGATGGTGCTTGCCCTGCACGGCCACGAGCACGTTGCGCTCGAGGTCCTTGGCGGCCACGTACCAGGGGGCGTCCGTGTGGTCGGCGAGCCCGCCGATGCCGAGCCCCTGGCGCTGGCCCAGGGTGTAGTACATCAGCCCCATGTGCTCGCCGATCACCTCGCCCTCGGGCGTCTCGATCACGCCAGGCTGGGCGGGCAGGTACTGCTTGAGGAAGTCGCTGAAGCGCCGCTCGCCGATGAAGCAGATCCCGGTCGAGTCCTTCTTGCGGGCGGTGACCAGGTCATGGCGTTCGGCGATGGCGCGTACCTCGGGCTTCTCGAGCTCGCCCACCGGGAAGAGGGTGCGCGCGATGGCGGCCTCCGGGACGGCATGCAGGAAGTAGCTCTGGTCCTTGTTGGCATCGAGCCCCTTGAGCAGGCGCGGGCGGCCGTCGCGGATGCCCTGGCGGACATAGTGGCCGGTGGCGATCTTCTCGGCGCCGAGCATCTCGGCATACTCGAGGAACACCTTGAACTTGATCTCGCGGTTGCAGAGGATATCCGGATTGGGCGTGCGGCCCGCCTGGTACTCGGCCAGGAAGTGCTCGAAGACGTTGTCCCAGTATTCGGCGGCGAAGTTGGCGGTATGCAGCCGGATGCCGAGCTTCCGGCAGACGGCCTCGGCGTCCGCCAGGTCCTCCTTGGCGGTGCAGTACTCCGTGCCGTCGTCCTCGTCCCAGTTCTTCATGAACAGGCCTTCGACCTCGTAGCCCTGCTCGAGCAGCAGCAGGGCGGATACGGAGGAGTCGACGCCGCCGGACATGCCGACGATCACCTTGCCTGTGGTGGCGGTCATGGGCGTTCTCGGATTGGGTGTGTCGCAAATGGGCGGGGATTATACCCGAAACCCGACCGAAGCTCTAAGCATGACGGGGGCGACCGACGCGAGGGTCGGTCATGGTGCGCGGCCCGCGGGAGGCTAGCGTTCGTGGATCACGTCCATGGGATAGAAGCGGCTCGCCAGGGCATCGCGGATTCGCCGCATCACCAGAGGGCTGCGCAGGCGGCGTTCACGCTCCAGCTCCTCGAGTTCCTCCAGGGTCAGCCAGTGCACCGCGTGGATGGCCGGATCCAGGTCGTTGCCCAGGTGGGCCAGCGCCATGCCGAAGAAGCCGTGGCTGTGGAAGGTCGAGCCGTCCGGGGTCCGGTAGACGTACATGCCGAGGTAGTCCGTGATGCCGATCTGCCAGGCGGTCTCCTCGCGCAGCTCCCGCAGCGCGGCCTCCTGGATGCGCTCCCCGGGTTCCAGGTGGCCGGCAGGCTGGTTGAAGAGGGTCTCGGGACCGCCGCGGTCCTCCTCCACCATGAGGAAACGGCCGGCGCGCTCCACCACGGTGGCCACGCTGATGTAGGGTTGCCAGCGGCTCATCGTCGGCCTCCTTTTCCTTGGTTCCGGCGACGCCCCGTCGCGGGCTTGCGCGGGGCATGCAGGGTCTCGCGGCGCCACTCGCCGGGGGCCAGGCCCTCCAGCGTCCAGGGGCCGATGGCCACGCGGACCAGCCTCAGGGTGGGGTGGCCGACATGGGCGGTCATGCGCCGTACCTGACGGTTGCGCCCCTCGGTAATGGTCAGCTCCAGCCAGGTGGTGACCGGATGGCGCCGAGGGTCCAGGGGCGGCTCGCGCTCCGCCAGGTCGCTCGACGCCAGCTGACGGACCTTCGCCGGGCGCGTCCTGCCGTCCTTGAGTTCCACCCCCTCGCGCAGAGCCTGCAGGGCGGCATCGCTCGGCTCTCCCTCCACCTGGACGCGGTACGTCTTGGGCTGCTTGTGACGGGGGTCGCTGATCCGGTGGATCAGCTCACCGTCGTCGCTGAGCAGCAGCAGACCCTCGGAGTCGAAGTCCAGCCGCCCGGCGGCATAGATCCCCGGCACCGGGATCACATCGGCCAGGGTGGCGCGGCGCTCCGACGCGTCGACACGACGGTCGGTGAACTGCGAGAGCATGCGATAGGGCTTGTGCAGCAGGTAAAGGTTCATCGTGTCCTTCCACTATACCGGGCGCCCGATGGCAATCAACGCCCGATGCCATAACGCAACGGCTCCCCTCCGCCAAGGGGCGGACGGGAGCCGGGAGGGCCGCCCGCAGCGGGCGGCAGGTCGCCTCGGGCGATACGTCAGTCCTGGGCGACCAGCGCCAGGGCGTCGTTCAGGGTCTTGCTGGGACGCATGACGGCACGCGCCAGCTCAGGGTCTGCATGGTAGTACCCCCCGATCTCCACCGGGTGCCCCTGCACACCGTTCAGCTCTTCGAGAATGGTCGCCTCGTTGGCCGTCAACGTCTCGGCCAGGCGCGTGAAGAGTTTCTTGAGCTCGGCATCCTCGTCCTGGGCGGCCAGGGCCTGGGCCCAGTAGAGGGCGAGGTAGAAGTGGCTGCCGCGGTTGTCCAGCTCCCCCGCCTTGCGGGAGGGCGACTTGTTGTGCTCGAGGAACTCACCGGTGGCCTTGTCCAGCGCCTCGGCCAGCAGGGTCGCGCGGGCGTTGCCGAACTGCTTGGCGAGATGCTCCAGGGAGGCCCCCATGGCGAGGAACTCGCCGAGGCTGTCCCAGCGCAAGTGGTTTTCCTCGAGGAGCTGCTGGACGTGCTTGGGCGCCGAACCGCCGGCCCCGGTCTCGAACATGCCGCCACCGGCCATCAGGGGCACGATGGAGAGCATCTTGGCGCTGGTGCCCAGCTCCAGGATCGGGAACAGGTCGGTGAGGTAGTCGCGCAGGATGTTGCCGGTCACCGAGATGGTGTCGAGGCCGCGGACCACGCGCTCGAGGGTGTAGCGCATGGCCCGGACCTGGGACATGATCTGGATGTCGAGCCCCTCGGTGTCATGCTCCTCGAGGTAGGCCCTGACCTTCTTGATCAGTTCATTCTCGTGCGGGCGGTAGGGGTCGAGCCAGAACACGGCCGGCATGCCGGAGTCGCGGCAGCGGTCCACCGCCAGCTTCACCCAGTCGCGGATCGGCGCATCCTTGACCTGGCACATCCGCCAGATATCGCCTTCCTCGACGGTCTGGGAGAGCAGCACCTCGCCGGTCTCCAGGTCGGTGATGTTGGCGACGCCGTCCTCCGGGGCCTCGAAGGTCTTGTCGTGGGAGCCATACTCCTCGGCCTTCTGGGCCATCAGGCCGACGTTGGGCACGGTGCCCATGGTGGCCGGGTCGAAGGCGCCATTCCATTTGCAGAAGTTGATCATCTCCTGGTAGATGCGCGCGAAGGTCGACTCCGGCATCACCGCCTTGACGTCCTTGAGGCGGCCGTCGGCGCCGTACATCTTGCCGCCGGCACGAATCATGGCGGGCATCGAGGCGTCCACGATCACATCGCTGGGCGAGTGGAAGTTGGTGATGCCGCGTGCCGAGTCCACCATGGCCAGTTCCGGCCGCTGGTCGTGGCACGCGTGCAGGTCGCGGATGACCTCCTCGCGCTGGGTCTCGGGCAGGGTGTCGATCTTCTCGTACAGGTTCGCCATGCCGTTGTTGACGTCGACGCCCAGCTCATCGAACAGCGCGCCGTGCTTCTCGAAGGCTTCCTTGTAGAAGATCTTCACGCAGTGGCCGAACACGATGGGGTGCGAGACCTTCATCATCGTCGCCTTGACGTGCAGGGAGAACATCACGCCGGTCTTGCGCGCATCCTCGATTTCCCGCTCGTAGAACTCGAGCAGCGCCTTCTTGCTCATGAACATGCTGTCGATGACCTCGCCTTCCTGCAGGGAGATCTCGGGCTTGAGCACGCGTGTCTGGCCGCTGTTGGTGATCAGCTCCATCTTCACCTTGCGGGGGCGATCCAGGGTCATCGACTTCTCGCCGTGGTAGAAGTCGCCGCCGTGCATGTGAGAGACGTGGCTCCGTGAGGCCTGGCTCCACTCTCCCATGTGATGCGGGTACTTGCGGGCGTAGGCCTTGACGGCCTTGGGCGCACGGCGGTCGGAGTTGCCTTCACGCAGCACCGGGTTGACGGCGCTCCCCTTGACCTTGTTGTAGCGCGCCTGGATGTCTTTCTCTTCGTCGCTCTTCGGCTCGTACGGGTAGTCCGGCAGGGGATAGCCCTGTCCCTGCAGCTCCTTGATGGCCTCATGAAGCTGCGGCATGGACGCGCTGATGTTGGGCAGCTTGATGATGTTGGCTTCCGGCGTCTTGGCCAGGGCGCCCAGTTCGGCCAGATGATCCTCGACACGCTGGTCTTCTGCCAGATAGTCGGGAAACAGCGAGAGAATCCGTGCCGCCAGGGAGATGTCGCGGGTTTCCACGTCGATACCGGCAGCGTCGGTGAAGGCGTCGATGATCGGTAGCAGCGAGTGGGTCGCCAGCGCAGGCGCTTCGTCGGTAAAGGTGTAGATAATCTTCGGCGTGTGGGGCATGGGGCGTGGATCTCCCTGGTCACTGCGGTGGCATGGAATTGGGGTGCCATGCGCGGGCGCCCCGGCGGAGGTGGACAAGCCTACCAAGATTGTCGACAAGTGTCCCGCGCAGCTTACTCCCGCCGGGGGTGAGTGGTACACTCCGGGCTCCACTCAATAGACCAAAAGGGGAGTTCGCCATGGGGTTCAACAAGATCGTCGTTCCTGAGAGTGGCCAGAAGATCACCGCCAACGCCGACAATACCCTTAACGTGCCGAACAATCCGATCATCCCGTACATCGAGGGTGACGGCATCGGCGTCGACGTGACGCCGGCGATGATGATCGCCATCGATGCCGCCGTGCAGAAGGCCTACAACGGCGAGCGCAAGATCCACTGGATGGAAGTCTACGCCGGCGAGAAGGCCACTCACGTCTACGATGCCGACACCTGGATGCCGGAAGAGACACTCGAGGCGGTCAAGGACTACGTGGTGTCCATCAAGGGCCCGCTGACCACGCCGGTGGGTGGTGGCATTCGTTCCCTGAACGTCGCCCTGCGCCAGAAGCTCGATCTCTACGTCTGCCAGCGCCCGGTGCGCTGGTTCGAGGGCGTGCCGAGCCCGGTCAAGAAGCCGGGTGACGTCGACATGGTGATCTTCCGCGAGAACTCCGAGGACATCTACGCCGGCATCGAGTGGAAGGCCGGCACCCCGGAGGCCGACAAGGTCATCAAGTTCCTGCGCGAGGAGATGGGTGTCCAGAACATCCGCTTCCCCGAGAACTGCGGCATCGGCGTCAAGCCGGTCTCCGTCGAGGGCACCAAGCGTCTGGTGCGCCAGGCCCTGCAGTACACCATCGACAACGACCGCGAGTCGCTGACCCTGGTGCACAAGGGCAACATCATGAAGTTCACCGAGGGGGCCTTCAAGGACTGGGGCTACGAGCTCGCCAAGGAGGAGTTCGGTGCCGAGCTGCTCGACGGCGGCCCCTGGATGACCATGAAGAACCCGAAGACCGGCAAGGAGATCGTCATCAAGGACGTCATCGCCGACGCGATGCTGCAGCAGATCCTGCTGCGTCCGGCCGAGTATGACGTCATCGCCACCCTGAACCTGAACGGCGACTACCTCTCCGACGCCCTGGCGGCGGAAGTGGGCGGCATCGGCATCGCGCCGGGCGCCAACATTTCCGACACGACCGCCATGTTCGAGGCCACCCACGGCACCGCGCCCAAGTACGCCGGCCAGGACAAGGTCAACCCGGGCTCGCTGATCCTCTCCGCCGAGATGATGCTGCGCCACATGGGCTGGGTCGAGGCCGCGGATCTCGTGCTCAAGGGCATGGAGAAGGCCATCTCCAAGGGCGAGGTCACCTATGACTTCCATCGCCAGATGGAGAATGCCAAGCTTCTGAAATGCTCCGAGTTCGGCCAGGCCGTCGCCGATAACATGTAAGTCGCGACGCTGGCCCCGGGGCCCCCGTCCGCCGCAGGGTGGATGGGGGCCCTTTGCGTTGAGGCACAGCGGTGCCGACAACTGACGGTGAACCCTGCCGGCGCGGCGGCGTCCAATCAAGGTTGAGATGATCGGCGGCGTGCGGCTTGTCGAGATGGATAGTGGCTCTTATGTTCTGTAGAGACAAAGTGGCGTGGCGATCGTGGCAGGCCTCCCCGACGGGAGGCATGACGCGTCCCCCCGGTCCCGAGGATGGCTCCGAGGGAGAGGACGGCGACCTGGCGGTGCAGAATGCCGACCCGGAAGTCGCGCGTCCCTCCATGTACAAGGTGGTGCTGCACAACGATGACTTCACTCCCATGGAGTTCGTCGTCGAGGTGTTGCAGACCTTCTTTCATATGGACAGCGAGACCGCGGTGCAGGTCATGCTGACCGTGCACACGCGTGGCAAGGCGACCTGCGGTGTCTTCACCCACGACATCGCGGAAACCAAAAGCCATCAGGTCAATCAATATGCAAGAGAGTGTCAGCATCCGCTGCTGTGCGACATCGAGGCGGCGGACTGAGCGGCATGGTCCAGAAGGGCGTGCGGTGGTTCAGCGTTGAAGGGAGACTTGCAACGGCGCCGTTTGTACCCGATGTTGATGATGCCGGACCATGAATGATCCGACGCGACGCCCTGAGCGGCGAGAAGGGGACTGCCATGCTGAGTAAAGAACTTGAACTGACCCTGAACACGGCATTCACCGTGGCCCGCTCCAAGCGCCACGAGTTCATGACCGTGGAGCACCTGCTGCTGGCACTGCTCGACAACGCCTCGGCGGCGGACGTGCTGCGTGCCTGCGGGGCCAACCTCGACAAGCTGCGGTCCGACCTGCAGGATTTCATCAACTCCACCACCCCGCTGATTCCCGAGGACCAGTCCGACCGGGAGACCCAACCGACCCTGGGCTTCCAGCGCGTGCTGCAGCGGGCGGTCTTCCACGTCCAGTCCTCGGGCAAGAGCGAAGTCACCGGGGCCAACGTGCTGGTGGCGATCTTCTCCGAACAGGAGAGCCAGGCGGTCTACTTCCTCAAGCAGCAGAACGTTGCTCGGGTCGATGCCGTCAACTACATCGCCCATGGCATCTCCAAGGTGGCAGGCCATGGCCAGAGCCAGTCCTCCCCCTCGCCCGAGGCCGAGGAGGCCGAGGAGGGCGGTACCGAGACGGGTTCCAATCCCCTGACCAGCTATGCCACCAACCTCAACGAGCAGGCGCGGCTGGGCAAGATCGATCCGCTGATCGGTCGCGAGCACGAGCTGGAGCGCGTGGTACAGATCCTGGCGCGCCGCCGCAAGAACAACCCCCTGCTGGTGGGCGAGGCCGGTGTCGGCAAGACCGCCATCGCCGAGGGGCTGGCCAAGCGCGTCGTCGAGGAGGACGTGCCCGAGGTGATCAGCGATGCCGTGGTCTACTCGCTGGACATGGGCGCGCTGCTGGCCGGCACCAAGTACCGGGGTGACTTCGAGAAGCGCCTGAAGAACCTGCTGGCCGAGCTGCGCAAGCAGCCCAACGCCATCCTGTTCATCGACGAGATCCATAC
This sequence comes from Halomonas aestuarii, assembly GCF_001886615.1. Classification (NCBI taxonomy): domain Bacteria; kingdom Pseudomonadati; phylum Pseudomonadota; class Gammaproteobacteria; order Oceanospirillales; family Halomonadaceae; genus Halomonas; species Halomonas aestuarii. The sequence goes on from NZ_CP018139.1 coordinate 2,781,963, forward strand.
GGTGATCGGCGCGGGTGCTGCCTCCGGCGGGGTCATGGATGCCTCCAACCTGCTCAAGCCGCTGCTCTCCTCGGGGAGCTGCGCTGCATCGGCTCCACCACCTTCCAGGAGTACCGCGGGATCTTCGAGAAGGACCGTGCCCTGGCCCGCCGCTTCCAGAAGGTCGACGTCCTGGCGCCTTCGGTGGAGGACACCACCCGGATCCTCAAGGGGCTGCGTTCGCGCTTCGAGGAACACCACCAGCTCAAGTACACCGATGCGGCGCTGGAGAGTGCGGCGCGGCTGTCGGATCGCTACATCAACGACCGTCACCTGCCGGACAAGGCCATCGACGTGATCGACGAGGCCGGGGCCCATCAGCGGCTGCTGCCGCCGGAGGTGCGCGTCGATACCATCGACGTGGACCAGGTCGAGGCCGTGGTGGCGTCCATCGCGCGGATTCCGCCGAAGAGCGTCTCCAGCTCCGACCGCAAGCTGCTGGCCAACATCGACCGCGACCTCAAGATGCTGGTGTTCGGCCAGGACGAGGCCATCGACAGCCTCGCCGCGGCGATCAAGCTGTCGCGGGCCGGCCTCAAGTCGCCGGACAAGCCGGTCGGCAGCTTCCTGTTCGCCGGTCCCACCGGGGTGGGCAAGACCGAGGTGGCCCGCCAGCTCTCCCACATCATGGGCATCGAGCTGGTGCGCTTCGACATGTCCGAGTACATGGAGCGCCACACCGTGTCGCGTCTGATCGGCGCGCCTCCCGGCTATGTCGGCTACGACCAGGGCGGGCTGCTCACCGAGGCAATCACTAAGCAGCCCCACTGCGTGCTGCTGCTCGACGAGATCGAGAAGGCCCATCCCGAGGTCTTCAACCTGCTGTTGCAGGTCATGGACCACGGTCGCCTGACCGACAACAACGGCCGCGAGGCGGACTTCCGCCACGTGATCCTGATCATGACCTCCAATGCCGGGGTCGAGCAGGCCACCCGGCGTTCCATCGGCTTCCAGAGCCAGGACCACTCCACCGATGCCATGGAGGTGATCCGCAAGACCTTCTCGCCGGAGTTCCGCAACCGCCTGGACGGCATCATCCAGTTCCATGCCCTGCCCACCTCGGTGGTGCGCAACGTGGTGGACAAGTTCCTGGTGGAGCTGCAGGCGCAGCTCGACGAGAAGCGGGTTCAGCTCGACGTGGACGATGCGGCGCGGGAATGGCTGGCCGAGAAGGGCTACGACCCCGACATGGGGGCACGCCCGATGGCCCGCCTGATCCAGGAGAAGCTCAAGAAGCCGCTGGCCGAGCTGATCCTGTTCGGCGAGCTCGCCGAGCACGGTGGCGTGGTGCACGTCAGCGTGGAAGCAGGCGAGCTGCATCTGGCCACGGAGTCGGAGCTGGCCGACGCGCCCTGACGGGACGCGGTCGACCGACGGCACACAGCGCCCTGTCTACGGACGGGGCGTTGTTCGTTCAGGCAGGACAGCGGGGGAGAGGGCGGTCGCGGATCGCGGCCGGCACTCGAACGACGGTCCGGGCCCTGATGGCCCGACCGACGCTCAGCGGGCGCGGTAGACGATGCGGCCCTTGGACAGGTCGTAGGGGGTCAGCTCGACCTTGACCTTGTCGCCGGTGAGGATGCGGATGTAGTGCTTGCGCATCTTGCCGGAGATGTGCGCGGTGACCACGTGGCCGTTCTCGAGCTCGACGCGGAACATGGTGTTGGGAAGGGTATCGACGACGACGCCTTCCATTTCGATATGGTCTTCACGTGCCATATAGGCGGTTCCTCGCGGATGATGACAGAAACAGGCGGCACGTAGTCACGGTCGGGCCGTCCGTGCCGACAGGATAGCGCGATATTGTGCCGCATGCCGCTCGTCAAGGCAAAGGAACCCTGGTGTCGCGTGTGGCTACCGGGACGGGATCATGCGCCGCCAGTGGCGACCGTCGAGCATTTCCAGCGGCTGGAAGGACTGCTTGTAGTTCATCTTGCGGCACTCGCGGATCCAGTAACCGAGATAGACGTGGGGCAGGCCCAGGTCGAGGGCGCGCTGGACCAGGCTGAGCACGGCCAGGGTGCCCAGCGAGCGGCGTTCCATCTCGGGGACGGGGTCGAAGAAGGTATAGATGGCCGAGAGGCCGTGCTCGAGCTGGTCGAAGGCCGAGACGGCCACCAGGCGGCCATCGAGGCGGAACTCCAGCAGGCGCGCATAGGCCTGGTCGAGGGTCAGGAAGGTGCGATACTGCTCGTGGCTTGGCGGATACATGTCGCCATCGGCGTGACGCGTCCGGACGTAGTGTGCGTAGAGGGCATAGTGCTCGGCATCGAAGAGGGCCGGGCGCACGTGCAGGGTGAGGTCGGCATTGCGGTTCATCAGCTTGCGCTGGGTGCGGTTCGGTGAGAATGCGTCCACCGGGATGCGCACCGAGATGCAGGCGTTGCAGGCGTCACAGTGTGGCCGATAGAGATGGCGGCCGCTGCGCCGGAAGCCGAGCAGTGCCAGGGCATCGTACACGCCCTGGCCCGGCGACTCCTGGGGATCGAGGAACAGGGTGGTCGCCTCATGGCCTTCCAGGTAGCTGCAGGCATGGGGCACGGTCAGGAAGAAGCGCAGGTCCCTGACGGGCTGCCGGGGGGCATTGCTGCTCAAGGCTGCCATCTCCTCTGAATCAGTAGCCCGGTCATGTGGTGGCGCCGATCATGGCGAAGGACCAGGTCGGAGACATGACGCCCGTGGTCGTCTCCCGGCGGTCATGTCCTGGCTCACCCAGCCACTGATCAAGATAGCCGATGAACTCGTTCCGGGCGATATCCCTGGCGCCCAGGCTGGCCAGGTGTGCGGTGTGCATCTGGCAGTCGATCAGCCGGCCATCGCCGGCGGCCATGGCCCTGGCGAGCTGGACCAGGGCGACCTTCGAGGCATCGGGTCGCCGCGAGAACATCGACTCGCCGAAGAACACCGGCCCCATGGCCACGCCATAGAGGCCGCCCACCAGCTGATCGGCCTGCCATACCTCCACCGAGTGCGCCGCGCCGAGCCGGTGCAGCCGCGTGTAGGCGGCGCGCATCTCGCGGGTGATCCAGGTGCCGGGCTGGCCGTCACGGGGAGCCGCGCAGGCCGCCATCACTGCCTCGAAGGCGCGGTCGGCGGTGATGGTGAACCCGGCGTTGCGCAGCCGCTTGGCGAGGCTTCGCCGCACGCGGATCTCGCCGGGAACCAGCACCATGCGGGGGTCCGGGGTCCACCACAGGATCGGCTGGTTACCGCTGAACCAGGGGAAGATGCCATGGCGGTAGGCGGCCAGCAACCAGTCCGGGGTCAGGGCGCCGCCTGCGGCCAGCAGGCCGTCGGGGTCGCGCAGGGCGGACTCGACGGGCGGGAAGCAGACGGGGTGATCGGGTAGCCAGGGCAGCATGGGGCCTCTTCCGTGGGGGCGGCTCGTCCAGTCTGCCCCGCCGCGGGATAGGGCTCAAGGCATGCCGGCCCCTGTGATGGTGAGCGCTTGCTCGGTATGATTGAAGGCCATTAGATCCACAAGACGCCATGTTGGCGCAAGGGAGGTGGCCGCTTGAGTGTCAATAAGAGGACCGCGTCGCGTCGGGTGACGGCGGCGAATGCCAGGGAAAAGGCGAAACGCGTCGGCCTGCGGCTGCAGGGGGCGACCCGCGAGGGCGTGGTGATCCTGCTGCTGGCCGCCTGTGTCTTCCTGCTGCTGGCACTCTACAGCTTTCGCGCCGAAGACCCCGGCTGGTCGAGCAGCGGTCCGGAAACCGAGGTCGCCAACTGGATGGGGCCCATCGGGGCCTGGCTCGCCGACGTGCTCTATTCGCTGTTCGGCGTGAGCGCCCTCTGGTGGCCCGGCATGCTGGGGTTCGCGGCCTGGTGGCTGATCCGTTCGCGCCAGGTGCGCTTCGAATGGGACCCCACCGCTCTGGCGGTTCGCTGCGGGGGCCTGGTGCTGCTGTTGCTGGGGACCACCACCTTGGGAGCGCTGCACTTCTACCGTCCCGACGGCCCCTTGCCCTACTCGACGGGCGGCATCCTCGGTGAGGGCCTGGTCGGTGCCCTCATGCCCCTGGTGGGGGCGGGCGGTACCGGCCTGCTGTCGGTGGCTGCCATGCTCTGTGGCTTCCCCCTGTTCACCGGCCTCTCCTGGCTGACGGTCATGGACGAATTGGGTCACCGCAGCCTGGCGGCATGGCGCTGGGTGGTCGACCGGTTCGGCCTGGTGCGTGAACGGCGCGCCGAGCGGCGCGACCTCGACCGGGAGGTGCCCGAGCCCCCGACCACCGAGCCGGTGCCAGAGGAGGCGGTCAGCGAGGCCGAGGAACGGCCAAGCTGGTGGCAGCGGCTGGGCGGCGGTCGGCGTCGCGAGGGCGACCGTGGCACGGCGGCCGAGCAGGCCTCGCGACGCGAGCCCGACTTCGGCAACGACGGGGAGACCGATATTCCCTGGGAAGTGCCCGCGCATACGCCGTCGGCCAAGCGTCCCGAGGCCGCCTACACGGCTCGTCTCGCGAGGGGCGCGGGAGAGCCGGGGGGAGGTGCCGGCAGGTCGTCTGCGGCCGCGGATAGCCCGGCCCCGTCGCGGCCCGAGGCGACGGTGGCCGACGCCCCGAGCCCCCGGGAGCCGCGGGTGTTCTCGTCCGCCGACCCGAAGCGGTCGGGCCCCGAGCCCGGCATGCCACGGGAGGAGGCTACCGGCCTCCGGCGCCAGGACGCCGATGCCTCCGGCGCACGACGCGTGCCGGAGACGGTGCCCGAGCCGGTGTTGCCCGATGACGATGAGGTGATCCCCGCCTGGCAGGGGCCTGCCCTGCGGGCCCGCCGTGACGATGATCCCCTCGGCAGCCCCCTCGAGGCGCCTGGCGACGACGCGAAACGTTCCGCCCAGGAAGACGCTCCGCCTCCTGCCCGCGCCTCCTCGGGTGCCTCGCCGCACTCGCCCGCCCGGGAGGACCGGCGACACGAGCCGCGACTGGCCGACTGGCAGGCCGCCGATCACGACGTGGACGACGCCTCCGAGCCGTTCCTGTCCCCCCAGGCCGCAAGCGAACAGGCGGACAGTCATGCCGCGGTGCCCGTCAGGCGAGACCCCGGCTTCTCTCCTCCCGAGCCCGAGGCAGACGAGCACGAGGCCGAGGCAGACGAGCACGAGGCCGGGGAGAACGCGCCCCGGGTGGCGAGCGCCGAACAGGCCCGCCAGGCCGAGGATGAGCCCGATGGACCGGCGCTCTGGACCGTGGAGCACCTCCAGAACCAGAGGCCGATGTTCGACCACCTGCCGGAGCCCGATGGTGAACTGCCGAGCATGCGGCTGCTGACGCCTCCCGAGCCCCAGCAGCGCAACTATTCCCAACAGCAGCTCGCCGAGATGGCCGAGCTCCTCGAGACGCGACTTCGTGAGTATGGGGTCAGGGCCGAGGTGGTCGAGACCTGGCCGGGGCCGGTGATCACGCGTTTCGAGATCAAGCCGGCGGCCGGCGTGAAGGTCTCGAAGATCAGCAACCTGGCCAAGGACCTGGCCCGGTCGCTGATGGTCAAGAGCGTGCGGGTGGTCGAGGTGATCCCCGGCCGGCCTACGGTGGGCATCGAGATCCCCAACCCGCACCGCGCCATGATCCGTCTGCGCGAGGTGATCGATTCCGACCGCTACCAGCACGAGGCGTCGGCGCTGACCCTGGCGCTGGGCCAGGACATCGGCGGTGGCCCGGTGGTCGCCAACCTGGGCAAGATGCCCCACCTGCTGGTAGCCGGCACCACCGGCTCGGGCAAGTCGGTGGGCGTCAACGCCATGCTGATCTCCATGCTGCTGAAGGCGACACCCGATGAGGTGCGCATGATCATGGTCGATCCCAAGATGCTGGAGCTGTCGGTCTATGACGGCATCCCGCACCTGCTCGCGCCGGTGGTCACCGACATGAAGGAGGCGGCCAACGCGCTGCGCTGGTGCGTGGCCGAGATGGAGCGTCGCTACAAGCTGATGGCCTCCATGGGCGTGCGCAACATCGCCGGCTTCAACAGCAAGCTCGACGAGGCCGAACGGGCCGGTGCCCAGGTGGCCGACCCGCTCTGGGAGCCCCAGCCGTGGGAGATGCACCAGTCCCCGCCGGTGCTCGAGAAGCTGCCCTACATCGTGGTGGTGATCGACGAGTTCGCCGACATGTTCATGATCGTCGGCAAGAAGGTCGAGGAGCTGATCGCGCGCCTGGCCCAGAAGGCCCGTGCGGCCGGCATCCACCTGATCCTGGCCACCCAGCGTCCCTCCGTGGACGTGGTGACTGGTCTGATCAAGGCCAACATACCCACCCGCATGGCGTTCCAGGTCTCCTCGAGGGTCGACTCGCGCACCATCCTCGATCAGGGCGGTGCCGAGAACCTGCTGGGCCACGGTGACATGCTCTACCTGCCGGCCGGCTCCGGCATGCCGACCCGCGTGCACGGCGCCTTCGTCGACGACGACGAGGTCCACCGGGTGGTCGAGGACTGGAAGCGTCGCGGCGAGCCGGAGTACATCGACGAGATCCTCTCCGGCGGCGTCTCCGCCGAGGCCCTCACCGGGCTGGAGGCCGAAGGTGGAGGAGGCGCCGACGATGCCGAGCAGGATGCGCTCTACGACGAGGCGGTGGCATTCGTCACCGAGAGTCGCCGCGCCTCCATCTCGGCCGTGCAGCGACGCTTCAAGATCGGCTACAACCGCGCGGCGCGACTGGTCGAGTCGATGGAGATGGCCGGGGTGGTCTCCACCATGGGCACCAACGGCGCCCGCGAGGTGCTGGCGCCGCCCCCGGTGGGCGACTGATCCACCGCAACCTTGCAGCAATGATGGAAGCCTCGGCGGGCATGCAACCCGCCGGAGTTCGCCCGGTCCGAGTGACAGGATGCCATGATGGACCCGTCCAGGGAGACAGAGACGATGACCATGAAGAAACAACTCGCTGCCTTTGCCATGACCCTCGCCGTGCCGATGTCGGCAATGGCCAGCGAGGGGGCCGAGCGCCTGGCGGCGATCCTCGAGCCGCTGCAGACCTATGTGGCGGACTTCGAGCAGCAGATCCTCGACGGGAGCGGCCAGCGCCTGCAGGAGGCACGCGGGCGGATGTGGTTGTCTCGCCCCGGGAAGTTCCGCTGGGAGGTGGATGCCCCCTACGAGCAGCTCGTGGTCTCCGGCGGCGAGGACGTCATCCTCTATGACCCGGACCTGGAGCAGGCCACGGTGCAGCCGCTCGATCAGCGCGTGACCCATACCCCGGCCCTGCTGCTCTCCGGCAGTGCCGACGAGCTGACCGACAGCTACGAGGTCACTCGTCAGCAGCAGGGGGCCAGCGAGACCTTCCTCCTGGTGCCTAAGGACCCCGATACCCTCTTCGAGGAGCTGAAGATGACCTTCCGCGGCGAGGCGCTGGACATGCTGCAGATGACCGACAGCACCGGGCAGCGCACCGCCATCGGCTTTGACAACGTGCGCATGAATGAGCCGCTGGACGACAGCCACTTCAGCTTCGACATCCCCGAGGGCACCGACGTGATCCGCGAGACGCAGTGACGCGCTAAGCACTGAGCTGGAAGTACCAACCTGCCTGGTGACTGGCGGCAGGTATTGCGGCAATGAATGAATACCCCCGTCGGATTTGAGGTTCGGCGGGGATTTTTCTTGGGGCTACGCTATCCAGCTTGGCAGCTTGGCAGCTTGGCAGCTTGGCAGCTTGGCCGCTTGGCGCACTCTCCTATTTCCCCCCGCCGTCCACCTCGGCATCCCGCTGGGCTCGCCAGGCCATGATCTGGGCGTAGCGCTTCTCCTGGCCGTAGGCGGTGGGTTGGTAGAAGCGGCGGTGAGGCACCTCGTCCGGCCAACAGTCGTGGGCGCTGCCGGCTGGGTAGCCGTCGGGCTCGTCATGGGCGTAGCGGTAGCCCTGTCCGTGGCCCAGGGACTCCATCAGCTTCGTCGGCGCATTGCGCAGGTAGGTCGGCACCTCGAGGCGCGGCTGCGCGGCTGCGAAGTCCTTGGCCCGTTTCCAGGCCCTGTCGATGGCGTTGCTCTTCGGCGCCACCGCCAGGTGAATGGCGGCATGGGCGATGGCGCGCTGGCCCTCGTAGTCGCCCAGGCGCAGGTAGGCGTCCCAGGCCGCCATGACCAGCGGCAGGGCACGCGGGTCGGCGTTGCCCACATCTTCCGAGGCGATGGCGGTGAGGCGGCGTATCACATCCAGCGGATCACCGCCGCCCTGCATGAATCGCGCGATGTAGAGGAGGGCGGCATCGGGGCGCGAGGAGCGGACCGACTTGTGGATCGCCGAGAGCAGGTCGTAGTAGTGGTCGCCTTGCTTGTCGAAGGCACTGGCCTGGTGGCCGATCACGTCCTCCAGCGCCTCCCGGGGCAGGCGTTCACCGTCGCCCTCGGCCACCACCGTGAATTCGCAGGCGGTCTCCAGCAGGCCCAGTGCCCGGCGGGCATCGCCGGCGGCGGCCCGGGCCAGCAGGGTCAGCACCTCGTCGTCCACCTGGATGCGTCGGGCGCCTAGGCCGCGCTCGTCGTCGGCCAGGGCCCGCTGCATGACCTCCACGAGTTCCGCCTCGGTCAGCGACTTGAGGACGTGGACGCGTGCCCGGGAGAGCAGCGCCGAGTTGACCTCGAAGGAGGGGTTCTCCGTGGTGGCGCCGATCAGCGTGAGCAGACCCGACTCCACATGGGGCAGCAGGGCGTCCTGCTGGCTCTTGTTGAGACGATGGATCTCGTCGAGGAACAGCAGGGTGGGACGCTCCCTGGCCTGCATGTCGCGGGCGCGATCGACCGCGGCGCGGATCTCCTTGACCCCCGCCATCACCGCCGAGAGGTGCTCCAGGTGAGCGCCGGAGACCTCGGCGAGGATCTCGGCCAGGGTGGTCTTGCCCGTGCCGGGCGGCCCCCAGAGGATCATTGAGCGCACCACGCCGCTCTCGGCCATGCGGGCCAGTGGCTTGCCGGGTCCCACCAGCGCCTGCTGGCCCACGTAGTCCTCGAGCCGTCGCGGGCGCATGCGGAAGGCCAGCGGGGCCGCATCGTCTGGCGCATGGCGCTGGAAGAGATCCATGTCTGACTCCTTGGCAGGTGGCTGCTAGAGTGGTTGTGTCGTCGCAGGCAATACGACCTTGGGTGACAGGCAAGATTCGCCGGTGAGGGCTAGCTTGAGTCAGGTTGCCCTTGCCAGGGGCAGTCCCTCTCGGTGAACCTGACGTGCCGAGGCGAATCCAATCTTGATAGCCTTCTGTCCCATATCACCATGCAGGAGACCGATGCCATGCCCATGCTCAAACAGTTGCGTCAGGATCATGCCAACATGGCGCGCATGTTGCACGTCCTGCAGCTCAAGCAGAAGACCCTGGCCGAAGGAGCGCGCCCCAACTTCCAGCTGGTCAGGGAGGTCGTGGACTACATCCTCGACTACCAGGAAGGCTTTACCCAGCCTCTCGAGAAGGTCTGCACCGAGCGCCTCAAGGAACTGGACCCGTCGAGCGTCGAGGTGACCGAGCGACTGGCAAAGGACTATCGTTCCCTGAAGGCCCGGCTCAAGCGGCTCTCCAACGACCTCGACATGATCCTCATGGACTCGGTCGTGCCCATGGACAAGTTCTCCGACGATCTCAATTCCTACCTGGAGAGCCACCGCGCCTACCTGACAGATGAACGTGAGCTGCTGTTCCCGCTGATCCGCGAGAACTTCAGCGACGAGGACTTCAAGGCGCTGCAAGATGCCCTGCCGGAAGGCGCCCAGGATCAAATCGCCCGCCTTCAGGAGGCCTACCCCGAGCTCTATCACGAGCTGCGGGACGCCCCCGTGCCGGAGACCTGATCCCGGCGCATTCTCGGGGCAACGGCATTTCGGCTCGGCCCCGACTCTGGGGTAGAATGGCCGCCTTCGTCCGCGGCCGACCCCCAGCCATGTTCCTGACGTTCGTTCCATCCCCGCCGTTGAACCGTCCCGCGCTCCCGGCCCCCCTGCAGGGGGAAGGCGCCTGATGGCGGGTCCGATCCTGGTCTTCGATTCCGGTGTGGGCGGGCTGTCGGTGGTGCAGGCCCTGCGTCGACGGCTGCCCGAGGCGGCCCTGTCCTATGCCTGCGACAATGCCATGCTGCCCTATGGTCGACGCGAGGATGCCTGGCTGGTGCAGCGGATCCAGGCCGTCTGCCAGGCCGCGGTCGCGGCCAGCAACTGCCGCGCGCTGGTGGTGGCCTGCAACACGGCCAGCACCCTGGCCCTCGATGCCCTGCGCGAGTGCCTGACCATTCCCGTGATCGGTACCGTGCCGGCCATCAAGCCCGCCGCGGCCGCGAGCAGGACGCGTCATATCGGTCTCCTGGCCACCAGCGCCACCGTGTCGCGCCCCTATACCCTGCAGCTGATCCATGACTTCGCGGCCGACTGTCGCGTCACCCGGGTGGCCGCCGATGACCTGGTGGGTGAGGCGGAGCGCCTGGTGACCGGAGAGTCCCCGGACCGCGAGGTGATCCGCCGCGCCCTGGCGCCCCTCTGGGCCGGCTCGACAGCGGATCTCCCCGACCTGGATACCGTCGTGCTGGGCTGCACCCATTTTCCGTTGTTGCGCCGCTGGCTCGCCGAGGCGGCCCCTCGCGAGGTGGCCTGGATCGATTCCGGCGAGGCCATCGCCCGTCGGGTGGCCCAGGTGGTGGCAGTGCCCGCCACCCGGCAGGGACCAGAACCGAGCTTCATCACGGCACCCGACGAGCGCCTAGGCAGGGGGCTTTCCGCCTTCGGCTTCGCCGCCCCGCGGCACCTGCAGCCGGCCTGAGCCGCCCGCGTACCGCGTTGCTCTTTTTTCCCTGTTCACTATTCACCTTCACCTCAATACCCACCTTCACCACAGGAGCCGCCGTGGCCATTCCCGTCGTCGACCCCGCCCGCTATGACCAGCAGCTCGAGGCCAAGCGCGAGCGTATCACCCGCGACTTCGAGCGCTTCGCGCCGCCCCCGCTGGAGGTCTTCCCCTCGCCGCCGAGCCACTACCGCCAGCGCTGCGAGTTCCGCCTGTGGCACGAGGGGGACGACCTCTTCTATGCCATGTTCGAGGTGGATCCCGAGGATCCGAAGAAGAAGACCGTGGTCCGGCTGGATGACTACCCGGTGGCCAGCCGACAGATCAACGACCTCATGCCACGCCTGCTCGAGGCGATCCGCGACAACGACCTGCTGCGCCGCCGCCTCTTCCAGGTCGAGTTCCTCACCACCCTCTCCGGCGAGGCCCTGGTGACGCTGATCTACCATCGCCGTCTCGATGAGGCCTGGGAAGCCGAGGCCCGTGCCCTGCAGCAGGCGCTGGGCATCATGATCATCGGCCGCGCCCGCAAGCAGCGCCTGGTGCTGGAGCGGGACCACGTCTGGGAGCGCCTGGCGGTGGACGGTGAGGCCCTGGTCTACCAGCAAGTGGAGAACAGCTTCACCCAGCCCAATGCCGAGATCTGCCGCTCGATGCTCTCCTGGGCGCGGGACGTCACCCGGGACAGCCAGGACGGCGACCTGGTTGAGCTCTACTGCGGCAACGGCAACTTCACAGTGGCGCTGGCCGGGAACTTCCGCCGGGTGCTGGCCACCGAGATCTCGCGCACCTCGGTGGCCAGTGCGCGGGTCAACCTGGAGGCCAACGGCATCGAGAATGCCGAGGTAGGGCGCATGTCCGCCGAGGAGTTCTCCCAGGCCCTGAGGGGAGAGAAGGGCGGCCGCCGCGTGGCCGAGATGGCCCTCGACGACTACGCCTTCTCCACGGTGCTGGTGGACCCGCCGCGGGCGGGGCTCGACGACGAGAGTTGTCATCAACTCAGCGACTATGCGCGCATCGTCTATATTTCATGCAACCCCGAGACCCTGGCCGGAAATCTCGAGACGCTGACCCGTACCCACGAGATCCGGCGTCTTGCGCTCTTCGACCAGTTTCCCTGGACCCACCACTGCGAATGTGGGGTCCTGCTGGTGCGACGTGCCTGATGCGACCTTGGATGAGACGGCGTGCCGGTTGTCAAGCGGGGATGCGCAACCGACATGCTCCATGAGCGAAAAGGCATGCAGTTGGGGGCGGCTCGGGAAGTGACGTAAGCTGGATGGCGATGCGGCCAGGAGGCCGCCACGTCAAGTTCTCCCGGCCGCTTCAGGCGGCCGCAGGCAGCCGAGGTGATGGATGCAACATGTCGCACACGAGGAGACCCGCCAGGATCTGCTCAAGCAACTCGATGAGCGGCTGAAAGGCCGTCTGGACGAGGACAAGGCCGCCGAGGTGTATGCCTTCGCCCGCCACTTCTATGCCACGATACCGCTCGACGACCTGGCCGATCGCCGTCTCGACGACATCTATGGCGCCACCCTCTCCGTGTGGCACTTCCTCCAGCAGTTCGATTCCGAAGACCCCAAGGTGCGGGTCTTCAATCCCGACTTCGAACAGCACGGCTGGCAGTCCACCCATACCTTCATCGCCGTGCTGCACGAGGACATGCCCTTTCTGGTCGACTCGGTGCGCATCGAGTTGAACCGTCGCGGCATGACCGTGCATGCCATCCACAACGCCGTGCTGGCCACGCAGCGCGATGACCAGCATCGCCTGCAGCGGGTCACCCCGACCCAGCAGGCCGATGCCCCGGAGAATCGCGAGTCGTTGATCGCCATCGAGGTGGATCGCCACTCCGACCCGGCGGTGCTGGAGGACATCGAGACCAGCCTGCAGGAAGTGCTGCGTGACGTGCGCACCGCGGTGGCCGACTTCGAGCCGATGCGCGACCAGGCCCGTGCGGCCCTGGCCGAGCTCAAGGCCTCCCGACCCGAGCAGGTCGGCGCCGAGGACCATGAGGAAGCCATGGCCTTCGTCGAGTGGCTGCTCCACGACAACTTCACCTTCCTCGGCTATGACGAATACGCCGTCCATGAGGACCAGGGGCGTCAGCGCCTGGACCGCGTCAAGCAGAGCGAGCTGGGGGTCTTCCGCCTCGACCAGCCCCGCTACCAGGAGCGCATCCGCACCGACCAGGGCGTCGAAGGCGACCGCTTCGTGCTGGTGCCCCAGCTGCTGTCGTTCGCCAAGAGCGCCCATCACGCCAGGATCCACCGTCCCACCTATCCCGACTACATCTCCATCGACCGCTACGACGATCAGGGACGGGTGGTCGGCGAGCGTCGCTTCCTGGGCCTGTTCACGGCGACGGTCTACAACGAGTCGCCGCGCAACGTGCCGATCCTGCGCCGCAAGCTCAAGACGGTGATGGCCAGTTCTGGCTTCAATCCCAAGGGCCACAACGGCAAGCACCTGCTGCACATCCTCGAGGTCTATCCCCGCGACGACCTGTTCCAGATCGACCCCGACGAGCTGACCCAGACGGCGCTGGGCATCCTCGACATGCGCGAGCGGCGTCGGGTGCGGCTGTTCATCCGCGAGGACCGCTCCGGCCGGTTCTACTCCTGCCTGGCCTTCGTGCCGCGCGATGTCTTCTCCACCGAGCTGCGCCTGCGCGTCCAGGACATGCTGTGCGAGGAGCTCGACGCCACCTTCGGCGACTTCAATACCTACCTCTCCGAGTCGGTGCTGGCGCGCATCCAGTTCATCCTGCGCTTCAAGGGCGACCGGCCGGTGGAGTATGACCTTCGCCGCCTGGAGGCCAAGCTGGCGACCTTGGCCCGCAACTGGCGCGATGACCTCCAGGGAGCGGCCATCGAGGGGTTCGGCGAGGAGCAGGCCAACCTGCTGATGGATCGCTTCCGCGATGCCTTCCCGGCCAGCTACCGGGACGACTTCTCGGCGCGCACCGCCGTCTACGACCTGCAGCACATCAGCGAGCTGGACGGCGGTGACCCGCTGGCCATCTCCCTCTACCGCCTGGTGGAGGAGGAGGGGAGCGGCGTCAACCTCAAGCTCTTCCACCGTGACCGCCCCATCCCGCTCTCCGACGTGCTGCCGATGATGGAGAACCTGGGGCTGCGCGTGATCGGCGAGCGTCCCTACGAGGTGCTGGCCCGTGATGGCAGCTACTGGATCCACGACTTCGACCTCGAGCACCACACCAGCACCGAGGTCAACCTCCAGGAGATGCGCGACACCTTCGTCGAGGCCTTCCAGCGCATCTGGGGCGGCAAGGCGGACAACGATGCCTTCAACCGCCTGATCATCGGCGCCAACCTGGACTGGCGCGAGGTGGCCATGCTCAGGGGGTATGCCCGCTACCTGAAACAGATCCGCTTCGGCGTCTCCCAGGACTACATGGCCGCCACCCTGGTCAACCATCCGGAGATCACCCGCGAGCTGGTGACGCTGTTCGAGCTGCGCTTCGATCCGAGCGAGCGACCGCCGGAGGGGGAGGCCGAGGCCTGCTCGGCGCGCATCCTGCAACTGCTCGACAATGTCGCCAGCCTCAACGATGACCAGCTGCTGCGCCGCTACATGGAGATGATCCAGGCGACCCAGCGCACCAACTACTACCAGAAGGGGCCCGATGGCCATCACAAGGACTACATGTCCTTCAAGATGGAGCCCTCCCGGATCACCGGCATTCCCAAGCCGCGGCCGGCCCATGAGATCTTCGTCTGCTCGCCGCAGGTCGAGGGCGTTCACCTGCGCGGTGGCAAGGTGGCGCGCGGCGGACTGCGCTGGTCCGACCGTTTCGAGGACTACCGCACCGAGGTCCTGGGGCTGGTCAAGGCCCAGCAGGTCAAGAACGCGGTGATCGTGCCGGTGGGCGCCAAGGGCGGCTTCGTCTGCAAGCGGCTGCCCGAGGGCGGCGACCGCGATGCCATCCAGCAGGAGGGCATCGCCTGCTACAAGACCTTCATCCGTGCCCTGCTCGACGTCACCGATAACCGGGTGGGCGGCGAGATCGTGCCCCCCCCGGACCTGGTGCGCCACGACGATGACGACGCCTACCTGGTGGTGGCCGCGGACAAGGGCACCGCGACCTTCTCCGACATCGCCAACGAGATCTCGGCCGAGTATGGCCACTGGCTGGGGGATGCCTTCGCCTCGGGCGGCGCCAACGGCTACGACCACAAGAAGATGGGCATCACCGCCAAGGGGGCCTGGGAGTCGGTCAAGCGCCATTTCCGCGGCCTGGGCCTGAACACCCAGGAGGACGAGTTCACGGTGGTCGGCATCGGCGACATGGCGGGCGATGTCTTCGGCAACGGCATGCTGCTCTCCGACAAGATTCGCCTGGTGGGGGCCTTCAACCACCTGCATATCTTCATCGACCCGACCCCGGACGTGGCGGCGAGCTTCGCCGAGCGCCAGCGCCTGTTCGACCTGCCGCGCTCCAGCTGGCAGGACTACAATGCCGAGCTGATCTCCGAGGGGGGCGGCATCTTCAGTCGTGCCGCCAAGACCATTCCCATCTCCCGTCAGATGAAGACGCTGTTCGGCATAAGGGAGGACAAGCTCTCGCCCAACGAGCTGATCCGCGCCATGCTCAAGTCGCACTTCGACCTGCTGTGGAACGGCGGTATCGGCACCTACGTGAAGTGCAGCGAGGAGACCGATGCCCAGGTGGGCGACAAGGCCAACGATGGCCTGCGCATCGATGGCCGCGAGCTGCAGTGCCGGGTCGTCGGCGAGGGCGGCAACCTGGGGCTCACCCAGCGCGGGCGCATGGAAGCGGCCGCCCGCGGCGTCCGGGTCAACACCGACTTCATCGACAATGCCGGCGGGGTCAACTGCTCCGACCATGAGGTCAATATCAAGATCCTCATCGACGAAGTGGTCAAGCGCGGCGACATGACCGAGAAGCAGCGCAACAAGCTGCTGGCCGACATGACCGGCGAGGTCTCGGACCTGGTGCTGCTCGACAACTACCGCCAGACCCAGGCGCTGGACCTCGCCGAGCGCCTGTCCCGGCAAGGCATCGGCCCCTTCCGGCGCTTCATCAGCGAGCTCGAGGCGGCCGGCCAGATCGACCGCGAACTTGAGTTCCTGCCCGATGACGAGCTGCTCCAGGAGCGGGCCGCCAACGAGCAGGGGATGCTGCTGCCGGAGCTCTCGGTGCTGATCTCCTACGCCAAGAGCGTGCTCAAGGGCGACCTGATCCACTCGGATGTCCCGGACGACCCGACCATCGTCAAGTTCGTCGAGCGGATCTTCCCGAAGGTGCTGGTCGAACGCTACAAGGACGAGATGTACGACCACCGGCTGAAGCGCGAGATCGTGGCCACCCAGGTGGCCAACGACCTGGTCGATCACATGGGGATCGTGTTCGTGCGCCGGCTGATCGATTCCACCGGAGCCGACCGATCCTCGATCGCCCGCGCGTACGTGGTGGCCCGCGACAGCTTCCAGCTGCCGCGCCTGTGGGAGCAGATCGAGGCGCTGGACAACAAGGTGCCGAGTGCCGTGCAGTACGACATGATGCTCGACCTGATGCGCATGCTGCGGCGTGCCACCCGCTGGTTCCTGCGCAACCGCACCGGCATGAGCACCCAGGAGGCCATCGACTTCTTCTCGCCGCGCCTGACGCAGCTGCAGGAGAACATCGGCAAGCGCCTGCGAGGCGAGGAGCAGGAGGCCTGGGCGGCCCGCCGTCAGTCGCTGGTGGAGGCGGGGGTGCCCGAGTCCCTGGCCTCTACCGTAGCGGCCGCCAACAGCCTCTATGCGGCCCTGGGCATCATCCAGGCGGCGCGCCAGACCAACGAGAAGCCCCAGCGCGTGGCCGAGATCTTCTACGAGATCGGCGATCGGCTCGAGCTGCCGTGGATGGCCCAGCGGATCACCGAGCTCAAGGTGCGCGACAGCTGGCAGGCCCAGGCCCGGGAGACCTTCCGTGACGACATCGATCGCCAGCAGCTGGCGCTGACCATCAGCGTGCTGGGCATGGATGAAGGCTCCAGGGATTCCACCGAGCGGGTCGAGCAGTGGCTCTCGCTGCACCAGGGCATGCACCGGCGCTGGTGTCGCCTGCTCGAGGAGGTGAGCAGCGGCGCCCACGGGGGCTTCCCCCTCTTCGCGGTGGCGGTGCGTGAACTGGTCGATCTGGCCGAGAGCAACCGCGGGGCCGCCTGACGGTTCCAGCCCCAGGGTTTCCGCCCCCGAAGAGACGAAACCCCGCCAGCGGCGGGGTTTCGTGCGTCAGGAGGTCCTGTCTCAGGCCCTTTTGTCAGGCCCTTTTTTCAGGCCCTTTTGTCAGGCCCTTTTTTCAGGCCCTTTTGTCAGGCCCTTTTGTCAGGCCCTGTTTTCAGGCCCGGTCATCAGGGCATGTCCTCCGGTCATGTCACAGCAGGAACACCGTCGCCAGGCCCAGGAAGGACATGAAGCCCACCACGTCGGTCACGGTGGTCAGGATCACCGAGCCCGACAGGGCGGGGTCGATGCCCGAACGCTTGAGCATCAACGGGATGACGATGCCGGCGACGCCCGCCGCCAGCATGTTGATCACCAGGGCGGCGGCGATGATGGCGCCGATGGCCACACTGCCGAACCACAGCACCGCGAGCACGGCCACCACCAGCGACCACAGCACGCCGTTGAGGGCGGCGATGCCGATCTCCTTGCGCAGCAGCCAGTGGCTGTTGGTGCGGCTGATCTGTCCCAGCGCCAGGCCACGGATCGCCAGGGTCAGGGTCTGGCTGCCGGCGATCCCCCCCATGCTGGCCACGATGGGCATCAGCACCGCCAGGGCGACGATCTTGTCCAGGGCATCCTCGAATCGCCCGATCACCCAGGCGGCCAGGAAGGCCGTCAGCAGGTTGATGCCGAGCCAGACGGCCCGGCGCTTGGCGCTGGGCATCACCGGTGCGAAGAGGTCCTCCTCCTCGTCCAGGCCCGCCATGTTCATCAGCGCCTGCTCGGAATTCTCGCGGATCACGTCGACGATGTCGTCGATGATGATGCGCCCGAGCAGCAGGCCGTCCTCGTCGACCACCGGGGCGGAGGACAGGTCGTGGGTCTGGAAGAGGGTGGCCACGTCGCGGGACTTCATGGTCACCTGGATGCTGTCCACCTCGCGGTCCATCAGGTCGGCCACGGCCATGTCGGGGTCGTTCGACACCAGCCGGGCCAGGGGGAGCACACCGGCGAAACGGCCGTCGCGGTCCACCACCATCAGCACGTGGGTATTGTCGGGCACGGCCTCCTTCCAGCGCAGGAAGCGCCGTACGGTCTCCAGGCTGACGTCGGCGCGCACGGCGATGGTGTCGGTGCGCATCAGTCGGCCGGCACTGTCCTCCTCGAAGGAGAGGGTCTCCTGCAGTCGCGAGCGCTGCAGCTCGTCCATGGAGCGCAGCATGTCCTCGGCGACCTGCTGGGGCAGGTCCTCGAAGATCTCCGCCAGGTCGGTGGTGTCGAGTCCGGTGGTGGCGGCGACGATCTCGGCATGGTCCATGTCGTCGATCAGGGTGCTGCGCACCTCGTCGTGCACGTGCAGCAGCACCTCGCCGTCGATCTCGCCCGGCACGCGCTCCCACAGCCGGATGCGCGCCGCCGGTGGCAGCGACTCCAGCAGCAGGGCCACTTCCGCCGGCTCCAGGTCGGAGAGGACATCGTCGACCTGCTCCAGTTGCTCCTTCTCCAGCGCCAGGTGAATCCGCGACAGGCGGTGCTCGAGTGTCTCGGTGGTATCGGTCATGGGCGCTTCCTGGCAAGGGTTCATCGTGGCGTGGCGTCCGCCTCGCCGTGTCCTGGGATGGGGCTCGTCGAAGGCCCCAGTAGAGCATAAATGGAGCGGATGATGGAGCCGTCGGCGAGCGGGTGCATCCCCTCAACCCGCCGACCTGGGCGCGTCGTCTCGCGACGAGGGGGCTGGTATACTCTCGCCCGCTTGCCGCCGTGCGACTTGCCATCGCCTCGGGGCCTCACCACCAGGAGCCGCCATGTACTCGCTTGCCCGTTCGCTGCTGTTCCGTCTCGACGCAGAGACCGCCCACGGCGTGGCGCTCTCCGGCCTGGACCTGGCCGGCCGCCTTGGGCTGGCGCCGCGGCTGGGTGGTGGCCGGGTCGAGGACCCGGTGGAGCTGATGGGGCTGCGCTTTCCCAATCGGGTCGGCCTGGCCGCCGGGCTCGACAAGAACGCCGATCATCTCGACGCCCTGGGGGCGCTGGGGTTCGGCTTCGTGGAGGTGGGCACCGTGACGCCCAGGCCCCAGGACGGCAATCCGAGGCCTCGGCTGTTCCGGCTGCCGGAGCAGGGCGCCATCATCAACCGGATGGGCTTCAACAACGCCGGGGTGGATCACCTCGTGGCGCGGGTCCGGGCGAGCCGTTACGACGGCGTGATCGGCATCAACATCGGCAAGAACCTCACCACCCCGGTGGAGCAGGCGGTGGACGACTACCTGACCTGCCTGGGCAAGGTGCACGCCCACGCGCACTACATCACGGTGAACATCTCCTCGCCCAACACGCCGGGGCTGCGCAACCTGCAGTTCGGCGAGCATCTCGATGCGCTGCTCGGGGCCCTGCGCGAGGAGGGGCGACGGCTCGATCGCCAGGCCGGTCGCCGCGTGCCCCTGGCGGTGAAGATCGCGCCGGACATGACCGCCGACGAGGTCGGGCTGGTGGCCCGCACCCTCGAGGCCAATGCCATCGACGCGGTGATCGCCACCAACACCACGGTCTCCCGGGAGGCGGTGGCAGGGCTCGAGCATGCCGACGAGCAGGGCGGGCTCTCCGGGCGACCGGTCTTCGAGCCCTCGAACAGGGTGGTCCGCGAGCTGCGCCGTCGCCTGCCCGACATGCCGATCATCGGCGTGGGCGGCATCGACAGCGGGGAGGCGGCGGTGGCCAAGGTGGCGGCCGGGGCCGACCTGGTGCAGCTCTATTCGGGCTTCATCTATCGCGGGCCCGGCCTGGTGGGAGAGTGCGCCCGGGCGCTGCGCGCCCATGCGGCCGATGCCTGATGGTCCGGCAGCAAAAAGCCCACGGCGGTGCCATGGGCTTGATAGGTTCGTCATCACCTCTGACGATGGGTTACCTGACCCGGTAGATGCGGGGTCACATCACCATGGGGTTCTTGTGAATGCCGGAGACACCCGTCATGCCGGACCATTGATCCCCACGACCTTCACGCCAACCGCTCATCCAGTACTCGCGTAGATTGATATCCTGACTGGGACACTCATCGCGGGAACGACCTGAGAGACCCGCCTTGTACCCATGAACATAGGCACGCTGGAAGCGATCACGTTTCTGTCGTTTCATTGGACTACCTCTTGATGAAGGTACCGATGTGAACCCGGTCTTGCGACCGGATTCGTGTTGCCCGGGCAACATCGGTCTTTGCGGCAACTCCTTGCGGCACAAAGACGAGAAACCCGCTGACAGGAACGCATGCGTCATTCAGTAGCTACTCAGACATTGATAGCCCAAGACGACGACGATTGTCGACTGATGAATTGTAACAAGGCGTTCACCTGACCGTGACGCCACCACCCCGGCCAGGCGCCGCGCCGACGGATATTCCATGACTGAACTGCAATCCCCTGACTCACGACACTTCCTGGCTACCTGCCCCAAGGGTATCGAGCTGCTGCTGGCCGACGAGCTGGCCGCCCATGGCGCCACGCCCGGCAAGACCACGGTGGCCGGGGTGTACTTCCGGGCCAGCCTCGAGACCGCCTACCGGGCCTGTCTCTGGTCGCGCCTGGCCAACCGGGTGGTGCTCTGCCTGGCCCAGCAGGAGGGTATCGAGACCCCCGAGGCGCTGCGCGCGGCCTCCGCGGCCATCGACTGGCGAGACCATCTCGCGCCCGGCGCGACCCTGGCCGTGGACTTCCACGGTCGCTCCGAGGCGATCCGCCACACCCGCTTCGGCGCCCAGACCGTCAAGGACGGGGTGGTGGACCGCCTCCACGCCGAGGGACGACCGCGGCCCGACATCGACACCCGACACCCGGACCTGCGCCTCTACGCCAACCTGCACCGTGGCCGGCTGACGCTGGGGGTGGACCTCTCCGGCGACAGCCTGCATCGCCGAGGCTACCGACGCGACGTCGGCCATGCCCCGCTCAAGGAGAACCTGGCCGCCGCCCTGCTGGTGCGCGCCGGCTGGCCGGCGCTGGCGAAGGAAGGAGCGCCGCTGGTCGACCCGCTGTGCGGTGCCGGCACCCTGCTGATCGAGGCCGCCCTGATGGCCGCCGACATTGCGCCGGGACTGGCCCGCGAGCGCTTCGGCTTCCATGGCTGGGCCGGCCACGACGAGCGCTGCTGGCGCGAGCTCAGGCGCGAGGCCGAGGCGCGAGCCAGCATCGGGCGAAAGCGCTGCCGCTCACGGCTGTTCGGCTTCGACGAGAGCCCTCCGGCGCTGGCGGCGGCGAAGGCCAACGCCATGCGCGCCGGGGTGCCGGCGCTGATCGAGCTGACGGGGGCCTCCCTCACCGGTCTCAGGCGCCCCGAAGGCTTGCCCGAGTCGCCCCGGGGACTGGTGATGACCAACCCTCCCTATGGCGAGCGTCTGGGGGAGCTGCCGGAGCTGGTGCAGCTCTATGGTCAGCTCGGGGACCGGGTCAGGGTGGCCTTCCCGGGCTGGCAACTGGCGGTCTTCACCGCCAACCCGGACCTCGGGCACCGCATCGGGCTGCGGGCCCACAAGCACTATTCGCTGAAGAACGGTCCCCTGGATGCCCGGTTGCTGCTGATGGCGATTCCCGAGGCGGGCGAGGCCCCGGCGAGCGGTGACGAAACCGCCGGAGAGGCGCCCCCCGCGCGCTCCGAGGGGGCGCAGATGTTCGCCAATCGCCTGGAGAAGAACCGCAAGCGGTTGAAGAAGTGGCTCAAGAAGAGCGGCGAGAGCTGCTACCGGCTCTACGATGCCGACATGCCCGAATACGCCCTGGCCATCGACCTCTACGGCGCCCGGGTGCATGTCCAGGAGTATGCGCCGCCCCG
Source organism: Halomonas aestuarii (assembly GCF_001886615.1). Taxonomy (NCBI): domain Bacteria; kingdom Pseudomonadati; phylum Pseudomonadota; class Gammaproteobacteria; order Oceanospirillales; family Halomonadaceae; genus Halomonas; species Halomonas aestuarii. The sequence continues at coordinate 2,803,779 of NZ_CP018139.1, forward strand.
CTCCGTGGATGCCGCCCAGGCCCAGAAGCGGCTTCATGAGGCGCTGGGTGTGATTCCCGAGGTGCTCGGCGTCGACCCCAGGCACGTGGTGGTCAAGCGCCGTGAGCGACAGAGCGGCAAGGAGCAGTATCGCAAGCAGGCGGCCAGCGGCGAGCGTTTCGAGGTGCGCGAGGGGCGGGCCCGGCTGTGGGTCAACCTGCGCGACTACCTGGACACCGGCCTCTTCCTCGACCATCGACCGGTGCGTCGCATGCTCGGCGAGATGGCTGCCGGCAAGCGTTTCCTCAACCTCTTCTGCTACACCGGCGCCGCCACGGTGCAGGCGGCCCTGGGGTCACAGAAAGAGGGCACGGCGACGGCCGGCGGCGCCAGCGAGAGCGTGAGCGTCGATCTGTCCAATACCTACCTGGAGTGGGCGCGGGACAACTTCGCCCTCAACCGCCTCGACCCGAGCCGCCACCGGGTGGTGCGCGACGACTGCCTGCGCTGGCTGGAGACCGCCGGCGGCGAGTTCGACCTGATCTTCCTGGACCCGCCGACCTTCTCCAACTCGAAGAAGATGGCCGATACCCTGGATGTGCAGCGCGACCACGGTCGGCTGGTGCGCCTCACCATGGCGCGCCTGGCGCCGGGCGGGACCCTGGTATTCTCCAACAACCAGCGGCGCTTCAAGATGGATGCGGATCTGGCCGAGCAGTATGCGGTCGAGGATATCTCGTCGCGCACCTTCGACCCCGATTTCTCGAGGAACCCTGACCTGCACCATGTGTTCCTGATCCGCCATCGGGAGGGCGCATGACCCGACTGAGGCTCTACACCACCCTGGGCTGCCATCTCTGCGAGCAGCTCGAAGCGTTGCTGGTGACCCTCTGTGCCACCCCGTACCGGCTGGACAGGGTCGAGATCAGCGACGATGACGCCCTGGTCGAGCGCTACGGGGTGCGCATCCCGGTCCTGGTGGATGAAGCGGGCGTGGAACTGGACCGCGGCATGGAACCCGATCGCCTGGCCGCCTGGCTGGCGGAGCGGGGCTGGCTCGACGAGGCCGCCTGGCAGCGGCTGCAGCAGCAGCGGAGTAGTGAAACGCCGCCCGAGGCGGTGAAGGGGGCGACCCTGCGCGGGGGGCGGCGCTATCTGGGCTGACGGTCTTCGGCCGGCCCTCGGCCCCTAGAGCGAGTCCAGCAGCGACAGCTGGCTGACGGCGTCACGCCCCTCGGCGCTCTCGTCCTCCACCTCCAGCACCTTGCGGAAGCCGCGCGAGGACAGGATGGTGGTCTCGTCGGCCAGCCACATCATCGTCTGGGCATGGTCGTCGGCCAGGCGATGCTTCAGGCCGCCGAACTGGGTGCCGATCTGCCCCCAGGCGCGGCTGAAGATCCAGTCGCCGAACATGTCCTGATGGACATGCACCAGCACATAGTCATGGTCGGTTTCCCAGCGGACGATCACGGCAGCTCCCGAGGTGGAGGGCGGCGTCGGCGCCGCCCGGTGTGGCCTGTGGCGGTATTGTAAGGGCTTGGGCACACTGAACAAGTCACATCATCCCGGAAGTCAGGAGACCGCCATGAAAATCGTCGTCGATGCCAATGTCCCCGCCGCCGAGGCCTGCCTCGGGGAACTGGGCGAGGTGGTCCGCGTGCCGGGGCGAGAGATCGAGGCGGCCACGGTGCGCGATGCCGATGCCCTGGTGGTGCGCTCCATCACCCAAGTCGATGCGTCCCTGATCGCCGAGGCCAGGGCGATTGGCTCGCCCCTGCGCTTCGTCGGCACCTGCACCATCGGCACCGACCACGTGGACGAACAGGCCCTCGCCGACCACGGCATCGGTTTTTCCAGCGCTCCCGGCTGCAACGCCGAGGCGGTGGTCGACTACGTGCTGGCGAGCCTCTCGACCCTGGCCGAGCGCCAGGGGTGGCGACTCGCCGAGCGGCGGGTCGGCATCGTCGGCGTGGGCAATGTGGGCGGGCGGCTGCTGGGGCGACTCACCGCCATGAGCATCGACTGCCTGGCCTGCGACCCGCCCAGGGTTGAAGCAGAGAGCATCGAGGCGGAAGGCCCCGAGGGGCTGCCCGGCTTCCATGACCTGGACACCCTGATCGACGAGTGCGACGTGCTGTGCCTGCATACGCCGCTGGTGAGAGAGGGTCCCCATGCCACGCACCACCTGCTCGATGCCCAGCGCATCGCGGCCCTGGCGCCGGGCACGGTGCTGCTCAATGCCGGTCGCGGCGACTGCGTGGATGGCCGGGCCCTGCGCCAGCGCCTGGCGGGGCAGGGCGACCTCACGGCGGTGCTCGACGTCTGGGAGCACGAACCCGCCATCGACGCCGCCCTGGCGGATCTCGCCGAGATCGCCACGCCGCACGTCGCCGGTTACAGCCTGGACGGCAAGCTGCGGGGCACCCACCAGATCTATCGCGCCCTGGCCCACCATGTCGGCCTGCCGGCTCGCCTGACGATGGATGACCTGGCGCCGCCGCCTCCCGTGGCGCGTCTCGTCCTGGACAGTGGCCTCTCACCCGAGGAGGCGCTGCGCCTGTGCATGCGCGTCGTCCATGACACGCGACGCGACCATGACAGCCTGCATCGCGAGGCACGCCGCCAGGGCATGGCGAAGGGCTTCGACGACTGCCGGGCCCGCTATCCGCTGCGCCGGGAGTTCGCCACCCTCGAGATCGGGCTGCGCGAGGGGGCCCGGGAGTGGGCGGCCCTGCTGGCCGGCGCCGGGTTCCGGGTCGACATGGCCTGAGGGCCTCGGGGCCCTCAACGCAGCAGGCCCGCCGTATGGCGGGCCTGCTGATTTTCAGGACGATCGCTCCAGGGCGGTCGTTACAGGGCGTTCTTTTCAGGGCGATCGATGCCGGGCTTTCGATCCGGGACTCTCTTTTCGCAACCCTCCGAAGGCCGGGGTTACTGGCGGTAGGCCGCCTCCTTCAGCGCGCGGATGCGGTCATCCAGCGGGGGGTGGCTGGCGAAGAGCCGCTCCATCAGGGAGCGCGTCTGGCCCTTGGTGATGGCCATGGCGCGAAGGGTGTCCGGCATCTGGTCCGGCATCTCGGTCTCGGCCTTGAGGCGGGCCAGGGCGTTGATCATGGCGCCGCTGCCTGCGAGGTGCGCGCCGGCACTGTCCGCACGATACTCCCGGAAGCGCGAGAACCAGGCGACGATGGCCGAGGCGATCACCCCGAAGACGATCTCGGCGACGATCACCACCGCGAAGTAGCCCATGAAACCGAGCCCCCCCTCGCCGTCGCTGCGGCTCTTCAGGAAGCCATCCACCAGGTGAGCGACCACCCGGGCGAAGAACATCACGAAGGTATTGAGCACCCCCTGGATCAGCGCCAGGGTGACCATGTCGCCGTTGGCCACGTGGCCGATCTCGTGGGCCAGCACCGCGCGCACCTCCTCCGGGCGCATGCGGTTGAGCAGGCCGGCGGAGACCGCCACCAGGGCATCGTCCTTGTTCCAGCCGGTGGCAAAGGCGTTGGACTGCTGGGCCGGGAAGATGCCCACCTCGGGGGTCTTGATGCCGGCGTCGCGGGCCAGTTCCGCCACGGTATCGACCAGCCACTTCTCGGTGCTGTTGGACGGGGATTCGATGATCACGGTGCCGGTGCTGCGCTTGGCCATCCACTTGGAGATGAACAGCGAGACCATCGAGCCTGCCATGCCGAAGATGAAGCAGAAGATCAGCAGGGCATTGAAGTTCATGCCCTGCTCGGTCAGGTAGCCCTCCACCCCCAGCAGTCGCAGGGTGATGCTGGCCACCACGATCACCGCCAGGTTCGTGCCCAGGAACAGCAGGATTCTCATCATTGCCGGAACTCTCCAGTCGTCAGGAAGGGGCGCCGCAATGCGCGGCTTGGACAAGCAGTTGCTTAGATACGGGCTGGCCCGCCGGGTTTCAATCGGCGAGCCAACGCTCTCGCCGGGCTACTGGCGATAGCGCGACAGGAAGCGGGCGAAGCGGTCCAGGGCATCCTCGAGCTGGTCGGCCCAGGGCAGGGTGACGATGCGCACGTGGTCGGGGTCGGGCCAGTTGAAGGCGGTGCCCTGCACCAGCAGGATCTTCTCCTGCAGCAGCAGGTCGAGCACCAGCTGCTGGTCGTCGCGGATGTTGAAGACCTTGGGGTCGAGCCGCGGGAAGGCGTATAGCGCCCCCTTGGGTCGGGTGCAGCTCACGCCGGGAATGGCATTGAGCTTCTCGACGGTGATGTCGCGCTGTGCGAGCAGGCGTCCCCCGGGCAGGATGAGGTCGTTGATCGACTGGTAGCCCCCCAACGCTGTCTGGATGGCGTGCTGGGCCGGGACATTGGCGCACAGGCGCATCGAGGCCAGCATGGTCAGCCCCTGGATGAAGTCGGCGGCGCGCTGCTTGGCGATGTTCCCGGAGAGGATCATCCAGCCGGAACGGAAGCCGGCGCAGCGGTAGCTCTTGGAGAGCCCGTTCATGGTCACCACGAGCTGGTCCTCGCCGGCCAGCGCCCCGGTGGAGACGTGCTCGACGCCATCGTAGAGGATCTTGTCGTAGATCTCGTCGGAGAACACCACCAGGTCGTGCTCCCGGGCGATCTCCAGCAGCTCGCGCACCACCGCCGGCGGGTAGACGGCGCCGGTGGGGTTGTTGGGGTTGATGATCACGATGGCGCGGGTATGGGCGGTGACCTTGGCGCGGATGTCGCTCAGGTCCGGGGCCCAGTCGGCCTGCTCGTCGCACAGGTAGTGCACGGCGTGGCCGCCCGAGAGATTGGCCGCGGCGGTCCACAGTGGGTAGTCCGGCGCCGGGATCAGCACCTCGTCGCCGTCGTTGAGCAGGGCCTGCAGCGACATCGTGATCAGCTCCGACACGCCGTTGCCGATGTAGATGTCCTCGATGCCGACGCCGGGGATCTCCTTGCGCTGGCACTCCTGCATGATCGCCTTGCGCGCCGAGTAGAGCCCCTTGGAGTCGCAGTATCCCTGGGCGGTGGGCAGGTTGCGCATCACGTCCTGGAGGATCTCCTCCGGTGCCTCGAAGCCGAACGGCGCGGGATTGCCGATGTTGAGCTTGAGGATGCGCTGGCCTTCCTCCTCCAGCCGCTTGGCGTGCTCGAGCACCGGGCCGCGGATGTCGTAGCAGACGTTTTCGAGCTTGTGCGATTTCCTGATCGGGGAGGTGTCCATGGGCGCTGAATCCAGTAATGTCCGTGTGCCGCCTCTGCCGTGGCGGGCGTCGTCTCGTCGACGACGATTATGCGGGTTCGGCGTCGTCGCCACCATCCTCGGCCGGTGCCGGTTCGATCGGGATGTCCGCCGGGGTCTCCAGGGTGAGCCGGCCGAGCTTGCCGTCGCGCAGCTCATGGAGAAGCACCTCGGCGCCGCGGTGCAGGTCGACCTCGCCCCCGGGGCGCAGGCCGCCCCGCTTGCCGGCGATCTCGGCGAGGATGGCATGGCCGTCGAAGCCGGACAGGGCGAGCAGGTCGACCCGGGACGGACCATCGGCCTCGACCTGCTCGGCCTCGGGATGGGGCGTATAGGCCGGCAGCGCCTTGAGCTTGTAGCGCGCCTTGAGCGCCTCAGGGTAGCGCCGCGCCAGCTCGGCGGCGGCGACCACGGCCACGTCGACATAGTCGATGGCGGTGTCGCGGATGGCGCCGCTGGCGGCCAGGCGGTGGGCACTGGCCTGGTCCTCGATCTTCGGCCATAGCACCCCGGGGGTGTCGATCAGCGCCACGCGTCCCCCGATGCGCACCTTCTGCTGGCGCTTGGTCACCGCGGGCTCGTTGCCGGTCTTGGCGATCGTGCGCCCGGCCAGGCCATTGATCAGGGTCGACTTGCCCACGTTGGGAATGCCCATGACCATCACCCGGACGTCGCGATCGGCGCGCACCTGGCCGGCCAGCTCATGGCACAGCTTCGGGATACGCTTCAGCTCCCGCGCCTGGGTGGTCGTCACCGCCAGGGCCCGGGTATCGTCCTGGGCATCGAAGAAGGCCGTCCACTCCCGGGTCCGCTCGGGGTCGGCGAGGTCGGCCCGCGAGAGGATCTTGAGCACCGGCTTGTGGCGGGTCAGCTCGGCGAGCATGGGGTTGGCGCTGGAGTAGGGCAGCCGGGCATCGAGGACCTCGATCACCACGTCGATCTCCGGCAGCGCCTCGAGGATCTGGCGGCGCGCCTTGTTCATGTGTCCCGGAAACCAGCCGAGCATCGAGCCTCTCCTGCATGCGCATGAATGAAAACGGCCGCCCATCATAGCAGATGGGCAGCCGTGTCAGGGGAGGGCGTTGACGGGCCGAACAGCTACTCGCCGGCGTGGAAGTCGATCGCCACCGAGTTGATGCAGTAGCGAAGCCCGGTGGTCTCCGGCGGGCCGTCGGGGAAGACGTGGCCGAGGTGGGCATCGCAGCGCGCGCAGGTCACCTCGGTGCGCCGCATGCCGTGGCTGGTGTCGGTCTGCTCCGCGACGCACTGTGGCGTGAAGGGGCGATCGAAGCTCGGCCAGCCGCAGCCGGCCTCGTACTTGTGCTCGTTCTCGAACAGCGGGGCATTGCAGCAGACGCAATGATAGATGCCGTGCTCGTCACTCACGTGGTACTTCCCGCTGAAGGCGGGTTCCGTGCCTTTCTCGCGGGTGACCCGGTACTGCTCGGGCGTCAGCTTCTCTCTCCACTCGGCGTCGCTCTTCTGGATCTTGCTGCGCATGGCCTCTCTCCTCGTCGCGTCCTGGAGCCGGTTCGGACCCGGCGCCTGTCTCCCATTCTGACACCAAGCAGGGCGGGTATTTCCAGTGGTCAGGAGCGAAAGGTCACGCGATATCAACGACCGGCGAGACGCGCTTGACAGCTTTCGGGGCGGTGGGTAATATTCGCCGCACCTCGACGAGGCGAGACATTGCGTCCCATTCGTCTAGTGGTCCAGGACACCGCCCTTTCACGGCGGTAACAGGGGTTCGAACCCCCTATGGGACGCCACTCGACTCATCAGGTACCGGAGTGCGGGAATAGCTCAGTGGTAGAGCATCGCCTTGCCAAGGCGAGGGTCGCGAGTTCGAATCTCGTTTCCCGCTCCAGCTTCCTTGCGGGGGAGTTGGGTAGGAGCTAACGGTCAGCGAGGGTCGCGAGCTGGTTTGCCAGCCCAGTCGAATCTCGTTTCCCGCTCCAGGCTTGAGGGCTCATGCGTCCCATTCGTCTAGTGGTCCAGGACACCGCCCTTTCACGGCGGTAACAGGGGTTCGAACCCCCTATGGGACGCCACCTCCAGGCAACCGGTTGTCAGACAGTGCGAGAAGACCAGGCGGGAATAGCTCAGTGGTAGAGCATCGCCTTGCCAAGGCGAGGGTCGCGAGTTCGAATCTCGTTTCCCGCTCCATTCTTCCTTCGGGTAGAGTGGATACGAGTAGGGCCTGCGAGGGTCGCGAGCTGGAACGCCAGCCCGGTCGAATCTCGTTTCCCGCTCCATGCGTCCCATTCGTCTAGTGGCCTAGGACACCGCCCTTTCACGGCGGTAACAGGGGTTCGAACCCCCTATGGGACGCCACTTCTTCAGCACGCCCTCCAGATCAGCGGGAATAGCTCAGTGGTAGAGCATCGCCTTGCCAAGGCGAGGGTCGCGAGTTCGAATCTCGTTTCCCGCTCCAAATGATTTACGCATCTCCCCGGTCAGGCCAAGGCTCGTGTCACGAGCTGGTGCGCCAGCCCGGCTGACGGCAGCCCCGTCGATCTCGTTTCCCGCTCCAGCAGTTTCCAGTCTTATCTGTCCACCCGATCCTGTCCGGGCGGGCCAATCAGTATGCCCAGACCACGGCCATCAGCACGCCCCAGGCCAGCACGCCGGTGGCCATGATGGTGTAGGTCGCCGAGAGGGCCACCACGTCGTCTTCATCGCGACTGCACAGCCCCTGCAGGCCGTGGTAGATCAGGCTGCACGAGAGGCCCAGCGCCGCCAGCACCACCAGGGCGTTGAGCAGCAGGCTTGGGATGACCAGCACCAGGGAGGCCATCCACAGCGGCAACGGGGCCATGGCGGCCAGCAGGTAGGCGTCGTGGTAGTCGATCGACAGCTCCTCCTGGCCATTGACCACCGCATGGATCAGCCAGCCCATGACGAAGAACGTCAGCAGCTCGGCCAGGAAGAGGATGGTGGTGATGAAGCGCCAGGGGCGCTCGGCGAAGCCGGTGGCGAAGTCGTTCCCGTAATGGGTGCCGGCGTAGTAGAGCATCAGCGGCGGCAGCAGCGACATCGGCAGGACCACCAGCCAGGCGAGCGACGGGATCGGGAATTGGCGCTTCTGCAGCTCCTTCCAGCCGGTGGTGCCCGAGAAGGGCAGGCGCAAGAAGGTCATGGCATTCATCGTTCTCTCCTCGTCGAATCCGAACTTTTATATCATGTTATGATATTTATTAGTCTCCCCCTCATCGTGCGTCAAGGAGTCGCCATGTCCCGTTGTCCCGGTTCCAGCCCCGAGGCACTGAGCAAGCAGGATTTCGAACGACTCTCGCATTTCCGCTACCGGCTTCGCTGCTTCCTTCGCCAGAGCGAGGATCTCTGCCGCGAGCATGGCCTCACCCCGCTCCAGTACCAGCTGCTGCTGCACCTCAAGGGCTTCGCGGGACGCGAGTGGGCCACGGTGGGCGAGCTGGCCGAGCGGCTGCAGGCCAAGCACCACGGCACCGTGGCGCTGGTCGGGCGCTGCGAGGAGGCCAGGCTGGTGGAGCGCCGCCCCGGTCGACATGACAAGCGGCGCATGGAGGTCCACCTGCTGCCCAGGGGCGCGCTCCTGGCCGAGCGGATCGCCCTGCTGCACCAGCCCGAGCTGCGCCACCTGCAGGAGGAGTTCTCCCTGCCGGGCTGGGGTCATGAGCCTTGAAGTTTGCCGGGGTGCCCCCACCTCATGCGGTTCTTTCGAGCCTTCATTTCACGCATTCACCACTCTCTCTGACGGGATCGCACATGGCCGAACCGGCACTGTCCATCCGTGGCCTGACCAAGGTCTTCGGCAATGGCTTCCAGGCCCTCAAGGGCATCGACCTCGACGTCGCCCAGGGCGACTTCTACGCCCTGCTGGGGCCCAACGGCGCGGGGAAGTCGACCACTCTGGGCGTGGTCTGCTCGCTGGTGCAGAAGACCGCGGGCCGCGTCTCGATCTTCGGCATCGACATCGACACCGACTTCCCCCGGGCCAAGTACCACCTCGGTGTGGTGCCCCAGGAGTTCAACTTCAATCAGTTCGAGAAGGTCATCGACATCGTGCTGGCCCAGGCGGGCTACTACGGAATGTCGCGTCGCGAGGCGCTGCCGCGGGCCGAGCAGCTGCTGCGCGACCTCAGCCTGTGGGACAAGCGCAACGGCAGCGCCCGCATGCTCTCCGGCGGCATGAAGCGCCGGCTGATGATCGCCCGGGCCCTGATGCACCGGCCTAAGCTTCTGATCCTCGACGAGCCCACCGCCGGCGTGGACATCGAGCTGCGCCGCAGCATGTGGGAGTACATGCGTCGCATCAACCGCGAGGAGGGCACCACCATCATCCTCACCACCCACTATCTCGAGGAGGCCGAGAGCCTCTGTCGCAACGTGGGGATCATCAACCACGGCGAGATCATCCGTAACACCAGCGTGCGGGACCTGCTGGCCGAGCTGGATACCGAGACCTTCCTGCTGGACCTGGCGCATCCCGTTGACGCGGCGCCGGAGGTCGAGGGCTTCGAGGTCACTCGGGTGGACACCGCCCAGTTGGCCGTGGTGGTGCACCGCGGACAGCGGCTCAATGACGTCTTCGAGGCACTGAGCGAGCAGGGCATGCAGGTGACGTCAATGCGCAACCGTGCCAATCGGCTGGAGGAGATGTTCGTCTCCATGGTGGAGGAGGGCAACCGCTCGATCGAAGAGCCTCAGAAGTCACGCAGGGAGGTGCGCACATGAACCCGATGCAGATCGCCATCGCCCTCTGGACCCTGTTGCACAAGGAGGTCAAGCGGTTCACGCGGATCTGGCCACAGACCCTGCTGCCGCCGTCGATCACCATGACCATGTACTTCATCATCTTCGGCAACCTGATCGGCTCGCGGATCGGCGAGATGGATGGGTATACCTACATGGACTTCATCGTCCCGGGGCTGATCATGATGGCGGTGATCACCAACAGCTACTCCAACGTGGCATCAAGCTTCTTCTCCAACAAGTTCCAGCGTTCCATCGAGGAGATGATGGTCTCGCCGATGCCCAACTGGGTGATCCTGTCCGGCTTCATACTGGGGGGCATGGCCCGGGGCCTCGGCGTGGGCCTGATCGTGACCGGGGTGTCTCTCTTCTTCACGCGGATCGAGGTGGCCCATCCGCTGCTGACGGTCTTCGTGGTGGTGCTGACCGCGGCGCTGTTTGCCATCGGCGGCTTCATCAACGCCCTGCTGGGCAAGAAGTTCGACGACATCTCCATCGTGCCGACCTTCGTGCTGACGCCGCTGACCTACCTGGGCGGGGTCTTCTACTCGATCTCGCTGCTGCCGGACTTCTGGCAGGGCGTCTCGATGCTCAACCCCATCCTCTACATGGTCAACGTCTTCCGTTACGGCTTCCTCGGGGTCTCCGACATTCCGGTCGGCTGGGCACTGGCCGCGATACTTGCCTTCATCACCGTGCTCTACGGCGTCGCGCTGTGGATGCTGGAGAACGGCAAGGGCATCAGGAGCTGACATGACCCCGACGCGACCCGACACCCTCGAGCATGCCCCCCTGGGGCGTGACGCCGCCTACCCGGAGCAGTACGACGCCGGGCTGCTCTACGCCATCCCCCGGGCCGCCAACCGCGTCCCGCTGGGCATCGAGGAAGGCGCCTTGCCCTTCGTCGGCGAGGACGAGTGGCACGCCTTCGAGGTCTCCTGGCTCAATGCCCGCGGCAAGCCCATCGTCGCGGTGGCCCGCTTCCGGCTGCCGGCGGATTCACCTTTCCTGATCGAGTCGAAGTCCTGGAAGCTCTACCTCAACGGCTTCAACCAGACCCGCTTCGAGAGCCGTCAGGCGGTCATCGACACGCTGGAACGCGACCTGGCCGAGGCGGCCGGGTCGGCGGTCTCCGTCGAGCTGTTCGACGTCGATCACGAGGCCCTCTTGCCGCGCCGCCTGCCCGGTCAGGGCCTGGACGACCTGGACATCGAGGTCACGGACTACACCCCCAGTGCGGAGCACCTGACGGTGGGGGAGGAGGTCGTCGAGGAGACCCTGTATTCACACCTGCTCAAGTCCAACTGCCCCGTCACCGGCCAGCCCGACTGGGGCAGCGTAATGATCCGCTACCGCGGGCCGAGGCTCGACCGCGAGGGGCTGCTTCGCTACCTGATCGGGTACCGCCAGCACCAGGACTTCCACGAGCACTGCGTGGAGCAAATCTTCATGGACCTGATGGCCCGGGCCAGGCCGGAGCGGTTGCTGGTGCTGGCGCGCTACGTGCGTCGTGGAGGGCTGGACATCAGCCCCTGGCGCGCCACCCCCGGCGAGCGCCCGCCGTCCCCCCTGCGTTTGTCGAGACAGTGAGGCGAGACAGTGATCGGCGAGGCCGCCGCCCCGGCACGACAGTAGGGCGGTCAGCTGGTAGAGTTTCGAGAAATATTCTCGTCTGATCGTAGCCAAGGGAGGCACTCAATGGACGCGCTGACGCTGCTGCACGAACGCAGCTCCATGGGCAAGCTGATGGGCCCGCCGCCGAGTCCCGAACAGCTCGAGGCGATCTACCGGGCGGCCCTTCGCGCGCCGGACCACAAGGAGCTTCGCCCCTGGCGCTTCATCGAGTTCTCCGGCGAGGGCCTCTCGCGCCTCGGCGAGCTGTTCGCCGAGGCGGAGTTCCGAGAGGACCCCCACGCGGGCGACGCGGCCCTAGACGCGGCCCGCAAGAAGCCGCGGCGGGCCCCCATGATCATTGCGGTGATCGCCAGGGTCTCGCCCGACGTCCCCAAGGTGCCGAAGATCGAGCAGGTGATCTCGGCCGGCTGCGCCGCCCACGGCATCCTGCTCGCCGCCCACGCCCAGGGGCTCGGTGCCATGTGGCGCAGCGGCAAGTATGCCTTCGACCCCACGGTGCGCAAGGGCCTGGGGCTTGCCGAGGACGACGAGGTGGTGGCCTTCCTCTACCTGGGCACCCCGGGCGGGCGCCACAAGCCGCTGCCCGAGCACGACATCGAGGCCTTCGTGGAACGCTGGGACTGACCATGCGCCAGATCGGCATTCCCCACCCGCGCCTGCCACTGCCCTCCCCCGGGGGGAGGACGACCTGGCCGAGTTCCTCGCCTGGCTCGGCGATGCCATCCCCATGGTGGCCGCCCTCGGCATTCGCGAGATGCGCCGGGACGGCGATCGCCTCAGCTGGCAGCTGGCCCTCGCGCCCAGCCTCAACGACAAGGGCACCGGCTTCGGCGGCGCGCTCACCGCCCAGACCACGCTGCTGGGCTGGTGCTGGACCACCCTATGGCTGCGTCGTCACGGGATCGACCGGGACGTGGTGGTCGCCGAGGCCACCCAGCGCTTCCTGGCGCCGGTGACCGGCGACTACCGCCTGGTCTGCGAGCCCGAGGCAGAGACCGGCCCCGAGTCCCTGGCCGGTCGACTCGAGCAGCGTGGTAAGGGGCGCATCGCTCTCGTCCAGCGGCTCTGGTGCGGCGACACCCTCTGCCTGGAGGCGCGGGGCGACTATGCCGTGCTGCCCGCCGGCTGAGCGGGCGATCAAGGGAAAACGGCTTGCAATCGCGCACTTAAGTCGATAACATGTGCGCCGTTCTGGAGGAGAAGGCACGGCACAGTCCGAGCCTGTCGACTCGAGAACCACAATGCGGAGGGGTGTCCGAGTGGTCGAAGGAGCACGCCTGGAAAGTGTGTAGGTCGAAAGGCCTCGAGGGTTCGAATCCCTCCCCCTCCGCCACTTATTTAAGAAAACCAGCCTCTTACGGCTGGTTTTTTCGTTTACCCGCCTAAGTACCCGCCTATTACGAAACGCTGGGCCATGGCTGGATCTCATCCTAAAGTCTATATAAGCACGTTTGTAATTCTATACATGGACACAAAACACCATTAGGCCATATCATTCTTGCAATGTTTATTTGCTGAATGAGATGGAATGCTATGGGGTTGAATGATCGTGTAATAGCCCTTCGGGAAAAAAGGCTTAAGAAAAATGGCGTAGCTGTTCCAGATAAGCTTCAAGGGGTTACAAAAGAAAAAATAGAAGAGGTGCTGGTCAAGCTAGATTTAGGTGATAAGAAAGATATGGTTGATGCTGTATTTGCTCTTATCGATAATGAGACTGAAAATTTATATACAACGGCTCCTGAGGGGGCGAAATTTTGTGAAGGCGCCTCAACAGCTAGGGTCGCATGTCATATCGGAATACTGCAAAGAGGGCAAGGAAAGATTGACCGCGAAGGTCGCGATCACTGGATCAAGCCTTTAAGAGAGCTTGGAGCAATAGAAGCAATAACTCTTTATGAAGGTCAGTTCATTCCGGGACATCTCCCCAAAAACCCAAACTGTTGCTACCGTCTTGAAAGTGAGTTTGTATCAATCTTGAAGGCTCCTGATGGGCAATGGCAGAGGATGCTTTCAGAGTGGTTTAAGCGCGATGCCATCCGGGGGCGGCGTCAATTTCAAGCAGAAGCAGCTGAGCTTGCGAGAGAGTCAGTTGAAAATGGTCACTCTGATTTGATAGCGGCATCTAGAGACATATATTCAAAAAGATTCCTTCCTGGATATCATGTCATTTATATAGATGACGGGGATGGAGATAGAATCTCAGAAAAAGAACGAGAAACCCTCGGCGAAGCCGGCATTGATATTACTTTAGAGGATGCAATGCCCGATGTTCTTCTATGGAACCCAGATACAGATTGGTTGTGGGTAATCGAAGCCGTCACCAGTGACGGTGAAGTGGATAACCACAAAGTAAATCAAGTCCAGCGTCTTGCAAATCGTTGCGGTAAGGCTGGGGTTGGTTTCACTACTGCCTATCTAACGTGGAAAGAAGCAGCATCACGACAAGGTCCGCATGGAAACATTGCTGTTGGCACATATATTTGGATTCAGGCGGACCCAGCCAAACAGCTTTTGGTTGAGTCCTATCAATAGATCAGACTAACAGCGTCTCAACTATTTCATCAATTTCTTCCTGAGGGGGTAGTTCGTCACCGATGCGGCGGCCTACCTCATCAAGCCGTTCTACCGTTGGGTAGTGCAAGTTTCGGAGGTCGGTGGCGTTCACCTGAGTATGCCCGCTAAACTGCCGGAAATACTGGTCAACAGCGGTAGAGTTGAAGAATAACAGCAAGCCTTTCGCAAGGGCTCTGTCCAATCCCTTTCCGTCAATGTGAAAGTAGTTGAGGTGATTTTCAAAACCGACTTTTTCGGCGTCGACCCGCTCAGGATCATAGATGGTGGCTACCAGTCGGCGCTTCTCCTCCTTCGATGAGAAGCGCTTGGTGAGCACATAAATCCCCTTTGGCACCATCAGTTTGGCCGTATCGTCGTTGTCAGCTAATGCGTTCGCCTTCTTGCCGCCCAGCTTAGGCCATGAAACATAACCGTTATCAAAGTGACTCGGGTAAATCAGCGGAACCGTTCCGGGCTCTGGGTCCTTTCTCAGGTGCTCACGTGCCCTGAAATCGACAACGCGGCCGGTTGATACCTTGATTCCCAAATCGGCCAATGAATGAGGAAGTGCCCGAACCCGGATTGCTAGGGTGCCGTCTTCCTCAGATACCGCCAGCCGGATGTAACAGTGCTTGTCATTCGGAACCACTACCTCGTTAAACGGTATTTCGCGTGACGTCGGGTTCAAGTCAGCAGGGCTGTGACTTGATGAAATGGTTATTGTCTCTGCTTGCGGCTCCCCGCTCACCAGTCGATAGATGATATTTTCTTGAAGAACATCATCTTCCTTAAATGCGTGCTTACGGGAGTCGTAAACGTGAACATGACAGAGAGAAGCACGCTCAAACATTAGGCGTCGGAACGGCTCAAAATAGGTTCCATTGCAAAAGCTGCGTGGAGTAATCGCTACTAGCTGCCCTTGATCTTCAAGCTGAAGCAACGCTACGGCAACGAAAGCGGTGTAGAGATTGGTTGTTTCAATGCCCATCTCCCTGAGCGCCCGGCGGGTAGTCGAGTTGCTATTGATTTTCGCGTAGGGCGGATTGAGTATGGCGCAATTGTACTGATTCGGGGTGGCCTGCTCGGCCAGCAATGGCTCCGCAGCGTTAAGGATATAATCCTCGCTAATCACCCGGAAAGTGAAGGCAATCCCTGCCACGCGGCACTCGGATTCACAGTCACTTAAAGTAGCCTCTAGTTGCTCCCTCAGTACTGGGTCGACTTCGAATGCTGTCAGGTCGATACTTCGAACATAAGGGCGATTTTGGCAAACTTCATGAACAAAGGCAGCGCTTAAAGAACCGACTCCGGCCCCAGCATCTAACAATTGAATATCTTCGGGCAACGTGTCGAACATCTGTGACATAAACGTTGCTACCGGCGCGGGGGTCATGTACTGCCCTAGCTTGCTGCGACGTTCAGGGTCGAGGGTCGGCGATACGGTCTTTCTGCGGGTATCCGCTTGGCTCAAAGCTGTCAGGAGCTGGACTGGTTCTTGGGCTAAGGTCATGAGTTCTCTACAAGTAACTGTGCCACATACAAGTTTCAGGGTTTTTGTTGAGCTATTATCGCCTTTATGGTGCGGCCTCGGCTACCGAAAAGAGGTCCCCGGAGCCCTCCGGCCCGGCTGAGGATAGGGCGTGACGCCTCCGGGCTTTCGGCTTCGCGGGGACCAAGGCGCGCCATCACGGCGCGCTACTACCTCACGGCAGCACCACAAGTGCTCGGTTACTCCTCGCCCTCCGCTTCGGCGGCGGCCTGACGGCTGAGGGCGAGGGAAAGGTTCATCAGTGGATCGGCTTTGCCGCGCACGAACTCACGATCAGCGGCAACGGCGGTCTTGTAGGCCAGCCGGACGCCTTCGAGTTTCGCATTCACTCGGGCATGGACCTCGCCCAGCACGCGGGCGGCCAAGTCTGCGACCGGGAAGGGGCGGCGGTCCCGGGTCCGGCGGTCGATCACCGTAGCGACAGCGGCGGCCAACACCACATCCCCGGACATGACGGCCTGACGGGCGGCGGTTTCGAGTTCGACCGGCCCGGCCCCTTCGAGCTGCTGCTGGTACTGGGTCCGCTTCGGCTCGCCCAAGGCAACGCGCCCAAGCATCATCGCTGGCGTCACGCAGACGGCGGCGACGGCTTCGGCCTCATCGGAATAGGCTTTCAGAGCGCGCAGCAGCTCGGCACGCTCGCCTTCGGAGCTGGCAAGCAGCGAGCGGCGCATCTCTGCAATCTTGTTGGCGGCGTTCTTATTGGCGAAGGAAGCGGCGGCGGCCCGGTCCTCGGGGCTGGCGTCGGCAACCATCGCTTCGGCGTCGCGGGAATACTTGTCCCGTGCCTCGGCAAAGGTCGCTTGGAGCTTGTCGAGCTTGCGGTGGAAGGCGGTGGCGGCTTCGGTCGCGCGGTCGCTTAGACGTTGTACGTTGTCCTCGCTCAGGCTCACCCCGGACGGGACGTTGTCGAAGTCGATGCGCTTCTTGGCGGTGTTCGCTGTGGTAGGCATGGGGCTGTTCCTCAGACCAGTGTCGTCATGATCCCGGGAGGTCTGGCCCTGATGCTCTGTAGCGGGGCTGTTCCCGGCCTGTGGTGACGCGCGGTATCGCGTCACGTTACCGGGAAGAATAGCTGTCACGCTGTGGAGCGGTCTACCATAAATACTTGTATATCAATATCTTACCTTACTTTTTAGGGGTACATATCAGCGCGCCCGGCTCCGTCGGGTCTGGCTTACAGGAGGCGACCCAGCGCGGCTCAAAGGTGCGGCGGCGGTCGGTTCGCACCGCCTCCCGGGCGGGCCTTTCGGTGGCCTGCCGTAAGGCTGGCGAGAATGTGCCGATTTGCGCGCGCTTGATCGTATCCAGCGCAGAGTACCGGGGTGGCTCCTGGGCTGCGGCTACGGTGGCGAGAATTGGCAGAACCACCAAGGCGAGTATCCGGCGCATGGTCTATCCCTCCCGTCAGATGTAGATCACCCGGTTGCCAGTGTCGGGCAGCCGTGACGGCGCGCTGTTGAAGTCGCTGACCCGGACCGGCCCCTGCGACGCCCCGGCGATCAGGTATGAGGTGGCATCCAGTAGGTGGTCGTTGGCAGCGGTGTCCACGTCCTCCGGGTTCCTCGGGTCCCGGGGCAGCGCTGGGACAGTGGCCAGCCAGTATCGGCAGCGCGAGGCCACGAAGAACTCACCGTTGACCATCAGCGACTTGAGGTGCTCAAAGCGGGGCACCCGCGCGCCCTTCTTGGCAGGCGATACCCGGACCCCTGCGGCCCGGAACAGGTCGGCAATTGACGCCTCGGCGCGTCCCGCCGTCCGGGCTTCGGCGGCGGAGTCGATCAGGCCCCGGGCGCGCATCCGGCTGCGGGCGGCCATTGCGTGGAGCGCGGGCGCGATCTGCCCAGGTGTCCGGCCCGTCCCCCGGCTGATGTTGTTGGGGTCACACTCGAAGTGCTCGTCATAGATCACCCATGACCCGCGCGGCATCACCCGGTCATCGCTCAAGCGCACGTCATAGGCGAGGCGTCCGCCCAAGACAGAGGCGCAGGGCGCGGCACTCCCCCAGTCAATCGACACCTTCAGCGTTGAGAACATCTCCGGCGGGACCTCGTGATGATCGAACACGGCGCGATCCGGGAACCAGATGCCCCCGAAGTAATCGCCCACGATGGCCGACCAGTCGCCGTGACGGTGTGCCTTGTACAAGGCCGGGTCGGTATGGCGCAGCACCTCGAAGTTCTTGCGGTATGGCTCCGGCAGGTGCGGGTTATCGTCCACCGTCGAAGGAGCATAGACCCATTTCTGGTCCGCGAACTCGAAGGGGGCGAACGGGTCCCGGCCCGTGACATAGCGTTCAGCCAGTGCCGAGTGGTTGGCCCCGCCAGGGTTGCCCGCCAGAATCATCCGCAGGGGCACGCCCGGCGCACGCAGCGTCAGCGCCAGCGAGTCGATCACCGGCAACTCCGGCCCTTCGCCCGCTTCATCGACCACGATCAGCGAGAAGGACATGCCCTGGACGGTATCTTGTAGGGCGGCGCTCGACTCGCAGTGCGTGAGCTGGATGGTTGCGCCGTTAGGGACCCTGAAGATGTTGTCGTTGAGGTTGTAACTCACCCCGGAGCCGTAGGCCGACCGCAGCAGGCCGCGCAGCTCCTCGGCGAACTGGAGCAGCGACTTCAACCGGCGGCGCGTCACCAGGACCCGAGCGCGGTGGCGGTACTGGTTACAGTGCCTGAGGATGAGAAGCTGGAGGGCGAAGGACTTTCCGCCACCCCGGCCACCGCCCAGGAAGATGAAGTGATCTTCCGGGATGCTCAGCACCGTAGCTTGGAAGGGTGTCGGGCGGATGACGGTTTCACTGGTCGTGCTGGACATTGATGACCCTCCCATAATCCTCGGGGCTGAGGGCAGCATTTATCTGGATCAGGACACGCGGGGCGTCGTCTCCGTTGCCGTCGCCTTTGTTGATCTTGAAGACGCGATCCGCCAACCATTCGGCGGCACGCTCGGAGCCTTCGGCCAGCATCTTGTTCTTCATGAAGGCGACAATCTCACCGGCCCCATCTGCGCGGCCTTCTTCGAGGGCCAGAGCCAGCGGTGATAGCTCGCCTTCCTCGCTGTCTTCCTTGAGCTTCTTCCATTGGGCTGGGGATAGCCCAAGGGTCCGGCGGATCGTGTGTTCTCGCACGCCCTCGGTGGCGAGTTCACGAGCAATGTCGAGGGCTTCGGACGGCAGGACCGGGAGCGCGGCCTGCTCCTTCTTGGTCAGTGCTGTTCTACGTCGCTTGGCTTGCATTCCAAGTCCCTCTTGATCCGGTAGATGGCGGCCTTGCCGACGTTGGTGAGGGTTCGTACCCGATGCGGGCAAACCCCGGCCTGTAGCAGGGCGGCAACGCGATTTTCCTTGCTGGGCGATAGCCGGGGCGCACCGATCCGCTTGCCCTTGGCCTTCGCCTTCCGGTATCCCCGGCGGGAACGCTCGCTCATCATTGCTTTGTCGAAGTCGTTGAGTGCACCGAGCAGCGATAGGGCCAGCTGGCCTGCCGGGTTCGTGGTGTCGAGGGCAAGGTTGTCGATGTAGACGGCCACCCCCAGCGTCTCGAACTCCCGGAGGAGGCCGAACAGGTGCTTCAGCGAACGCCCAAGGCGGTCGAGGGAGACGGCTGCCACCATGTTGGTCTTACCGTCGAAGGCGAGTTGGGAAAGCCGGTCCAGCGCAGGACGCGCGGCGTCTGCCTGAAGGCTGCGGGTGTTGTCGTCGGCGAACTCGCCCACGATGGTATGGCCTTCGAAGGCGGCCCAAGCGCGTAGGCGGTCGAGCTGGTCACTCAGGGGCGGGTCGGCATCGGTGCTGACCCGGGCATACAGGGATACATTGGCCATGCTGGCGCTCCGCATATCGGTTGATATGCCGGTCTATTCTAGCGCCCGGAACACATACGAAGAAGCCTTTTAGGCGGGTAGAAAGGTGGGTAAGACTAGGGGATTGCCTATAATTCCAAAGGGGTATGGGCCAGCGGCGGAGCGGTACTCCGCCGAACTGCTGTAGCTTGTACAACCGGCCCGGTCGTGGTGGTCTGCCCAGCAGGGCGGCGGTGCGGGCGGCCCTCAGCCCAAGGGAGGCGGCAGCCGTCGGGCGTAACTGGGGTAACGCGACGTAACGCGGAATCAGCAGACCGCGTTACGTCGCGATCCCACGTCCCTACTGGCTTTCCCTTCTTTTAGTAACGCGGTAACGGGAGATATAGGGAAAAGACTACAGAGAGGAGGAGCCGTAACAGGACCCGCTAGCGCGCCCTGGGCGATATTCACGGGGGCTCTATATACGGGCCGGGTAACGGCGTTTCCCGCGTTACGCGTTACGTCCCCCTTGGAAATCATGCGGAAGCCCACGCCGCTCGTGGACTCTCAGCGTAACGCTGACCGCGTTACGTTCGGCCAGAAACGACAACGGCGAGGTTGCCCCCGCCGCCGTCTCTGGTCCAAAGCCCACGATTCTGCTCAGAACGGGCATCCGCCACCGCCTTCGGATACAGTCAGCCCGGGGGGCGGGCCTTCGCCATCCCAGACGTAGATACGGCACACTTCACCATCGAGGCGAACAGCACCCTTTTGTGGCTTCCAGCCCAGCGCGGTCATCGCCTCCTTGACCTTTCGGGGCATCGTTCCGTTGCGATCCTTTGCCGGTATCGCCAGCCAGTCATAGACCGCCGACGTTTTGATGATCCACTGGCCTTTCCATGTCTGGATACCTTCGCGGAGTCCTTCGAGGCTTTCGATGAATCCTTCATCAACCACCCGCCGCCGGTCTTGCGCGTTCTTCGCCAAGGCCGACGCCTCCGGCCCAAGCAGCAGGCTGTACGTTCCGGCGCGATACCGCGCCAGCGCCTCGGCAAACAGTTGGTTCCTCGCAGTGGCCAGCCCTTCGAGGTCTACCCGGGTCACTTCCACCGGCCAGAAGCGGCGGTTGCCCGCCGGGTCGAGCAGGAAGCGGTCCTCATTGGTCGTGCCGCCCAGGATGAACCGCCGGGGCATCGTCACTGGGCTGCGCGCATAGGCGGGGCGTCCGGTATCAACTTGGCGCGTGATGGTGGCGCGCAGAGTGTTCACGTCCCGCTTGGCGATCCCATCCAGCTCCGCGCATTCCAGAATCCAGACACCCGCCGTCACCTCCAATACCTCTCGGGTATCGCGGGCGTGGAGAAACGGGGCATCAGAGAAGAACTCATCACCGGCCAGAATCCGCAGCGCGGTCGACTTGCCGACGCCTTGCGCCCCCATGAGCACCAGCATCTGGTCGAACTTCGCCCCCGGCTCGAAGGCGCGCACGATGGCGGCCACGAGCCAAGCCGCCCCGGCCTCCCGGGTGTAGGCGTTTTCCTCCGTGCCGAGATACCGGGTCAGCCAGGTATCGAGGCGCGGTGTTCCATCCCACGGCGGCAGAGCTTGGATATGGTCGATCAGCGAGTCAAAGCGGTTCTCCGTACACAGCGAAAGAACCGCCTTGTTCACGTTCACATCGCCCGGATCGAAGCCGAACCGGCGGATGATCTCATCACGCAGGATGCGCTCGGCGTGGTCGGAGAAGTCCCCGCTGAACTCTTGTAGCTCGTGGGCACCAATCAGGTTCCGGTCGCGGAATTTGTCGTGCCGACATTCCACGGACATGAGCTGTAGCGCCGTCCTTGTATTCCAGTAGCTGGGTTGTGGCTCGCCCTCCTTGTTCACCCTGTCCCATGTCAGGACCCTGCCGCCTGGCAAGGTCCCGGCGGCCCCGTTACCCTTGGCCACTTCGGCATAGGCGCGATTGACTTGACGCTCAACGTACCGGAGCTTGTCACCCTTCTGCGCGTTGACATGCTCATAGAAAGCGCCGTTGTTCTTGTCGAGGAGCAACCCGGCAACCAACTCCCTGGGCGCGCCTACCCGGGCGAGGTGGCAGGTGACGGCAAACACCATGTCACTGCGGTCACCGTCGTATTTTGAGGCGTCGCCGGTCGTCACTAGCGCCAGCGCCCAGTCGTCAATGGTCTTTCTGTTCGCATCGGCCCACGCAGTCAACTCCGCCGTTCCTACGGTCAAGGGTATCGAGGTGTCAGCGATCCTCCACCCATCTGCTCCGTTAGCGGTAGGTATGGCAGACGGTGCAGGCTTCGCCGTGACCTTCAGCCGGTCGAAGTCGTCCAGTTGATAGCGCGTCCCTTCCCAGCTCAGGAGGCGGGCGACCGTCGGGACGCGGCCCTTGCTCGCCTTCTTCCGGTTCGGCAGGTTGACGGTCCCCGGAAGCCGCATCAGCCGGTCGCAGTTGTGGCAAGAGTCAGCGCGGAAGGCCAGCTCAAGGCCCCGGTTATAGGCTTCGCCATCTGCCCAAGGCTCCGGCGCGGCCTCGCTGGGCGTGTCGATGGGCAACGGGTCGGCCAGCAGCCAGAACGCTTGAAAGCCGCCACCGCTGTCGATCACCACCGACGGGGCCGGGATACCCTCGGGCAGGTTGTCGCTCAGCATTGCGGCGATCCGTTGGCGTTCCTCCTCGAAGTCCTCGCCAGCCGCCGGGTCAATGTCCACATGGAACGCGCGAAAGGCGGCCATGTCCGGCTTCTTGGGCTTCGAGGTGCGGCGGCCCCGAGTCGCGTTCACGTGGAAATATAGATTCTTGTGTCCCTGCCGGTCGTCGATCCACGCGGCGGCCTTCTCCTCCTCGCTGGGCTTGAAGGTGGCCGTTTCGGTCTTGCCGTCCGGCACTATGGCAGTGAGGCACCAGCTTGTATCAGGCGACCATCGGCGAAGGAAGTCGAGCGCAGCGGCGGTGTCGTGTTGAGTCGCGGTCATACGTCACCCCCTTCCAACAGAAACAGGGGGCAGCGGTAGCCGTCGGTGTTCTCATACTCGCCGTGTTCGTTCGGGGCGGGAGGTTCGGCAGTCCCGTCCATCACGTCGCAGCAGTGGCGGAGGGTCCGCATGTGCTGATAGAAGCGGGGCGGCTTGGGGCCGAGCTTCGCCTTGATTTGGGCGGCGTTATCGACCAGACGCCCCAGGTAGTCGAGGACGAAATCAACAAGATGCTGATTGCCTTCCTCGCTCGCGTCGGCACCTACCGGGTAGACCTTGGAGGCGTCGAGTTGAAGAATCAGAGCGACGTAGCGCGCCCGCTCGAACTCTGGCACCGCTTTCGGCGCTTGGTTGGTGTTTTTCATGGGGACGCCTCCTCAACGCTGGTTCGACTGCTGGGCGTCAACCCATGCGTCAATCTCGTTGAGGTCCCAGACTGTCACGCGCGGCCCGATCTTGCGGCTGCGAGGGAAGTCAGGGCGTTCAGCGGCCCAGCGCCAGACCGTAGCGATGCTCACTTCCAAATACTTGGCGACTTGGCGTGGCCGGGCTTGGCGGCGTTCTTGGCGACGGGCAAGCTCAGCTTTGGCAGCTGCTTGCAGCTCTTCGAGAGAAGGAGTCTTGGTTGCTTGTGTCATGGTAGCGGGTCCTGTTCATCGGCCCGCGCGCCCAAAAACAAAATAGGGAAGCGCGAGCCATTGGCTCGAACGCTTCCCCACATCACGTGAAGATTCAGGAACTCCGGCGAGGTGGTGCATCACGCAACCTGGAAAGGCCCCTCGCGTTCATTCCCTAGCTGGTGCTGGAAATGTTGTCCGGCTTGAGCTTCTCAAGCCTCGGATAATATCGTAGCGCCTTGCGGCATCGTCGTCTAGCCACAATTCTTTGTATATCAGTCGATTACTTTACTTTTTAGGGTCGCAGTACTCGGCCCATTCGGCCATAAGTCCCTGACGCTTCTCGAACAGGTCGCCCCGACGGTAGGCTGCCTCAGCCTTGTTCTTGATCGTGTGCGCCAGTGCCATTTCCACCACCTCGTTGGGGTACTCGGACACCTCTGCGGCCCAGTCTCGGAACGTCGAGCGGAAGCCATGCGGGGTGATGATCTTGTCTTGCTTTGGGTCCATGTAGCCTTTGCCCCCGGCCTTCACCTTGGCGTCATGCATCCGCTTGATTACTGCCTTCATCGCTTGGTCAGACATGACCCCACCGCGTGGGGCCGGGAATACCAGTTCAGTGCCCTTGAGCCGGGGGAGGTCCCGGAGGAGCTGGACAGCGGCATCGTTCAGCGGCACCCGATGCTCCTTGCCCGCTTTCATCCGTTCAGCGGGCACGGTCCATACCTTCTCCTCAAGGTCGATTTCTGCCCAGGTCGCCTCGCGGGCTTCACCAGATCGAGCGGCGGTCAGGATCACAAATTCCAGCGCACGGGCGGCGAGGGCTTCTCGCTTGCGGAGGTCGGCCATGAAGTCGGCGGCCTTCCCATAGGGGAGTGCTGGGTGGTTCTTCTTCGGTTTGACCTTGGTCGGCTTCGCCAACATCGTGTCGAGGTGGCCTTTCCAGCGGGCAGGGTTCTCTCCCTCGCGATACTTCCGAGCGGTCGCCCAGTCCAGAATGACCTCCATGCGTTGGCGTACTCGGGTCGCGGTTTCGGTCTTGGTGGTCCAGATTGGTTCGAGGACGGCCAGAATGTGCGGCGTGTCGATGTCGCTGAGGCGGACTTCTCCCAGCTTGGGGGAAGCGTATGTCTTGAGCGTGTTCTCCCACTGCTGGCGATGCTTCGCGTTCTTCCACTCGCTTTCTTTCGCCGCGATGTACTGGGTGGCGGCCTCCTCGAAGGTGATTGATCGGGCCTGCTCACCAGCCAGGGCGCTTCGCTGGGCCTTGCGGTGTTCAACCGGATCGATGCCTTGGGTAAGTTGGTCGCGTATCTCTCGGGCCTTCTCTCGGGCCAGCTTCAGCGTCACCGTCGGATACCCGCCCAAGCCGACCTCACGGCGCTTCTGTTTGCTTCCAGGTGGCCCTGGGACGGTGTATCGCAGCAGCCATGACTTGCCGCCCGCCGGGGTGACTTGGAGACTGAGGCCGGAGACGCCCCCGACCGGATAGCTCACGGGGAGGCGCTGGCCGGGCTTCGGCCCCAGTCGCTTCACCGCAAGGTCTGTGAGTTCCTTCGCTACTCGCGGCATGATATACCCGCCTTCTTACCCGCCTAAGATTCTACTATCTTAGACGATTCCGTAAGACGACGCTAGACGATAGATTCCACCAAGATATTGATGTTACTTGGCTTTACGCTACGTCTCGCGATGGAATAAGACGCTAACACCGGGGACTCCCCCTCCGCCACGAATATCGAGAAAGCCGCTGATCCGTCAGCGGCTTTTTGCTGTCTGTCCCTTTCTGTCCCTCTCACTTAGGCTCTATGTGTCACTGTTAGGTGATGGGGAAAATCACGGGGATGAGAAGTACGAGGCTCACGAATCTTAGATGTCCAAGGTTATTGATTCTGACGGGCCCGGGGGGGTAGGAGGACCACGTCGCCGAGATGGCCCTGGCTCACTCTATCAAAAATCACGTCGAGGCCGCTTATCGTCGTGGCGACCTGCTGGAAAAGTGCTTCAAGCTGATGCAGCAGTGGGCCGACTTTCTGGCTATCGCCCCAGCCCAGGTCGAGAACGTGGCCCCGATCCGTGATAACAAGGTGACCGCCGAGTAGCCTGCGCCGACGCCCACTTTGGCTGGCTAGGGCCGATCACCCTAAAGCATGGCCACTCCACCATGCCCGCCAGCCGCCAGCCGCCAGCCGCCAGCCGACTGCTGCTTTGCCGGCCATATCAGCGGCCCCGCAAGTGCCACGCATAGGCAGAAGATCAAGATGGGGTTGCCCTGGGCGCGACCCGCGAGGCCAGCCGTCTGCTGGCCAGCCTTCGAGCGGTGCGGGTCGAGCGCATGCTCGCCGACCCGGACATCTACCTGGTGGTGCTCGACGAGATCACTTTAATGCTGAAGTTCGGCTACCTGGACATCGCCAATGTTTGGGTATTCGCGGAATGACCAGGAAATCTAGCTGGGCCTAAGTTCGCTGGCGGTGCCGTTGTGGGATGCGCGCGGGCGCATGGTGGCGGCGCTGAACACCATCTTGGCGGCCCCCACGAAGCAGCGACCTCTCTGCTGACCGCATATCTGCTGCCCTTGCAAAAGGTGCAGGACGGGCTGTGACGGGTGCTGTAGCCCTATTTCAGGGCGATATAGGTCTCGGGGTCCAATGTGGCCGCCCGTACGGCAACGTGAGTTCCGCTGACCTCGGACAGAATTTGGCGTATCCGGTCACATACTGCGCGCAGTTTCTGCGGTGTTCTGTCGGATTTGGGCAGGATCATGATTTCGGCATTGATCAAAGGCTGGTCCGGTAGCCCCAGAACAGCCACTATCGCCAACTGGCAAGCCTCCATCGGGACTGCTAGTTCCCGACACAACATGTCACGTAGGTCGGGCAAGACGCCCGCCATCTGTCGGTGGTGCTCCGTTTGGATCGACTCATCAACATAGATTTTCAGGTTTGGCATAGGGCCTCCAAGGGGGGCGGGGCGCGACGGGAGGGACGCGCCCCGCGGCGGATCAGGCGGTTGTATCCCCCTCCGGGACCATTACGAAGTCAAAAGGGGAGCGCCAGATCGTGTCGCCGTCATTCACATGTTCGAACGGCGCGACCAGAGTTTCCTTGACCCCGAACACCGCGTCGTCGTTGATGTAGCCATCATCGCCCACGAAGGTATGCGTCACGATCCTCTGATAACCCGACGCGGTGACCAGATAATGCATATGGGCAGGGCGGTAGGGATGGCGCCCCAGCGCGGTCAGCATCTTGCCCACCGGACCGTCATCGGGAATGGGATAGCTGACAGGCTTGATCCCATAGAAGCGATAGGTCCCGTCTTTGCCGGTGATGAACCGCCCGCGGTTGTTCCACTGCGGCTGAATATCGGGCTGCTGCACGTCATAGAACCCATCTGCATTGTCGCTCCAGACATCGACGCAGGCCCCTTCGATCGGCTCACCATGCAGGTCGATAACGCGCCCCTCATAAAGGCAGCGTTCGCCCTTGCCATCCAAGCTGATATTGTCACCCATCTGACGGATCGGGGCATTCAGCACATGGAAAGGGCCATACACGGTGTTTTCGGTGGCCCCCGGCGGGCGGCGGTTGTTGATTGCATCCACCAGCATGGAAAAGCCCAGAACATCCGACAGCAGGATATATTCCTGCCGCACATCCGAGCAGATTTGCCCGGTCTTCGTCAGGAACTCCACGGCCAGGTCCCATTCTTCCTGGGTCAGCTCGATATCCTTGGCAAAGGAGTGCAAGTGGGTGATTAGGCTGGCCATCACCTGCTTCAGGCGAGGGTTGATGTCATCCCCCATCCGGGCTTGGACCGCCTCGACAGAACCCTCTTCGGTAAAATACTTCGTCATCTTGGTTCCTCCATAAGGATCGCGCGTTCATTGCGTGATCCGCAGCCCTGATGAGCGCTGCCTCAGGTGATTTTAGATGATGCGGTATTGATCTGCGCTTGTCTCATGAATTACGTGATGTGGAGATGACGTCCAGATTCTTCTCGGGGGGATCGGTCAGCCAGGCAGCCAAAGTGCCTGGACTCGGCCGACCGACAGGATCACTCCGATCGACGGCCCACAGCAGCCAGATGCTGTAATCGGCTGACCAGCCGAGGAAAAAGTCGTACGCGATACAGAGCTCGCGAATCTTCGGATTCAGCGGTAGCGCGCGGTGGATTGAAGTCCTCCCGCTCGCCGATCACCTCGCCGGTGGTCGAGATGACGATGCTGCGCTTCTCCGCGAAGCAGTAGTGGTAGCGCTTTATCTCGCCCCAGGTGACCGGCCGGCCGCCGCTTTCCCGAAGGTGGTCGCGGGCCTTCTGACCCGTCGTTAACGGCCAGCCCTAAAAGAGCCGTCATTGACGTTCCGTGTCACTCGTCGTCCTTGATGAATCGGTCCGGCAGGTTTTCGTCGCTGCCAGCCAGCCCGAAGGTAGCGCGCGGTGGATTGAAGTCCTCCCGCTCGCCGATCACCTCGCCGGTGGTCGAGATGACGATGCTGCGCTTCTCCGCGAAGCAGTAGTGGTAGCGCTTTATCTCGCCCCAGGTGACCAGCCGGCCGCCGCTTTCCCGAAGATGGTCGCGGGCCTTCTGGCAGGCGGCCGCCAGGCGCTCCTCCCAGGGCAGGCGCCAGAAGTCGATAGGAAACCTCAGCCGCCGGAAGTGCTCGGTGAAGGCCATGGCGAAGATCGGCGTGCCGGGGCCGCGCACATAGTCGGTATCGGCGAACAGCCAGTGGCGAAAGGCCGCGCGGTCCTCGGCCAGACGGTCGAGCACGGCGGCGATGGCGGGCCCGGCGTCGGCGTCGGGAATGCCCACGCAGCGACAGAGCGCCTCGAGAAAGCCGCGTTCGCCGTACAGGGCGTCGCGATGCGCTCGCTCCAGGCCCATGTAGGGGCCCTCACGAAGCCGCTGGTAGTGGGCCAGGGCATCGGTGTCCGCCGGGTCGTAGCCCAGATGGGCGAGCACGTCCTCCGGGCGGAGATGCTGGGTGCGCAGTCGCAGTTCCTGGATCAGGTCCATGGTCACGACCTCCTCGCCGGCGGATGGTGGGGGCGGCCTGCCTGTGACGCGCCACTTGGTGCGCGTTGGGCCTGGAGGATGGCGGCATTGCGCAGCTCCGGGCGCACGATGTCGTCCTGGGCGAGCAGGGCGGCCAGCCTGTGGCGGCGTACCGTGTCATCGGCCGTCGCGGCCGGGTCGTGAGAGGCGGTGGTGCGGTGGGTCATGATCGTCTCCATTTCCCCTGGGATGCTCTGGAAAGGGTGGTTCGGCAAGCGCCGACCCAGGGGAGGGGAGTCGCACGCCGCTTTAGCTGCATTTCTATTCCGCCCGCAAGTTGGTGCTTAAATCGGCGGAGGCCCGAGGGCCAGGCAACAAAAAACCCGCTTTGCACATGCTAAAGCGGGCCTCTGGCATCGCTTTAGCGGCATTTTTAGAGCGCCCGCAAGCTGGTGTTCAAATCGGCGCTGAGATGGACGTTAGCGGTGAGCTGATAGGGTGTCAACGGCGATGGCGGGCGATGTTCATGACCCGTTGATTTCATTGCTGATATCAACTTACTTCGTGATCGAGATATAATGAAAGTCCAGCCATCCGAGAGGATCGCCTCATGACCCGAACACGACTCACGCCAAAGAAGGCCCGGTTTGTCGATGAATATCTGATCGACCTCAACGCCAACCAAGCCGCCATCCGTGCCGGCTACAGCGAAAAGACGGCTCGGCAGGTAGGTGCCGAAAACCTGTCAAAACCTGACATAGCCGCCGCCATCGACGACCCCGTCCAGAAGCGCAGTGGGCGCACCTAGATTGACGCCACCTACGTCCTCCAGCGTTTGGTGGAGATCGACCAGATGGACGTCATCGACATTCTCAACGACGACGGCGGCCTCAAGCCTATTCGAGACTGGCCGAAGGTCTGGCGCACCACAATCAGCGGCCTGGACCTCTCAGAGTTGTGGGAAGGCCATGGCGATGAGCGGCAGCTGGTCGGCCTCCTCAAGAAGATCAAGTGGCCGGACAAGCCGAAGAACCTCGAGCTTCTCGGTAAACACGTCGCCGTCCAGGCCTGAAAGGAGCAGCGTGAACTGTCGGGCAGATTGACCACCACTCACGAAGAGGCCCTGTAGGCTCTCGATTGAAGGAAGGGCTGGCCTGGCTGCTACCTCAGAAAACTACAGTTCGAGCGAGACCTGAGAGGAAGCTGGCGTGACTGGCCGACCGTCTCAAGAGCCTGCTGCCAGGTAGGGAATAGTAGGGATGAGAACTGGGCTAGTTTCAGCGCCAATCGGTATCATCTGGGATCATCCGAGCCCCTTCCCGTTGGTAGGGTAGATTGTGGGTTATAAATTAAAGATGCTTATAACGTGTTGATTATTTAATAGGTGAGCGGACTCCTCCCCTCCGCAACGAATATCAAAAAATTTCACTGATTTCAAAGACTTTTTTATTTTATAAGTATATTCACCCCACACCTTGTGACTGGCTTCTACCGGCACCTCTGGGATGGGGTTCGCGTTGTTCATATAACTTCTTTAGGTTCACATTCGTGGAACTAAAGGTGTCTATGGGGCGATAAGGGGTTCATAGCAGCAATGCCAGAATCCAACTCATCGGCAAGCGCCCGGGCGGTGACCGCAGCGAGCGTCAGACCCAGGTGACCATGCCCCGTGTTGACCCAGATCCCCGGATGGCGGCGAAGCCCGCCGACATAGGGGACGCCGTCTGGGGTGGTTGATCGCGACCCGACCCAGGGTGTCCTGATCCCCGCCCCGAAGTGATGCCTGGCGATCCGGTCGAGCTGCTTGATTCGCTGCCGACTCGCTGGGGCATCTGGCCGTGCAAACTCCGACAGTCCGGCGATCCGGACGCCGTCCTGCATGGGCGTGGCGAAGACGCCGTGGTTGGCCAGCCCCACCGGCCGCACCATGTCGATCGGCTCGTCGACGATGGCATGGTAGCCGCGCTCGGAGGCGATGGGCAGGTCGATGCCGGCCCGCTTCAGCAGGTGCTTGGTGGAGGTGCCGGTCGCCAGCACCACATGATTGGCCGAGAGCTCGCCCCCCTTCAGCCCGACGGTGTGCCCTCCGTCGCGTGGCCGGATCGATTCGACGCTGGCCTGCTCGAACCTGCCGCCGATGGCAAGGTAGTAATCGAAGAGGTTCGTGCTGAGGACATAGGGATCGATGGCAAACCGGGCATCGGGATAGAAGACCCCGCCGCTGTGCTCGTTCCTGAGCCCACCGACCTTGTCCTTGACCTCGTCGCCGGTCAAGGTCGCGTAGGGAATGTCGAAGGCCCGCTTGTACTGCGCCTCGATGTCCAGAAACTCCTGGAACGATGCCTGCTTCTCGAAGGCGACGACGACCCCGGACGACTTAACCAGCGACTGGCCGCCCGAGGCATCGAGCACGGCTTTCCAGCAGCCCCAGGCATCCTTCATCAGCGAGCCCATCGAGTACCCGCTCGCCTCCCACTCCCGCTGCTTCGTGGCACGCAGGAAATACCGTCCGAACTTCGAGAGCTTTAGCGCATAGCTCGAACGGATGGACAGCGGGCTGTCCTTGTCGAGCACCATCGGCACGAGGTTCTTCCTCATGCTGGGGGTGATCAAGGGCATGACGGCATAATTGGCAATGACCCCGGCGTTGCCATACGACGTGCCGGCGCCCGGAACGCCATTATCCACCAGGCAGGTATCATAGCCTTTCTTCACAAGGGCGATCGCGGTGTTGAGGCCGACGACACCCGCTCCTACCACAATTACTGTGTAATCCATGACGCGGATATCCTTCATGAACGAACCGCGAAGGAGCCATGCTCCTCTGCGCCTCCTATTAATTTCAAGTTCTTGGCATCATCCGGATAGAAATTTAGGCATACAGTGACGATGTAGAATGCGTGAAGATGCACAGGGCGCTCACGCGATAGATGGCAGCTTGGTCTTCCGCTGAGAGGTGGCGATAGCAGTGAGTCATGGCAACACCGGACCTGATGGGGCAAGCGTGGAACTTGGTCATTGAGACCGCCCTTCCTTGCTTTCGCTATCAGGATCTTGTCCTGGCAGCTTTCGTAACTGCTCTCGCACATTCCATTAGAGGTGGTCCAAGCGTGCTTAACGCATCTTGGAGAGTCCATCGGCTGCTTGGCGTAGTGATATGCACAGCCGCTACGGGATCCCCAGCCGCATTCAGGACCGGTGCGGCAATGTTCAGATCGCCAAGGAAGAACTCGGCGTTATTCCACGCCACTCCGTATGTCCTGCACTCCTGGATTATGCCCACCAGTTCGTCGATGTCTGTGACGGTTTCCGGCGTGTGCTTGACGAGTTCGGTGCTCTCCAGGTAACTACGAACCCTTGCTTCCGGAAGAGCGGAGAGGTAGGCACGCCCTGACGCCGAGCAGTACATCGGCACGCTGCTACCGATGGGCATGTGGAGCGGGATGTATTGGCGGCTCGTGAAGCGCGCCACGTACACCATCTCATTGCCACTGGGCTCAGTGAGCGACACGGTTTCCAGGTAGCGGTTGCTCAGGTCTGACAGATAGGGGTTGGCACAGTCCACAAGCAAGTCGGCTTCAAGGTACTGTGAAGCTACCTTCATGATCTTGATGCCGATACGGTACTTTCGGGTGCCTGGAACCCGTTCCAGGTAGTCAAGTTGCTGCAGGGTGTAGGTAATGCGCTGCACCGACCCCATGCTCATGCCACTGAGCTCAGCCAGCTCCGAAAGACTCAACTGGCTATGGTACGCATCGAACAATTCGAGAAGGCTGAACGCCTTCTCTATGGATTGGTTGAACAGCGCCGAGCGCCCTGCATCCCGTTCTGACTTTGTCATCCTGAATATCTCCCTGCCTACCGTTCCAGCCAGTCCTTGAGCCGATAGTAATTCACGGCCGTCCCCACGTAGAGGCGCTGAAGCCCATGCAGCGGAATCGGCCGGATGGGCGTAATGGGGAAGGGTAGACTCCCTTCCAGCGAGGCGCTTCCCAACTCTTCACCGACCAGCTTGC
The DNA here is from genome assembly GCF_001886615.1 of Halomonas aestuarii. Lineage (NCBI taxonomy): Bacteria > Pseudomonadati > Pseudomonadota > Gammaproteobacteria > Oceanospirillales > Halomonadaceae > Halomonas > Halomonas aestuarii. The sequence goes on from NZ_CP018139.1 coordinate 2,835,837, forward strand.
CGAGATGCGTACCCATTCCCACACCCCGGCCGTTGTAACCCAGTGCCACTGTGAGTCCAGGTGCCGTTTGGTGCACATGAGGCAAGGCATCGCGCGTCAGGGCGACGCGACCGGCCCAGCGATACTCGATCTCGATCCCTTTCAAGGAGGGGTAAAGCTTGTGCATTGCCCGTTCCAAGTGGTGGAAATCCTGGTCCCCATTCGGATCGTGGAAAGGCCCACGCCCCCCCATCAAGAAACGTCCTGTACTGTCACGTCGGAAGTACAGCAACAGCTTGCGGGCATCTGAGGCCACCTCTCCTCCAGGCAATATGCCCTTTCCTTCCGCCTCTGTCAGGGGCCTGGTAGACAGTTGGAAACTGTTGGCAGCGATCACGCTCTTCTCGAGCCCCGGCTGCAATCCTCCTGTATAGCCGTTGGTGCACAACAGCACCTGTTCGGCTTCCACCGTTCCCCCGGTGGTCATCGTGACTCGCCACTTGCCAGCCTCCCGGCTCAATGCCTTCACCGCAGAGTGCTCAAAGAGACTTGCCCCAGCGGTTTCGGCAGCGTTGGCAAGCCCCCGAGCATAGGCTAACGGGTTCACGCTTCCTGCGCGCGGATCCAGCCAACCGCCGAGGTAGGCATCAGTACCCAGTCGACTCGCACACTCGGAGCGGTCGAGCCACGATACCTCGACCCCGCGGTTTTCCCACTGCTGGGCTCGGGTTCGAATCGACTGCAGACTGGCCTGGGTCGCTGCCGGCTGGATCCAGCCGTTACGCGTGGCCTCACAGGGAATGTCGTGACGATTGATCAAATCGAAGACAACGTCCGCATTGCGACCGCTGATATCGATCATCCGCTCCCCGCGCTCTTGACCATATCGAGCGATCAGTTCGTCAGGATCATATTTCAGGCCCGGTATCACTTGGCCACCATTGCGACCCGAGGCACCCCACCCAATCGCACATGCGTCTACGAGCATTGTGTCGATACCCCGCTCGGCAAGGGCCAGGGCAGCGGAAAGGCCAGTGAAGCCGCCGCCGACCACCATCACATCGGTGCGATGATGTCCCTTCAGAGCCGGGCGTAGCGGGGCCTCCGGCGCGGTATCAGCCCACAGCGTGGGCGGCATGGGTGTCATCTGTGTCATCGAGGTGCTTCCTACCGTTCAGTCGCTGTGTTTAGTGGTTGAGCACTCGTTTCAGGAAATCCTGGGTGCGCTCATGTTGCGGCGCGCTGAGCACTGTTTTGGCAACCCCTTCCTCGACGATCTCCCCTCCGTACAGGAAGCACACACGATCAGCGACCTCTTTGGCGAAACTCATCTCATGGGTGACCACGACCATGGTCATGCCTTCCTCGGCGAGATCGCGCATGACTTTCAACACGTCACCCACCAACTCCGGATCCAGTGCTGAGGTCGGTTCATCAAAAAGGATAGCGTCGGGGCGCATTGCCAAGGCGCGGGCTATGGCCACACGCTGCTGCTGGCCTCCCGAAAGTGACTGCGGATAGGCGTCCACCTTGTCCCCGAGGCCGACCTTCTCCAGCAACTCGATTGCATGCTGACGAGCTTGCTGGCGAGGCTCGTTCTTGACATAGACGGGACCCTCCATGACGTTCTCCACCACTGAGCGGTGGGGGAACAGATTGAAGCGCTGGAAAACCATCCCGACTCGGGTACGCAGCTCGTTGATGTCCTTCTGCTCACTGTCCACACGGCGATTGTTGATGGAGATTTCGCCATCGTCATAACTTTCCAACCCATTGACGCAGCGAAGCACGGTGGACTTGCCGGAACCTGATGGACCGATGAGGCAGACCACCTCGCCAGCCTTGACCTCCAGGCTAACGCCCTTGAGCACCTCTACGTTGCCGAAAGACTTGTGGATGTTGTCGATGGTGATCACTTGCTACCCCCCTTTCCTGATTTTCCGAAATAACGCTCCAGGCGGTTTACCCCGAAGATCAGCGGCAAGCTGAGGGCCAGGTACATCAGCGCCAACATGGTATAGACCGTTGTGTTCTGGAAGGTGGATGCGGCAATCAACTGTCCAGCTCGGGTCATTTCCGCCACTGTGATGGTGGATGCCAGGGACGAGTCCTTGAGGATCATGACCGACGTGTTGCCATAGGGCGGTAAGGTAATGCGGATCGCCTGGGGCAGGATGACCCGGCGCATGATCAGGCGGCTCTTCATCCCGATTGATTTGGCCGCCTCGATCTGACCGGGGTCAATTGCCTCGATACCGGCGCGGAAGTTTTCCGCTTGGTAGGCACTGTAGGCAATACCGAGACCAATGATGCTTGCCTGGAAGGCGCTGAGCTGAATGCCAAGCTCGGGTATCACGAAATAGATGTAGAACAGCTGCACGATAATCGGCAGGCCGCGGATCACATTGACGATTGTGCTCGCCGTTGTCGATAATGCGCGAACCGGTGATAGCTTCATCAGGGCCAGCAATAGTCCCAACACTGTACTGAGTATCAGCGCACCCACCGTGATCTGCACGGTGACCACTGCGCCTTTCAGCAGGATCGGGAAGAACGCTGCAATGTCAGAGAACTCCATAATGTGCCTTCTTGTAGCCATGCGCTCCCCTGGGCGGCTCCATAGAACCACCGCTCGGGTGAGCGTCAAATAAGGGGAAAGAGAAAGGCGCCGATCAGAGCCGACGCCGGGCCGTGGAGTTTACAGGCCCCACTTGTCGAAGATGGCCTGCAGGGTGCCGTCTTCCTTCATCTTGGCCAGAGATGTGTTGACCTGGTCCAACAGCTCGGTATTCTCCTGCGCGACAGCCAGGCCGATATACCCCACCATCTGCTGTTCATAGTCCTCGGCCAGCTTCAAATCAGGAAAGAGTCCTTCATTCAGCTGATAGCCCATGATGGGTTTATCGCCCACACCGGCCACGATCCGCCCAAGCGAAACATCGCGCATCATGTCGGCGAGGGTGTCGTAATTGCGGATCTCGGGAAAGAGGCCGGTTTCCTCAAGCTGGCGTACATAGGTTGTACCAACCTGGGCGCCAATCACTTCGCCTTCAAGATCTTTCAAGTTGGTGATCTCTCCTGAGTAATCGTTCTGGACGATCACGCTTTCACCGTAAGGGTAGACATCGTCGCTGAACGCAACGACTTCGGCGCGCTTTGGCGTCTTGAGCATGGCGGCCGAGATGATATCGATCTTTCCGGCCTTCAGGGATGGAATCAGAGCATTGAACGGAGATTCTTGGACGGTGACGTCATACCCCATGTCTTCACTGAGTGCATGGATGACATCGACCATGGCGCCGGTGATTTCATTGGTCTGCACATCCAGGAAGGTAAAGGGTATACCGCTGGGAGTGCCGCCGGCGCGGAGAGTTTCCTGGGCGTGGGCTGTGGTGAGTCCGCCGATCGTCAAGGTCACGCCCAATAATCCCGGAATCAACAGTTGCTTGACCCGTTTGACGGGATTGCTGAGGTGGGCTGTTGAGCCAGCAAGAGAAGCGGTAAGAGTCATGGGACACCTTTCTGCATATTAGATTGTTGTTGACAGGTTGTGCATGAAGCACCCATAGACCTTAGCCAAGGCTTATTCTATCGTCAAGTGATAGAAACTATCGCAATGCGATAGTTTTGTGGATGGGTTCGGACTGCTCTGAGCTCGACAACGCTGTTTTTTCTCACATTTTGTGGAGCTGCTTGCGGCGATTCAGCGAGCCGATGCTCTTCGAAAATTGCCGTGTGCTGCACGGGCAATCAGACTTGGTACCGACGAGGAGCATCGCCATCTGCATGGCTGCTATCTGGATACCGACGGCCCGCGAGAGCACTCTGCGAGCCTGCTGAAAAACAGTGCTTAGATAGAGGAGGTCGGTCGAATGGAAAAGGTCGCATTCCGACAGATGAAGGAGGGCACCCGGGAAGAGTACGTCTTTCTTGAGCGCCTGGATGACGAGTTCAATCAAGGCCTGGTGGACCGCATCCTGGTGGCGCTGCGCAATCTGGAGCAAAGCCTCAGCGGTTACCAGGTCACTCGGCTGGAGCATTCACTTCAGGCGGCCGCCCGCGCCGAAGCCGACGGCGCCGACGACGACATGATCGTGGCTGCACTGTTGCACGATCTCGGCGATGAGCTGGCGCCCTATAACCATTCCCAGCTGCCCGCGGCGATCATTCGCCCCTACGTGCGCGGCGAGGTCACCTGGGTGGTTCACCACCATGGCCTGTTCCAGCAGTTCTACTACGCCCATCACTTTGGGGGTGATCCGAATGAGCGTGACCGTTACCGGGATCACCCCTGGTTCCAGAGCTGCGTGGACTTTTGCGAGCGGTACGATCAAGCCGCCTTCGATCCCGATTATCCAACGCCGCCCCTCGAACACTTCGAGCCGGTGCTGCGCCGGGTGTTATCTCGCACGCCCTTCGACCCGGCGGTGATTGGAGAAGAGCATTCCCTCGAAGCTTGATGTGCCTTCAATGGCCTGACTCGGGTGCTCCAGCCTGACGTGTTGCCGACGAATGCTATGTCACGTCTGCCAGGGTTAGAGGCAGTGCGCTCCGCTCGTCAAACGCATGTGGCGCGGGCCTGGTCGGCAAGCCCTTCAAGCAAGGCGGCGATGGCGGGCCCGGCGCCGCCTGGGTCGTCGTCCCTCCCGGAAGAGGAGAGGGGCAGAGCCCCCGGCCGGGTAGGGTGCTAGGGCCTCAGCCCCAGAGGTCCAGAAGCCGATACCAGTTGGTCATCGCCACGATGCCGAGTCGCCGCATCGAATAGAACGGGATGGCCTTCTGCGTCGTGATGGGCAGCGGCAGGCCTTCCTGGTTGCCGTCGATGAGGTACTGGGCCAGCGGCTGGCCGATGGCGGTGCCCATGGCCACTCCGCGTCCCGAGTATCCCAGCATGCACATGAGGCCGGGCTGCGGCTCGTGCAGGTGGGGCAGGAAATCGGGCGTGACGGCGAAGCGGCCAAACCACCGAGACTCCCATTCCGTCCCCTTGAGCTGGGGAAAGATGCGATCCAGCTTGTGCTCCACATCGCGGAAGGATGCCGCCGAGTCGGGATCGGCATAAGAGCCCCGGCCCCCCAGCAGGAGGCGACCCTCGTCATCCATGCGCATGTAGGTCAGGACCCTGCGCGTGTCGGAGCAGCCCTGGCGTCCCGGGAAGATCGTGCGCTGGGCCTCGGCCGACAGCGGCTTCGTGGCCACGATGAAGCTGGTGAGGTCGACGATGGACTTCCGCAGGTCGGGGATCAGGTCATCGGAGTACCCGTTGGTGGCGACGACCACCTTGTCGGCCTTGAGGATCCCGGTGTCGGTGGTGACCTGCCAGCGGCCCTGGCGCTTGGAGATGTCCTTGGCCGGGGCGTTCTCGTAGACGTGCCCCCCCTTCTCGATAATGGTCCTCGCCAGCTCCCGCGCGAAGCTCAGGGGCTGGATGGTGCCCGCATTGGGATACAGGAAGGCGCTCTTGTAGTAGTCGCTGCCGATGCTTCGGGCCGCTTCGGCCTCGGAGAGTTCCTTCACGTCGATGCCGTGTTCACGCCACTGCTCGGCGCGCTTCAGGGCCGACTCGTGGGCACTGACGTTGTGGACCGCCTGCAGCCAGCCCTGATCATGAAGGTCGCAGTCGAGCTCATGCCGCTTGATGATGTCGATGGCCTTGTTGGAACTGCTCTTGGCAAACTCGAAGACCTTGCGCCCCTGGTGCTCGCCCAGTTTCTCGACCAGCTGGTCCGGGTCCCACTTCAGGCCGGGAATGATCTGGCCGCCGTTGCGGCCCGAGGCCCCCCAGCCAGGCTCGTGACTGTCGATGACGGCGACGCGGGAACCCTTTTCGGCCAGCGCCAGCGCCGTCGAGAGCCCGGTGAAGCCGGCCCCGACGATCACGACGTCATAGTCGGCCGTCCCCTCCAGGGTGCGGTATTCCGGTGCCGAAATCGCCGTTTTCGTCCAAAGAGAGTCCTGGAACCCAGCAAAGCCTGGCATGTGTCTTGTCCTCGTGGCCAGAAATGATGTCCCGACATGGTAGCTGGGCCATGGCATAATCATAATGAATATATATCAATTATTGATAACTAATGGTTATGCACGTAGGCTGAAGGCATCGGCTCAGGATATCCCCACTCATGACCATGAATATCAAGCACCTACGGCTATTCCACGAGATCATGACCACCGGCAAGATGTCTGTCGCTGCCGAGCGCATGAGCTTCAGCCAGCCGGCGGCCAGCAAGATGCTGGCGAGTCTCGAGGAGCAGCTCGACTACAAGCTGTTCTTTCGACAGCAAGGGCGCCTGCTCCCGACGCCGGAAGCGATGTTCCTGCATGCGGAAACGCTGAACGTGCTGCAGAGCCTGCGTCGGCTGGAGGAGAGCTTCGAGCGGGCGCGCCATGGGCAGACGGGCAAGCTCACCATCGGCACCATCTTCGGGCCGAGCTACGGGCTCCTGCCCGACGTCGTCAGCGACTACATCGACGAGCACCCCGGCCTGAACGTCAGCCTGCAGGTCATGAACTCGGGGGCGGTCTGCGAGTATGTGGCCTCGGGCCAGATGGAGGTGGGGCTGGCGGACCGGGTCAGTCCGTCGAATCGATACGAGGTCGAGGGCGTCGAGTTGCCGGTCTACTGCGCGATCCACAAGGATCACCCCATGGCTCACCACGATATCCTCTCGCCGCGCCTGCTGGCGGATGAGCCCTGGATCACCCTCGATCCGGAGTCTGGCCTGTATCACGCCCTCCAGGAGAGCTACCACGCGGAGGGCCTGACGTTCCTGCCGACCATCGAGGTCAACACCAGCCTGAATGCCCTGTCGTTCGTGCAGCGCGGGTGCGGGGTCGCCCTGATCGACGCGGTCAATCGCCATTACTACAAGCGCACCTTCATCCAGGGCGACGTGGTGTTCAGGCGGTTCTCGATACCCATGAGCGAACCGCTCAGCATCATCTGGTCGAACTTCAAGCCCCTCTCGAGGCCTGCCCGGATGTTGAGGAAACAGATTCTCGAGACCCTCGACCGGATCATCGCCGACCAGACCGTCTAGCGACTCCGCGCAGCGGTCGAGCCCATCGCCGCGGCCGCCGTTACGCCGGGCGCTCCGTCCTCGACACTGCCCCGCGACTGCGGGGAAGCCTGGGGTCTCGCGCCCTCTCCCCGGTGCTGCGGGGCCCTTGATGGCGGGCAAGCGCATAACCCCAAGTTAATGAGTGTTTGTATATATTCATTTGGTCTATGGGTAGGGGGTTGCTACCGTCATAGGACTTGCCTATCGAAGGTAACAAAGAACACTAATATGAAGCGCGGTTTTTCGAGCGTTCTTCATTAGTTGAAACTCAAGGATAGTGGTATGGCTGTCAATAACAATGAAGCAGGGCCAAAGCCCGAGCAGGGCGGCGCCGACCAGCGCATGGTCGTCATTGATCGCATCTCGCGACGCTTCAGCATCGATGGCGGCAAGACCGTCGTCACGGCGCTCGACGATGTCTCCAACTACATCGACCGAGGCGAGGTCGTCGTCATCATCGGCCCCAGTGGTTCGGGGAAGAGCACGCTCCTGCGCACCCTGAACGGGCTGGAAAGCATCGACGAGGGCCACATCCTCATCGACGGTGTGGACCTGGCCGACAAGAAGACCAACATGAACACCCTGCGCGCCGACGTCGGCATGGTCTTCCAGCACTTCAACCTCTTCGAGAACAAGACGTGCCTGGAAAACATCGTGTTGCCCCAGGTCGTCGTGCTCAAGAAGAACCGCGAGGAAGCGGAAAGGGTCGCCCGTGCCCTGCTCGAGCGGGTGGGTATTCCGGATCGCGAGAACAACTACCCGCGGCAGCTGTCCGGCGGGCAGCAGCAGCGCGTGGCTATCGCCAGGGCCCTGGCCATGAAGCCGAAGATGATGCTGTTCGACGAGGCCACCTCGGCCCTGGACCCGGAAACCGTCAACGGCGTCCTGAGCCTGATGAAGGAGCTGGCTTACGACGGCATGACCATGGCGGTCGTGACCCACGAAATGGGCTTCGCTCGCGAAGTCGCGGATCGGGTCATCTTCATGGACGGCGGTCGTGTCATCGAGGAGGGCTCTCCCGACCGGTTCTTCGACGCGCCGGAAAGCGATCGCGCGAAGAAGTTTCTCGAACAGATTCTCTGATTTGCCATGAAGGCAGATGAGGGGTGCCCGGAAGGCACCCCAAGCGAGCCCGTTGGCTCACATTGAAAACCAGGAAAACAACAACTCTGGAGGACTCTCCGATGTTAAACCTGAAACGCCTGATGACATCCGCCTTTGCCTGTGTCATGGCCACCTCGGCACCCATGATGGCCAGTGCCGATGAGAGCACCATGGAAAAGATCATCAACAGCGGCGAGATCAGCATCGCCGTGCAGACCCAGGGGCCCCCCATCAGCTTCATCGACAAAAACGGCGAGCGCACCGGTCTGGCCGTCGAGATGGCACGCACCTTCGCCGACGACATGGGGGTCGAGCTCGTCATCAAGGACTACGACTGGAAAGGCCTGATTCCGGCCCTGACCTCCGGCAAGGTGGATTTCATCGCCGCGGACATGACCCCGACGGCCAAGCGTCACATGCAGATGCTGTTCACCGAGCCGGCCTTCTATTCCGAGGTGGTGGTCTTCGCGAAGAAGGGCCTGGACCTCGACTCCTGGAAGGACCTCAACAGCGGCGACTACGCCATCGGCGCGGCTCAGGCCTCGTCCTATGCCGACCAGGCGCGTGAAAAGCTGCCGGAAGCCGAGCTGAAGGCCTACGCCGGGGCGACGCCTCAGGTGGTGCAGTCCGTGCTAGGCGATCGCGTACAGGCCGGCGTCTCCGACCGGGCCGCCCTGGCGACCTTCCTCAAGCAGAACGACGAGCTCGAGATCATCGGCACGCTCAACAAGGAGCCGCTGGGCTTCGCCGTGCGTCCGGACTCGATTCACCTGCTGCTGGCGCTCAACAACTTCCTGCGCCTGATCGAGCATGACGGTCGCCACCAGGAGCTGCTGGACTACTGGTGGAACAGCACCGACTGGGAAGCCGACCACAAGTAATTTCCTGCATCATCGACATGACTGACAGGCCTGCCTCGGCAGGCCTGCTTTGACTTTCACGCTTACCCCGTCGACTCCTGTGATAACAATGAATAGCTCATATGCTGTCCCAAGAGGCCAAACATGAACTGGCTTAATGGAATATATAACTTCCGCATTGTTTCCGATTATTTCGAGACATTCCTCAACGGCATCTTCAATACCGTATGGATCACGCTGGTGTGCCTTGGCTTGTCAGTGTTTTTCGGAATCTTTCTGGCACTCATGCGGATGTCGTCGATCAGCGTGATGTGGCGCACGGCAGCCGCCTACATCCAGTTCGTGCGGGCAACGCCCCTGCTGATCCAGATCTATCTCGTCTATTACGGCCTGCCGGGCCTGATCGGCAACTTCTTCGATGAGACGCAGACCGGCATCATCGCACTCACCCTTCACACGACGCCCTACATGGCCGAGATCATCCGTGCCGGCATCGTCTCCGTTCCGAAGACACAGACGGAAGGAGCCCAGGCGGTCGGGATGAACAGCGCCCAGGCGATGTACCACATCATCCTTCCCCAGGCCATTGCCAAGCTGATCTCGCCTCTGCTGGGACAGGCCGTGGTGCTGCTCAAGGACACGTCGCTTCTGAGCATCATCGCCGTCTTCGAGCTGATGGGGGCGGGCCTGATCATGTTCTCGGAAACCGTCTCGGCCACTGAAAGCTACGTCACCACGGCGATCTGTTACCTGCTCATCTACCTGATGATGCTGGTCGCCTCGGGCTTCATTCAACGCAAGCTGGGTGGCACGGCCACTTACGCCACCTAGCGGGGGATCTCTCATGGAATGGTTCGCACAGAAATGGCAGGTGGTGGACAGTCTGTCCCCCTTTCTCCTGCATGGGCTTTGGATGACGTTTCAGGTCTCCATGATCGCCATCATCCTGGGCAGCCTGCTCGGCGCCGTCCTGGGCATCATGAAGACCCTGGATTCCCGGGCGCTGCGTCTCGGCATCGATGCCTACATGCACTTCTTCCGGGGCACGCCCTACCTGGTGCAGCTCTACCTGATCTACTTCGTCCTGCCGTCGCTCGGCATTGCCTGGCTGCAGTTCGACAGCTATACCGCCGCCATCGTGTCGCTGACGCTCTACACCGCCAGCTACGTGACGGCCATAGTGGCATCGGCCATCGATGCCGTGCCGAGAGGCCAGGAAGAGGCCGCTCGCGCCTGCGGCATGACCAAGGCCCAGCGGCTTTACCACATCATTGTGCCCCAGGCCCTGCGGCTGACGGTGCCGCCCATGGCCAGCGTGTACGTCATCGTGATCAAGAGCACGGCCGTGCTCTCCGTCATCGGGCTGTCCGAGCTCACCCGCCAGGGCGAGACCTCCATCCTGCGGATGCCCCAGGACACCATGTTCATCTACGCGCTGATCGCGGGCCTGTACTTCGTGTACTGCTATCCGGTGCTGCGGTTCGCTCGCTGGGCCGAGCGTCGCGTGGGGTCCTCGGCGGCAGCCCAGGAGAATGCCTGATCGCTGTCAGGCCGGGCCGGCAGCGGCCTGAATTCATCATCGTGTCGAGGGCATTAGCACAGTGGAACCAGCAACCAGAGTGGCACCCGAAACCCAGCAGCGCGTGGCCGTGATCGGTGCCGGCATCGTCGGCGTGTGCAGCGCCCTGGAGCTGCAGAAGCGAGGCTATCGCGTCACGCTGGTGGAAGCGCGCGACCCGGCGGCGGGCGCCTCGGCCGGTAACTGCGGACTGATGGCCGTGGGCGCCGTGGTGCCCTTCGCCAAGCCCGGCACGTTCAAGAAGGTCCCGGGCTGGTTGCTGGACGCCAAGGGCCCGTTGAGCATTCGTCCGAGCTACCTGCCGACGCTGCTGCCCTGGATGACGCGCTTCCTCATGGCCGCCCGACCCTCGCGCGTCCGGGCCAGCAGCCTCGGGTTGGCGGCACTGACCGAGCGGGCCCTGGGGGCCTACGAGCCCTGGCTCGAGGCCGCCGGCATCCGCGATATCCTGAAGCCCCGGGAAACCCTGGTGGTGTATGAAACGGCAGCGGAGTTCCACCGGGATCGCGCCGATCTCGAGATGCGTCGCGAGCGCGGGTTCGGGCACGACTTCGTGCCGCATGACGAGCTGCGTGCCCTGGAGCCGGACCTGGCCGATGACTTTGCCTGCGCGGTGCGCCTGAAGGGGTGGGTCTACTTCGCGGATCCCGCGCGCCTGGTGAGGTCGCTGCATGGCCTCTTCCTGGAGCAGGGGGGGCGGTTCGTCGCCGGCAGGGTCACGGGGATCGACCACGACAACGGCGTCGCCACCTCCCTGCGGGTGGAGGGGCAGGAGGACATGGCCGCCGATCATGTCGTCATCGCCGCAGGTGCCTGGTCCAGGACGCTGGCCGCCGGGCTGGGCGACGCTGTGCCCCTCGAGGCGCTGGCGGGCTATTCCACCACCGTCGGCGACGCCGGCGTCCGGCTGCGGCACCCGATCACCTACTCCGCCGGCGGCTTCGTGGTCACGCCCATGGAGGGCGGCCTGCGCATCGGCGGCACCATCGAGATGGGGGGGCTGGATCACGCGCCCGACTTCCGGCGCGCCAGGACCATCGCCCAGCAGGCCAGGCGCCTCTTTCCCGGGATCGCATCCGTGGAAGGGAAGGAATGGATGGGGTATCGCCCGTTCATGCCGGACACCCTGCCGGTGATCGACCGGGCATCACGCTGCCGCAACGTGGTCTATGCCTTCGGGCACGGGCAGGTCGGCATCACCACGGGGGCCATCACCGGGCAACTTGTGGCCCAGCTGGTGGCTGGCGAGCCGACGTCCATCGACCTGCAACCCTACTCGGCACAGCGCTTCGCCTGACGGCGCCGCGCCGTCGCCCTCACATTCTATTATCGCGTTAACTATTAGCGGGGGTAGTCAGCTTTCGGGGTTGCTAGTAAACTGGTCTAATCATGCGAGGCGCCAATGCGACAAGGCGCCGAGCCGAGATCCGAACCCATCGACAAGGGAGTTGCCGCATGGCCTACGACACCCTGCTGACACCGACCCGCCTGGGCAGCCTGACGCTGCCCAACCGCATCCTGATGGCGCCGCTGACCCGGGTCCGCACGCCCGACAGCGTTCCGGGCAAGCTGCAGGAAGCCTACTACGGTCAGCGTACCGGTGCGGGTCTGATCATCAGCGAGGCGACCAACATCTCGCCCACCGCGAGGGGCTACGTGTATACCCCCGGCATCTGGACCGACGAACAGGAAGCCGGCTGGAAGGGCGTCGTGGACGCCGTGCACGCCAAGGGCGGACGCATGGCACTCCAGCTCTGGCACGTGGGGCGCGTCTCCCACGAGCTGGTGCAGCCCGACGGCCAGGCCCCGGTGGCGCCGAGCGCGCTGAAGGGGGAGGGCGCCAAGTGCTTCGTCGAGTTCGAGGACGGCACGGCCGGCCAGCACGAGACCAGTACCCCGCGGGCGCTGGAGACGCACGAGCTGCCCGGCATCGTCGACGACTACCGCCAGGCGGCCATTCGCGCCAGGCGGGCAGGCTTCGACATGGTCGAGGTTCACGCCGCCAACGCCTACCTGCTGAACCAGTTCCTGGCTACCGGCACCAACCGGCGCACCGACCAGTACGGCGGTTCGATCGAGAATCGTGCGCGCTTCCCGCTGGAGGTGGTCGATGCGGTCATCGAGGTAGTCGGCGCGGACCGTACCGGCATTCGCCTGACGCCGTTCATCGAGCTCTTCGGGTTGACCGATGACGAATCCGAGGAGATGACGTTCTACCTGCTCGAGCAGCTGTCCCAGCGCGGCCTCGCCTATGTGCACGTCAACGAGCCCGACTGGGCAGGCGGCGACATCACGTTCAGCGATGATTTCCGTCGCGCGATGCGTGAGCGTTTCACCGGCAGCCTGATCTTCTGCGGCCACTACGATGCGGCGCGTGCCGAGCGGATCATCGAAGAGGGCATCGCCGATGCGGTGGCGATCGGTCGCTCCTACATCGCCAACCCCGATCTGGTCGAGCGCTTCCGCGTGGGCGCCGCGCTCAACGAGCCGAATCCCGAGACCTTCTACGGCGGCGACGAGAGGGGCTACACCGACTATCCGTTCCTGGATAACGGCTTCGACCGTCTCGCTTGACCGCGCCAGCCCCCGTTCAGCCCGATGACCCCATCGGGCCTTCACTCCCCGCTGGCGGGAGGCGAGCCCTTTCTCCCGTCTTCCCGGAAGGGCGTCGTCCCGAGTACCGAGGTGTCAGGCGTCACCGGGCGTGCTTCGCGGCGTGGAAGCCGGCCCTCGGCAGGATCACGACTTGCGCGGGGGCACCACGACGACCGGCACGGGCGAGCGCTTGATCACGCCCTTGGTGATCTTGCCTGCATAGGTGGCCGAACGGCGCTTGTTGGCGGCGAGCACGATCATGTCGCTGCTGGTGCGCCGGGCGTAGTCGGTGATCACCTGGGCGGGGTAGCCCTCCAGGACGCTGCACGGCAGTTCCCGATAGCCATACGCCTCGCGCAGCTCGGGATGGCCCGCCCAGAAGGTCTCGATCTTTGAATCCAGGACCTCCTTGGCCTCCTTGAGGCGTTGATCCCTCAGGGTGTCGAGGATGTGACGGTCGGGGATATTGACCCGCAGCGTGTTCACGACGTCATCGGACAGGGACTTGACCGCGTGCAGGACGTCGACCTCGGCGCCGGTGGCCACGGCGAGGGTCACGGCCTGCTCGAGCACCGGGTCGCAGTCGATCTTCAACCCCACGCAGCACAGGATCCGACGAATGCCTTGACTCATGATGCCTCCTCCCGGGGCACGGTGTCGGTGCACCGCCCCGCAATATCAGTGATGGGTAACAAGCGTAAGCTTATCGTACTCGGCCTCGGCGAGTGAGATCATCATGAGGGCCGTTCCGGGTCATGCCATGGGCGACTTCCGTCTGGTCGTGACCTGCGATCAGGCCTGCTCCGTTCATCGCAATACCATCTCCGGTCCATTCGAGATCCGCATCAATCCTCCAGGGATCGATGCTGGGTGAGGGATATGACCGTATCATGCGAGCCTTTACCCTCTGCCGGGTGACCCCACTGCGGTCTGCACCGGCGAGCGGAGTCCTGTGGCCGGTGCCAGGTGGCTCTGCGCGGTCAATCGCGCGCCGGGCGATCGGTCATCCCCATCACCCGGAGGCGGGCAGGGCACTCGTCCACCAGACGAGACCAGGAGAGCAGCCACATGAAACCTCACAACCTCACCACCTCGGCCGCGGACTGGAGAGCCCGTCTCGCCCTGCGGCTCGGCAGCGTCCGCGCCATCGGCCGCGGGTTGCTGGTGTGCGTCACCATCGCCCTGGCCACCACCTTCATCGCCGACCATTACGGGGGGCCGACGCTGCTCTACGCCCTGCTGTTCGGCATGTCGCTGCACTTCCTGAGCGAGGAGGGGCGCTGCCGCGAGGGCGTCGAGTTCGCCGCCAGCACCGTGCTGCGGCTGGGGGTGGCACTGCTGGGGGCGCGGATGACCCTCACCCAGGTGGGCGACCTGGGGTTCGGGCCCGTGCTCACCGTAGTCGGTGCTGTGGCACTGGTCATCGCCATGGGGTCGGTACTGGCCCGGGCGCTGGGCCTGGATCGCGACCTCGGGCTCTTGACCGGCGGCGCCGTGGCCATCTGCGGGGCGTCGGCGGCCCTGGCTCTCTCGGCGGTGATGCCGCGTCACGACACTCACGAGCGCAACACCATCCTCACGGTGGTCGGGGTGACCACGCTCTCGACCATGGCGATGGTGACCTATCCGCTGATCGCCGGGGTCCTGGAACTCGCCAATGCCCAGGCGGGGATCTTCCTGGGCGGCACCATCCACGACGTGGCCCAGGTGGTGGGGGCCGGCTACATGATCTCGGAGGAGACCGGTGACATCTCCACGCTGGTCAAGCTGGTGCGCGTGGCCATGCTGGTGCCGGCGGTGATGGTCTTCATGTGGCTCTTCCGGGCCTCGCGCCAGGAGGAGGGCGCTGCGACCAAGGTGCCGATGCTGCCAAGCTTCCTGGTGGGCTTCGTGGTCCTGGTTCTGATCAACAGCCTGGGGCTCATTCCCGAGGCGGTGAACGAGGGGATGTCGACCCTATCCCGCTGGTGCCTGGTCACCGCCATCGCGGCGCTGGGCATCAAGACCTCGTTCCAGAAGCTGGCGGTGGTGGGGTGGAAGCCGGTGATCCTGATGGCCCTGGAGACCCTCGTCCTGCTGGTCGTGGTGCTCGGCGTGGTGCTGGTCGCCGGCCTGGGGACCTGATCGCCCGCCGCCCGACCAATCCCTGAGATGAAGAGGCCCGTCAGCGTCCGCTGGCGGGCCTCTTGCATCTCTGCCCGGGATCTGGAGGCGGGTGCCTCATCCGGCCTGCTTGATTTTATAGACAGTCGGTCTATATTGGTGGGCATGACACACGCGACCTCCAAGCCACGACGCGGCCGGCCCCCCAGGGTGCCGCGCGATGATCCCGATACCCGGGCGGCCCTGATCCGCAGCGGCACCGAGGTGCTGACCGAACAGGGCTTCGTGGTCTCCGGGATCGACGGCATCCTCAAGCGCGTCGGCGTGCCCAAGGGCTCGTTCTACTACTACTTCGAGAGCAAGGAGGCGTTCGGACGGGCCGTGATGGAGCACTACGGCGCCTACTTCGCGGAGAAGCTGGATCGCCACCTGGAAGATGCCACGCGCTCGCCGCTGGCGCGCATCGAGGCCTTCGTCGCCGATGCCACCCACGGCATGGCGCGCCACGACTTCCGCCGGGGCTGCCTGGTGGGCAACCTGGGGCAGGAGGCGAGCGGCCTGCCGGAGGGGTTCCGGGCGTGGCTCCGGGCGACCCTGGCTGACTGGCAGCGGCGCCTGGCCCGCTGCCTGCGCGAGGCCCAGGCGGCCGGCGAACTCGATCCGGGCGCTGACTGCGACAGGCTCGCCGAGGCCTTCTGGATCGGCTGGGAGGGGGCCGTGATGCGGGCCCGCCTCGAGCGTCGGGCGAGCCCCCTGGAGACCTTCATCATGACGTACATGGAGGGGCTGCCGCGACAGGCGGAGGCTTCTTCGTGACGTCTCATAGACGATCGGTCTGTAAACGACCGATGGATACATGCCAGTTCCATAATGAGGTGCACGATGTTCAAGGCCATTCTGATCGACAAGAACGACGAGGGACAGCAGGTCGGGGTCCAGACGCTGGACGAGTCGCGCCTGCCGGACGGCGATGTCACGGTGCGGGTCGACTGCAGCACCCTCAACTACAAGGATGCCCTGGCCATCACCGGCAAGGGGCCGGTGGTCCGCCAGTTCCCCATGGTGCCCGGGATCGACCTGGCGGGTACGGTCGAGAGCTCGACGGCCGAGGCCTACCAGCCCGGCGACGCCGTGCTGCTCAACGGCTGGGGCGTGGGCGAGAAGCACTGGGGCGGGCTGGCCGAGAAGGCTCGTCTGGACAGCCGCTGGCTGATTCCCCAGCCGTCGGCCTTCAGCGCCCGCCAGGCCATGGCCATCGGCACGGCCGGATATACTGCCATGCTTTCGGTGATGGCGCTGGAGAATCAGGGCGTCACCCCGGATCAGGGTGAGGTGCTGGTGACCGGGGCCAACGGCGGCGTCGGCAGCTACGCCATCGCGCTGCTCTCCCGGCTGGGTTACCGCGTCGTGGCCTCCACCGGCCGTCTCGAGGAGACGGACTACCTCAAGGGTCTCGGCGCCGAGTCGGTGATCGACCGGGCCGAGTTCTCCGAGCCGGGGCGCCCCCTGGCCAAGGAGCGCTGGGCGGGGGCCATCGACTCGGTGGGCAGCCACACCCTGGCCAACGTCCTGGCCTCGACCCGCTACGGCGGCACCGTGGCGGCCTGCGGGCTGGCCCAGGGCATGGACCTGCCGTCCAGCGTCGCCCCCTTCATCCTGAGGGGCGTGACCCTGGCGGGGATCGACAGCGTGATGCGGCCCTACGCGGATCGCGTCGAGGCCTGGCGTCGGCTCGGGGAGCTGCTCTCTCCGGAGCAGCTGGACGCCATCACCCGGACGATCTCACTGGAGGAGGCCGTCGACACGGCGGGTGAACTGCTGGCGGGCCGGGTCCGCGGCCGGGTCGTGGTGGACATGTCGCGCTGACGGCGGGGCAGGGACGACCTGCCTGGCCTCATCCTGCGAGGGGGCACGCCACTGGCGTGCCCCCTCGTCGTTTCCGGCTCCGCTATCCTGCGGGGGCCACTCCGGTCGCCCCATGCTCACGGCAGGGTCGAACAGGCAGGCTCGAACACCATCGCCGCCGTGTGACGGCCGGCCCCGGCTCAGGTCGCCTCGGGCAGGTGGCGTATCCACGCCAGGGCCCCGGCCCTCTCGCGGGCAGGGAAGACCCGGACCTCCAGGGGGTGGAAGAGACGGTTCTCGAGCTCGGCCAGCGGCCGGAGCCAGGGCCGGTCGGTGACCACCGCGATGCGGTGGTAGTGCGACAGCTCGCCGATCTGGGTCAGCCCATAGCCCAGGTCACGCAGCAGGGCGGTGAAGGTCATCCAGCGCATGTCGTCGATCTCGGCATAGAGGCTGACCCTGGGATGGGCCTGCTTGGCCTGCTCGATGGCATCGATGGCCTGCTGCAGGTCGTCGGCATCCACCCTGCCGCTGGCGCGCAGGGCCACCACATGGGGTTCCTCCGCGGGGATGAGTTCCAGCATGGTCGTCTCCTTCGATGGCGCCTCCTTTCAGCTTAGCGTTCCGGCGCTGTCATATCGGCTTCGCAGGACACCTCGGCCCACGGGGTGACCTGCCCTCGAGGGGGCGGGCTCGACGCCGCGATGGGGAGGCGAGGGCGATTAGGCTATGCTGGTGTCCGTAACGAAGGCCAGGCCGCCCATCCAACCCCAGGGAGAGTTCCCGCATGCCGTTCCGTCACCTTCTTGCCAGCCTGCTGCTGGCGATGCCGCTGGCCGCCGTCGCCGAGGCCCCCAACATCGTCCCGGGCCAGTGGGCGTTCACCAGCACCACCTCCGTGGGAGGGGACCTGCCGATCCCCGACCAGACCCAGAGCCACGAGGAGTGCATCGCCCAGGGCGATCTCGAGGACGAGGAGTTCAGCTTCATCGAGGAGGAGGAGGGCTGCGAACTGCTCGATCAGCAGGTCACGGTCGATGGCATGGACTACCGCATGGTGTGCCGGGCCGAGGGGGGGGAGGCCA
Organism: Halomonas aestuarii; assembly: GCF_001886615.1. Taxonomy (NCBI): domain Bacteria; kingdom Pseudomonadati; phylum Pseudomonadota; class Gammaproteobacteria; order Oceanospirillales; family Halomonadaceae; genus Halomonas; species Halomonas aestuarii. Next base: position 2,854,045 of record NZ_CP018139.1, read on the forward strand.
GCATCATCGGCCGCATGGACTTCCTCGGCGAGCGGGTCGAGGGCAACGTCGACATCCTGGTCGACTCCTCCGCGGGCCAGCTCAGGATGACCACCGCCATCGACGGCCAGCGCATCGGCGACTGCTGAGTCGCTAGCCCAGCAGCAGTGCACCGTAGAGCAGCCCGCCCAGTACCACCAGGGCCGGGTGGACGCGGAAGCGCAGCAGGGCGAACGCCGCGGCGACGGCGATAAGCAGCGTGTGGCCCCACCCAGAGTCGGCCACTCCGGCCTGCAGGAAGCCCAGGGCCAGCCAGGCCATCATCATGGCGATGACGGGGCGAACCCACTGGCTCATCCGCCGGACGCGCGGCGATTCGCGATGGCGGTAGAGCAGGCCCAGGGCGCCCAGCATCAGCAGCAGGGAGGGCACCACGGTGGCCAGGACCGCGACCAGCGCCCCTCCCCAGCCGGCGACCTCGTAGCCGATGTAGCCTCCCATCTTGGTCGCGATGGGGCTCGGCAGCGCATTGCCCAGTGCCAGCGTCTCGGCGAAGGTCTGGGCACTCATCCAGCCATGGCGCCCGACCACCTCGGCCTCGATCAGCGGGATGATCGCCGGCCCCCCGCCGTAGCCGATGATGTTGGGAATGAAGAAGGCCAGGAACAGCTGCCAGTAGATCATCGACCGGCCTCCTGTTCCCGGCGGGCGACTGGCGTGACCAGGGCCGCCAGCAGCAGGGCGCCGATGACCAGCCCCGGGTGCACCCCGAGCCAGTAGATCAGTCCTCCGGCCACCCCGGCCATGCCCAGGCTGACCCAGACCCCGATGGCCAGCCGCGACTTGTTCCAGAAGTCCAGGGTCAGCTGCACCATCATCACCATCACCACCGGCACCACGCCCTGGCTCATGCCCTGGATCCAGCTCACGTCGCGGTAGCGGCTGAAGACGCCCAGCAGGGCGATCATGGCGACGATCATCGGCACGATCACCGCCAGCACGGCGATCGCGCAGCCGCTGACCCCGGCCACCCGGTAGCCGATGTAGCCGGGCATCTTGGTGGCGATGGGGCCGGGCAGGGTGTTGGCGATGGCCAGGACGTCGCCGAAGGCCTCCTCGTCCATCCAGCCATGGCGCTTGACGACCTCCTGCTGGATCAGCGGGATCATCGAGGGGCCGCCGCCGAAGCCGAGCAGGCCGATGCGCAGGAAGGCCCAGAAGAGCGGCCTGAGGGGAGGCGAGGGGGGCACTGACATCCGGGCACTCCTGGGGACATGTCGACACCGTCCCGTGTCGGGAGAGACAGGGGCATGAAAAATCGATTATCCTGGCCCAAGGTAAGGTTGCCCGGTCCCCGGGGTCAAGGCGGGTTCCGTCGGGCAGACCGCGCCTCCACGCGTCAAGGAGTTCTCGATGGCCAAGCCCGCCTCTCCGCTCACCCATGCCAGCCGTGTCTTCGAGCGGCTGCGTCAGGACATCGTCAACGGGCGTTTCAAGGCCGGCGAGAAGATCGCTATCAATACCCTCAAGGCGCGCTATGAGGTGGGGCTGAGCCCCCTGCGCGAGGCGCTGAACAAGCTGGCGGCCTATGGGCTCCTGATCCAGGAGAACCAGCGCGGCTTTCGGGTGCCCGGTCTCGACCGCGCCGAGCTGGACGACATCGCCGAGATGCGCCGCCGGCTCGAGTGCATGGCGCTGGAGCAGGCCATGCGCTATGGCGATGCCGAATGGGAGTCGGCCCTGCTGGCCGCGGCCCATCGGCTGCGCCGCGCCGACGGCGACTCGGTGGAGCAGTGGGAGGCGCTGCACCTCCACTTTCACCGGACCCTGGTGGCGCCTTGCGGCTCGCCCTGGCTGCTGCGCTTCATCGAGCAGCTGCATGACCAGTTCGACCGCTACCGGCGGCGTGCGCCGGACAATCCGTCCATCCGCGAGGTCCTCGATGCCCAGCACGACCAGCTCGTGGAACTCGCCCTGAAGCGCGAGACCCGGGCCGCCAGCCTGTGCCTCGAGAACCATGTCCTGCTCTCCTACCAGGTCGCCCTGGAAAGCTGTCGCGACTGATCACCGGCGGCTTCCTCCCTTGCGGTCTCGGTGCCATCCCGTTGCGGAGAAGGAGGGAAGCGCCACCCGGCGGACGTCTGGCGCGTTGGAAAAAAACCTGCAGGTCTGATAAAAATCGATTTTATGGCATGGCCGTTGCCGAGGCCCCGTCCTGGCTCCATCGCGACCTGACGGCCCTCGGCGACAGGCCGGAAGGGCCCACGGTGCGACGCCGTGCCCCGGTTCCTGCCCCCTTAATGACGACAAGGAACACCGATGATCCATACACGACGCAGCTATGGCGGCATGTGCACGGCGCCGCACCACCTCGCCGCGGAAGCCGGGCGGGACGTGCTGCGAGAGGGGGGCAATGCCGTCGAGGCGATGGTGGCCGCCGCGGCCACCATCGCCGTGGCCTATCCCCACATGAATGCCATCGGCGGTGATGGCTTCTGGCTGATTCACGAGCCGGGCAAGCCCCCGGTGGCCATCGATGCCTGCGGGCCGGCGGCCGGCCAGGCCACGCCTGCCTTCTATGCCGGTCACGACGCCATCCCGGAACGCGGTCCGCGTGCGGCCCTGACCATGGCCGGCACCGTGGACGGCTGGCGCGAGGCACTCGAGGTGGCGTCTTCCTGGGGAGAGCCCCTTCCGCTCGCGCGCCTGCTGGGCGATGCCATCCACTACGCCCGCGAGGGCGTGGCGGTATCGCGCAGCCAGCAGGCCCTGACGGCCCGCCATGCCCCGGCCCTCTCGAGCAGCCCGGGATTCGCCGAGGCCTTCCTGCAGGATGGCGAGGTGCCTCGCGAGGGGGAGCGGCTGCGCCAGCCGCGGCTCGCGGCCACCCTGGAACGTCTGGCCCGGGCGGGACTGGACGACTTCTACCGGGGCGAGCTCGCCGACAGCATGGCGGCCGACCTGGCCGCCCTGGGCAGTCCCCTGTGCCGTCAGGACTTCAGCGACTATCGCGCCCGGCGGGTCACGCCCCTGGAACTCGCCCTGAAGGACGCGACCCTCTACAACCTGCCGGCGCCCACCCAGGGGGTGGCCTCGCTGATGATCCTCGGGCTCTTCGAGCGGCTCGGGGTGACCGAGGGGGAGAGTGCCGCGCACCTGCATGGCCTGATCGAGGCCACCAAGCGGGCCTTCCTGCTGCGCGACCGGCATGTCACCGACCCGGAGCATCTGGACATCGACCTCCAGTCGCTGCTCGAGGAGTCGGCGCTGGCGCAGGAGGCCGGCGAGATCCGCATGGACAGGGCGCTGCCCTGGCCCCACGAGCCGGTGCCTGGGGACACCATCTGGATGGGGGCCGTCGATGACCAGGGACGCGGTGTCAGCTTCATCCAGAGCATCTTCTGGGAGTTCGGCAGTGGCGTGGTGCTCCCCGAGACGGGGGTGCTGTGGCAGAACCGCGGGATCAGCTTCTCCCTGGACGAGCGGCACCTGCGGGCGCTCGGGCCGGGGCGCAAGCCGTTCCACACCCTCAATCCGGCCCTGGCGCGCTTCCGGGACGGCCGCACCATGGTCTACGGCACCATGGGTGGCGAGGGGCAGCCCCAGACCCAGGCGGCGGTCTACTCGCGCTATGCGCTGTTCGGCGAGCCGCTGCAGCAGGCGGTCAGTGCCCCACGCTGGCTGCTTGGCCGCACCTGGGGGGAGTCGAGCACCAGCCTCAAGCTCGAGTCGCGCCTCGCCGGCCCGATGGCCGACGCCCTGCGCTCGGTGGGCCACGATGTCGAGGTGCTCGACGAGGCCTACAGCGACACCATGGGCCATGCCGGCGCCATCGTTCACCACCCCGATGGCCTGATCGAGGGCGCCCACGATCCCCGCAGCGACGGGGGCGCGGCCGGCTGCTGAATCGCCGGCGGGACGAGAGGGGTGCCGCCGGCCTCAGTGGCCGGCGGCCTCCTCGCCCATCTCGTGCGCCAGGCGGCGGGCGACGTCCCCGGGCGAGCCGGTCCGCCGGGCCAGCAGGTCGTAGGCCACCGGCACCACGAAGAGGGTGAAGAGGGTGGCCGCGGCCAGGCCGCAGAGGATGACGATGCCGATCACCAGGCGCGTCTCGGCGCCGGCGCCGCTGGAGAGGATCAGCGGCACGGCGCCTGCCATGGTAGTCACGGCGGTCATCACGATGGGGCGCAGCCGGGTCACCGAGGCCTCCACCAGGGCCTCCCGGAAGGCCATGCCCCGGTCGCGCAGCTGGTTGGCGAACTCCACGATCAGGATGCCGTTCTTCGCCGCGAGCCCCACCAGCATGACCAGTCCCACCTGGCTGTAGATGTTCAACGACTGCCCCGTGAGGTAGAGCCCCAGCAGGGCACCGCAGATCGCCAGGGGCACGGTGAGCATGATCACGAAGGGGTGGACGAAGCTCTCGAACTGGCCCGCCAGCACCAGGAAGACCACCAGGATGCCCAGGCCCAGCAGGAAGGCAGTGGCGCCGCTGGCCTCCTGGTAGTCCCGGGAGGCCCCCTTGACGTCGGTCTGGGCCTCCGGCGGCAGGATCTCGTCCACCGTGGCCTCCAGGTAGGCCAGCGCCTCGCCGAGGGGGTAGCCGTCCGCCAGGTCGGCCTCGATCGTGATGGCGCGCACGCGGTTGAAGCGGTTCAGGGTGCTGGGGCCGGCGAAGTCGCTCATCGTCACCAGGCTGCCCAGCGGGATCAGTTCGCCCGAGCGGTCGGAGCGCACCCGGATGCTCTCCAGGGAGCGGGGGCTCGGCCGGGCACCCGGCTCCCCCTCCAGGATGACGTCGTACTCCTGGCCGTCATCCACGTAGCGCGTCACGGACCGGCCGCCCAGCAGGGTCTCCAGGGTGCGGCCGATCTCGGTGACGGTCACGCCCAGGGCGGCGGCGCGGGTGTAGTCGATGTCCACGCGCAGCTGCGGCTGGTTCTCCTCGTAGTCGCTGGACAGTCCGGTCAGGCGAGGGTTGTCCTCGCGCAGGTGCTCAAGCAGGGTGTCCCGCCACTCGGCCAGCTGGTCGAAGGTCCCGCCGCCGAGCACGAACTGGACCGGCTTCTCGACCCGCGACCCGAAGCCCTGTCGCATCACCGGGAAGGCCCGGATGCCGGGCAGGTCGGCGAGGCGTCCGCGGATCTCGTCCATGATCGCCCAGGCCGACCGGCGCTCCCCCCAGTCGGCGAGGTTGACGATGACGAAGCCGCTGTTGAAGTTCTCGATGTTGCCCCAGCCGCGGGGGGCGCGCACCAGGATCCGCTCGATCTCGCCGCGCTCGGTGAGAGGCAGCAGGCGGGTCTCGATCTCGTTCATGTAGTCGAGCATGTAGTCGTAGGTGGCGCCGGGCGGGCCGTTGACCAGCACGAAGAAGTTGCCGCGATCCTCCTTGGGGGTGTACTCGTTGGGCAACTGCTCATTGAGCCACACCATGCCGCCGAGGATGCCGAGAAACAGCGCCAGCACCAGCAGGCGCAGCCCGAGCACCCGTACCAGCAGCCGGCGATAGCCCCGGCGGGCGTGCACGAGGCTCCATTGCACGGCGCGGGCCAGGCGGCCGTCATGCATGTCGGCCTTGAGGATCTTGGAGGCCATCATCGGCGTCAGGGTCAGCGCCAGCAGGCTGGAGATGACCACGGCGGCGGCCAGGGTGAGGGCGAACTCCGAGAAGAGCCGGCCGATGTCGCCCTGCAGAAGGCTCAGGGGAACGAACACCGCCACCAGAACCAGGGTGGTGGCGATCACCGCGAAGGCGATCTGCCGGGTCCCCCGGAAGGCCGCCACCAGCGGCGTCTCGCCGAGTTCCTGCATTCGCCGGTGGATGTTCTCCAGCACCACGATGGCATCGTCGACGATCAGGCCGATGGCCAGCACCAGCGCCAGCAGCGTCAGCAGGTTGATGCTGAAGCCCAGCACTGCCAGGGCCGCGAAGGCGCCGATCAGGGCGATGGGCACGGTCACGGCCGGGATGAAGGTGGTGCGCACGTTGCCCAGGAACAGGAAGATGGCCACCACCACCAGGGCCATGGCGATGAACAGCGTCTGCACCACCTGGCCGATGGCCCCTGAGACGAACACCGAGGAGTCGAAGTTCAGCGTCAGCGACATGCCCCCGGGCAGGGTGCCCTGCAGGCGCGCCATCTCGGCCTTGGCGCCCTCCGAGATCTCCAGCACGTTGGCGGTGGACTGCTTCATCAGTCCCAGCCCGACCATGGGCACCCCGTTGCCGCGAAAGATGGTGCGCTCCTCCACGGCGCCGATCTCCACCCGGGCGACGTCGCCCAGGCGGACCAGGTAGCCGTCGCCGCCCTCGTCCAGGGCCAGCCGACGGAAGTCGTCGGGCGTGGCGAAGCTGCGCGGCAGGCGCACGATGAACTGGCGGGCCTCCGAGACCAGGGCCCCGCCCGGCAGCTCGACGTTCTCGTCGCGCAGCACGTCCTCCACGTCGCCCACCGTGAGGCCGCGGGCGGCCAGGGCGTCGGCGTCGAGCCACACGCGCATGGCGTATTCGCGGCCGCCTCCCACCCGCACCTGGGCGACGCCGGGCAGCACCGAGAAGCGATCCACCAGGTAGCGGTCGGCGTAGTCGGTCAGCTCCGCCACGCTGTACCCCTCGCCGGTCAGCGAGAACCAGATCACCACCTCGGAGCTGGAATCGGCCTTCTGCACTTCCGGCGGGCTGGCCTCCTCGGGCAGGTTGTCCCGGGCTCCGGAGATGCGGTCGCGGATGTCGTTGGCGGCCGCATCGATGTCCATGTCGAGCCCGAACTCCACGTTGATGCTGGAGCGGCCGTCCTCGCTGGAGGAGGAGATCACCTCGATGCCCGCCACCCCGGCGATGCGGTCCTCCAGCACTTGGGTGATGCGGCTCTCCACCACGCTGGCCGAGGCGCCGGGATAGCGGGTGTCGATGGAGACCACCGGCGGGTCGATGGAGGGGTATTCCTGGAGGGGCAGTCGCTGCAGGGCCAGCAGGCCGAAGGCCACGATCAGGGCGGCCATCACCACGGCCAGCACCGGACGCTGGACGGATAGATCGGAGAGGCGCATCAGCCGTTGGCCTCCGCGTTGTCCCGTCCGCGCCGCAGCAGCTCCGGGACGGTGGTGTCGTCGTCGAGGATGCCGAGCAGGCGGGTCGGCTGGCCGTCGCGCACCCGCTCGGTGCCGTGGGCGACCACCAGGTCATCCACCGCCAGTCCCTCGAGGACCTCGACCTCGCCCTCGCGGCGGGCGCCGATGCGGATCTGGCGCTCCTCGACCCGATAGGCCTCCCCGTCGCTCTGGAGCACCAGCACGAACTGGCGCTGCCCTTTCGGGATCAGGGCGGCCTCCGGAATCACCACCGCCTCCCGAGGAGCGCGCTGCAGGGTCACCTGCATCAGCATGCCGGGGCGCAGCCGGAGCCCCGGGTTGTCCAGCTCGGCGCGCACCGTGATGCTGCGGCTGACCGGGTCGACCCGGGTGCCGATGCTCGCCACCTCCCCCCGGAAGGTCGTGTCCGGAAAGGCCGCGCTGGTCGCGGTCAGCGTCAGGCCCGGCGCCACCTGCCCCAGGGCCAGCTCGGGGAGGGTGAAGTCGAGGTTCATGACGTCGAGCCGGTCCAGGGTGGCAAGCTCGGTCCCCGGCGTCACCAGGGTGCCCACGCTGACGTTGCGGAAGCCCACGATGCCGTCGAAGGGCGCCTGGATGCGGTAGTCGGCCAGGCGGGCCTCCAGGGCCTGGATCTCCGCCTCCACCTGCCGCAGCCGGGCCCTGGCATCCTCCACTTCGGCCCGCGGCGCCAGGTTGCGGCTCTGCAGCTGGGCGAGACGGTTGACGGCGTTGCGGCGCTCGTCGCGCAGCGCCTGGGCGACCCGCAGGTCCGCCTGCTGCTCGTCGTCGGACAGGCGCACCAGCAGCTCGCCGGCCGACACCCGCTCGCCCCCCTCGAAGGTCAGTTCGGCGATGGTCTCCGTGACGGTGGCGGAGAGGGTCACGCTCTCGTCGGCGTGCAGGGTGCCCAAGGCCTCGAGGGGGTCGGACCAGTCGGCGAGGCTCGCCCGCGCGGCGATCACCGGGGTGGGTTGCTGGGCGGCCAGCAGCGGGGAGAGCACCAGCAGGGCCAGGCCGATCAGGAGGGACAGGCGAGTTCGCGATGGGGTCATGGTGTGCCGTCTTGTGGTGGAGCGATGAACGGGCGCCCGCTCGCTCGTGGGGGCGCTCCTTACAGCCTAATCGCCCGGGGTCGGCAGAGTGTGGCAACAATGCACAAGTGATAAGGCGTGCCCTTAATGTATAATTCTTGTACAGAAATGACCAGTGCGCGGGGCCGGCACCCTGGTCGGCGGCGCGGCGAGGGGCTGCTAGAATGCGCGGCCTGGATCGATTCCCAGCGGGAGAGCAAGGCCGTGACTTACGATGTGGTGGTGATCGGCGCCGGCGCCGCCGGGCTGATGTGTGCGCTGACCGCCGGCTATGCCGGGCGGCGGGTGCTGGTGGTGGACCATGCCAACAAGGCCGGCAAGAAGATCCTGATGTCCGGCGGGGGGCGCTGCAACTTCACCCACCTGGCCAGCGGGCCGGCGAACTTCACCTCCGACAACCCGGCCTTCTGCATCTCGGCGCTGAAGCGCTACCGGCCGGAGCACTTCGTCGAGCTGGTGGATCGCCACGGCGTCGAGTACGTGGAGAAGACGCCGGGCCAGCTGTTCTGCGCCGACTCCTCCAAGGAGATCCTGCGGGTGCTGCTGACCGAGTGCGACTGGGCCGGCGTGACGATCCGCCTGAAGACCTCCATCGAGCGTGTCGAGCGGGCGGGGGAGGGCATGCGGCTGTCCACCTCGGCGGGACGCATCGATGCCGGCGCCGTGGTGGTGGCGACCGGGGGCCTTTCCATTCCCACCATGGGCGCCACGGGGTTCGGCCATGATCTCGCCCGGCAGTTCGGCCTCGAGGTCACCGACACTCGGGCCGCCCTGGTGCCCTTCACCCTCACTTCGCAGTGGAAGGCCCGGGCCGAGGCCCTGGCTGGGGTCAGCGTCGAGGTGGCAGTCAGCTGCCGCGGGCGGCGCTACCGGGAACCGATGCTCTTCACCCATCGCGGCCTCTCCGGGCCGGCGATGCTGCAGATCTCCAGCGTCTGGCAACCCGGCGACACCCTCTCCATCGATCTGCTGCCCGGCACCGATGCCTTCGAGGCGCTGGCCGCGGCGCGCCGTGAGACGCCACGGCGTCGCCTCTCCACCTGGCTGGCCGAGCGACTGCCGAAGCGTCTCGCCCAGGCGCTGGTGGAGTGGCACGGCGACGACGGGGTGCTTGCCGAGTGCTCCAACGAGCGACTGGCGGCCTGGGCCGCGCGTCTCGACGACTGGCGGGTCAAGCCCGCCGGCACTGAGGGCTGGCGAACGGCCGAGGTGACGCTGGGCGGGGTGGACACACGGTCGATCTCGTCGAAGACCTTCGCGGTCAACGAGCTGCCTCAGCTGTGCTTCATCGGCGAGGTGCTGGACGTCACCGGCGAGCTGGGAGGACACAACTTCCAGTGGGCCTGGGCGTCGGGGGTGGCCTGCGGACACGCCGTCTAAGGGGCTTCATCCACCTTGGCGTCACCGGGCGCCATCCCCGTCCGCGTGGAAGCGGCTGTCCGATACCAGGACGACGAACAGGCGATCGCCGGTCGGTGTCCCGTCCCTGTGTTTGACATGTCCGAGGGTAGGACGGACAGTGAGGGGATGAGCTTTGGCCCCCACGACTCGCCCCCCCACGATGGCAGTGCCGCCGGCACTCCGCCAGTGCAGCAGCTCGACGTCGCCATCGAGCGCCTGGCCGCCGCCAACGGCGAGACGGGCGTGTCGCCGGTCTTCGAGGTCCTCGAACCGGCCCGTGCCTTGATGCTCGATGCCAGGGGGATGGAGGTCCTCTATTCGAGGGTGCCGGCGCTCGAGGCCGCCGGGTTCTTCCGCGGCAGCGACTGGGATTATCCCCAGACGCTCGTGCCGTCGCTGGCCGTCAAAACGGTGCGCCATGGCGATCCGGTCGCCACCCTGGTGGAGAGCCTGAGTCAGATTCGTCTGCTGGCGGTGGCCAACGGCGACTATCACCACCCCTCGATCTCCGCAGAGCATGCCCATCACTTCCTTGCTCAGGTGATGGCCATGAACCTCGACCTCGTGGTCAGCGATCTGCAGGAGGGCGACCGCCTGCGGCCCGACCGGCTCGGAGTCGCCGTCCAGAACCTCTATCACTACCTGTTGCGTTACCTGGGCTACGAGAACCTCCTGGAACATCTGGTCGCCGAGGTATGGCGGGTGCTGGCGCAACGCCCGGTGCAGGTCGACGGCGTGAAGCACATGGTGACCCAGATCGCCGCCTGCCTGCACACGCCTGGCGCGATGGTGGGCGAGGTCGGGGATGATGCCCTGCAGCTCATCAACGCCGTGTTCAGTCCCACAGAGGGCTGTCGCGAGGACCCCGGTTTCGACGCCTATGCCGAGCGGCTGGCGGTCATGGACGATGCGACGCTGCTGCAGGAGGCCATCGCCTTCGCCCAGGCCATGCACAGCACCGGCCTTGTCTCGCCCTACATGCCGGGCTTCATTCGCTATCTGCGCACCCGGTGGAACGCCCTGATCCCCACGGCGCTGGGCCTCAGCTACACCGGTGCAGACGCCTTTCACTGCTACCCGGCGCTGATTCACACCCTGATCGACGAGGCCCTGTTCGTCGAGACCAGCCAGGCGGTCTACGGCCTCGCCATGATGCTCGAGCGGGGCATCCTCTACTCGCCACCGGTGGCGCCGTCGCTGTGGCGGCAGGTGAGGCTGACCCTGTGCGAGGCGGCGGCCCAGAAGATCGTCGGTGTCTTCGGGACCCGTCGCGCTCCGGAGTGCTTCCTGCTTGCCGACGTCCTGAACGTCCTCGGTCATCCCCTTGGCGTGGGTCAGGGCAACTACCCCACCTGCCAGTCCACCCGCGCCCTGTCCATGTGGGCCTACAGTGCGCCTGCCGATCTGCTGCGGATCCTGGCCTGGGCGGCCCGCGATGACGAGATCGTGATGCGCTTCGAGGGCCACAACATTTCCTCGCGGGAACTCGGGGCCGGTCTGGCGAGCGAACCCCCCGTGGATGTGGACGCCGTCTCCCTGCTGACGGTCCCGCATCTCGATCGCATCTACTTCGAGATGGGACGCCGCAGTGCCGGGCGAGGAGAGGATCCGCACAAGTGGGTCAATGCCGAGTTCCATGGCGAGCAGGTCGGTCACGGATTCCGCATCGCGGTCGATGTCTTCACGGGAGGACTGAAGGATTTCGAGGGATTCATCCGGGACTTCTATGCGGCATATCACCCGTATTACAACGGCAATATTCCGGTCATCAATCCGCAGCCTGCGGGCATTGCCGTGACCGATAGCGCCACGCGATTTCTCGGCTGGCACGCGATCACGATCCAGCGACTTGCCCTCGATACGAACGGGATCATGCGTGTGTATTTCTTCAATCCTAACAACGACAGCGGGCAGAATTGGGGGCAGGACATCATCACCTCGACCCAGGGTCATGGCGAGCTCTATGGTGAGGCTTCGCTGCCCGTTGCCGAGTTCGTCTCGCGGCTCTATGTCTTTCACTATGACCCGCTGGAGAAGGGCGATCCCGCCGTCGTCCCGGTGGAGGAAGTGGGCCGCGTCATGCGTCTGGCCCAGGACAGCTGGGCAGCGGGACGCTAGTTCAACGATTCCGAGAAATGGTTTATTGGAATCAAACAGTTACAGGCCATCTGCCGCGGTTTCCTATTCGTTGGCAGAGCCGCTATACTTGATTGACACGGTCGGAAATGCTGAGGCTTGGAGCGTGGCATGGCCACGTCTTCCAGCCGGACCGCACATCCTGTCGGGTCGATCATTGTTCGTGAAATACCGTTTGTGAAACATCGCATGTGAAACAGAGTGCCTGGCGGCTCAGATCACCGAGTACGCTCCGATCCGAGTGCAGGTCTTCCGCACACCCCCCAAGGAGAATATCGAATGACGACGCCGGAATCAGTAACCGAATTACCCCCGGAGATTGCCGCCTGGACCGATCCTTCGATGGACTCGGTTCGCGGAACGGAAACACCCAAGGATCCCAACAAGGGCTACATCGCCCTGCTCGGCTGGAGCGTCAATGCCATCAAGGCGGCGCAGAAGTTCGACCGTCGCTACGTGGTCGTGGCGCCCGAATGGGCTGAGGATTTCTGCACGGCCAACAAGATTCCTTTCATTCCGTGGGACTTCATCCGTCTGAATGATCGATCCATGGAGATCGCCCAGAGACTCAAGGAGGAAGGCGTCGATGTCGCCATCCCCCTGTTCGAGGAAACCGTGGAATGGTCGGGCGCGATCAACTCCGTGCTGATGGACAACCCGCGCATGTACGGGCAATCCATCCTGTTCCGCGACAAGGCGCTGATGAAGCGTCGTGCCCAGCTGGGCGGCATTCGCGTGGGGATCTTCGAGGAGGCCCACGAGAAGGAAGACGTCGTTCGCTTCATGAAGCGCGTCAACCAGACGCTGCTCAAGCTCGATGGCGATCCCGATGACCCGATTCACGTCAAGGCCTTCGACAAGGCCGGCTGCCTCGGCCATCGCATGATCCGCACGATGGAAGAGATCGAGTACATCCCGGATGAAGAGTATCCGCTGTTGATGGAAAGCCACCTGGATGGCTGGGAGTTCGCTGTCGAGGCCTGGATCCACGATGGCAAGATCCAGTTCCTCAACATCTCCGAATACGTGACGCTGGGCTACTCGGTCTTCGTTCCCGCCACCAACGAGCTCGAGAGCTGGCGCAATGCCATCACCAAGCAGATCGAGAAGTTGATCAAGACGTTCGACATCCAGTTCGGTCTGATTCACCCCGAGTATTTCGTGACCGCGGACGGCGAGATGTACTTCGGCGAGGTGGCCTATCGCCCGCCGGGCTTCAAGGCCTTCGAGCTCATCGAGCGTGCCTACGGCTTCAGCGCCTACCAGGCCTCCATGCTGGTCTTCGATCCCAAGAGCACCAAGGAGGAGGTCGCCAACTTCTTCCCCCGCGAGGTGGTCGATGCGAAGGGCTATGCGGGCTGCTTCGGCGTGTATCCGCGTCGTCGCGTCGTCAGCAAGCTGGAGATGCCCAAGGAAACCGTCGAGCATCCCTACTTCGACTTCCATGAACTGGTCCCGCCAACCGAGGAGACGGTGCCGGATCGCTCGGCCTTCGGCACGCACTGGGGCCTGGTGTTCTTCTACGGTGATGACCCGATCAAGATGCGGGATCTGCTCAAGGCCCAGGAGGACCTGGACTTCTACGTCTAGTGAGACGATCCAGGCCGCCATGTCATGGGCGGCAAGGTGACGAAAGGCAGGGCTCGCGCCCTGCCTTTTTCGTGGGTGAATGCCTCAGCGGGCCGAGGCGTCACAGATAGCGGCCACCCGAGGCGACCACCACCGTTATCATCCCGATGATCAGGTTGATACCGATCAGTCGCCGGATCTGGGCCAGCTGCCGGCCGCCCTCGGGCCAGTCCTCGCCGGCCAGGGCGCGCCCCAGGCGCGGAAACGGCGCGAACCAGACGTGCAGGAAGATCGCCATCATGGCAAGCCCCGTCACCAGCATCAGGTGGACATGGGAGCCGGCGCCGCCCATGCCGCCGAACACCCCGAAGAGCATCCACAGCCCCGTCGCCAGCAGCACGGCCATGCTGGCCCATACCCAGGGGAAGAAGCGCTTGAAGACGTGGTACCAGAGCGTCAGCCGCTGGGGTGGTTCGAGCAGCTGCCCGGCGACCGGGCGCAGGATCATCCACGCGAAGAACATGCCGCCGACCCAGACGACGGCGGCCAGGAGATGCAGGCTGATGGCAAGGGACATGACATGACTCCTTCGGCGCCATGGCGCCGGGGGAAGGCCGCTGGGGCTTAGCAGCGGACGGGAGGGGATCGGGGGCCGGCGGCGTGACTCAGCGCAGCAGGTCTCGGGCCTTCTTGGCGACCAGGGCGCCGGTGGTCAGGCGGCGGGCCAGGCGAATCGCGCCTCCGGGGCGGCGCAGGCCGCGATAGAGGAGGACCCCGCCGACCATCAGCAGCGGGGTCTTGAAACGCACCACGGCCTGCCAGCCGTTGTCGATGACCTGTCCGGCCGTCTGCCAGCGGCGGGCCGCCACCAGCAGGTCGATGCGCTGCTGCTCGATCGCATGCTCGAGGGCGGCCTTGCGGGCCCGGCGTTCAGTGCGGTTCACGGGAGGTCTCCACCAGTTCGCGATCCGTGGCCAGATGGCGAAGGGTGCCGGCCAGCAGGGTGCGGCGTCGGGCCAGCTGCATCACCCTCAGGGCCAGCAGGACGCCACTGCCCAGCAGCACCAGGGCACTCACCCCGATGGCGGCCAGGCGGTGGGTCTCCCAGAAGGCGACGATCACCAGGGCGGTGAGCACGCCGATGCCCAGCAGCAGCAGGATGAGGCTCAGGCCGGCGAGCAGCAGCAGGCCGAACAGCCGGGCGCGCTCCTCCTCCAGTTCGAGCACGGCGAGGCGCAGGCGCGTCTCGCCGGTGGCCAGCAGGCTGCCGAGCAGGCGCTTGCCCGCACCGAACAGCCGTTGAGCCGGTCCCTGGCTCGACGCCATCAGCGACGACCGATCAGCATGCCGACCACCACCCCTACGGCGGCGCCGATGCCGATGCTGGTCCAGGGGTTGTCGTGGACATAGCGGTCGCAGGCGTCGGCCTGCTGGGTCACGTTGTCGCGCGCCTCGCCATAGAGGCGTTCTCCGCGTGCCTCGAGCCGCTCGCGGGTATCCTTCAGGCGCTTCTCGGCCCGATCACGCAATTCCTTGATATTGCTTCGGGAGTCATCGGCAGTGGCGTTGACCAGCTCCTCGATGGTCTGTGTGAGGTGCTGCAGGTCTTCCTTCAGCTGCTGGGTGGATTCACTGGTGCGGGAGTGTTGACTGGCCATCGTGTCTTCCTTGGACGGTGAGTGACAGGATCAGCATAGCAGCCGGTCGGAGTGCTATGCATCCGGCCCTGGCCTGAGTCCCCTCACGGCTCAAGGCTGCCGGCGGAGAACAGCGGGTTGAGGCTGAAGCCGAGGCTCAGGCGGTGGGTGCGCTTGTCGTAGTCGATCAGGCTCTCGCCATAGCCATGGTAGTACTGCACATGGCCGCGGATACTGCCGAACAGGGGCCAGGAGTAGTCCAGCTCGGTGCCCATGTTGCCGAGGTCGGGGTTGCCACGCATCATCAGGCTGAGCTCGTTGTCGCCGTTGATGCGCCGGGCCAGGGTGATGTCGCCATACCCCAGGTACTTGTGGATATCGGGGTTGTCGTCCTGTTCCTCGGATTCCGGGATGCGCCAGTGCGGCGCCAGCACCAGGGCCCAGTCGTCGTTGACGAAGGTGGACTGGAGAATCAGCCGGTTCCAGCTGCGTGACAGCGCCCCGGAGCGGCCATTGGACTGGTGATTGAACGCCAGGCGGTTGTTGATGTTGGTCCAGCCCAGCAGCGAGGTGTGGTTATCGAAGTCGATGAACACCTCGGGCTCGTAGTTGGTCTCGCGGAAGGGCGAGGAGGCATCCCCGTTATAGGCCTGCCACCAGCTGCGCTGGGTATAGCCGAAATGCAGGTCGCCGCCGAAGTCACCGAAGAGGTCCTCGACCAAGTTGAACTTGACGCTGAACTGGAACTTCATCTCCGCCCGGTCCAAATTGTTGCGGTCGCTGAGGTCGCTGAAGCCCTCATCGTTCGGATGGGTGTTGTAGGTCACCGGGAACCAGTAGTTGCGTCGATGGGTGGTGATCGCATAGGGATTCTTGGCCGAGGCGCGCTCGAGCTGGCGGCGCTCGTCCACCGCCTCCTCGAGTTCCTGTTCGGCGGCGTCCTCGGCGAGGGCCTCGGTTCGGGCGACCGCCTGGTCGGTCGTGGCCTCGCCTTCCTGCAACCGCTCGCGCAGCCGGCCCATTTCCTCCTGCAGTGCCGCGAGGCGCGCCTCGATGGCCTGACGCTCCTGCTCGCTCAGCGACTCATCGGCCAAGGCGGTGCCGGTCAGGCTCGCCATCAGCAGGGCGGCAGTGAACAGGGAAGATCGCGCAGACATCATGGCCAGGCACCTTGTGGAAGTTAACGGAGCGTTTCTATCACGCCTGACCGGCAAGTCAACTGTGCTGCCGAGGCGACAGGCAGCCATTGCCTTGCTGCCTTGACGGGTCGAGAATCGTGCGTGGCTCCATCATAACCGAGGCTGGCAATTGAATCCCTTCGATCATCACCTCCGTCGCCGATCTGCCCTGCGCAACCCACTGGTGTTGATCCTCCTGTGCCTGATGGTGGGGCTGGCCGTCGCCACGCCCTCGCTGGCCCAGGACGTCGCCGTGCAGCAGGACGAGGCCTCCCGGGCGCTACCCACCCGCGAGGCGATCGAGTCGCGCATCGCGGAGCGCCAGCCGCCCGAGGGAGAAACGCCCGCCGATGATGTCCAGCGCGACCTCGAGGCACTGCAAGCGGCCCTCGGTGGCCTGGAGCGACTCGCGGCGGTCCGGGAGCAGCTCGACAGCCTCGAGGCCCGGGTCCAGAAGGCCCCCAGGGAACTGCAGCGCGTCCAGCGGGAGCTGCGCGACATGGAGCAGGACGGCCAGCAGACGTCCCTCTCGGACCTGGAGGACCTGTCCGTCGAGGCGCTGGAGAAACGCCGCCAGAACACCGAGCAGGCCCTGTCGGACTTTCAGGACACCCTGGCCGAGGTGACGTCGCGGCTGCTCAATGCCCAGACCCTGCCGGAGCGGGCCCAGCAGGCGATCGGCGAGGCGATGCAGACGGTCGAGGAGCGGCGTCGCCAGCTGGAGGAACTGGCCGATGGCCAGGTGGCCGAGGACGATCCCACACGCTGGAAGCTGCGCATCGAACGGGAACTGGCCGAGCAGACCCTGAAGCTGCACCAGCGCCAGCTGGAGACCAACAGTCGACTGCGTGAACTGGATCAGGAGCACAAGGACCTGCTCGAGCGCCAGGTGGCCAGCGAGGAGGCACGACTGACCATGCTCCAGGGCATCATCGATCGTCGCCGTCGCGAGGAGTCGGAGCAGACCATCGCCGAGGCGGTCGGTGACGAGGGCAAGGGCGTCATCGGGCATCCCGTGGTGCGCCATGCCCGGGAGATCAACCGCACCATGAGCCTCGAGCTGCTGCGTGCCACCGACCGGGCCAATCGTCTGGTGCGGGAAGGCCTCGAGGTGAGGCGTCAGTTTGACCGGGTGCGCCAGCTCCAGCGCAACCTCAATGAACAGATCGACGCCATCCGGGGCAGCATGCTGCTGTCCCGGATCCTGCGCGAGCAACGCCTGACGCTGCCCCGTGTTGAAGTGCGGCGGGGCCTGCAGGACGAGATCGCCGACCTGCACCTCAAGCAGTTCGAGCTCGGCCGCCAGCGTGACCAGCTGCGCGAGGGCGAGAAGCTGGCGCGACAGCGGATCGAGGAGGCGGACGCCGAGGCGTCGCCGGGGCTGGTCGATTCCCTGCTGCGTCTCTACCAGGCCCGTCGCGAGCTGGTCGACCAGATGGAGAAGGCCTATGGCGAGATGCTCAGCGCGGCCATCGACCTGCAGCTGAACCAGCAGCAGCTGCTGGCCACCAGTCAGGAGCTGCGCGCCACCATCGACGAGCAGCTGTTCTGGATCGCCAATACCCGTCCCCTGGGGCTGGCCTGGCTGAGCAACCTGCCGCAGAACCTGGCCACGGAGTGGCGCGAGGGGGAGTGGCGTACTGTGCTGCCGGTGAACTGGCGTCTGCCTGATGCCCGGGCCCTGCTCGGCGTGCCGATCCTGCTGGTGGCGCTGGGGGTGGTCGCCCTTCGACGGCGCATCCGGGAGCGGCTGGCGCACCTGCACCAGGAAGTCGGTCGCCTCAGCCGTGACTCCCAGGGGCATACCCCCGAGGCGGTGGCGCTCAATGCCCTGCTGGCGCTGCCCGGTCCGCTGTGCCTTCTGGCCGGGGGGCTCGCCCTGGTGCTGGGCACGGAGGGTGTGGGGCAGGGGATCGGGCTGGCGCTGCTTCAGCTGGCCCTGGCCTGGGCCGTGCTCACCTGGGCGCGCAACCTGCTGTGGTCGGGCGGGGTCGCCACGCGGCACTTTCACTGGCCCGCCGGCTATGCGGCTGCCCTGCGCCGCTGGCTGCTGTGGCTGGGCGTGGCGCTGGTGCCGGTCCTGCTGATCGCCCCCCTGGCCCGCGATGCGGCCATCGAGCTCAACCAGCGACCGGTCGGGCTGACCCTGCTGCTGCTGGGCCTTTTGGCCATGAGCTTCGTGCTGGCCAAGCTGATCCTGGCCCATGTGCCCTTCTTCGGGGTCAAGATGTTCCGCCTGCTGCTGGGTCTCGTCATCGCGATGGTCCCGCTGGCGATGGCGGGGCTGATCGTCTACGGCTTCGAGTACACCGCCTTGAGCCTGGTGGGACGCTTCGTCATCTCGCTCTACCTGCTGGGCCTCTGGGTCCTGGTGGAGGCCACCGTGATTCGCGGCCTGGCCGTGGCCGCCAGGCGACTGGCCTATCGCCGCGCACTGGCGCGGCGACAGGCCCAGGCCCAGGAGGGAGTGGAGGGGCAGGAGGTCATCGAGGAGCCGCCGCTGGACATGGAGCAGGTCAACCAGCAGTCGCTGCGCCTCTCCAAGCTGATCCTGCTGATCGGCTTCATTCTGGTGCTCTACCTGGTGTGGGCGGACCTGCTCTCGGTCTTCAGCTACCTGGAGCAGGTCACCCTCGTCGCCCCCGAGGAGGGCCAGGCGGCGGAGTCGCTCACCAGCATGGTCTCGGTGGCCGACATCATCACCGCGCTGCTGGTGGTGGTGCTGACCCTGATGATGGCGCGCAACCTGCCGGGCCTGCTCGAGGTGATGGTGCTCTCGCGGCTGGAGCTCAAGCAGGGCAGCGCCTATGCCATCAGCTCGCTGCTCGCCTATGCCATCATCGGCGGGGGGGTGATGTCGGCGTTGGGGACCCTGGGCGTCTCCTGGAGCAAGCTGCAGTGGCTGGTGGCGGCCTTGAGCGTGGGGCTGGGCTTCGGCCTGCAGGAGATCTTCGCCAACTTCGTCTCGGGTCTGATCATCCTCTTCGAGCGGCCGGTGCGCATCGGCGACACCATCACCCTGGGAAACCTCACCGGGACGGTGAGCAAGATCCGCATTCGCGCCACCACGGTGACCGACTTCGACCGCAAGGAGATCATCATTCCCAACAAGACCTTCATCACCGACCAGCTGATCAACTGGTCGCTCTCCGACACGATCACCCGGGTGGTGCTCACCTACGGGGTCGCCTATGGCTCGGATCACCGGCTGGTGCACCGCCTGCTGCGTCAGGCGGCCGATGACAATGCCCGGGTCCTGGCCGACCCCGAGCCCCAGGTGTTCTTCATGAGCTACGGGGAGAGCACTCTGGACTTCGAGCTGCGGATCTTCGTCAACAGCCTGGGCGACCGGCTGTTCGCCACCGACGAGATCAACTGCCGGGTCGGCGAGCTGTTCGCCGAGCATGGCATCGACATCGCCTTCAACCAGCTCGACGTCTGGCTGCATCGTGCCGGCGGCGAGGCGAGCAAGGTGCAGAGCGTCTCGTCCGGGCAGCTCGGCGCCCCCGACCATCCCGGCCCGGGGGCGAAGGGCGATCCAGGGGATATCGATGCGGGCGGTGGCGATGGCGGCGACGCCGGTCGGTGATGTCGCGGGGGTGACAGGGGAGGGGCCTGGCGGTGGGAGGCCCCCTACCCTCGGCGCCTCACCTCAGTACTTCAGCTCAGCGCTTCACGGCGTGCAGCAGGAATTCCCGGTTGCCGTCGCCGCCGAGCAGCGGACTCGGCTGCCAGTGCAGGATCTCGAGGTCGAGCTCTCGGCAGGCGCCGCGGATGCGTGCCTCCACCTCGGCGAAGTGGCGGGCGTCGGTCACCAGGCCGCGCGCATTGACGCCTCCCGGGCCCACCTCGAACTGCGGCTTGACCAGGCTCGCCAGCGCCCCGCCCGTCGGCAGCAGGGCGGCCAGCTCGGGCAGGATCAGCGTCTGGGAGATGAAGGAGACGTCCATCACGGCCAGGTCCGGCCCCGCGGCCTGAAGGGCAGCGAAGGACGCCTGCAGGCGAGGCTCGGTCGCCATGCTGCGGGCGTTGAGCCCTTCCAGGCAGGTCACCCTGGGGTCTTCTCGCAGGCGGGCATCGAGCTGGTCGTGGCCCACCTCCACGCCGATCACATGGCGGGCGCCGAAGCGCAGGGCGCAGTCGGTAAAGCCGCCGGTGGACTGGCCCACGTCGAGCACCAGGCGTCCCGAGAGCGAGAGCCCCAGTGTCTCGATCAGCGCCTCCAGCTTTAGCCCGGCGCGGGAGGCGTAGCGCTCCTCGGGGTCGTCCTCCACCCTCAGGCCCGTCGTCTCCGCGAGCTTCTCGGCGGGTTTCCTCAGTGGCTCACCGCCCTCGGCCAGGCGCACCCGGCCATGCCGGATCAGCCGCTGGGCGCGGGTCCGGGAACGGGCCAGGCCCTGGGTGACGAGCAACTGGTCGAGACGTGGCATGACGGCTCCGGCGAGGCGTGGACGGAAGCGCCATTATGGCATACCGCGTCGATCGGTCGGGAAGGAGCATGGGCCTTGCCGGGGTGGCTCGGCCGGTGGCCACCATGGCAATCCGGCGGCCTGGAAGCAGGCCGCCGGGTTGCGCCGGACGTGACGCAGGGAAAGGGCGTGAAGAGAAGCGCCCGAGGGAAGGGGGCTACGCCCCTCGGCTGGCCTGCAGGTCGGCGGGGGAGATCCGGTCGCTGCCCCAGCTGCGGTGGATATAGCCCGTCACCCGGTCCAGCTCCTCCTGGGTGATCTTGGCCAGCTCTCCCGGTTCCAGCGGGTCGTAGTGATAGATGTAGAGCCGCGAGGCGAACTGCTCGAAGGGCAGCGAGGACTCGCCGAAACGCTCGCCGTGATCGGCCGTGCTCACCTTGATGCCGTCGCCCCAGTCCTGTCCGCTGTCATTGTTGGGGTTGAAGAAGTAGACCCGCATCTCGTCGTCGGGGTCGAGGGTGACCCGCAGGATGGTGATGGCGTGCCAGCCGATGAAGCGGGCGGCGCTGTCGGTGACGGCGATGCCCGCCGGCTGGGGATGGATCAGCGGCTGGTTGCCGTTGTAGTAGGGGTGGTAGCTGGCATAGAAGTGGCGCAGGAAGTCATCCAGATCCTTGAGTTTCCCCGTTTCCACGTCGACGTTGATGCGGAAGCCACGCCCGGACCACCAGCCATGGAACTCCGGGTTGACCCAGCGGTGCGGATCGCCTTCGCGACCGATGCAGCGCCGGCCCATCTCGGCATAGATGCGATCCAGGTGCGGCACCACGATCAGCGACACCGGGTCGAGGTCCATGGGCAGCGTCTGGGCCACGCCGGAGAGGCTGGCCATGGAGGAGAGCGGCATGCCCTCGAAATGGATGATGATATCGTCATCACGCGCCGCCCAGGTCACCATCTGCAGCAGGTAGTCCGGGTCGTTGTAGGCCCACATGGAGAGGGCCCGGGCCGACTGGCAGGTCGGGTTGTTGCCCTGGCCCACGCCCAGCGGCAGGCCCAGCATGCACAGCACGCCTTCCAGCAGCCGGGCGCGTGGCGAGACGGTCTCGCCGTAGGCCAGGTTGATGCGCGCCTGGGACCACTCCGACAGGGTCAGCTTCAGCTGTCGCCACATGGCCGGGGCCACGGGTGGCTGATAGAGAATGCCGCGCTCCAGCGTCAACGCCAGGCCATAGACCGCCTGGGCGGTGGCCGGATAGATGCCCCCGCGGATCAGCGCATGGGCCAGTTCCCGATAGCAGAGCAGGCAGTCACGACCGGTGGACGAGAGCCCCAGCGCTTCTGCCAGCAGGTGGTCACTGTGGTCCAGCAGGTGGCGCAGCAGCACGGGATGGTAGGCGGAGACCAGGCCGGTGTCGTGCATGGCCCGGGCGAAGCCGGTGGCCTCGCCCTGGAGGGCGGGGACATCCATGCTCGACAGGCGCTCGCGGTAGACCTCCAGGCCCGGGTCTTCCCGGCAGGCCCGTGTCGGGCCGAACAGCGAACTGACCAGGCGGTCGGCACCGTGGCCGCTGGCGCCCAGGTCGATGTCGGGATTGGCCTGGCAGACGGCGATCTGGGTGATCATCTGCTTGACCGGATCCACCTGGATGGGACGCTGCTCGAGGATACGCCAGATCTCCTCGATCAGCCGGTCGATGATGTGTTCGTAGCCGATACGTTCGGCCAGATGGCTGAACAGGTGGCGTGGCACCTGTGCCATCTCCCCCTGGGTCTCGCGCTCCGCCTCGGTGGGGGCGCCGAACAGCAGCCGCAGGTTGATGGCCATCGCCTGGGTCAGGTAATGGTGCGACTGTTCCATGGAGACATGCGGGTGCCGGTAGTCGCCCTTGGCCACGGCCAGCAGCCGCAGCTCGCTCAGGGCCTCGATGACGACGGTATTGGGGTCGGCACTCTTCAGCGCATGGGGCGTGAGGGAGGGCACGAGAAACTGCGGGGTTTCCCAGTCGGAGCCGCGGAAGACCCCGGCCTCCTCGAAGGCACGGGCGCGTTGCTCGATGGCCTCGCACCCGCCTTCGTGCAACATCACCTGCCGGGCGGTGATGAGCACATCGGGTAACTTGCCCGGCTTGGCGACGTCCCCTGCATCGTCGAGGCGCTTGACGGCATCGTCAAATTGCTTGAGAAGGCCGGTGAGCTCGTCGCTCGTTCTCGCCAGGTCGGTGCGTTGGCTCTTGGTCGTGTCACGTGAGGTCGTCACACGGACTCCTTGTCGTCGGGCTGTCATGCTCTCCATGACGCCTGTAATGAACATAGAAATCAAGCGTCCGCTTCCTGCATCTGCCCTTGTCGCCGGGAAGGGGCATTGGTATAGTGCCCACCGCTCGACATCGGCATGATCAGGTGTCGGGGTTCGGTAGTGTCCTCTGCGCATTACCGACTGCTGTGGTGGCCCCGTCGGTCCTCCCGCAACGCTAGACCGCAAATCCCGCCAGGCCCGGAAGGGAGCAACGGTAGTGGTGGACGCGTGTGCCGGGATGTGGCTGTCGGGGCCGCCTCCATTTCGGGCTTCCGCACCTCCTCGGTGATTCCTGACGTCGTCCGACTTTCGGCCTTGCCTTTCCCGTCTTGCCTCCCCCCTTGCCCGCTGTTTTCAGTGAACATGATCGTGCCGATCTCCGGGCTGAGCCTGTCGTCTTCCCGAGCCTGTCGTCTTCCCGAGGCGATCGTCCGCCAGGATATGACGAGCCGTGAAACCTATTCCGGTTCTGCCTATCGAAGCCCTGACGATGTCATCAGGAGCGGGTCATGAACGCCAGGAGCATTCTCGAGCAGGTCATGAAGCAGGCCGGAAGCGGCCGCCAGCAGAACGCAGTCGGCCTGGACGTCCAGGGACTGGTCGGCAGCCTTTCTTCCAGCCTAGGCGGTGGAGGCGCCAGCCAGGGGACGCGGGGGAGTGGGGTCGACGTGAAGAGTCTCCTGGGTGGCGGTGCCCTGGGGCTGCTGATCGGCTCGAAGCGCGGCCGCAAGATGGGTGGCAAGGCACTGAAGTACGGCGCCATCGCCGGTGTCGGCATCCTCGCCTGGAAGGCGTGGGAGAACTCTCGCGGGGGGGCGGGGAAGGACGAGGCCAGGGAGGGCCAGCCCATGGACCGTCTCGAGGGCGCGTCCCGGGAGCAGAGAAGCCTGGAACTGCTGCAGGCGGTGATCATGGCGGCCCGTGCCGATGGCCATATCGACGACCGGGAGCGAGCCCTCCTGACCGAGCAGATCGATGCCATGGGGGCCGATGCCGAGCTGCACGACTGGGTGGAACAGCAGCTCATCGCCCCGCTGGACGCCGAGGCCCTGGCGCGCCGGGCGGACTCGCCCCAGGCGGCCCGGGAGATGTACCTGGTCAGCGTGGCGGTGATCGACGAGCAAAATCCCATGGAGCGCGCCTGGCTCGACCAGCTGGGTGGCGCGCTGGGACTGGACGATGCCATGCGGCAGGAGCTCGAGCGCCAGGCCCTGGGGGCCTGAGTCGGGTCGACGGTAAGGCGATGGCCACCGACCTCGCGAGACACCGACCCGCATGAGGGAGATCGCCTTCCACGTCACGCGTCATGCGCGTGACGCTCACTCGAGTTGCGGGATCTGCCCGGGCGCCCGAAGGGGGCCGGCGTGAGGGGATCAACGCCGAGTCGCCGCTCCCGGGGGCGGGCGACTCCTCAGGCCTGTGTCCCCAGGTGCTTGCGCAGGAAGTGCTGGGTGCGCTCCTCGTCGGGATGGCTGAACAGGTGCTCGGGGGTGTTGGCCTCGACCACCACGCCGCCATCCATGAACATCGCCCAGTCGGATACGTCGCGCGCGAAGGCCATCTCGTGGGTGACGATCAGCATGGTCATGTGCTCCTCGGCCAGCCCCTTCATGACGCGGTTCACCTCCTCGACCAGTTCGGGGTCGAGCGCCGAGGTGGCCTCGTCGAAGAGCATCACCTTGGGCCGCATGGCCAGCGCCCTGGCGATGGCGACCCGCTGCTTCTGGCCCCCGGAGAGGGCGCTGGGGTAGACCTGCGCCTTGTCCGCCAGGCCCACGCGCTCGAGCAGCTCCATGCCCAGCTCCTTGGCCTCGCTGCTGTTCATGCCCTTGAGCTTTCGCGGTGCCAGGGTCACGTTTTCCAGCGTCGAGAGGTGGGGAAACAGATTGAAGTGCTGAAACACCATGCCCATGTTCTGGCGGATGTGGTTGATGTGCCGCTCGAAGGCCAGGCCCTTCAGGTCGGGACGATTGACCTGCACGCCGTCCAGCAGGATGGTGCCCTCGTCGATCACCTCCAGGTTGTTGACCGAGCGCAGCAGGGTGCTCTTGCCCGAGCCTGACGGGCCGATGATGGAGATGATCTTGCCGCGGTCGACCCGCAGGTCGATGCCCTTGAGCACCTCCAGGTCACCGAAGCGTTTCTTGACCCCCTTGAGCTCGACCATCGGGGTGTCGGTTGTCTGTGTCATGTGAGGTCCTCGTTAGCTGCGATAGGCCGCGCGACGCTCGATCCACGTCTGGCCGGCTTCCATCATCAGGTTGATCAGGTAGTAGATGACGGCGATGGTGATGTAGAACTCGAAGGGGCGGAAGGTCACGCTGATGGCGTACTGCGCGACATAGACCATCTCGCCGATGCCGATGGCCGACAGCACCGAGATATCCTTGACCATGATGATCATGTTGTTGCTCAGCTGGGGCAGGGCGCGGTTGAAGGCCTGGGGAAGCACCACGTAGAACAGCGTGGCCAGGTGGCCGAAACCCAGCGAGCGCGACGCCTCGTACTGCCCGCTCGACACCGACTTGATGGTGGCGATGAAGATATCGGCGTTGTAGGCCATGTAGTGAAAGCCCAGGCCCAGGACGCCCACCACGATCGCCGGGATGAGGATCCACTCGCCAATCCCGAAATACAGGAAATAGAGCTGCAGCAGCAGCGGCGTGGTCATGAACAGCCAGATGAAGAAGCGCAGCGGCCAGTTCACCGCCTTGCGGGTATATAGCGTGATGACTGCCACGATCTGGCCACCGATCACCGACATCACGGCGACGGCCAGGCCGATCAGCAGGGTGACGCCGACGCCCTGCAGCAGCGTGGGCAGGTACTCAATGACGGGACTGAAGTCGAATTCCATGGAGCTGTCCTGGTGGTTGTGGCCCGGTAAGGCACCCGGCAAGTGTTACTGGAAGGCGTGGCGTGTGGCCCGGCGATAGAGGAACTCCACGATGCCCATGACCGCATAGATGATCACGATGTACATCAGAGCGCTGAGCATGAAGACTTCCAGAGGCTTGTAGGTGGAGCCGATCAGCCGCTGGGCCTGATAGGTCAGTTCGACCACCGAGATGATCGATACCAGCGAGGAGTTCTTGACCAGAATGATGGCCAGCACCCCCACCGAGCGGATCATCAGGCCCGCGGCCTGGGGCAGGATGATGTACTGCAGGGTTTTCAGTCGCCCGAAGCCCAGCGAGCGCGATGCCTCGTTCTGGCCACTGTCCACCGACTCGATGGCGCCGCGAATGGCCTCGCTCATGTAGGCCCCGATATTGAAGGCACCGACCACCACGCCACAGGTGAAGGGGTCCAGGCGCAGGCCGATGGCGGGCCCGCCGTAGAAGACCAGCAGCAGCTGCACGAAATAGGGCGTGCCGCGCACCACGCTCACATAGGCGCGGGACAGCCAGCGAACGGGCGGGATTCGCGAGGTACGCAGTGTCACCAGCACCGAGGCGATGAAGAAGCCGAAGAACAGGGCGCGGGCGGAGATGTCCACGGTGACCCAGGCCGCCTGCACCAGCAGCGGCGTGATCTCGATCATCAGATTGATGTCCATGATCCCTTCTATTCTGTTGTCGTGTTGTCAGGAAGGGCGGGGACAGCAGGGCAAGCGCCCTGCTGTATCGATCCCCTTAGTTGAAATCCTTAGTTGAAATCGACCCCCGGGCCGATCCACTTGTCGACGATCTCCTGGTAGGTGCCATCCTCGCGGATCTCGGCCAGCGCCGTGTTGAGCGCCGCCTTCAGCTCCGGGGTGCCCTTCTGGACGGCGATGGCGGCCGGGAAGCGCGGCAGCTCGCCCACATCGACCTGCTTGATGGGGATATCGTCCTCGTTGAGGGCGACATAGACGGGAATGTCATCGGCGACCATGACGTCGATGCGACCGGTGGTGAGGGCATTGAGCATGTCGGGAAGCCCCTGGAAGGTCTGGTTGGTCCACCTTCCCTCGGCCTTCTCGGTGGCCCACTGGTTGCCGGTCTCGCCGAGGGTGGAACCCACCCGCTTGCCTTCGAAGTCCGCGATGCTTGAGACGTCATCGGTCTCGTCCCGCACCCAGATCGAGAGTCCAGAGCTGTAGTAGGGGTCGGTGAAGTCGACGGCCTTCTGGCGCTCCTCGGTGGCGCTCATGCTGCAGATGCAGGCGTCGAAGCGGCCGCCCGCCAGTGCGGCGACGATGCCGTTCCAGGGCGACGTCTGGATATTGGCCTCGACCCCCATCTTCTCCGACACGGCCTCGGCGATATCCACGTCGAAGCCGACCACGTTGCCGGACGTGTCGACGAAGCTGAAGGGCGGGTAGGCGCCGGAATTGACGACCTGGAAGACATCCTCCTTGATCTCGGGAAGGTCCCGGGCCTGGGCCGGCAAGCTGGCCAGGGATACGGCGCCGAGCAGCGCCAGGGCGCCGATGAGGGGACGATGAAACGGCCGATTGTGATATGTCATGTCAATGCCTGCTTGTTGTGAAGTTATTGAGTCATGGTCTTGCGGTGCTGCTGGTTCACGTTATCCACATTGCCTTTTCCTTGTACAGCGATTACCTCCTGACGGTGGTTCGTGGGAATGAGGCGACGCCGTGCCTGCTCCTGTCATGTGCGCTCGAGCAGCATGGCGATGCCCTGGCCGCCGCCGATGCAGGCGGCGGCACAGCCGTAACGCCCCTGTTGGTGCTGGAGGGTGCGCGCCAGGGTGCCGGCCAGGCGGATGCCGGTGGCGCCCAGCGGATGGCCCAGCGCCAGTGCCCCGCCGAAGGCGTTCACGCGCTCGGGATCGAGGCCCAGCGCCTCCATAGCGTAGAGTGGCACCACGCTGAACGCCTCGTTGATCTCCCAGGCATCGATATCCTTGACGCCGAGGCCCGCCTGTCTAAGGACTCGTTCAATGGCGGCCGCCGCCCCGGCGCCCATGCGCTCCGGCATCACGCCGCAGTCCACCACCTCGGCGACCCTGGCCAGGGGCGTGAGGCCATGTCGGGCCATGGCGGGCTCGGACATCACCAGTGCCGCGCCGGCCCCGGAGGTCAGCGGTGAGCTGTTGCCGGCGGTGACCTGGCCGCCCTCGACAAACGCCGGGTCGAGACCGGCCAGGCGTTCGAGGGTGGTGTCGGGGCGGATGTTGGCGTCACGTGCCACCACCTCGCCGGCGGGGTTGGTCAGGGACAGCCGCTCACCGTCGAACCAGCCGGCCTGCTCGGCCCGGGCGGCCCGCTGGTGGGAGCGCAGGGCGAAGGCATCCATGGCCTCCCTTGAGATGCCGCTCTCGCGGGCCAGCCGCTCGGCGGTTAGCCCCATGTTCATGGCCACGGTCAGGTCGATCCCGTCGTTGCCCTTGAGCGCCTCGGGGACCGTCAGCACGCCCTCCTGGAACAGGCTCGGGCCCATCGGCACCCGCGACATGTTCTCGAAGCCGCCGGCCAGGCCGGCCTGGATGGCACCGACCTGGATCTCCCGGACCGTGCCGCGCAGGGCCGCCAGGCTCGAGCCGCACTGCTGGTCGACCTGCCGCGAGGCGCAGCCGAGTCCCAGCCGGGAGAGCCACTGGGGATAGCGGCCGCCGAAGCTCCACTGCTCCTTGACCGGCAGCGCGCAGCCGACGCTCAGGTCCTCGACGACGTCCCCCTCGATCCCGCGACGGCTCAGCAGGGCGTCGATCACCCGGGCCAGCAGGACATCGCCGCGCTGGCCCGACCAGGCGTCGACCTCGGGCTTGCGGGGATGGGCGCGGGTGAAGGCGGTGCGGGCATAGTCGACCAGGTAGGCATCCTTCATGCGTCGTCCCCCCCGGTCTCGGCCAGGCGCGCCCAGCGATGAATGAAGAGGGCGTAGGTGGTCAGCACCCGGCGGATGGAGTCGATCTCGACGCACTCGTCGATCCCATGGATGCGCTGGGCGACCGGGCCGTAGCAGGTGCCGTTGATGCCGCCGGACACGTGGAAGGCGCGCAGGTCGGTGGTGCAGGTCGAGAGGTAGTGGGCCGGCGGCTCGCCGACCAGGTCCTCGTGGCAGCGCGACAGCAGGCGGATGCCGGGGGTCTCGAGATCCACCAGGAGGCCCTCGGAGCGGAAGCCGTGGAACTCGACCCGGGGCGCGGGCGAGGCGTCGTCCAGCGTCCGATGGTGCTCGGCGATCACCTGGCGAACGCGCGCCATGACCTCGTCGGGACGCATGCCCGGCGGGAAGCCGACCCGCCCCTCGAGGATGGCGTGGGCCGGCACGCTGGAGGCCCAGTTGCCGCCCTCGATCTTGCCGATGCTGAGGTTGAAGGGATGGTCCAGGGCCTCGTAGGGCGCGGGCCGGGGCAGGGCGTTGATCTCGGCTTCCAGCGCCTTGAACGCCGGCAGGTAGCCCTGCAGGGTCTCGATGGCGTTGCTGCCGGCGCGGGTGTCCAGCACGTGGGCCGGCACGCCGTCGAGGCGCATGCGGAACCACAGCACCCCGACCTGGCCGCTGTAGATCTGCGCGCCGAAGGGCTCGGGGATCAGCACGAAGTCGCCGCTGTAGCCCTGATGCAGGCAGGCCAGCGCGCCGTTGCCGGTGCACTCCTCCTCGATCACGGTCTGCAGGGTCAGCGGGAAGTCGAGCTCCACGCCGGCCTGGCGCACGGCCTGCACGGCCATCACCATGGCGGCGATGCCCGCCTTCATGTCCCCGGCGCCTCGGCCATACAGCCAGCCATCCTTCTCCCAGGGTTCCCAGGGGGGCCGTGACCACATGTCGGTGGGCTCGGCCGGCACCACATCCAGGTGGCCGTTGAGCACCAGGTGGGGCTTGTCGGCGGTCGGATTGAGCCGCGAGACCAGGTTGTAGCGACCCTCGGTGGACCAGGTGGTCGGTACCCGGTGAGGGTGGTCGGCGAAGCCCGGTGCATCGAGGGGCACACGCGCCGCCGGCAGGTCCAGGCGCTCGAGCCAGCGCTCCATGGTGGCCAGCGCCCCCTGCTCCTGGCCCAGCACGCTGTAGCCGCGGACCAGGTCCCGGGTCAGCTCCAGGGTGTCCCCCATCAGGGCCTCGCAGCACGCGAGGATGCGTTCTTCCGTGGCGTCGAGCATCAGAATCTCCCCAGACGTTGTTCGTCGATGATCAGCTCGGCCTCGGTGGCCTCGCGCAGCGCCGCCACCTTGAGCCCCTCGGCGATGTCCACCACCTCGAGGCCGGCGTCGGTCACCTGCATCACGGCCTTCTCGGTGATGATGAGCGAGACGCAGCGCGGCGCCGTGAGCGGCAGGCGGCACTGCCGGAGGATCTTGGGATTGCCGTGCTTGTCGTTGTGCGAGCACAGCACCACCAGGGTCCTGACCTTCTGGGCGAGCTCCATGGCGCCGCCGATGCCCGGAGAGAACTTGCCGGGGATCTTCCAGTTGGCGAGGTTGCCCTGCTGGTCGACCTCGAAGGCGCCCATGAAGGTGACGTCTACCCGGCTGCGACGGATCATCGCGAAGGAAAGCGCGCTGTCGAAGACGCTGGCGCCGGGGCGCGTGTCGATGTAGGCCCCGCCCGAGTCGATCATCTCGAGGTCCGGCTCGCTGCCGGCCTCGAGGGGCTGGCAGCCCAGCACGCCGTTCTCGGAGTGCACCAGCACCTCCATCTCCGGCGGCAGGTAGTGGAACAGCCGGGTGGGCAGGCCGATGCCGAGGTTGACGATCTGGCCGGGGACCACCTCACGGGCGGCCCGGGCGAGGATCCGTTCCTGGTCAGACGGCATGAGCGCGCCTCCCCTGTTCGCTGGTGGCCTCATCGACCCGCACGACCTGGCTGACGAAGGCGCAGGGCGTATGGATGCGCTCCGGCGCCAGGTAGCCGGGGGCCTCGACGCGGAACGCCTGGGCGATCACCCGGTCGGCGGCCATGGCCATCAGCGGGTTGAAGTTGATGGCGGTGCCGCGATAGACGAGGTTGCCGTAGGCATCGGCCAGGTCGGCATGGACCAGCGCCACGTCGGCGCGGATGGCGGGCTCGATCGCCCAGGTCCGGCCGTCGCATTCGATCTCGCGGCGCCCCTCGGCGATCTCGGTGCCGAGGCCGATATCGGTCAGGAAGCCGTAGTGGCCGGCGCCGGCGCAGCGAATCTTCTCCGCCAGCAGGCCCTGGGGGTGGATCTCCACGGCCAGGCGGCCCTGGTTCATCTCCTCGATGGCGATCCGGTTGAGGCCGATGTGCGAGGTGATCAGGCGGTCGACGCGACCGGCGCGGATCAGCCGGCCGATGCCGATGTCCGGCTCGTTGGCGTCGTTCTTGATCAGCGTCAGGTGCGTCTGGCCCTGGGCCAGCAGTTCATCGAGCAGGGCGAAGGGCGTGCCCGGCGAACCGAAGCCCCCGACCATGATCGAGGCCCCGTCGGGGATGCTGGCGATGGCCGCCTCGATCGTTGCGTGTTTCTGGTTGAGCAGTGTCATGGGGTCTCAGCCTGTGATGCCGTGGGCGGTGGAGGCGGCGAGTTCGGCGAGCAGCGGGGCCACGACCTCCCGGTCGAGCCGGTCGAGGGCGCGGGCGAGCCGTTCGAGCAGCAGCTCGGTCTCGCTCTCGCTGATGGTGAAGGGCGGGCTGACCAGGAAGTGGTCGCCGCTCAGGCCGTTCAGGCTGCGCCGGGGGTAGATCAGCAGCCCTTCCTCCTTGGCCAGCGCCGTCACCCTGGCGAAGAGGTTGGACGCCGCGGGGAAGGGCGTCTTCTCCACGGGGTCCATGACCAGCTCCACCCCCCACAGCAGGCCGAGGCCGCGCACGTCGCCGATCCAGGGGTGGCGCGACCGGAGCGTCTCGAGGCCCTTCTGGAGCTGGCGGCCCCGTACCTTGACGTTGTCCAGCAGATGCTCGCGGCGGATCGCCTCGACGGCGGCCAGGCCGGTCGCGCAGGCCAGCGGGTTGCCGGCATAGGTGTGTCCGTGCTGGAAGCCGCCGCTGGCCATCACCGTCTCGACGATGGCCTCGCGGGCCAGCAGAGCCCCCACCGGGTAGTAGCCGGCCCCCAGCCCCTTGGCGGTGGTCAGCAGGTCCGGGGTCACGCCCCACTGCTGGTAGGCGAACCAGGTGCCGGTCCGACCCACGCCGCACAGCACCTCGTCGAAGATCAGCAGGCAACCGACCTCGTCGCACAGCGCGCGCAGGCCCTCCAGGTAGGCCTGGTCGACCAGGCGTCCCCCGGTGCTCGCGCCGCCGACGGGCTCGACTACGATGGCGATGACGGTGTCGCCGCCGGCGTCATCGATCCGCGCCCGGGTCTCGTCGAGCACGCGGCGGATATGGGCGTCGCGATCGTCGTCCCGGTGGCGATAGAAGTCCGGACCGGGCACCTTGATGGAGCTTGGCGTGATGTCGGCGAAGGGGGCCTCCAGCGGCTGGTAGCCGGTGACGCCCAGCGCCCCCAGGGTGCTGCCATGGTAGGAGGGACGCAGCGACACGAAGTGGCGACGCTGGGATTCGCCCCGGGCCACGAAGTACTGGCGCGCCAGCTTGAGGGCCGACTCCACCGCCTCGGAGCCGCTGGAGACGAAGAAGACCTTCTCCAGGTCGCCCTCGGTCATCTCGACCAGCGCATGGGCCAGCGCCACGGCGGGCGCGTTCTCGAATTGGGTGCGGTAGGTGAAGGCGACGCGGTCGAGCTGGGCCAGCATGGCGTCGCGGATATCCTCGCGGCCATGGCCGAGGTTGCAGGAGATGGCGCCAGAGCAGCCGTCGAGGTACTCCTTGCCCTGGGTGTCCCACAGGAAGACGCCGTGGCCATGGCTGACCTCCGGCATCGGGGGGCCGGCCTGGTAGAACAGGGGAGAGGTCGTCATCGTGTCGATCCGTTGTCATTGTGTAAGTCGGATACCGCCAGTCTAGGTAGCCGCGACAAAATATTTCAATATATGATGTTTTTATCGAAGTCGATGAGTTTTAGTCATGGCTGACGTCACCATCCACTCGCTCAAGGCGCTGGCGATCTTCAAGACCCTGTTCGAGGCCGGGAGCGCCTCCCAGGCGGCCAGAACGCTGGGCATCACCCAGTCGGGCGTCAGCCGCTCGCTGTCCCAGCTGGAGCAGAACCTGGGGCTCGAGCTGTTCCTGCGCGAGAAGAACCGCCTGGTGGCCACACCCGAGGCGAGGGAGCTCTATGAGGAGATCCTGCGGCTGATGGGGAACATCGAGGAGCTGCGTCACAGCGTGCTGGCCCTGAAGGAGTTCGGCACCTCGCGGCTGAGGATCGCCGCCATTCCCGGCCTGGCCTTCGGTTTCGTGCCGCGCCTGATCGCCACGCTGCTGGAGGAGAACCGGGGGTTCAGCATCAGTTTCGACATGATGTCGAGCCACGATGTGCTCCGCGAGGTGGAGTCCGGTCATGCCGACATCGGCTTCGTGACCCTGCCGGTGAGTTCCCGGGTGCTGCGGGTCGAGGAGTGGCTGACCACCCACGCCCGCTGCCTGGTCCCCAGGGGGCACCCCCTGAGCGGCCTGGAGGAGTTGACCATCGCCGACCTCAAGAACCAGTACCTGGTGATCAGTAACCAGCCCAACGTGGGGGCCGACCCGCTGCTCAATCTCGCCACCGCCCACGGCATCCACATCGCCGGCAAGACCGAGGCCAATATCGGGGCCATCACCTCCCTGGTGGCCAACGGGGTAGGGATCAGCGTGATGAATCCGATCACCGCCACCGACCAGCTCTTCCGGCGGGAGGAGGTGGTGATACTGCCCTTCACCCCGGAGATCGACTTCAGCTTCGGCCTGGTCTATCGGGACGACTGGAAGCATGCCCGTGCGCTGGAGCTCATCCGCGCCTCCGGCCGGGATCTGTTGCGGTACTATCCGTCCTGACGGCGGTCGGCCACGCTCGCCGCATCGTCTCCTGTCCGGCCGCCAGGCCGATGGAGGCGCCGCCCATCCCCTATCTCCCATCCCCCATCCACGAGGACCCCTCAACGCAATGCTGACCTTTCACAGTGAACTGACCAAACGCCGCCGGGCGCTTACCGAGCTGGACGGCGGGCAGCTGGTGACACCCTACGAATGTCCCGAGCGGGTCGACCTGGTGCTTGCGCGCGTGCTCGAGAGCGGGCTCGGCGAGGTGCGCGAGCCGGTCGAGCACGGGCTCGCCCCGGTGCTGGCGATCCATGACCGGGGCTATGTCGAGTTCCTCGAGCGCTGCTGGGCGGACTGGGTCGCCGCGGGTCGGCAGGGCGAGGCGATCGCCTGGATCTGGCCCACCCGGACCATGCCGGGGCATGTCATCCCGCAGCACATCGACGGGCGGCTCGGCCACTATGCCCTGGGCGCCGACACCTCCATCTGCGAGGGCACCTTCGAGGCCGCCATGGCCAGCAAGGACATCGCCCTCTCGGCGGTGGACCATGTCCTGGCCACCGGTGAGCCGGCCTTCGGCCTGTGCCGACCGCCGGGCCATCACGCCGCCACCGACCAGTTCGGCGGCTACTGCTTCTTCAACAATGCGGCCATCGCCGCCCAGCGGGCCCTGGAGGCCGGCCGGTCGCGCGTGGCGGTACTGGACGTCGACTTCCACCACGGCAACGGCACCCAGGAGATCTTCTACGCCCGGGACGACGTGCTCTTCCTCTCGCTGCACGGTGATCCCCTCCACTGCTTCCCGCACTTCCTCGGGCATGCCGACGAGACCGGCGAAGGGGCGGGCGAGGGCTTTACCGTCAACTACCCCATGGCGCCGGGCACCGGCTATGCCGCCTGGGTGGAGGCCCTGGAGGCCGCCAAGGCGCGCATCCTCGAGGCCGGCTGCGAGCTTCTGGTGGTATCGCTCGGGGTCGACGCCTTTGAACACGACCCCATCAGTGCCTTCACGCTGTCCAGCGACGACTTCACCGACGTGGGCAGGCGGCTGGGACGGCTCGGCCTGCCCACCGTCTTCCTGCTCGAGGGCGGCTATGCGGTGGAGGAGATCGGCCTCAATGCGGTCAACGTGCTGAGCGGTTTCGAGCAGCCTTGAGTCGCGGGCGTTTACACTGAGATCAAGGCCATCATCACGAGGGCAACGACATGGCACGCATTCACGACGACAACTCCCGCTCCATCGGCAACACCCCGCTGGTGCGGCTCAACCGGGTCAACGAGGGGGCGACGATCTGGGCCAAGATCGAGGGGCGCAATCCCGCCTACTCGGTGAAGTGCCGTATCGGCGCGGCGATGATCTGGGATGCCGAGGCGCGGGGAGCGCTCAAGCCCGGCATGACGATCATCGAGCCCACCAGCGGCAACACCGGCATCGCGCTGGCCTTCGTGGCCGCGGCCCGGGGCTATCCGCTGGTGCTGACCATGCCGGCCTCCATGAGCCTCGAGCGTCGCAAGGTGCTCAAGGCCCTGGGGGCCGACCTGGTGCTCACCGACCCCGCCAAGGGCATGCCCGGTGCCATTGCTCGGGCCGAGGAGATCGCCGCCACCGACCCGGCCCGGTACTGGCTGCCCCAGCAGTTCCAGAACCCGGCCAATCCCGGCATCCACGAGACCACCACCGGTCCCGAGATCTGGGACGACACCGACGGCGCGGTCGATGTCTTCGTGGCCGGTGTCGGCACGGGCGGCACCCTCACCGGGGTCGCTCGCTACATCAAGCAGACCCGGGGCAAGGCGATCACCGCCGTGGCCGTGGAACCCGTCGACTCGCCGGTGATCACCCAGACCCTCCATGGGCAGGCACCCACGCCGGCCCCCCACAAGATCCAGGGCATCGGCGCCGGGTTCGTGCCGGCCAACCTGGACATGGCGCTGGTGGATCGCGTCGAGACCGTCGGCAACGACGACGCCATGGCCATGGCGCATCGGCTGATGCAGGAGGAGGGCATCCTCTGCGGGATCTCCTGCGGCGCCGCGGTGGTGGTCGCGGTGCGCCTCGGTCGCCTGCCCGAGTTCCGGGACCGGAACATCGTGGTCGTGCTGCCCGACAGCGCCGAGCGGTATCTCTCCTCGGCGCTCTTCGCGGGCCGCTTCGGCGAGCAGGAGAGCGTCCAGTGAGCCGCCAGGACCCCGCGGGCGACGATGTCAGCCCCCCGCCTCGTCGAGGTGTCGCTGCCTCTCCTCCAGGTCCTGGTTGATCCGCTGTGCCGCCTGCTCGGCGCGCTCGATGGTCCCCTGCGGCTGGGAGAGCGTCTCGCTCCTGTCCCCGGAGGTGACGGCCGAGTCCAGATAGGTCTTCATCACGTAGCCGAGAAGGATCAGGGCCAGGAGCAGGCCAATGAGTCGCATGTCGTTTCCTCCCGGAGGGCGTGGGTGGGTCAGCGGTGTGGGCATGCCCAGTATAGGCGCCTCCCGCCACGGCCAGGAGGTCGGGACGGTCGACACCCTTCCGGGCTCGTGCCCCCGCCGATGCCCCATCATAGGGCTTGGCGTTTCCCGGGACCCGGACCAAACTATTAGGGCCACCGCGTCAGAGCGGGCAACCGGGGACAGGCCATGCACGACTATCCAGGGGGGGCGAGGGGCGTCGGGCAGAACCGCTACTCGCGGAGGGGCCCGTGGGGGTGTGCGGTCGCTCCCGACGGCCGTGACCCGAGCGGGCCTCGTTAGATGAAGCGCTCGCAGCGGCGCATCGTCATGCTGGCGATGCTCGGCATCCTGGTGACCGGAGCGCTGGTGGGGGTCGCCACGGCCTGGCCGCTCTACCAGGCCCATCGCCAGGGCCTCGAGACCATCACCCTGGTGAGCGCCTCGGCCCAGGCGGACTCCCTGGAACACCTGCTGGCCCGCTATCGCGACGTGGCCCGACAGTTCACCAGCCGCACCCAGATTCGCCTCTATCTCGAGCGCTATGCCCGTCAGGCCGTGGAGCGCGACGCGCTGGTGGCCTTCACCACCCCGCGGCTGGTGGATGCCATGTTGCAGTCCTCGGATCTGGTGGGCCTGGTCCGACTGGGTCCGGGGGGCCACCCGCTGGTCACGATCGGTCGCACCCCCGAGCCATTGCCGGGCCCGACGCTTGCCGCGGCGGCCTCGACCGGCAGCACGCAGCTGGTGCAACAGGAGGAGGGGATGCTGCTGGAGGTGGCGGCCCCGATCCTGTCCCGGGACAGCCAGCGCATCGGAACCGACGTGCTCTATTTCAGCCCCCAGGCCATGGCCGGGGTGCTGGCCGATGCCAGTCGCTTCGGCGAGGGCGCGCGCCAATGGTTGCTGGGAACGCCCGACGCGACGCTGCTGGCGGTGGATTCGCAGGGGGTGGTGACCCTGGCCGAGGCGGGGGAGCGGCTGGCCGCCGGCCAGGGCGAGGTCCAGGCCGGTGGTCCGGCCGGGCTGACCCGCGAGGGCGGGTGGTGGGGGGACACGGTCATGGTGCATGCGCCGCTGGCCACCCCAGGGTGGGGACTGCTCGTGAAGATTCCCGCTCGCAGCTTCTACGGCATGGTCTTCCACGAGCTGCTCTGGCCGGTCGTCATGGTGCTGGTGCTCATGACGCTGGGGGCCTTCGCCACGGTGCGGACCATCAGTCCGCTGCTGTCGCGCATCACCGATCAGGCCGGGCGGCTGAGCCGGTCGGTCAACTTCGATCCGTTGACCGGCCTGCCCAACCGCAACTATCTCAACCAGCGGCTGGCCGTGGCCCTGGAAGTGGCCGAAGAGGCCGACGGGGAACTGGCGGTGCTGTTTCTCGACCTGGACCATTTCAAGGACATCAACGACAGCCTGGGCCATCCGCTGGGGGACCGCCTGCTGCAGGCGGTGGGCCAGCGACTGTTCCGGGTCGTGCGGGACATGGACGCCCTGGGGCGGCTGGGGGGTGACGAGTTCCTGCTGGTGATGGAGCACCTGCATGAGCCCGCCGATGCGGGCCGGGTGGCGCAGAAGCTGATCGATGCCCTTCTGCAGCCCTTCGATATCGACCAGCACGAGATCTTCATCGGCGCCTCCATCGGCATCAGCCTCTACCCCCGTGATGGGCGAAGCGCCGAGGAGCTGATCCAGCACGCCGATACCGCCATGTACGGCGCCAAGGCGCTCAAGCGCAATACCTGGAAGTTCTTCACGCCGGAACTGGGCGAGGCAAGTCGCGAACGCTTCGCCATGGACACCGGGCTGCGCCGGGCGCTGGACCGCAACGAACTGGTGCTGCACTACCAGCCCCAGGCCCGCGTGGAGGGCAACAGCGTGTTCGGCGCCGAGGCGCTGGTGCGGTGGACGACCCCGGAGGGCGAGGTGATCGGCCCGGGACGCTTCATCGCCCTGGCCGAGGAGGGCGGGTTGATCCACGCGATCGGCCGCTGGGTGTTGAGCGAGGCCTGCCACCAGGCGCGGCAGTGGGAGCTGCGCGGCCTTCCCCTGCGCGTCTCGGTCAACCTCTCGGGGCTGCAGGTGGTGCAGGGAGACATCGTCGGCGACGTGCGGGCCGCGCTCCACCAGAGCGGGCTGTCCCCCGCGCGGCTGGAACTGGAGATCACCGAGGGCTTCGTGATCGGCCATGCCGATGAGGGGCTGGAGCGGCTGCATGGCCTGCGCCGCCTGGGCGTCGAACTGGCCGTGGATGATTTCGGCACCGGCTACTCCTCGCTCTCCTACCTCAAGCGCCTGCCGGTGCAGTGCCTGAAGATCGACCAGTCCTTCATCGCCGATGTGCCCGGCGACCCCGACGACGAGACGATCGTCGCCGCCATCCTCTCGATCGCCGATCGCCTCGGGCTGGACGTGATCGCCGAGGGCGTGGAGAGCGCCGGCCAGCTCGACTTCCTCAGGTCCCTGGGCTGTCCCGCCTACCAGGGCGACTACCTGAGCCCGCCGCTTACGGCCGAACAGTTCGCGCTTCGCTGGGGCGGGGGAGGGTTGGCGCGGGAGGCCTGAACCGACGCCGCTTTCCGCCGGGCGCCCCGGTCGCTAGAATGAACGGCTCCAGTCGGGCATCGGGCCCGGTCATCGCAGGCGTCCCTCTGACCTCCCGGCATCCGTCTTCACCCAGCTGCTGTTTGCTTTACCGCAAGGATCCCGCGCTGCATGAGCTATCAGGTTCTGGCCCGCAAGTGGCGACCGCGTACCTTCCATGAACTGGTCGGCCAGGAGCATGTCCAGCGGGCGCTGGTCAATGCCCTGGACCAGGGCCGGCTGCACCACGCCTACCTGTTCACCGGCACCCGCGGGGTGGGCAAGACGACCCTGGCGCGCATCCTGGCCAAGTGCCTCAACTGCACGGCGAACGGTCGCGGCGACGAGGGTGTGACCTCGACGCCCTGTGGCGAGTGCGACAGCTGCCGGTCCATCGACGAGGGGCGCTTCGTCGACCTGATCGAGGTCGATGCCGCCTCGCGCACCAAGGTGGAGGACACCCGCGAGCTGCTCGACAACGTGCAGTACGCGCCGACCCAGGGTCGCTACAAGGTGTACCTGATCGACGAGGTGCACATGCTCTCCACCAGCAGCTTCAATGCGCTGCTCAAGACCCTGGAAGAGCCGCCGCCCCACGTGAAGTTCCTGCTGGCGACCACCGACCCGCAGAAGCTGCCCCCCACGGTGCTGTCGCGCTGCCTGCAGTTCACCCTCAAGCACATGCCGCCGGAGCGGATCGTCTCGCACCTGGCCATGGTGCTCGAGGCCGAGAGGGTGCCCTTCGAGGAGAGCGCCCTGTGGCTGCTCGGCAAGGCCGCCGAGGGCTCCATGCGCGATGCCATGAGCCTCACCGACCAGGCCATCGCCTTCGGCCAGGGCGAGGTTCGCCATGCCGACGTGGCGGCCATGCTCGGCACCCTGGACCACCGCCATGTGCTGGCGCTGGTCGAGGCGCTGGCCGAGGTGGATGCCGCCCGGCTGCTCGCCGAGGTGGCCGCCCTGGCCGAGCAGGGTCCCGACTTTGCCGCAGTGCTCGACGACATCACCGGCGTGCTGCACCGCCTGGCCATCGCCCAGATGGTGCCCGACGCCGTGGACAACGGCCACGGCGACCGGGAGGCCCTGCTGGCCCTGGCCGCGCGCTTCACCGCCGAGGACATACAGCTCTTCTACCAGATCGGCATCCAGGGCCGCGGTGACATGGAACATGCCCCGGACCTGCGCACCGCCCTGGAGATGACGCTGCTGCGCATGCTGGCGTTCCGCCCCCAGGGGGTGCCCCGGCCCGCCCAGACGCCGCTCCCTCTGCGCGGGCAGGGCGGTGCCGGCGAGACAGGGCCGGCAACGGGCCCGAAGGAAGCGTCGGGGCCGGCCGCCGAG
Organism: Halomonas aestuarii; assembly: GCF_001886615.1. Classification (NCBI taxonomy): domain Bacteria; kingdom Pseudomonadati; phylum Pseudomonadota; class Gammaproteobacteria; order Oceanospirillales; family Halomonadaceae; genus Halomonas; species Halomonas aestuarii. Next base: position 2,893,971 of record NZ_CP018139.1, read on the forward strand.
GCGAGCCACGCCCCGGCGCCCGCGCCCGGGGCTGCCTCCGGCGAGGCCCCGGCCCGTCCCGCTCCTGTCGAGTCGGCGCCAGAGACAGGGCCAGAGCCAGAGCCGGCCGGGGAGGCCAGGCCGGCGCCGCCGCCGGACGACGAGCCGCCCCCCTGGGTGGAGCGGGAGGACGCGTCGGCTCAAGATGTGCCTCGCGAACCCGAGGCCGGCCAGGAGCTGCCGGAGGGGGCGCACGAGAACCCTTCCCCGGCGATGATGACCGAGCGCTCCGAAGCGGCGCATCCGGCCGACGCCACCCAGGAGGCCGAGCCTGCCGACGCGCCGCCGGTCGTCCTGGAGGGGCGCTTCGGCCACGACGACTGGCTGGCGCGCTTCGAGGGGCTGGGCCTGGGGGGACTGACTCGCAACCTGGCGGCCCACTGCGTGATCGAGGCCGACGACGGCGAACAGCTGACGATGCGTCTCGACCCCTCCCAGGAGGCGATGAACGCCGAGGTCCACGTGACCCGCATCCGCGAGGCGCTGGCGGCCATCGGCATCGAGCGACGCCTGGTGCTCGAGCCGGGGGAGCTCCCCCGGGAGGTCGAGACACCGAAGCAGCGGGCCGATCGCCTGGCCGCCCAGCGTCATGCCGAGGCGATTGAAGCCCTGAGCCGTGACCCCCATGTACAGAAGCTGAAGCAGGCCTTCGGTGCGCGCCTGATCGAATCCACGGTCAAGCCCGCCGATGCCGAGGCGCGTGGCTGAGCCGCCGCCCCCATACCGATCACACCAACCACGAGAGGACTTCGCCATGAACAAGGGTGGCATGGGCAATATCATGAAGCAGGCCCAGGAGATGCAGGAGAAGATGCAGAAGGCCCAGGAGGAGGTCGCCAAGGCCGAGGTCCAGGGTGAGGCGGGGGCCGGCATGGTCAAGGTGACCATGAATGGCCGCCATGACGTCAGCAAGGTCGATCTCGACCCGAGCCTCATGGAGGAGGACAAGGAGCTTCTCGAGGACCTGCTGGCCGCCGCCGTGAATGACGCGGTGCGCAAGGTCGAGGCAAGCTCCAAGGCCAAGATGGAGGAGGCCACGGCCGGCCTCAATCTGCCGCCTGGCTTCAAGATGCCCTTCTGATCGTGGCCGAGATGGACAGACCATGAGCTTTTCCCCGCTGGTCGAGAGACTGATGGAGTCGCTGCGGGTGCTGCCGGGCGTCGGGCCTAAGACAGCCCAGCGCATGGCCATGCACCTGCTCGAGCGCGACCGTGACGGCGGTCGGCGTCTGGTGGAGGCGCTGGACGTGTCGCTCGAGCGGGTCGGCTATTGCCAGCGATGCCGGACCCTGACCGAGGAGGAGGTGTGCGGTATCTGCCTGAGTGCGCGTCGCGACGACGCCGTGCTCTGCGTGGTGGAATCGCCCGCCGACCAGCTCGCCATCGAGGAGGCGGGCGGTTTCCGCGGTCGCTACTTCGTGCTGCATGGCCACCTCTCGCCGCTCGACGGCATTGGGCCCGAGGACATCGGGCTCGACCAGCTCGAGGCGCGGGTCGCCGAAGCGGGCGTGGAGGAGGTGGTCCTCGCCACCAATCCCACCGTGGAGGGCGAGGCGACCGCCCACTACATCGCCGCCCAGCTCTCCCCGCTGGGCGTGTCGCTCTCGCGGCTGGCCTATGGCGTGCCCATGGGCGGCGAGCTCGAGTACGTCGACGGTGGTACCCTGAGCCGCGCCTTCAATGGTCGCCTGCCCTTCCGGGGCGAGTGACCTTCCCCCCTGCTGTCGGAACCCTGAATGACCCTGAACCCCGAGATACGCTGGATCGATACCCCTGCCGCCCTGGACTCCGCCTGCGCCGAGGTGGCCGATGCCGATGTCATCGCCCTGGATACCGAGTTCTTTCGCGAGAACACCTTCCATCCGGTGCCGGCGCTGATCCAGTTCGCCGCGGGCGGCGCCCCGGCCTTCCTGGTGGATCCCCTGGAGGTGGCCTGCACCGAGGCCTTCCGGCGCCTGCTGGCCGAGGGGCCGCTGAAGCTGCTGCATGCCTCGAGCGAGGACCTGGAGGTCTTCGCCCACTGGGCCGGGGTCCCCGTGGCACCCCTGGTGGATACCCAGATCGCCCAGTCGCTGCTCGGCGAGGTGCCCTCGATGGGCTACCAGAAGTGCGTGGAGTTCTGGACCGGCGAGACCCTGCCCAAGGACGAGACCCGCTCCAACTGGCTGTTGCGCCCGCTCTCCGACTCCCAGAAGCGCTATGCGGCCCTGGATGTCGTCTACCTGCTGGACGTCTGGGAGCACCAGCGCGAGGCCCTCGATCGCCAGGGCCGGATGGCCTGGGTCGAGGCCGATTGCGCCGCGCTGGTGGCCCAGGCGGCGCGCAGCGAGACCGCCGATGGCCAATGGTACCTGCGCCATCGCCAGCTCTGGCGACTCTCCCCGCGTCAGGTGGAGGCCTATCGTCGCCTGACCCTCTGGCGGGAGGGGGAGGCCCGGCGCCGCGACGTGCCGAGGGGCTGGCTCGTCCACGACCGGCTGCTGTACGCCATTGCCGAGCAGCTGCCGGAAAACCGCTTCGAGCTGTCGCGTGTAGAGGGCCTGAAGCCGCCGCTGATCAAGCGCGAGGGCGACGAACTGCTGAGGCTGGTGCGCGAGGCCCTGCAGATCGACGAGAGCGCGCTGCCGCCGGCGCCGCTCTCGCCCATGACCCCGGAGTTCAAGCAGCGCCTCAAGGCCCTGAAGAAGGTGGTCAATGCCGACGCCGAGGCCCTCGGCGTGGCGCCCGAGGTACTGCTGAGACGGCGCGAGCTGGAGGCCCTGGTGAGTGCCGACCTGAGGGGCGAGCCGTTGCCCATGCCCGGCGGCTGGCGAGGGGATCGACTGGCGGCGGGCCTGACCGCGGTCCTCGAGGAGGTGTCACGATGAGCGACGACCGGATGCGCGGCAACAAGCTGCTGTGCGAGATCTTCAGGAGCTCGCGAAAGGAGGAGATGTACCTCTACGTGGACAAGCGACAGGGGCTCAGTGAAGTGCCCGAGGCGCTGCTGGGCCATTTCGGCCGGCCGATCTCGGCCATGACCCTGATCCTCACGCCGGAGAAGACGCTGGGACGGGCCAGGGCCCTGGACGTCATGGCCGCCATCCGCGAGAAGGGCTACTACCTGCAGATGCCTCCGGCCAAGGAGGACTATCTGCTCGATCTCTATCGCACCCCGACCACGGCACGTTACTAGTTCATCGCGCCCGAAGCCGCGCGAAACCCGCTGGGTCGCGCCCGAAGCCGCGCGAAACCCGCTGGGTCGCGCCCTAAGCCGCGCGAAACCCGCTGGGTCGCGCCCTAAGCCGCGCGAAACCCATTGGATCGCGCCCGAAGCTGCGCGAACCCTTCTGGATCGCGCCCCATGCCGCGCGACACCCGTTGGAACATGCACGACAACTCATCAACCCCCAGGGTGATCGCCCACGTGGCCCAGGAGAGAGCATGAGAGAACGATTCTGGGAGCGCTTCGACCTGGAGGAGCTCACCGACGAGGAGTGGGAGGCGCTCTGCGATGGCTGCGGCCAGTGTTGCCTGCTCAAGTTCCAGGACGAGGAGACCGGCGATCTCGCGGTACTCAACGTCGCCTGCGAACTGCTGGATATCCACAGCTGTCGCTGCAGCGACTATGCCCATCGGTTCGAGAAGGTGCCGGACTGCACGCAACTGACCCCCGAGCGCATCGACGACTTCCGCTGGCTGCCGAAGTCCTGCGCCTATCGTCGGGTGGCCGAGGGGCGCAAGCTGGCCGCCTGGCACCCGCTGATCGCCGGCGGACCCGAACGGATGCACCGCAAGGGCATCAGCGTGCGCAGCTTCGCCGTCTCCCAGCGCGAGGTGCCCGAGGACGAGCTCGAGGAGCACATCATCGCCATCCTGCCCATCGACGCCTGACCCGGCACCTGCGATGCTCTTCCATATGGAGCAGTTTTTTGTCGGCCGGGTCGGAGGAGGCAGCTGACCCTTCGTTACCCGCATCACGCGCTACACCCAGGGACCCGGCACAGGCCGGGTCCTTGTCGTCAGGGCATCAGCCCTCGCGCCCCTCGAGCCCCAGTGCCCAGAGGATGAAGGCGTCCTGTCGGGCGTTGTCGTGCCAGGCCTTGAAGCGTCCCGAGGCGCCGCCATGACCGGCGGACATGTCGGTTCTCAGCAGGATGGGACGATCGCGGAGGCTGTCCTGGCGGCCCAGCTCCGTGAGGCGCGCATAGAGCTTGGCCGGCTCCCAGTAGGGCACCCGGGTGTCGTGCCAGCTGCCCTGCAGGAAGACCGCCGGCCAGGGCTGGGCCGAGAGGTTGTCCAGCGGGGAGTAGTCGCGAATACGCCGATGCGCCTCGGGTTCGCGGGGGTCCCCCCATTCGGTGTACTCCGCCGTGGTCAGTGGCAGGTCGGGGTTCTCCATGGTGCGCAGCACGTCGACGAAGGGGACATCGAGTACCGCGGCGCAGAAGGCGTCGGGGGCCAGGTTGAGGCTGGCGCTGACCAGCAGTCCCCCGGCGCTCGCGCCATAGGCGGCAATATGCTCGCCATCGCTGAGGCCCTTCTCGACCAGGGCGTCACGGGCGGCGAGAAAGTCGTGGAAGCTGTTGGCCTTGTGCTCGAGCTTGCCGGCCAGGTACCAGGGTTCGCCGCGGTCGCCGCCGCCGCGGACATGGGCCACCGCGAAGGCCGCCCCGCGAGCCAGCAGCTCCAGGCGAGCCACCGAGAACCAGGGATCGATCACCTCGCCATAGGCGCCGTAGCCATAGAGCAGGGTGGGCAGGGGATGGCCGGAGAGGTTGGACCGCATCACCACGGAGACGGGCACGCGCTCGCCGTCGTGCGAGGTGGCCCAGAGCCGCTCGCAGGTCAGCTGCTCGGGTCTCAGGTCGCCATGGATCGGCTGCTGCTTGAGCACCCGGCGCTCGCCGCTGTCGAGGTCGTGCTCGAGCCAGGTGACCGGGAGGATGAAGGATTCCTCGCGCAGCCGCAGGCGCCGGGTGTCGAAATGGGGCGCGTCGCCCAGCGCCAGGCTGCAGGGCAGCTCCGGCAGCGGCAGGCGCTCGTCGCGGGTGATGGCGTGGCCGGCATCCAGTTCGAGCACCCGCAGGTGCACCTGGGCCTCGTGGTGGTCGCGCTCGGTGATCACCAGTCCCCAGTCGAAGGCGTCAACGCCCTCCAGGGTGTCGTCGTCCCGGTGGTCGAGCAGGGGCTGCCAGTGATCCGACGGGTCCCCCTCGCCCAGGCGCCGCTCGTCCAGCCGGTCCAGCCGGAAGTGGGTTGCCTCTCGGTTGTGCAGCACATAGAAGTGCCCGGGACGATGATCCAGCGCATACTCCACGCCGCTCTCCCGGGCGCGGAAGCAGCGGGGCGGCGTGGCCGGCGCCCGGGCGGGAATCAGGTGGCTCTCGCTGGTGTCCTTGGAGGCGCTCTCCAGGATCAGCCACTCCCGTGAGCGGGTCTTCCCCAGCCCCAGCCAGAACTCCGGATTCTCCTCGTGAAGGATCAGGGTCGGCTCGCCGGCCCTGCCGTGCGCCAGCGGCAGGCGCCAGACGCTCTCGGGACGCTGGGTGGCGTCGTAGCGGGTGAACAGCAGGGTGGCATTGTCCTCGGCCCAGCCGATCTCGGGGCCGATCTCCTCGAGCAGCACCGAGGGCTCGCCCTCGGGCAGCTGCTTGAGATAGAGCGTGTAGGTCTCGTCGCCGCGGGTATCCTCGGTCCAGGCCAGCCAGGCCTCGTCCGGGGAGAGGGCCATGTCCCCGAGCTCGAGGAAGTCGTGCTCGCCGGCCCTGGCCTCCAGGTCGAGGAAGGCCTCCGCGGCCTCGGGGTTCCCGTTGGGATGGCGCCACCAGACCGGGTAGTCGGCGTCCGCCGCCGTCTCGCTCCATACCGTGTAGTGGTCCAGCGGCGTCCGGAGCCCGTGCACGGCCAGCTCCCGGCGCGCCAGGTGGCCGTGATAGAGGCGCTCCACCAGGTCATCCAGGGGGGCGAACCAGCGGTCCGACTCACGGTTGGTGGCCTCCAGGAAGGCGGTGACGTCCGGCGTGTCGCGCTGCTCCAGCCAGTGCCAGGCCGGGTCGTCGACGCGGCGAAAGCGGGAGACGGGGTCATCGGAGGAGATCGCGGGGGCCTTGTCACGTGGCGGCTGTGCTTTCATGTCGCGGGATGTACCATACTCAGTGTGTTTTCAAGAACGTGCGTCGTCGACGCACCATTCGCGAGGTCGTGATGCTGATTTCGGATTCGATGCCCCTACTATGGCTGGTCTATGTCGTGTTGTCGCTGGTGGTGCTGCTGACCGGTTACCTGGGGCTGGGCTTCCTGCCCAGGCTGCCGCGGCTGGTGATCACCTGGGCGGTGGCCGGGGTGATGTGGACCCCGGCCCACTTCCGCCTGCCCCTGCTGGAGGAGGGGGAGTTCTACACCGGCTTCGCCCCGGCGGTGGTGGTGGCGGCCGTGGCCTTCCTCGAGCAGAACCGCGAGACCTTCCTGCCGGCGGCCCTGCTGGTCGCGGTGGGCGCCGGGCTCGGGGGCGTGCTGGGGCTGCTGCTGTGGTGGCGCGGACGCCATCGCCAGGCCCCCGGTGATGATGACTACGTGGACATGCATGATGAGGCGCCCGCGAGCCGCCGCGGCGGCAGTGGCGAGCGCCAGGAGCCGGTGATCGGCTAAGGAGCCCCGATGGGCGGGTATGGCACGGATGGCATAGGTTGGTGGCCCCGCCTGGTGGCCGTGGGCATGGCCCTGTGGCTCTGGGCCGGTCCGCTCGCGGCCCAGGTCAATGAGGAGCGACCGGACGTCCGGGTGGTGGTCGATGTGTCCGGCAGCATGCGGGAGAACGACCCCGACCGGCTGGCCGTGAGCGCCCTCGACATGCTGGTGGCGCTGCTGCCGAGTGGCGCCCGGGCCGGCGTCTGGACCTTCGGCGAGACGGTCGACAACCCCCTCCCCCTGGGCGAGGTGGATGCCGACTGGCGTCGGCAGGCCCTGGCCCTGCCGCCGGCGCTGCAGGCCTACCAGCAATACACCGACATCGAGGCGGCGCTGAACGAGGCGGCCAGGGCGGAGGCCGACGGCTGGCGCCACCTGGTGCTGCTTACCGACGGCATGATCGACCTGTCGCCGACCCGAGGCGCCAAGCCCGACATCGATGCCGCCTCCCGTCGCCGCCTGATGGACGAGCGCGCCGCCGAGTTCGCCGCACAGGGCGTGGCGGTCCATGCCATCGCCTTCTCCGAGGAGGCCGACCTGGCCCTGGTGGAGCGGCTGGCCCAGACCACGGGTGGCCTGGCGGCGCTGGCGGAGAGTCCCGAGAGCCTGCTGGGAGCCTTCCTGGACATCGTCGAGCGTATCTTCCCCGCCGATCAGGTCCCCCTGGACGAGGGGCGTTTCGTCATCGACGAGGGCGTGGAGACCTTCTCGGCACTGGTCTTCCATGGGCCCGACGACGCTCCCCTGACCCTGGTCGCCCCGGACGGCACCCGCTATCGGGCCGAGGACGCCCCCGCCGACATCCGCTGGCAAGTGGAGCCGCGCTTCGACCTGATCCGGGTGCCTGAGCCCCTGGCCGGCGAGTGGCGCCTGGAAGGCCTCGTGGGCGAGGAGAGCCGCGTCAACGTCGCCTCTTCACGGCACCTGCGCACCGCCGATCTGCCGACCACCCTCTACCTGGGCTTCGATGTCCCGGTGGAGGCCTGGGTGGAGCACGACGGTGAGCCCGCCGGTGGCGGCCTCGAGGATCTCTCCCTGTCGGTCTCGCTGCAGGATTCCCGGGGCAAGGTGCAGTCCCGGGTCACGCTCGAGCCCGATTCCGGCCGCTTCCGCGGCCGCCTGCCGGCGCCGGCGCTGACCGGCAACGCCCGCCTGGTGATCCGCGCCGAGGGGCAGGGGTTCCGTCGTCAGCGGGTCCAGGCCGTGAACGTGCTGCCGGCCATCGGGGCCGTCCACCGGCCGCAGGCCGGGTGGGTGGTGCTGGCGGCCGAGCATCCGCGGCTGAACCGCAACAACACCCGGATCCACGGCGAGCTGCAGGGCGAACGCCTGGAGGCGGATGCGGTGGGAGACGCGCGCTGGCACCTCGACCTGCCTGACCTCGATGAGTCGCTGAGCCTGCCCCTGCTGCTGGAGGCCACGATCGACCTCGACGGCGAGCGTCGGACGCTCTCCCTGCCGCGTCTGGTGCTCAATCCCGATGGCCGCCTCGGGATCGAGGTGGCCGACGTGGCCGGACCGACCCTCGCCACCGAGTCGTTCGACGAGGAGGGCGGCACCTCCCTGCCGCCGCCCGAGACCGCGGCCGAGCGCGCCGCCGACCGTTTCGTCGAGATGGTCAACCGAATGCCCGAGGCGGCCCGGGACCTCTGGCAGGCGGGCTGGCCTGGGCTGGAGCGCCTGTGGCAGGAGCATCGTCGCGATCCGCGCCTGTGGGCGGCGGTGGCGGCGCTGGTCCTGCTGCTGCTGGTTATCCGCCTGATCCGGCGCCGCCGTGCGCGGCGCCCCCTACGCCGGGAGGAACCCCATGTGTGAGCTACTGGGCATGAGTGCCAATGTGCCCACCGATATCTGCTTCAGCTTTACCGGCTTCCTGCACCGGGGGGGCGGGACCGGACCGCATCGCGATGGCTGGGGCATCGCCTTCTACGAGGAAGGCGGCTATCGGGATTTCCGTGACCCGCACCCCTCGGTACATTCACCCATCGCCCGGCTGATCTGCGACTACCCCATCAAGTCGAACATCGTCATCAGCCACATCCGCCAGGCGAACGTCGGCCAGGTGCGCCTGGCCAACACGCACCCCTTCGTGCGCGAGATGTGGGGCCGTCCCTGGTGCTATGCGCACAACGGCCAGCTGGCCGACTGGCAGGCCCTGCCGCACTCCTTCTACCGCCCGGTGGGCAGCACCGACAGCGAGCACGCCTTCTGCTGGCTGCTGGGCGAGCTGCGCGGCGCCTTTCCCGAGCCCCCGGCCGACGACGAGCAGCGCCATGCCCTCTGGGCGACCCTCCACGGGCTCTGCGAACGGCTGCGCGGCCTGGGGGTCTTCAACCTGCTGCTGGCCGACGGCGACTACCTCTACACCTTCTGTTCCACCAAGCTGGCGCACATCACCCGGCGTGCGCCCTTCGGTAGGGCGAGCCTGTCGGATGCCGAGCTGACGGTGAACTTCGCCGAACACACCACGGCCGACGACGTGGTCTCGGTGATCGCCACCGAACCGCTCACCGACAACGAGGAGTGGATTCGCATGGCGCCGGGCGAACTGCTGGTGTGGCAGGGCGGCGTGATCCAGGCCCGCTATAAAACGTAAGTTTCAATCGTTCGTTTTACAGTCGTGAAGTCGCTGGTATATGGTGAGCCCGGATAACAACAAGGCCGATGCCGATATTGGCCGCAGCATGGAGATTGCCCATGAGCGAGAACGCCACGCCCGCCATCCTGACCGGCCAGCCCCTCGAGCATCTCGACGACTACGCTTCGGTGATGGACGTCTTCCACGCCTCCGTGGCGCGCTTCGGCGACAAGCCGGCCTTCAGCTGCATGGGGCAGGTCCTGAGCTACACCGAGCTCGACCGCCTCTCCGGCCACTTCGCGGCCTGGCTGCAGCAGGAGACCGACCTCGAGCCCGGTGACCGCATCGCCATCCAGCTGCCCAACGTGCTGCAGTTCCCCGTGGCCGTGTTCGGCGCACTGCGGGCGGGCCTGGTGGTGGTCAATACCAACCCGCTCTACACCGAGCGCGAGATGACCCACCAGTTCCGGGACTCCGGGGTCCGGGCGATCGTGATCCTGGCCAACATGGCCGACAAGCTCGAGCGGATCCTCGCGCTTACCGACATCCAGCATGTGGTGGTCACCTCGCTCGGCGACCTGCACCCCTTCCCGAAGCGCCCGCTGATCAATGCCGTGGTGAAGCACGTCAAGAAGCTGGTGCCGGCCTTCTCGCTGCCCGGCGCCACCGCCTTCCGCAGGGCCCTCTCGGCCGGGGCCAGGCATCGGCACCGCGAGGTGAGCCGCGGCCCCGACGACATCGCCGCCCTCCAGTACACCGGCGGCACCACGGGGCTAGCCAAGGGAGCCATGCTGACCCACCGCAACCTGGTGGCCAACATGCTGCAGGCTCGCCAGGCCATCGGCCCGGCCCTGATGGAGGGGGCCGAGACCATCATCGCACCGCTGCCCGTCTACCATATCTACACCTTCACGGTGAACTGCCTGTTCATGATGGAGACCGGCAATCACTCGGTGCTGATCCCCAATCCCCGGGACCTGGACGGCTTCGTCAAGACCCTCAAGGGGGTGGACTTCACGGGCTTCATCGGGCTCAACACCCTGTTCAATGCCCTCTGCGATCGCGAGGACTTCCGCCGGCTCGACTTCTCGAGGCTCCACCTGACCATCTCCGGCGGCATGGCCCTGACCCGTGCCGCTGCCAAGCACTGGGAGGAGGTCACCGGCTGTCAGGTGGCCGAGGGCTACGGCCTGACCGAGACCTCGCCCATCGTCAGCTTCAACCCCGTGGATGCCATCCAGCTGGGCACCATCGGCAAGCCGGTGGCGGGGACCCAGGTGAAGGTGGTGGATGCCGATGGCCTGGATGCGCCCTACGGCGCCGCGGGTGAGCTCTGCGTGCGGGGCCCCCAGGTGATGAAGGGCTACTGGCAGCGTGAGGACGAGACCGCCCAGGCGATCGACGCGCAGGGCTGGTTCCGTACCGGCGACATCGCCGTGCTCCAGCCGGATGGCTACATCCGCGTCGTGGATCGCAAGAAGGACATGATCCTGGTCTCGGGCTTCAACGTGTATCCCAACGAGATCGAGGATGTCGTGGCCGCCCATCCGGGGGTGGTGGAGTCGGCGGCCGTGGGGGTGCCGGACGAGGCCACTGGCGAGGCCATCAAGCTGTTCGTGGTGTCCCGCGACGCGGAGCTCGACGCCGAGACCCTTCGCACCTGGTGCCGGAAGGAGCTCGCCGGCTACAAGGTGCCGAGGTTCATCGAGTTTCGCGACGAGCTGCCCAAGACCAACGTGGGCAAGGTCCTGCGCCGCCAGCTGCGTGACGATGGGCAGGAACGCCTTGGACAATGATCCCGGCAGCCCGCGCTGCCCAAGACGCTGACACGTTCAGCAAGGTCCTGCGCCGCCAGCTGAGTGACGACGGGCAGGAACGCCTTGGACAATGATCCCGGCAGCCCGCGCTGCCCAAGACGCTGACACGTTCAGCAAGGTCCTGCGCCGCCAGCTGCGTGACGATGGGCAGGAACGCCTTGGACAATGATCCCGGCAGCCCGCGCTGCCCAAGACGCTGACACGTTCAGCAAGGTCCTGCGCCGCCAGCTGCGTGACGATGGGCAGGAACGCCTTGGACAATGATCCCGGCAGCCCGCGCTGCCCAAGACGCTGACACGTTCAGCAAGGTCCTGCGCCGCCAGCTGCGTGACGACGGGCATGAACGCCTTGGGCAATGATCCCGGCAGCACGCGCTGCCCCCGCCGTGGCTGATGGCGACGATTAGGCGCGGTCACGGCCTCGGCGTTACAATGCAGGGCCCGCGTCGGGACTCCCGCGCGGGCCATCTTATGCCGACCGTGACCCGGAGCCGACCGTCGATACCGTGACCACCGAGACCCGCCAGGCCCCCGCCGCCCAGGCCGAGGATGCCGCCGAGCTTGATGCCCTGACCCGTGCCCTCGATGACGTCCTGCTGCGCGACGTCGCCCCCCTCGAGAAGCGACTGCGCGGCCTGCGCCGTCGGCTGAAGGAGGGCAAGCCCGTGGACCGGGGCCTCGCCGAGGTCCGCCACTCGCTCGAGCGCTCGCGACAGCTGGTGGAGCGACGCAGGTCTCGGCCGGTCACGCTCGAGTACCCGACGTCGCTGCCGGTGGCCGAGCGCCGCGAGGATATCCTCGCGGCCCTGAAGGAGCACCAGGTGGTGGTGGTCGCCGGCGAGACCGGCTCGGGCAAGACCACCCAGTTGCCCAAGCTCTGCCTGGAGCTGGGCCTCGGGCGTCGCGGCCTGATCGGCCACACCCAGCCGCGCCGCCTGGCGGCCCGGTCGGTGGCCACGCGCCTGGCCGAGGAGCTCGAGGCCCCGCTGGGCGACCAGGTCGGCTACCAGGTGCGCTTCACCGACCAGAGCAGCGACGACACCCTCGTCAAGCTGATGACCGACGGCATCCTGCTGGCCGAGACGCGCCGCGATCCGGACCTCCGGCGGTACGAGGCGATCATCATCGACGAGGCCCACGAGCGCAGCCTCAACATCGACTTCCTGCTCGGCTACCTCAAGCGTCTCACCGCGCGGCGGCCCGACCTCAAGGTGATCATCACCTCGGCGACCATCGACGTCGACCGCTTCGCGGCGCACTTCGGCCACCGGGATGCCCAGGGCCAGGATCGGCCGGCGCCGGTGGTGGAGGTCTCCGGCCGGACCTACCCGGTGGAGGTGCGTTACCGGCCCCTGGTGCGCCATGACGACGACGAGGAGGACCGCACCCTGCAGGAGGGCATCCTCCATGCCGTGGAGGAGATCGAGCAGGTCGAGCGCGAGAAGCGCTGGTTCCACGGGCCGCGCGACATCCTGGTGTTCCTGCCCGGCGAGCGGGAGATCCGCGAGACCGCCGACACCCTGCGCCGGGCCGATCTGCGCGGCACCGAGATCCTGCCACTCTATGCGCGGCTCTCCAACGCCGAGCAGAACCGGGTCTTCGCGCCCCACGCGGGGCGGCGCATCGTGCTCTCCACCAACGTCGCGGAGACCTCGCTGACCGTGCCGGGCATCCGCTACGTGATCGACCCGGGGCTGGTCCGCATCAGCCGCTACAGCTACAAGGCCAAGATCCAGCGCCTGCCGGTCGAGCCGGTCAGCCAGGCCAGCGCCGACCAGCGCAAGGGGCGCTGCGGTCGCGTGGCCGAAGGCGTCTGCATCCGTCTTTACGAGGAGGAGGACTTCCTCGCCCGGCCCGCATTCACCGACCCCGAGATCCGCCGCACCAACCTGGCCTCGGTGATCCTCTCGATGCTGTCGCTCAAGCTCGGTGACATCGAGGCCTTTCCCTTCGTCGACCCGCCGGATTCGCGCTTCATCACCGACGGCTTTCGGCTGCTCTTCGAGCTCGGCGCGGTCGACGCGGGCAACCGCCTGACCCCGCTGGGGCGCAAGCTGGCCCGGCTGCCCATCGACCCGCGCCTGGCCCGCATGGTGCTGGCCGGGGCCGAGCAGGGGGGGCTTCGCGAGGTGCTGATCGTGGTCGCCGGCCTGGCGGTCCAGGATCCCCGCGACCGCCCGGCCGACAAGCGCCAGGCCGCCGACCAGGCCCACCGCCGCTGGCACGACCCGGAGTCCGACTTCGTGGCCCTGCTCAACCTCTGGCACGGCTTCGAGGCCGCCCGGGAGGAGCTCTCCGGCAACCGGCTGCGCCGCTGGTGCAAGGATCACTACCTGAACTACCTGCGCCTGCGCGAGTGGCACGACACCTTCCGCCAGCTGCGCCAGCTGCTGCGCGACATGGACATCGAGGTTCCGCCGCCGGCCCCGAGCCCGATCCAGGGCCCGCACGAGGACGACAAGGCCCGTCGGCAGGCCCGCCGGGAGCACGCCGTGACCCTGCACAAGGCGCTGCTCACCGGGCTGCTCTCTAATCTCGGCCTGCTCACCGAGCAGCGCGAGTACCTGGGGGCGCGCAACCGCAAGTTCCTGGTCCATCCGGGCTCGGGGCTCGCCAAGAAGTCGCCCAAGTGGGTGATGGCGTTCGAGCTGGTGGAGACGACCAAGCTCTTCGCCCGCACCGTCGCCCGGATCGAGCCCCAGTGGATCGAGCCGGTGGCCGGCCACCTGGTGAAGCGCTCCCATGCCGAGCCCCACTGGGAGATGAAGCGCGCCCAGGTCGTGGCGACGGAGCAGGTCACCCTGTTCGGCCTGCCCATCGTCACGGGGCGCAAGGTCAACTTCGGCCCGATCGATCCGGTGCTGTCCCGGGAGCTGTTCATCCGGCGCGCGCTGGTCGAGGGCGAATTCAGGACCCGCGGCGACTTCTTCGCCCACAATCGCGCGCTGGTGGAGGAGGTCGAGGACCTCGAGGACCGTGCCCGCAAGCGGGACATCCTGGTCGACGAGGAGACCCTCTTCGCCTTCTACGACGAGCGGCTCCCCGCCGATATCGTCAACGGCAAGGGCTTCGAGGCCTGGCGCAGGAAGGCCGAGGTCGAGAACCCCGACATCCTCAAGTTCGACCGCTCGGCCCTGCTGGCTCGGGAGGCCGGCGAGGTCACCCAGGCCGACTATCCGGACGAGCTCACGCTGAACGGGGTGCGCTACCCGCTTGCCTACCACTTCGAGCCCGGCGCCCCCGATGACGGCGTGACGCTCACCGTGCCGGCTGCCATGCTGCCCCAGCTGCCCCTGGCCCGGCTGGAGTGGCTGGTGCCGGGCCTGCTGCGCGAGAAGTGCATCGCCCTGATGAAGTCGCTGCCCAAGGCGGTCCGGCGCCAGGTGGTGCCGATTCCCGACTGGGTGGACGCCGCCCTGGAGGCCATGACGCCGGACGACATCCCCCTCACCGAGGCGCTGGGGGAATTCCTGCGCCGCAAGGCCGGCGTCCGCCTCCATCCCGACGACTGGCGCACCGACTCCCTCGAGCCCCACCTGGTGATGAACCTGCGGGTGGTGGACCATCAGGGCGAGACCCTGGGCCAGGGCCGTGATGCCCGCGAACTGGAGCGCCGCTTCGAGGCGGCCGCGGGCGAGGGCGCCCGGGCCCTGGCCGTCCAGGCCAGCGACGAGGGCGAGCTCGAGGCCCTGCCCGAGACGCCGCTGCCCGAGTCCCGGGTCACCACCCAGGCCGGTATCCGGGTGGAGGCCTATCCCGCCCTGGTGCCGGACAGGGAGGCCTTCCGGGTCGAGCTGTTCGACCATCCCGACAAGGCCCGCGAGGCCCATCGCGCGGGCGTGGTGCAGGCCGCCATGGACCAGCTGCCCGAGCAGGCACGGGCCATCGAGCGGCTGAAGGGGCTGTCGACCTGCGCGCTGCTGTTCGCCAAGGTGGGCGGCAAGCGGGTGCTGGTCGAGGACGTGGTGGCGGCGGTCTTTCGCCAGGTGATGGCCACCGACCCGCTGCCGCGCTCCCGCGACGAGCTCCAGGCGAGGCTCGAGGCCACCCGCGACGATCTGCTGCCCCGGGCCGAGGCCCTGGTGGCGACCCTGGAGCAGGCGCTCAAGGGTCACCTGGCCGTGACCAAGGCGCTGAAGGGCAACCTGAACCTGGCGCTGGCGCTGGTGTACAGTGACCTCAAGGCCCAGATGCAGCGCCTCGTGCACCCCGGCTTCGTCAGCGAGGCCGGCGAGTGGCTCGAGGAGTATCCCCGCTACATGGAAGCGGCCCTGATTCGCCTGGAGAAGGCGCCGCGGGAGCGCATGCGCGACCAGATGCAGATGCAGGAGGTCCAGGACTTCGAGGCGCGCCTGGCGGCCCGTCGCGAGAGCGAACGGCGCGGCGGGGTGGAGGACCCGGCCCTGGTGGAATTCGGCTGGTGGATCGAGGAACTCAGGGTCTCCCTCTTCGCCCAGCAGCTGGGCACGAAGTTTCCGGTCTCCGCCAAACGCCTCGAGAAACGCTGGGCAGAACTCACAGGGAGGACGGCATGAGCCAGGTAGTGATCACCGGCACGGGGCTCTACACCCCGGAGCACACCATCGACAACGCGGCCCTGGTGGCCTCGTTCAATGCCTGGGTGGATGCCGAGAACGCGCGCCATGCCGAGGCCATCGCCGCCGGGGAGCGGGAGCCGCTTGCGCACTCCAGTACCGAGTTCATCGTCAAGGCCTCGGGCATCCACAGCCGCTATGTGCTGGATGCCGAGGGGATCCTCGACCCCGAGCGCATGCGTCCCCGGCTGCCGGAGCGCGTCAACGATGCGCCCTCCATCCAGTGCGAGATGGGGCTGGCCGCGGCGAATCAGGCGCTGGAGGCCGCGGGCGTCGCCGCCGAGCAGATCGAGCTGGTGATCGTGGCCTGTTCCAACCTGGAGCGGCCCTATCCGGCGGTGGCGGTGGAGCTCCAGGCGGCGCTGGGCGCGGGTGGCTATGCCTTCGACATGAACGTCGCCTGCAGCTCGGCGACCTTCGCCATCGAGACTGCCGCCAACGCCATCCGCGCGGGCAGCGTCCGGCGCGCGCTGGTGGTCGACCCGGAGATCTGCTCGGCGCACCTCAACTTCCGGGACCGCGACAGCCACTTCATCTTCGGGGATGCCTGCACCGCCATCGTGCTGGAGAGCGAGGAGGTGGCCGCCGCCGAAGAGCGCTTCGAGATCCTCGGCACGCGGCTCGTGACCCGTTTCTCCAACGCCATCCGCAACAATGCCGGCTTCCTCAACCGGGTCACCGACAGCGATCCCCAGGCCATCGACAAGCTCTTCGTCCAGGAGGGGCGGCGGGTCTTCAAGGAGGTCTGTCCGCTGGTGGCGGCGCTGATCACCGATCACCTGGCGAGCCTCGAGCTGATCGGCGCCGACCTCTCGCGGCTCTGGCTGCACCAGGCCAACCGTCACATGAATGACCTCATCGCCCGGCGCGTGCTGGGGCATGATCCGGACCCCGATCAGGCGCCGATCATCCTCGATCGCTACGCCAACACCAGCTCCGCGGGCTCGATCATTGCCTTTCACCTGCACCGGCACGACCTGGCGCCCGGCGCGCTGGGGGTGGTCTGTTCCTTCGGCGCGGGCTACAGTGCCGGCAGTGTGGTGGTGCGTCGCCAATGAGCGTCATGACAGTATCCGCAGGGAGGCGATCGTGCCGATGAAACGACGTATGACGAAGTGGGCGGGGCGTGGTGCCCTGCTGCTGTCGCTGGGGGTGATGGCGGGCTGTGCCAGCAGCGGCGAGATGCGGGAGCGTCATCCGGACGATCCCTGGGAGGGCTTCAACCGCAAGGTGTTCGCCTTCAACGACGTGGTCGACCGCTACGCGCTCAAGCCGGCCGCCCGGGGCTACCGTTTCATCACGCCGGATCCGGTGGAGAACGGCGTGGGCAACTTCTTCTCCAACCTCGGCGAGATCCGCACCGCCCTGAACAGCCTGCTGCAGGGCAAGGGCACCAACGCGAGCGTGGCCACCGGTCGCTTCCTGATCAACAGCACACTGGGCATCGGTGGCCTGTTCGACATCGCCACCCGGATGGAGATCACCGGTCGCGAGGAGGACTTCGGCCAGACGCTCGGCGCCTGGGGCGTGGGGGAGGGCGCCTACCTGGTGCTGCCCCTGCTCGGCCCGAGCACGGTGCGCGATACCGCGGGCCTGCCGGCGGACATGTATACCTACCCGACCACCTACATCGAGGAGGACAAGGTGCGTGTCAGCCTCACCGCCCTCCGGGTGATCGATGCCCGGGCGGGGCTGCTCGACCAGGAGGCGCTGATCAGCGGCGACCGTTACAGCTTCATCCGCGATACCTGGCTGCAGCAGCGTCGCTTCGAGGTCCAGGATGGCGAGATGGGCGCGGACCCCTTCGCCAGCGACGACTTCGAATTCGATGATGCGGACTTCGACGACGCCTTCGCCGAATGAGGCCCTGACAGCATGTCATCAGCCAAGCAACTGATCGGGGTGATCGATGTGCCGGGGCCCGAGCGTGACGCCCTGGCCCAGACCATCGCCCGTGACGGCCTGGCGGTGTATGCCGCCGATGGCGTGGAGGAGTTGCCGCCGGGAACGGCGCTGATCGTGGCCCATGCGCGCGCGGTGTCCCATGGCGACTGGGAGCGACTGGCCGCCTCGGTGCCGACCCTGGTGGTCAGCGACGAGCGCCAGGACGCCGAACTGCTGAGGGCTGTGGATGCGGGTCTGGTGGATTACATCATCGATCCGCTGCGCCACGGGCCGCTGCTGCGGCGCATGATCGGCAAGGCCATCGAGGTGCATCGGCTGGCCGCGGAGCGCGAGCGCGACCGGGAACGGCTGGCCCACCTCAACGAGAACCTCGAGGAACTCAACGAGAGCCTGGAAACCCATCTCGCGATGCTGCGCCTCGACCAGCAGGCCGGGGGGCAGATCCAGCGCAAGCTCCTGCCGCCGCGCCCGCAGAGCGTGGGCGGCGTGACCTTCGACTACTGGCTGGCCCCCTCGCTGTATCTTTCCGGGGACTTCCTCGACTTCCAGCGCTTCGATGAGCGCTACAGCCTCTTCTATTTCGCCGACGTCTCCGGCCACGGGGCGTCCTCGGCCTTCGTCACCGTGCTGCTGAAGTACCTCTCCAATCGCTGGCAGCAGGAGTGGGACGGCCGGCACCCCGAGCGCCTGGCGGCCCGCTGGCTGGCGGCGCTCAATCGCGAGCTGCTGGATGCCGGCATCGGCAAGCATGCGACCCTGTTCGTGGGGGTCATTGACCATCAGCGTCGTTATCTCCACTATTCCCTCGGCGCCCAGCTGCCCATGCCCCTCCTGGTGGCCGAGGGCGAGGTGCAGGCGCTGCCCGGCGAGGGCATGCCGGTCGGACTCTTCCCCGATGTCGACTACCCGAGCCTGGGCTGTCCGCTGCCGGCGGAGTTCGGGCTGTGGCTCTGTTCGGATGGCATACTGGAGTGCCTGCCGGGGGATACGCTGGATGGGCGGCTCAAGGAACTTGAGCGGCGGGTCCTGGCCAGCGAGACGCTGGAGGATCTACGTGGCAGCCTTGCGCTGGAGCACCTGGCGGATGATGATGAAGTCGTCGCCCAGAGCGCCCCGGGTCACGAGGAACTGCCAGACGACCTGACGATCATGAAGTTGAGCGGATTCGGCAATGATAAACCATGAAGGTCGCATCAAGGCGGCGTTCGACTCGGGGGTCTTCGTCCTCAAGCTGTGTGGCGACGTTCGCCTGACGCTCTGCGCCACCCTGGACCGCCAGGCCCGACAGCTCGCCGAGACGCCGGGGCTCGAGACGTTGATCATCGACCTGCGGGATACCACCAACGTGGATTCCACCGCGCTGGGGTTTCTCGCCAAGGTGGCCATGGCGGTGCAGGGGCGGGTCAGCGAGCGCCCGACCATCATCGCCGACAACCCCGATGTCCTGCGGATGCTGGACGTCATGGGGTTCTCGCGCATCTTCACCCTGGTGGAGGCACCGATCACCGAGGCCCGCGAGCTCTGCGACCTTCCCACGATCCCCACCGACGTGGAGGAGACCCGCCAGCGGGTGCTCGAGGCGCATCGCATCCTGATGCGCCTCAACGAGCATAATCGCGAGGAATTCCAGCCGCTGGTGGAGATGCTTGAGGCCCAGCAGGCCGCCTCCCACGGCTCCTAGGGTCCGCTTCCTGAACCTGCCCGGTCGGTCGCGGCCGTTCTTCCTCTCGCCGCCTGCGGCGAGGTCACCGGCCGCCACGGGCGGTCATCCCTTCCTGAGTTCTCCCAGCAGCGTCTCCAGCTTGCGCTGGTCGGCCATGAACTTGCGGATGCCCTCGGCCAGCTTCTCGGTGGCCATGGCGTCCTCGTTCATCGCCCAGCGGAACTCGGCCTCGTCCAGCGGTTCCGGCGCCCGGGTCTCGGCATCCAGCGGCTTGAGGCGACGCTCCAGCGGGCCGGTGGTGCCGGCCAGCTCCTCCAGCAACTGGGGGGAGATGGTCAGGCGGTCGCATCCCGCCAGGGCGATGATCTCCCCGGCATTGCGGAAGCTGGCGCCCATCACGATGGTCTCGTAGCCGTGGCCCTTGAAGTGTTCGTAGATGCGCCTGACCGACTGCACGCCCGGGTCGCGGTCGCCGGCGAAGTCGGCCTCGGGGTCCTGGGCCTTGTGCCAGTCGAGGATCCGCCCGACGAAGGGCGACACAAGGGTGACGCCGGCATCGGCACAGGCCTGGGCCTGGGCGAAGCTGAACAGCAGGGTGAGGTTGGTGTGGATGCCTTCGCGCTCCAGGATCCGGGCGGCGCGAATCCCTTCCCAGGTCGCCGCGACCTTGACCAGGATCCGCTCGGGGCCGACCCCATGGCGAGCGTAGCGCTCGACCAGCGAGCGGGCCCGGGCCAGGGTGGCGTCGGTGTCGAAGGAGAGGCGCGCGCTGACCTCGGTGGACACGTACCCCGGGACGAGTTCACTGATCTCGCTGCCGATCTCCACGGCCACGGTGTCGAGGGCATCGTCGATGTCGGTGGCATGGCGGGCGATCTCGGCCAGCCGTGCCCGGCGTGCCTCGTGCTGGGCCGCCTGCAGGATCAGCGACGGGTTGGTCGTGGCGTCGGTGGGCGAGAAGCGTCGGATCGCCTCGAGGTCGCCGGTATCGGCCACCACGGTGGTCATGGCCTTGAGTTGTGAAAGCAGGTCGTCTGCCATGGTGAGGGTCCCTCCGGTTGTCGTGGCGTTCACTTTAGCAAGGCAGGATGGGTGAATATAGGCGGTCGGGCCACTGGTCGGGTTTTCGGTTATCATTAGCCCTCTATCTTTTTCTTCACAGACTCCGTGGGGAGGCGCCTTGACCCTGAACTCGCGACGCGTGGCCCTGCTGGTCGCCGCCAACACGGCCCTGGCCCCCTTCGCCATCGATGCCTACCTGCCCGCCATGGCGGCGCTGGCGGACTCGGTCGGCGCCAGCATCCATCACACCGAGATGTCGCTCAGCGCCTTCCTGGCCGGTTTCGCCCTCGGCCAGCTGCTGTTCGGGCCGCTTTCCGACCGCGTGGGGCGCAAGCCGGTGCTGCTCGGCGGGCTGGTGGCCTTCATGGTGACGAGCCTGGCCATCACCACGGTGGACACGCTGCCCGAACTGTTGGCCTGGCGGTTCCTGCAGGCTCTCGGCGGCGGCGCCTGCGTGGTCAACTCCGCCGCCATCGTGCGCGACTGCTTCCAGGGTCGCGAGGCGGCCAAGGTCATGTCGACCATGGCGATGATCATGATGCTGGCGCCACTGGCGGCCCCGGCGGTGGGCAGCGGTCTGCTCTATCTCGCCGACTGGTGGCTGATCTTCGTCTTCCTGGCGGTCTACGCCGCCTTCCTGTTCTGGCTGATGGGGACCCAGCTGCCCGAGACAAGGGCCGCGGATCGTCCCTCGGCCTCCTTCGGCCAGGTCCTGTCGAACTACGCCAGCGTGCTGCGCCATCGCGAGGGCATGGGCTATATCTGTGCGGCCTCGATGTCCTTCGCCGGGCTGTTCGCCTTCATCACCGCCTCGCCCTTCCTCTACCTGGACCATTTCGGCCTGTCGCCGGCGCTCTATCCCGTCGTCTTCGGCGCCAACGTGGTCACCATGGCGGCGTCCAACCGTCTCAACATCCGCCTGCTGCGCCGTCGCAGTCCCCAGCAGAACCTGCGTCTGGGGCTGGGCATCCAGCTGGTGGCCACCTCGGGGCTCGTGCTGATGGTGGCAACCGGCCTGGCGTCACTCTGGACGTTGGTCCCGCTGGTCATGCTGTTCGCCGGCACCATCGGACTGGTGGCCCCCAACGCCATCTCCTCGCTGCTGGATCACTTCCACCACATGAGCGCCACCGCCGCGGCCCTGCAGGGCACCCTGCAGTTCTCCAGTGGGGCGCTCGCGGGGATGCTGGTGGGGGCCTTCGAGGTCGACAGCGCCTGGCCGATGGTGCTGACCATGCTGGTCGCCGCCACCCTCGGCAACATCGGCTTCCGAGTGCTGGCGGGCCGCGCAGGCGGAACCCCGCTGAACCGGTCAGGCGATGAGATGACGGAGGTTTCTCGCAACGTGTCATGAAGCTGTCACTTTCCTGGGGCATCGTGTGTGTCGCGAAGGTTGCTCACTGCCCCAATCAGGAGATCGCTCCATGAATCGCATCCTCAAGACCACCGTCATCGCTGCCGCCGTCATCGGCGTTACCGGTGTTGCCCAGGCTCGCGAGCAGGTCCGCATCGTCGGCTCCAGCACCGTCTATCCGTTCGCCAGCTACGTGGCCGAGGAGTTCGGTGCCACCACCGATTACCCGACGCCGGTCATCGAGTCCACCGGTTCCGGTGGTGGTCTGCGCCTGTTCTGCAACGGCGTGGGTGACGACACTGTGGACATCACCAACGCCTCGCGTCGCATGAAGCCCTCCGAGTTCGAGCGCTGTGCCGAGAATGGCGTCACCGACATCACCGAGGCCTTCATTGGCTACGACGGCATCGCCTTCGCCCAGTCCAGCACCAACGAGGCGATGGACGTCACCCGCGAGCAGATCTTTCTGGCGCTCGCCGCCCAGGTGCCGGTGGAGGGCGAACTGGTCGACAACCCCTACACCCAGTGGAGCGAGATCGACGACGCCCTGCCGGCGCGTGAGATCGCCGTCTACGGCCCACCCACCACCTCCGGCACCCGTGATGCCTTCGAGGAACTGGTGATGGAAGCCGCGTCCGAGGACATGGAGGCCTACGGCGGTGAGGGCTACACCGACATCCGCACCGACGGCGCCTTCATCGATGCCGGCGAGAACGACAACCTGATCGTCCAGCGCCTGGCCGAGAATACCGATGCCTTTGGCATCTTCGGCTACTCTTTTCTCGAGGAAAATGCCGACACCTTGATCGGGTCCAGCATCGACGGTGTCGCGCCGACGCCGGATGCCATCGGCAGCGGTGAGTACCCGGTATCGCGCTCGCTGTTCTTCTACGTGAAGAACCAGCACGCCGACGAGGTGCCGGCCATGGACGCCTACGCCAAGATGTTCATGAGCGAGATGATGATCGGTGACCTGGGCTACCTGAAGGGCATTGGCCTCATTCCGGCGCCGCAGGAGACGCGCGAGGAGGCGCGTCAGGTCGTGGAGAGCCACGAGACGATCGAGCTGGCCGACCTGAAATAACGCTGGCCCCTCTTGTCTCGCCCGGCCGGCAGCCAGACGCTGCCGGCCGGTTCACGTTTCGTCAGGCAAGGCCGTCCGCGGCCCGCCGGCGTATGCATTCATTCGAGAGATTCCTATGCAGACCAACCAGATAATCGCCATCTTCGGCGGCGCCCTGCTGCTGCTGGGTCTGATAGCCTTCTTCCTCGGGCGTGCCAAGGCGACCCGGGTGCGGGCCGGCGGCACGGCCATGTACGCCCAGCCCGACCAGTATGCCTGGTTCACCGTGCTGGCCACGGCAGGCCCCGCCCTGGTGGTGAGTGCCGTCGGCGGCTTCCTGATGCTGCTGCTCGGGGCCGAGATCCCCACCCCCTACCTGCTGGCCGGCAGCCTGGTCGTGGCCTGCCTTGGCCTGGCCATCGGCATGCTGATGGTGCGCCCCGACTTCCATGCCCGCCAGGCCATCGAGCGGGTGATCCGCTTCCTGCTGGCGGGGGCCGCGCTGATCTCCATCTTCACCACCCTGGGCATCCTGGTGTCGATCATCGGCGAGGCCCTGCGCTTCTTCCAGATGCAGAACTTCTGGGACTTCATCACCGGGACGACCTGGAATCCGGGCGCCAGCTTCCTCGAGGCCGCCGGGCGTGCGGACGAGGGGGGCAGCGCCGCCCAGTTCGGCTCGGTGCCGCTGTTCGCCGGTACCTTCATGATCACCGCGGTGGCGATGCTGGTGGCGATTCCCATCGGCCTGCTGGCGGCCATCTACATGGCCGAGTTCGCCCCCCAGCGCGTGCGCACCCTCGCCAAACCGGTGCTCGAGGTGCTGGCCGGCATTCCCACCGTGGTGTACGGTTTCTTCGCCGCCATCACCGTGGCGCCGATCATCGTCAGCGTGGCCGGCTTCTTCGGGCTCGATGCCTCCTTCAACAACGCCCTCGCCCCCGGCATCGTCATGGGCATCATGATCATCCCCTTCATCTCGTCGCTCTCCGACGACGTGATCACCTCGGTCCCCGACAGCATGCGCCAGGGCTCGCTGGCGCTGGGCATGACCAAGGGCGAGACGATCCGCGACGTGGTCATTCCCGCGGCACTGCCTGGGATCATCTCCGCCTCGCTGCTGGCGGTCTCCCGGGCGCTGGGCGAGACCATGATCGTGGTGATGGCCGCCGGCATGCGGCCCAATCTTACCGCCAACCCGCTGGAAGACATGACCACCGTGACGGTGCGCATCGTGGCCGCCCTGACCGGCGACCAGGAGTTCGCCAGCGCCGAGACCCTTTCCGCCTTCGCGCTGGGCCTGGTGCTCTTCGTGGTGACCCTGAGCCTGAACCTGGTCTCGGTGATCATGATTCGCCGTTTCCGCGAGAAGTACCGGGTCAACAACCTGTAACGCCGAGGACATGTTCCGATGAGTCAATCCTTCGACGACATCAGCGCCCAGCTGAAGCGCCGCCATCGCAAGTCGGCGCGCCTGAAGTGGATCTCCATGGGCGCCCTGGGGCTGGCCGGCCTGTTCCTGGTGCTGTTCTTCGCCGACATGCTGGTCAAGGGCATGCCGGCGTTCCAGCAGGCCCAGATCCAGGTCCAGGTGGACTATAGCGAGCAGGCCAGCCAGATCCCCCTGGCCGCCGTGAACGAGGAGGCCCGCCCGCTGGTCAGCCGCGGCTACCTGCGCCTGATCCCCGGGCGCATGGAAGACGATCCCGACCTGCTGGGCACCACGCGCATGGAGTGGGTGCTCGCCGACGGCCAGGTGGACCAGTACCTCAAGGGCCACCACAGCAAGCTCAAGGCCGGCGATCGGGCCGTGGTCGACCGGCTGGTGGAGGAGGGGCGTGCCGAGCTCCGCTTCAACACCACCTTCTTCACCAGCGGCGACTCCAAGATGCCCGAGCTCACCGGCATCGCGTCCGCCGCCATGGGCACGCTGCTGACCCTGCTGGTGACCCTGGCGGTGTCCTTCCCGATCGGCGTGATGACCGCCGTCTACCTGGAGGAGTTCGCCCCGGACAACCGCATCACCCAGGCCATCGAGATCAACATCAACAACCTGGCGGCGATCCCCTCGATCCTCTTCGGCCTGCTGGGCCTGGCGATCTTCATCAACTTCTTCGGCGTGCCGCGCTCCTCGCCGCTGGTCGGTGGCCTGACGCTGGCGCTGATGACCCTGCCGGTGATCATCATCGCCACCCGCACGGCGCTGCGCAGCGTGCCGGAGTCGATTCGCCACGCCGCCTTCGGGGTGGGCTGTTCGCGCTGGCAGGTGGTGCGCGACCACGTGTTGCCGCTGGCGCTGCCGGGGATCATGACCGGCTCGATCATCGGCCTGGCCCAGGCCATGGGCGAGACGGCCCCGCTGATCATCGTCGGCATGGTGGCCTTCATCCCGGACGTCACCACCTCCTTCACCGAGGCCGCTACCGTGCTGCCCGCGCAGATCTTCACCTGGGCAGGCGAGCCCGACCGGGCCTTCATCGAGAAGACCTCCGGGGGCATCCTCGTGCTGCTGGCCGTCCTGATCAGCCTGAATGCCACGGCGGTGGTGCTGCGCAAGAAATTCGAGCGCCGTTGGTAGCCACCGACACGACACAGGATATCCTCAGATGAACATGCAAGTTGCCGAGCGGAGTATTGCGCCCATGTCAGGTGATCAACGGTCACGTCACGAACCCGGTCAGCCGGTGACCCGCAACGAGGATGCCCACCACGAGCTGAGCATCCGCGTGCGCGACCTCAACCTCTGGTACGGCCAGAGCCAGGCGCTCAAGGGCATCGACATCGATGTCTTCCAGAAGAACGTCACGGCGCTGATCGGGCCGTCCGGCTGTGGCAAGTCGACCTTCCTGCGCTGCCTCAACCGCATGAACGACCTGATCCCCAATGTCCGTCTCGAGGGGCTGGTGGAGATGGACGGTCGCGACGTCAACGCCGCCAAGATGGACGAGGTGGCCCTGCGCCGCCGGGTGGGGATGGTCTTCCAGAAGCCCAACCCCTTCCCCAAGTCGATCTACGAGAACGTCTCCTACGCCCCGCGAATGCACGACCTGGTGAGCCGCAAGACGGACCAGGACGAGCTGGTGGAAAGGGCCCTGCGGGATGCCGGCCTCTGGGAAGAGGTCAAGGACAAGCTGCACCAGCCCGGCACCTCGCTCTCCGGTGGCCAGCAGCAGCGCCTGTGCATCGCCCGGGCCATCGCCGTGCAGCCCGACGTGATCCTGATGGATGAGCCGACCTCGGCCCTGGACCCGATCTCCACGGCGACCATCGAAGACCTGATGGACAAGCTCAAGCAGCAGTTCACCATCATCACCGTGACCCACAACATGCAGCAGGCGGCGCGAGTGGCCGATTACACCGCCTTCTTCCACCTGGGCGAGATCATCGAGTACAACGACACCAAGACGATGTTCTCCAACCCCCACACCAAGAAGACGGAAGACTACATCACCGGTCGCTACGGCTGAGGCGGAGGGCGAGGCCGCCCCGAGAGCAGAGCGATCGACGGGGACGCCAGCGGCGTCCCCGTTGCCGTGTCGGTCACGGGATTGACACGGGGGGCTTATATATATGGAATTCCATATGTTTAAGGCACCCCGACCCCTCGAGGAGACACCATGACAGTCCGTATCGGCATCAACGGCTTCGGTCGCATCGGCCGCCTCGCCCTGCGCAGCCTCTGGCCCCGGGTCGAGGCCGGGGAGGCCGAGGTCGTGCGCATCAATGACCCGGGCGGCGATGCCGCCACCTTCGCCCACCTGCTGGAGTTCGACTCGGTGCACGGCCACTGGTCGCCGGGACAGGGCATCCAGGCCGAGGAGGACGCCCTGGTGATCGACGGCCACCGCATCGCCTTCAGCGCCCACCGGGCGCTGGGCGACGGCGACTGGTCCGCCTGCCGGGTGACCCTCGAGTGCTCCGGCAGCATGAAGACGCGGGAAGCGCTTCAGGCCTACCTGGACCAGGGCGTCGAGAGGGTCGTGGTCAGTGCGCCGGTGAAGGAGGAGGGCGTGCTGAACGTGGTGATGGGCGTCAACGACAATCGCTTCGACCCGGCCGCGCACCGCATCGTCACCGCGGCGAGTTGCACCACCAACTGCCTGGCGCCGGTGGTCAAGGTGATCCACGAGACCTTCGGCATTCGCCACGGCTCGATGACCACGGTGCACGACATCACCAACACCCAGGTCATCCTCGATACCCCGAGCTCGCCGGACAGGCCCGACCTGCGCCGCTCCCGGGCCTGCGGCATGAGCCTGATCCCCACCACCACGGGTTCGGCCAGGGCGATCACGGCGATCTTCCCGGAGCTCGAGGGCAAGCTGAACGGCCATGCCATCCGCGTGCCCCTGGCCAACGCCTCGCTCACCGACATGGTCTTCGAGCTCGCGCGCGAGGTGACGGTGGAGGAGGTCAACGCCGCGCTCGAGGCGGCCGCCGAGGGAGAACTGGCCGGCATCCTCGGTTATGAAGCACGCCCGCTGGTCTCCATCGACTACCGCACCGACCCGCGCAGCGCGATCATCGACGCCCTCTCCACGCTGGTGGTGGGCGGCACCCAGCTCAAGCTCTACGCCTGGTACGACAACGAGTGGGGCTACGCCAACCGCACCGTCGAGCTGGCCCTGAAGGTGGGGAGTGAGCCGGTGGGCCGTGAGCGGGTGGGCCATGGGTGAGGTCGGCCCGCTGGCCGCGCGCCTCAAGGCGCTGCCCTTCGAGGTGCGCCAGTACCTGCTGATCACCGCCAACTACTGGGCCTTCACCCTCACCGACGGGGCCCTGCGCATGCTGGTGGTGCTCCACTTCCACCAGCTGGGCTACTCGCCGCTGGAGGTGGCGCTGCTGTTCCTCTTCTACGAGGCCTTCGGCGTGGTCACCAACCTGGTGGGCGGCTGGCTGGGCGCGCGCCTGGGGCTCAACCGCACCATGAACGCGGGGCTTGCCCTGCAGGTCGTGGCGCTGGCCATGCTGACGGTGCCCGCGGGCTCGCTGACGGTGCCCTGGGTGATGGCGGCCCAGGCGCTCTCGGGCATCGCCAAGGACCTCAACAAGATGAGCGCCAAGAGCGCGGTGAAGGTGCTGGTGCCGAAGGACAGCCCCGGTGCCGGCAGCGCGCTCTATCGCTGGGTAGCGCTCCTCACCGGTTCCAAGAATGCGCTCAAGGGCGCCGGTTTCTTCCTCGGCGGGTTGCTGCTGACCCTGGTCGGCTTCCGCGGCGCGGTGATCGGGATGGCGCTGATGCTCCTCGCGGTGCTGGCCCTCTCCCTGGTTCGCTTGACGGCCGACCTCGGCCGCCAGACACGCAAGCCCCGATTCTCGGAAGTGTTCTCCACGTCGCGGGCGGTCAACGTGCTCTCGGCGGCCAGGCTGTGCCTGTTCGCCTCCCGGGACGTCTGGTTCGTGGTGGCCCTGCCGGTGTTCCTCTATGACCAGCACGGCTGGAGCCACTGGACGGTGGGCGGCCTGCTGGCGCTCTGGGTGATCGGCTACGGTGGCGTCCAGAGCCAGGCGCCGCGCCTCACCGGCCGGGTCCGGGGCGAAACGCGGGGCGTCACGGTGGCCTGGGCCCTGGCCCTGTGTGGCCTGCCGGCGCTGCTGGCGCTGCTGCCCCTGGCCCAGGTCGGGTGGCTGGTGGCAGGGCTGCTGGCCTTCGGCGTGCTCTTCGCCATCAACTCCAGCTGGCACAGCTACCTGATCGTCCACTATGCGCGGGCCGACGGGGTCTCAATGGACGTCGGCTTCTACTACATGGCCAATGCCATGGGACGCCTCGCCGGGACCTTGCTCTCCGGCTGGCTCTACCAGAGCCAGGGGCTCGCCGCCTGCCTGTGGGTCTCGGCGGCCCTGGTGGCGGCGAGTGCCGCCCTCGCCCTGGCGCTGCCGCGGGAGGCACCTGCCCGCTGACGTCGCATGCGAGGGGACGCGTGGCGGTGTCTGGCCTCGTCCTTCGGTCATCTTCGACTAGGCTTGAGTCAATCGCCGATGTCCTGTCAGGAGTGACGCTGGGGTCATCCTGCCCGGATCGACAGGCCTCCCGCCGGAGTTCTTTCACGTGGAATTCAAGGATTACTACCAGGTTCTCGGGGTGGAGAAGACCGCGACGACCGAGGAGATCAAGAAGGCGTATCGCAAGCTGGCGCGCAAGTATCATCCCGACGTCAGCAAGGAGCCGGAAGCCGAGCTGCGCATGCAGGAAATCAACGAGGCCAAGGCGGTGCTTGCCGATCCCGAGAAGCGTCTCGCCTATGATCAGCTAGGCCAGCAGTATCGGTCGGGCCAGGATTTCCAGCCGCCACCGGACTGGGATGCAGGGTTCGAGTTCAGCGGGGGAGGCTTCGAGGAGGCCGACCTCGGCGAGTTCAGTGACTTCTTCGCCAACCTGTTCGGCCAGGGCGGCCGGGCAGGGCGAGGGAGCCGCGGCTATCAGATGCGTGGCGAGGATCGTCATGCCAAGGTCGTCATCGATCTCGAGGATGCCTACCACGGCGCTACCCGGGCGATCACCCTGCAGGTACCCCGGGTCGACGCCCAGGGGCGCGTGCTGTCCCGAGAGCACACCCTCAATGTGCGCATCCCCAAGGGGGTGAAGGCGGGCCAGCATATCCGTCTCTCCGGCCAGGGTGGCCCCGGCATGGGAGGGGGGCCGGCGGGAGACCTCTTTCTGGAGATCCACTTCACCCCGGATCCGCGCTATCGGGTCGAGGGACGTGACGTGCATCAACGCGTGCCTGTCACGCCCTGGGAGGCCGCCCTGGGCGCCAGCATCGAGACGCCGACGCCGTCGGGGATGGTGAAGGTGAAGGTGCCCGCCGGCTCACAGTCCGGGCGCCGTTTGCGCCTGAAGGGGCGGGGGATTCCGGGGCCCGAGCCGGGCGATCTCTACGTGGAGCTCGAGGTGGTGCTGCCCCCGCCGATACCGACAGGGCGAGGGAGCTCTATGAGACCATGGCGCGGGAGCTCGCTTTCGATCCGCGCCAGCGGAGGGGAGGCTAGGCCATGGCACAGCAGCGTATCGCCAGCGGCGAGCTGATCGACGAGGCGACCCTGACGCTCGAGGAACTGGCGCGCGCCTGTTCGGTCGAGGTCGAGTGGGTCGTCGAACGCATCGAGAGCGGCCTGCTGGCCGATGGTTCGCCCTATGTGGCGAGCTGGCGCTTCACCAGTCGCGACCTGACCCGGGCCCGGCGGCTGTATCAGCTGGAACGTGACTTCGAGGCAGCGCCCGAGCTCGCCGCCCTGGCGGCCGACCTGATCGAGGAGAACCAGCGTCTCAAGGAGCGGCTTCGGGCCGCCGGGCTGAGCGATGACTAGTCCCGCTCCCCGGTGGAGCGGGCTCGGCCTGCTGGCCGGCGCCGCGTGGCAGGGTGTCATGGGCATCTGATGCGGCCCCGGCTGCGCGTCGGTCCATCAAAGGCGCCGCATCGCCCAGAGCCCGAGGATCGGCCCCGGCAGCAGCCACCACAGGACCCAGCCCCCTTGGGCGGCCCACAGGCTCGTGGTGAGCGAGATCGCCGGGATGGTCAGGGCGAAGCCCACGGCGTTCATCACCGCCAGGGTGGAGCCGACCCGGGCGTGGGGGGCCGTGGCGGCGGCCAGCGCCGAGAACTGCGGCGAATCGGCGATCACCGTGAGCCCCCAGATGCCCAGCAGCACGAGCAGCAGGCCGGGCGGTGCCCCATACAGCAGCGGGTAGGCCAGACAGATCAGCCCCGAGGTGGCCAGGGCCCGCCGCGCGACCCACAGGCTGCCCAGCCGGCGACTCAGTTCGCCGCCCCCCACGCAGCCCAGGAACCCCAGGGCAATGACGCCGAACGACAGCCAGGGCACCAGGTCCATCGGGGCTCCCAGGCGCCCGAGTTCACGGGCCACCAGGAAGGGCGTCAGCATCCACAGGGCATAGAGCTCCCAGCAATGGCCGAAGTAGCCGCCGGCCACGGCCCGGAAGCGCGGCGCGCGCAGGCCCGCCAGCCCCTCCTGCAGCCGGGTGGGCCCGGCGGGCGGTGGCAGGTGGGGGCCGTCGCCGAGCAGGTGGATGATCCCCCCACCCGCCAGGGCGAGCAGCGAGGCCCCGAGCAGCGTCCACTCCCAGGGCAGGCCCAGGGTCGTGCCGCGCAGCAGGTGGGGCAGGGCCGTCCCCAGGGTGAGCATGCCGACCAGCCAGGCCAGTGCCGCGCCCTTGTGGGTCGGCGTCCAGCCGATCACCAGCTTCATGCCCAGGGGGTAGATGCCGGCCAGGCAGAGGCCGGTGGCAAACCGCAGGAGCAGGCTGGCGACCGGCGCGTCGGCCGCCAGCACGAAGCCCGCGTTGAGCAGGGCGCCGAGCAGGCAGGAGACGGCGAAGATGCGGCTGGCCCGGAAGCGGTCGGCCAGGCCGCTGGCGGCGATGCTCAGGGTGCCGAGAATGAAGCCGGCCTGGACGGTGAGCGTCAGCCGGCCGAGGTCGGCCTCGCTGAAGCCCAGGTCCCGGGACAGCGACAGCCCCACGCCGTTGACGGAGAACCACAGCGAGGTGCCGAAGAGCTGGGCCAGGACGATCGAGGCCAGGGCGTGGCGGTGCAGGAAGGTCGTCATCCTGCCATGGTCGCCGTCGCTCCGCGGCAAGGCAAGCGCCACCTTCCCTGTCGCCTTCTCCCTCGATGCGTTGTTTTTCTAAGTCCGGCGCTTCGATGCCCCGTTCTTCGATGACCCTCTTTTCGCCAACATGGTGCGCCGCGCTTCGAGCCCTGCCCCCCGTCGCGTAGAATCAGGCCGAAACCCGCAGGAGGAAGCCCCGATGTCGCTGGACCCGGTCCGTGTCTTCAAGTGCCTGGGCGACGAGACCCGCCTGATGCTGATGCTGCTCGTGCTTCGCGAGAAGGAGCTCTGCGTCTGCGAGATGACCCATGCCCTGCAGGTGTCGCAGCCCAAGGTATCGCGGCACCTGGCGCAGCTGCGCCAGTGCGGCCTGCTCACGGACCGGCGCGAGGGGCAGTGGGTCTACTATGATCTCGCCCCTGACCTGCCCGAGTGGGTGACAACGGCCCTCGAGGCCGCCGGGCAGGGCGCGGCGGCCCGCCTTGCCGAGTTGCAGGCGTGCCTCCATGCCATGGGGGGACGCCCGGAACGCCGTGTGGCCATGTGTTGACGACGGGGTGACAACGACAGGCGGGAGTGCCCTTGGGCACTCCCGCCGAGGGTTGGCCATTGCGCCCCTCGCTTCAGAGACGTGTCGGTGACATCAGGAGTATCGCCGGCGCTTGAAGGAGACATCGCGCAGGTAGGCGGGGTTCTCCCCGACCCGACGGATGCTGGCCCAGGTGCCCTTGTAGTAGGGAATGATGTTGCGGTCGGTCCACTCGGTGACGACGTCGCCCTGTATCCCGTTGGGGTAGCCAAACATCATGAACACCTGCCCCCTCTCCAGGTCCGGTTCCAGGTAGGCCATGGCCATGGTGGTGCCGACGTCATTGTAGACCTCCACAATATCGCCATTGGCGATCCCCAGGGTGTCGGCGTCCTCTGGGTTGATCTCGATCGGGGCCATCGGGAACCGACCCTTGCGGAAGGCCAGGTGCTGGTCGTGATAGGCCGTCTGCCAGATCTGGTTGGTCCGGCCGTTGTTGATCCAGAAATCGTGGCTGTCCTTCTGCTGCTGGACCATCTTCGGCAGGCCGTTCCAGGGCGACGCCTGGAAATGCGCCTTGCCGTCCTCGGTATCGAAGCGGTTGTCGGTGTACAGCATCTCGGTGCCGATGAGCTTTCCGTCACGGTATTCCTTGATCGGCAGCTGGACACCGTTGTTCCCCGCCTGGCGCAGGCGCTCATAGGTGGCCAGGTGACCGGTGGGACCTCCCTGGCTGTCGATCTTCTTCTCGTGCGCCATGCGGAAGCCGTCGTTGAAGGCGTCCTCCTCGGTGGACCAGTCGAACCCGGCGAACCGCTCCGCCATGGCGGGGTTGCCGGCGGCCTCGTAGCGCTGCCGGAGGGCGTTGGCCATCTCGGCGGCGATGAGGCAGTCGGGCTTGGCGAGGCCCGGAGGGTCCATGAAGCGCTCGGAGAGCCGGAGGCGGCGCTCGCCGTTCATCGAGGTGAGGTTCATCTCGCCGGGATGGGTGGCGGGAAGCACCAGGTGGGCGTACTGGGCAAAGGTGGTGCGGTAGAGGTCGATATCGACGATGAACAGTCCGCCCTGATGCTTGATGGCGTCGTAGACGATATCGATGAGCTCCTCGGTGGTGGAGCCACGGGCCTCGGCCATTGCCTGGTTGACGATATTGGCCCGGCGCTTGATCACCTGACGGTAGGTCTCGGCATTGACGGTAGTCTGGAAGGCATTGCAGGCCCAGACCGTCAGCATCATGCCATTGCCCTTGATGAGTTCCTGGTCGATGTAGGGGGCCGGGCGGCCACCGGGGTAGGGCGGGCGCGTGTAACCCTCCTGGTGGCCGCCCATCCGGACGACGCCGGTGCCTCGGCGGCCGACATTGTGGGTGGCGACGGCGAGATTGACGATGGACGACTGGATCCGATAGTTGTCGTTGCCCCAGATCACGCCCTTCTCGTAGGCATGCAGGGTGCGCGGTGCATGGCCGTCGGCCTTGGGCTTGTAGGCCCACTCGGCCGCCTTGACGATATCGGCGCGTTCCACGCCGGTGATTCGGCTGCACTCATCGAGGTCGAGGCGATTGGCCGCCAGCATGTCGTCGAAGCCGCTGGTGTTCGCCGCGATGAAGGCCGCATCGTGCCAGCCCTGGTCGACCACATAGCTCAGAAGTCCGTTGAACAGTGCCGTATCGGTCCCGGGCTGGATCGCCAGGTGAAGGACATTCTCCTTGCCGGCGATCGTCTCGCAGACGGCCACGGTCGGGGTGCGTCGCGGATCGACCAGGATGACCTTGCCGCGGGCGACGCTCTCGTCGGGAAACCATTCATGCTTCTTGCCGACATTGGCGCCACGCAGGTTCGGCTCCCAGTGGGCCAGAAACCAGTTGGACTGGGTCTCGTAGGAGTTGCCGCCGATCGAGAAGATGACATCTGCGACCTCGGCATCCTCGTAGCTGTTGTTCAACTCGCCGATCCCCATGTCCCGGGTGGCGTGGCATTCCGAGTTGTAGGCAGGGCGGTTGTGAATCCTGACCATCGGCGTCTGCAGACCGCTGAAGATCAGCTTGCCGGTGGCCCAGGTATTCTCGAAGCCGCCGCCGGCGCCGCCATGGTCGAACAGGTTGAAGAACAGCTGGTCCGGCCCGTCGTTGTCGAGGATCCGCTGGGTCAGCCCCGCGTACAGGGCCATGGACTGCTGCCAGTTGCTCTCCACCCAGTCGTCGCCGGTATAGCGCAGCGGATACTTGAGCCGCCTCTCGCCGACCGGGGTGCTTTCCGAATACATCACGCTGGCCATCTGTCCCCCTCGTGTCGAGGACAGGCCCTGGTTCACGTGGCATGCCTTGTCGGGAACGATCATGATGGTGTGTTCGCTGCCGTCATGATCCTTGATCCGGTTGACCATGGCCGGCGTCATGGTCACCTGCAGGGGGGACAGCTGCTGGGTGAAATCCAGCTTCAGGGCGTTCTGATCGGCTGCCCGTCCTCCCTCCCTGTTCGCCGGCCATTTGTAGACATGGTAGCCACAGCCCACGATGCAGAAGTGACAGGTCATGTTGGTTTTCTGTGCATCCACCGGGGGAAGGGGAATACGGTCCTTGAACTGGCTCATCGTTGTTCTCCCGCAGCTGGTATCACCATGATGTTCAGATGATGTTGGCCTGGCGGCCGTAGATCAGGCCATCGACCGACACGGCCAGGATGACGTCCTCGGCCTCGTCGTACTCGAGCACGATCCTTGGCAGGTTCTCCGTTGCCTGGCCGATGACCATCTGGCCGGCATTGTCGGGATCGAAGATGCTGTAGTGGCAGGGACACTTGAACGTCTCCGACGCCTGGTCGTAACTGACCGGGCACCCCATATGCGTGCATTGGGTGCTGAAGGCCACCACGTCCCGCTTTGGACCCACGCCTCCCTTGACTGCCCGTCCCTTGCGAATGACTACGCAGGGAGAGCGATCGTCCGGGTAGTGGAAACTCAGGGGCTGGTTGGGCTTCAGGTCGCCGAGCCTTGCGATGACGTCACGCGGGTAGGGAAGCGTGGTGTTGCCAGGGGCGGCGTTGTTCCCGTCCTGTTGGGCATGCGTGATGGGGGACAGCGAGAGCGTTCCCACCGCGGCACTGCTGCCCGTCAACTTCAGGAAGTTGCGTCGACTCAGGTGTGGCATCGTCTGGCACTCCAATGTTGTTGTCAGGAACCGGCGGGATCGTCTGTGTACATGTACAACGAACCATAGACCTGACGGATTGT
The DNA here is from genome assembly GCF_001886615.1 of Halomonas aestuarii. NCBI lineage: Bacteria > Pseudomonadati > Pseudomonadota > Gammaproteobacteria > Oceanospirillales > Halomonadaceae > Halomonas > Halomonas aestuarii. Next base: position 2,929,049 of record NZ_CP018139.1, read on the forward strand.
TCTTATGCGGATATGCGCATGAGTCCGTCGGTAAGGCCTTCCGCACTACGGAGGGCGAGCAAGGCGAGAAGGGCAACGACGGGCCGGTTACGTCCAGAAGTATATGACGGCGCTCGGCAGGGAGACGTGCCGATGCCCGGCAAGTTGGTGAGAACTTGATGCAGGTTAATCTTTCGGTTCGAAGTGGCGTCGTATCGCCCTTAAGCTAGGGAAAGGCTCCGGCAGCAGCCACCCCAGCCCCTGGTGCCCTGAAGCCACCAGAGCATTGTGGCCAGCGAGATGACGGGGATGGTCAGGGCGAAGCCGACGGCGTTCATCACTGCGAGCGTTGAGCCGATGCGACCCAGAGGCTACCCAGGCGACAACTGAGGGTGCCACCACGCACGCAGCCGAGAAGTCCCGGGGCGATGACGATGAGAAGAAGAGGGCGGCGTTGACAGCAGGAATGGATCACTCGCCGAATTTCGGTGTCGAGGGAGCAACAGGCAAGTGGCAATGGCGCTTGCCTGGCTCCCGCTGGCCTGCCTGGTGGCGGATGTTAAGCGTCACCAGGTCAGGCAGGGCTCAGAGGGTTTCCAGCGCCAGGGCGATACCCTGGCCACCGCCGATGCACAGGGTCACGATGCCACGGCGTTGACCGTTGCGTTGCATGGCGTGCAGCAGGCGGGTGGTCAGCACCGCGCCGGTGGCTCCGATGGGATGGCCGTGGGCGATGGCGCCGCCCTCGACGTTGACGATGTCTTCAGGCAGACCCAACTCGCGCAGGCAGGCCAGGGCGATGGCGGCGAAGGCCTCGTTGATCTCGACCCGGTCGAGGTCGCCCACCGACCAGCCGGCCCGCTCGAGGGCCTGCTTCACCGCCGGCACCGGGCCGATGCCGAAGTAATCCGGCTCGACGCCGCCGACACCGAAGGAGACCAGGCGAGCCATGGGCGTGAGGCCCTGCCTTTCGGCCCAGTCACGCTCGGCGACTATCATCGCCGATGCGGCACTGTTGAGCCCCGGGGCATTGCCGGCGGTGATGGTGCCGTCCTTGCGGAAGGCCGGCTTGAGTCTGGCCAGGGACTCGGCGGTGGTGTCGCCGCGGTTGTGTTCGTCCCGAGCGAAGCTGATGGTGCCCTTGCGGGTGGTGAGCTCGACGGGGGCGATCTCGGCGTCGAAATCGCCCATCTCCTGCGCCTTCGAGAAGTTCAGCTGGGAGCGCAGGGCCCAGGCGTCCTGGTCGTCCCGGGAGATATGGTAGCGGCTGACCAGGTCCTCGGTATGCCAGCCGGCGTGCTTGTTGCTGAAGGGGTCGTGGAGGCCGTCCAGCAGCATGCTGTCGAACATGGTCACGTCACCCATGCGCGCCCCCCAGCGGCCCTGGGGCACTAGGTAGGGCGCGCGGTCCATGTTCTCCATGCCGCCGGCGATGGCGCAGTCGGCCATGCCGCTCCAGATCTCCATGGCGGCACTGGCCACGGCCTGAGCGCCGGAGCCGCAGACGCGGTTGACCGTCAGCGCAGGCACTTCCACGGGCAGCCCCCCGGCGATACCGGCCTGGCGAGCCGAGTTCATGCGGCAGCCGGCCTGGATCACATGCCCCATGGTCAGCGACTCTACCTTGTCGGCGGCCAGGCCGGATCGGGACAGGGTCTCCTGAATGACCCGCGCGCCCAGGTCCGTGGCAGGGGTGTCCTTGAGGCTACCGGCATAGGTGCCGATGGCGGTGCGGACCGGATGACAGATGACGACGTCGCGTGAAGGCATGAAGGAACTCCTGATGTTGCGGCTGGCGGCGACCACTTCGGCCGCGCCGAGACTCACTGTTCAAGGTGGTTTCAGCATAGCTCCTATATGGCGATTCTGACCGATGTCGATCCCCGATGCCGTCGATTTTTCGAAAGACCGATCCGATATCAGCAGCCATTCCCGACGGTGGTTTCCCCCCATCAGCATGGATCAGCCCCGTGCCTCGGCCGCCCCGGGGTGTGCTCGCGGGTGCTGTTGGTGATTCGCACCAGACCAGCATCACCGGCACCTCCACCAGAACGCCGACCACCGTGGCCAGGGCCGCGCCCGACTGGAGCCCGAACAGCGCCATGGCGGCGGCCACCGCCAGCTCGAAGAAATTACTGCAGCCGAGCCTGCCCTGCTGGGCGATGGTCACCCTGGAGGCGGCCGCGGAGGGGCGAGGTTTCCATCTCGAGTCGCTGAGTGCTCGCCTCTCGGCCATGGGCAATCGTCCCGAGCGTCGCGCCGCGCTCTGCTGAGCAAGGCGCGGTCGGAAGCTGTCAGGCCTCGAGCAGGCGCTGGATCTCCTCGGCGCTGGCCACCTTGCCCTCGAGGACCACCTCGCCGTCGACGCCCAGGGCAGGGGTGCGCATCACGCCCTTGTCGATGATGGCGTTCATGTCGGTGATCTTCTCGATCTCCACGTTGAGGCCCAGCGCCTCGGCGGCGGCCCGGGCGTTGTCGGTCAGCTGCTCGCACTTCCTGCAGCCCTTGCCGTAGATGCTCAGTTTCATGGACATGCTCCTCGCGTGTGTCGCTACGGCCAGAGCTGGCCGTAGAGATAGCCGGTGATCGTCGCCATCACCACCACCAGGCTGCAGTAGACCAGGGTCTTCTGGGTGCCCAGGATGGTGCGGATCACCAGCATGTTGGGCAGTGACAGGGCGGGCCCGCCCAGCAGCAGCGCCAGCGCGGGCCCCTTGCCCATGCCACTGCCCAGCAGGCCCTGGACGATGGGGACCTCGGTGAGGGTGGAGAAGTACATGAAGCCGCCCAGCAGCGAGGCCAGGAAGGTGGAGCGCAGGCCGTTGTCGCCCACGGCCATCACGACCCACTCCGAGGGGATCAGGCCCTGCTCGCCGGGGCGGCCCAGCAGGAGGCCGGCCACGAAGACGCCGACCAGCAGCAGGGGCAGGATCTGCTTGGTGAAGTCCCAGCTCTGCTCGGCCCACTCCCGGTCGTCCTCGCGCAGCAGGGCGATCAGCATGAGGCCCGTGATGCCTACCGCAAAGGCCAGTTCGGGGGCGCCGGGTGCGAGCAGCACCGCCAGCGCCACGGCGCCGCCCAGGGTCAGCAGCCAGCGTGCCGGCCAGCCCCAGCGGGCCCACAGCAGCCAACCGAACAGCAGCGAGAGCGCCCCGGTGATCGGCCATTTCCAGGCGTGGATGGCCATCCACGCCTGGCTGTCGGCGGCCGCCCAGTTGGCGAACACCAGGATGCCCACCATCAGCCCGAAGAAGGCCGCCACCTGTCCCAGTGGGCGACCGTCATCGTCATCGCCGAAGCCGCGGGCATGGCCCTGGCTTCGATTTTGCTCCTCGCGACGGTAGAGGAGATGCATGATCACCCCGATCACCACGGCGAAGACGATGGCACCGATGGCCCGAGCCAGGCCCAGCTCCAGGCCCAGTACCTTGGCAGTGACCACGATGGCCATGACGTTGATGGCAGGCCCCGAGTAGAGGAAGGCCACCGCCGGCCCCAGGCCGGCGCCGCGACGGTAGATACCGCCGAACAGCGGCAGCACGGTGCAGGAGCAGACCGCGAGCAGGGTGCCGGAGACGGACGCCATGCCGAACGCTACCGGCATGGGAGCGTCGGGTCCCAGGTAACGCATCACCGCGCCCTGGCTCAGATAGGCGGCCATGGCGCCGGCGATCACGAAGGCCGGCAGCAGGCAGAGGATCACATGTTCCTGGGCGTACCAGTGCGTCAGCCGGATGCCCTCCAGCACCGCGTTGTCGAACCGCGCGGATCCGGCGGGGAGGTAGTAGATCAGGAGGAAGATGCCGACCACGGCCCCGAGCCAGCGGATCTGGCCGGGATTCTCCCTGGCCAGGCCCAGCAGTCGGAGGGGAGCGGAGGGAGGAGACTGGGTATCCGGCATGGGGGAACTCACGCGAGGTGGGCGGCGGTGACGGCTTCACTCTATCCGCAATGCCGGGCGTCGGACAGGCGCCATCGCCGCGACCTTGACGGGCGTCAACTCCGCTCGCGACCCCCTGGATTCCCCGGGAATCGATCCTGGGTGGCATTGGCGATGCGCACCAGGGCCAGCATCACCGGCACCTCCACCAGCACGCCGACCACCGTGGCCAGAGCCGCGCCCGACTGCAGCCCGAACAGCGCGATGGCGGCGGCGACCGCCAGCTCGAAGAAATTGCTGGCGCCGATCATCGCCCCGGGGGCGGCCACGCAGTGCGGCACCCGCCAGGCCTTCGCCCAGCCGTAGGCGAGGAAGAAGATCAGGAAGGTCTGGAGGATCAGCGGGATGGCGATCAGCACGATGTGCAGCGGCGCCTCGAGGATCACCTCCCCCTGGAAGGCGAAGAGCAGCACCAGGGTGATGATCAGGCCGATGGGGGTGACGGGGCCGACCCGTTTCAGGAAGACTCGGTCATACCAGTCGGGCCATGACGGGCGATCAGGGTGCGCCGGGTCAGGTAACCGGCGGTCAGCGGGATCACGATGTAGAGGACCACCGACAAGGCCACGGTATCCCAGGGAACCTGGATGTTGGAGACCCCGAGCAGGAAGACCACGATCGGCGCGAAGGCGAACAGCATGATCAGGTCGTTGAGCGAGACCTGCACCAGCGTATAGGCGGCGTCGCCGCGGGTCAGGGTGCTCCAGACGAAGACCATGGCGGTGCAGGGCGCGGCGCCCAGCAGGATGGCGCCGGCCAGGTACTGGCTGGCCACCGCCTCGGGCAGCCAGGGACGGAACACCACCATCAGGAAGAACCAGGCGATGGCGAACATCGTGAAGGGCTTGATCAGCCAGTTCACCGTGGTGGTGATGATCAGTCCCTTCGGCTGACGGCGCACCCCGAGCACGGCGGTGAAGTCGATCTGGGCCATCATCGGGAAGATTATCGCCCAGATCAGCATCGCCACCGGGATCGACACCTGGGCCACTTCGACGCGGGAGAGGGTCTCGGGGATCAGCGGGGCGAACTGGCCCAGCAGCACCCCGGCGACGATGGCCAGCGCTACCCAGAGGGAGAGGAACCGCTCGAACAGGCCCATGCCCTCCGTCGTCTTCGGGGCGTCGGCAGCGGCAGGGTGCGTCATGACAGGACCTCACGGCAGGGCAGGGATGGTGAGACGATATACGAGGCCCCATATGTCTTCAATCGCCCCGCCGGCAGGACGGTCGGGAGCTGCTATGATCGGCCGCATGCCGCCCCCCTGAGTCATGGAGCCCGAAAGTCATGGAGCCCCGCCTGCGCGCCCAGGATCCCTTGCGTCTCGATCGGCTGAGCATCGGTGACCTCGACGCCGTCAGCCTGACCCTCGCCCCCGGCAAGATCCTCTGCCTCTCCGGGGCCAGCGGCTCGGGCAAGAGCCGGCTGCTGCGCGCCGTGGCCGACCTGGAGCCCCATGGCGGCGAGGCCTGGCTGGGCGAGACGGCCCAGTCGTCGCTCGCCGGACACGCCTGGCGCGCCCGGGTGATGCTGTTGCCGGCGGAGAGCCACTGGTGGGCCGATACAGTGGGCGAGCACCTGCCCGATGCCAGCCCGGCCGACCTCGAGGCCCTGGGATTCACCCCCGAGGTGCTCGGCTGGCAGGTCTCGCGGCTCTCCTCGGGCGAGAAGCAGCGGCTGGCCCTGGTGCGGGCGATCAGTCGGCAGCCCTCGGCGCTGCTGCTCGACGAGCCCACCGCCAACCTGGACGACGCCACCACCCAACGGGTGGAGGCCTGGCTCAGGGCACTTATCCGCGAGCGGGGCTGGCCGGTGATCTTGGTCGCCCACGACCCCGCGCAGATCGCCCGGGTGGCGGACCATCACTGGCGCATCGTCGGGCGTCGACTGGCCGAGGAGGCGGGCGCATGGGCGTGATCGACCTGGCCTGGTGGCAGCTGGCCCTGGCGGCCCTGATGGTGGTGGCGTTGGCCGGCTGCACGGTCGTCGCGCGGCTGGAGATGGGACGCAGCCTGCTCGTCGCCGCGGCGCGCACGGTGATCCAGCTCACCCTGGTCGGCATGGTGCTGGAGGCGCTCTTCTCGGCGGCCGGGCTCCACTGGGTGGCGCTGATGGCGCTCGGCATGCTGCTGATCGCCGGGCGCGAGGTGATGGCCCGCCAGAAGCGCCGGCTGCTCGGCGGCTGGGCCTTCGGCATCGGCACCATGGCGATGTTCCTCTCGTCCTTCACCGTCACCGTGCTGACGCTCACCGCCATTATCGGCCCAGACCCCTGGTACCGGCCCCAGTACGCCATCCCGCTGCTGGGCATGATGCTCGGCAATACCATGACCGGCGTCGCCCTGGCGCTGGACCGTCTCACCGACACGGCCTGGCGCCAGCGCGCGGTGATCGAGAACCGGCTGATGCTCGGCCAGCGCTGGCAGGAGGCCATCGGCGACATCCGGCGGGAGGCGATGCGCAGCGGCATGATGCCGATGATCAACGCCATGGCGGCCGCGGGGGTCGTCAGCCTGCCGGGCATGATGACCGGCCAGATACTCGCCGGCAGCCCGCCGGCCCTGGCGGTGAAGTACCAGATACTCGTGATGTTCACCATCACCCTGGGCACCGGCTTCGGCACCCTGGCGGCGGTGGCGGCGGGCAGCCGGCGCCTCTTCGATGGCCGCGAGCGGCTGCGCCTGGACCGCCTGGCGCCGCCTAAGGGATGAAGGTGTGACGAGGGGAGGTGGAAAGAGATAGCGCCGAGCGTCAGGCCGACGTCGGCGCGGTAAGGAAGGGCCGGATGGCGTCGATCAGCCGCTCCGGGCATTCCCGATGGGGCACGTGGCCGCAGTCGGGCAGGATCGTCGGCTCGGCGGGTCCCGGGGTGAGCGAGGCGATCCGACGCGGCTGTGCCAGGGAGCCGAACTCGTCGTGCTCGCCGTGGATGGCCAGCGTCGGGCAGCGCACCCCGGCGAGACTGGCATCCAGGGTCCAGTGCGCGAAGGGCGCGGAATGCCAGGTCTCGACCCAGGCCTCCAGCACCCAGCCGGCCTTGTGCCCGTGGTGCTTCTCCAGCCGTGCCATGCGGCCCGGTTCGGCAAAGCCACGCTCCGCCTCGCGGATGCCGGCCAGGGTGCGCGGCTCGGTGAAGGCCTGGGCCGCCACCGTGACCAGCGCCTCGCAGCCATCGGTATGGCAAGCGGCGATCTCGGCTGCCATGCAGCCCCCGACGCTGTGGCCGAGCATCACGAAGCGCTCGAGGGCCAGCTGCTCGCGCACGGCACCGAAGGACGCCGTCTCCTCCTCGATGAAGTCGGTGGGCTGCGGTCCGGGGTAGGGGGCGGATCGCCCATACCCCAGTCGGTCGTAGGCGATCACCTCGCGCCCGGTGGCCTCGGCCAGCCGGGCCGGGAAGTCACGCCAGAGCGCCACGCAGCCCAGCGAGTCATGCATCAGCACGATGGGGCTGCCCTTCCCTTCGGCGTCGCCCGGCCGGCAGCGCCGGGCGTGCAGGGCGCCCGACGGCGTATCGATCCGGACCTCACGCATGGCTGGCTCCCCGGCCCTGCCGCCGGCTCAATCGACCAGTTCCACGGCCACGGCGGTCGCCTCGCCGCCGCCGATGCACAGGCTCGCGATGCCGCGCCTGCCGCCCTTGGTGCGCAGGGCGTGGATCAGGGTCGCAATGATCCGCGAGCCGGTGGAGCCGATGGGATGGCCCTGGGCGCAGGCGCCGCCGAAGACGTTGACCTTGTCGTGGGGCAGGCCCAGGTCGTCCATGGCCATCAGGGTGACCACCGCGAAGGCCTCGTTGATCTCGAAGAGGTCGACGTCGTTCACGCCCCAGTCGAGCTTCTTCATCAGCTTCTCGATGGCGCCCACCGGGGCGATGGTGAACTCGCTGGGATGGCGCGAGTGGGTGCTGTGGCCGAGCATCCGGGCGATGGGCCGGGCGCCGAGCCGGTCGGCCGCCGCCTGGCTGGACAGGATCAGCGCCGAGGCGCCGTCGGAGATCGAGCTGGAGTTGGCCGCGGTGATGGTGCCGTCCTTGGCGAAGGCCGGACGCAGCGAGCGGATCTTGTCGAGCTTGGCCTGGAAGGGCTGCTCGTCATGGTCCACCACGCTCTCGCCCTGGCGGCTGGTGACGGTGACCGGCGCCATCTCGGCATCCAGGTGGCCGGCCCTGGTCGCTTCCATGGCCCGTTCCAGGGAGGCGATGGCGAAGTCGTCCAGGCGCTCTCGGCCGTAGTCGCGCTGGCTGGCGACCTCCTGGGCGAAGACGCCCATCAGCTTGCCGGTCTCGGCGTCCTCGAGGCCGTCCAGGAACATGTGATCCTTCAGTTCCCCGTGGCCCAGGCGGTAGCCGGTGCGGGCCCTGGTGAGTACGTGGGGCGCGTTGGACATGGACTCCATGCCCCCGGCCAGCATCACCTCGCCGGTGCCGGCGCGGATCAGGTCGTGGGCCAGCATGGTGGCCTTCATGCCCGAGCCGCACAGCTTGTTGATGGTGGTGGCGCCGATGGCATCGGGGATGCCGGCCTGGCGCATGGCCTGGCGGGCCGGTCCCTGCTTGACGCCGGCGGGCAGCACGCAGCCCATGATGCCCTCGTCGATGCAGTCGGCATCGATGCCGGCACGCTGGATGGCGGCGCGGATGGCCGTGGCGCCGAGCTCCGGCGCGGAGAGGCTGGAGAGACTGCCGAGCATGCCCCCCATGGGCGTGCGGGTGGCAGACAGGAAGACGATATCGGTGGACTGGCTCATGGCGTGTGCTCCCGAGGTGCGCCGGCGTTGGCCGGTCGTGGTGGAGGTTGTCGTTGTCGGGGTCCCGTCGCGCGTTGACCCGGCGTCGGGGCTGTGGTCTTCTCAGGGTCAACCAAGCAAGCGCTAGTGTAAATCTCGATGAATGTAATGAATGACTCCCCGCGCCGCAAGGAGTTGACCCGCCAGGCCGCCCAGTTGTTCGTCCAGGAAGGCTTCGACCGGACCACGGTGCGCATGCTGGCCCAGGAGATGGGCATCAAGTCCGGCAGTCTCTTCCATCACTTTCGTGACAAACAGGAGATCCTTGCGGCGGTGATCGAGGAGGGCACCCAGAACGCGCTGGTCATGGCGAAGGCCGCCCTCGAGGCGTGTGACCACACCGCCGAGGCGAGGTTGCAGGCCATGGCGCGCGCGCACCTGCAGACCCTGCTCACCGACCGCAACGCCCATGTCGTCGCCCTCTACGAATGGCGCCGCCTCGATCCCGGCGCGCGGGACCACCTGAGTCACCTGCGCGATGCCTACGAGTCGCTCTGGGAGCAGGTCATCGACGAGGCGCTGGAGGCGGGCCTGATCCACGGCGACCGCTTCCTGGTCTCCCGCTTCGTCATGGGGGCGCTGAACTGGACGGTGCGCTGGTACGACCCCGCCGGTCCCCGCTCCACGGACGACCTGGCCCACGAGCTGGTCGCCATGATCACCCACGGGGCGGCCTGATCGCCCCGCTCACGGCCCGTCACGCTCGACCATCGTCTAGTCCCCTCTTGTCCCTCAGGGGTTGCCCCCTTCCTCGTGAGCCACTAGCTTGTACCGAGCGCTTGCTAGGTTGACGCTTACGTCAACTGCATATAACCAGAAGGTGAGCGTGCACGCCAGCATCAGCGACCGCCGATTTCCATGGCCGCCACCGTTTGCCGATACCGTTTGCCGATACAACAAGCACAAACCGCGAGAGGGCAGTACATGAGCACCCTTCCCGACTATCAGACCTATCTCGAGTCCTTTTCCATCGATGACGTCATCGCGCGCCTCGATGACCACCGCGATGGCAAGGCCAATGCCTACGAGTCCTGCTGCGGACGCCATGTGCGTGCCGGCCGGGGAGACGTCCTGGCGCTGGTTCACGAGGACGCCAAGGGCGAGGTCAACACCCTGACCTACGCCGAGCTGGATGCCGAGAGCGCAAGGCTCGCCGGCTGGTTTGCCGAGCGCGGCCTGGGCGAGGGGGATCGCATCGCCTGCATGCTGCCGCGCACGCCGCAACTGCTGGTGGCGGTACTGGCCACCTGGCGCATCGGCGCGGTCTACCAGCCGCTGTTCACCGCCTTCGGTCCGGATGCCGTGGACTACCGCCTGGGTCGGGCGGATACCAAGCTCGTGATCACCGATCACGCCAACCGTTTCAAGTTCGACGGCCTTACCCAGTGCCCCCCGGTGCTCGCCGTGGGCGGCCCCGACGGCGAGCACGCCGACGACCTGGACTGGGAAGAGGCGATGGCCCATGCGCCGATCGAGGCCACGCCGCCGCGTCTGGCCCGCGAGGAGCCCTTCCTGCAGATGTTCACCTCCGGCACCGTGGGCAAGCCCAAGGGCGTGGCGGTGCCGCTGGCCGGCATGCCGGCCTTCGCGCTTTACATGGAGCTGGCCGTCGACCTGCGCGACACCGACCGCTTCTGGAACATGGCCGACCCGGGCTGGGCCTACGGCCTCTACTACGCCATCACCGGCCCGCTGCTGCTGGGCGTGACCACCCACTTCTGCGAGGCGGGGTTTAGCGCCGAGGGGGCGCTGGCCTTTATGAAGCGCCATCACATCACCAACTTCGCCGCGGCGCCCACCGCCTATCGCCTGATGAAGGCCTCGGGGCTGTTCGACGATGCCCACCAGACCCTCGAGCTGCGCGCGGCCAGCTCCGCTGGCGAGCCGCTCAACACCGAGGTGGTGACCTGGGTGGAGCGCTCGCTGGGCTGTCCGGTCATGGACCACTACGGCCAGACCGAGACCGGCATGACCTGCAACAACCACCATGCGCTGGACCACCCCAAGCATGTCGGCGCGATGGGGGTGCCGATGCCCGGCTACCGCCTGGCGATCCTCGATGCCGAGTACAACGAGCTCCCCCCGGGCGAGCCGGGCGTGCTGGCCGTGGACATCAAGAACTCGCCGGCGCACTTCTTCGCCGGCTATACCTGGCAGGAGAAGCACCCCTTCGCCGAGGGCTACTACCTGACCGGCGACGTGGTGATCCGCCACGAGGACGGCACCTTCCAGTTCGCCGGCCGCGACGATGACATCATCACCACCGCCGGCTACCGGGTGGGCCCCACCGACGTGGAGAACAGCGTGATGACCCATCCCGCGGTCGCCGAGTCCGCGGCCGTGGGCCAGCCCGACGAGATCCGCGGCGAGATCATCAAGTCCTACGTGGTGCTGCGCGACGGCTTTGATCCCAGCGACGCCCTGGCCGACGAGATCCGAAAGCTGGTGCGCGAGCGCCTCTCGACCCACGCCTTCCCGCGGGTGATCGAGTTCGTCGACGTGCTGCCCAAGACCCCGAGCGGCAAGATCCAGCGCTTCAAGCTGCGCGCGGATGCCGCCGACAAGGCGGACGCCGAACCGGCCAAATGATAGTGAGGAAACCTGCATGAACGTGAAGGACAACACCTTCCTGATCACCGGCGCCGCCTCCGGACTGGGGGCGGCCACCGCCGAACGCCTGGTCGCCGCCGGCGGCCGGGTGGTGCTCTGCGACTTGAGCGACGCGGTCGAGTCCCATGCCGAGACCCTGGGCGACGCCGCCCGCGCGGTGCGGGGCGACGTCACCTCCGGCGAGGACATTCAGGCGGCCGTCGATGCCGCGCTGGCCCTCGCCGAGGGGCGCGGCCTGGCCGGGGTGGTGCACTGCGCCGGCGTGGTGAGCGTGGGCAAGCTGGTCGACCGCGAGGGCAATCCCGCGGATCTCGACGCCTACAACCGCACCATCCAGATCAACCTGGTGGGCACCTTCAACGTGATGCGCCTGGCCGCGGCCGCCATGGCGAAGAACGCCGCCGGCGAGGACGGGGAGCGCGGCGTGATCATCAACACCGCCTCCATCGCCGCCTTCGATGGCCAGGTGGGGCAGTGCGCCTACAGCGCCTCCAAGGCCGGGGTGGCCGGCATGAGCCTGCCCGCGGCGCGGGAGCTCTCCCGCCACGGCATCCGCGTGATGGCCATCGCCCCCGGGGTCTTCGAGACGCCGATGATGAGCAAGATCCCCGACGAGGCCGCCCAGGCCCTGGCCGCCGCCGTGCCCTTCCCCAAGCGCCTCGGCCGGCCCGATGAGTTCGCCCGCCTGGCCGAGCAGATCGTCACCAATCCCATGCTCAACGGCGAGGTGATCCGCCTGGACGGCGGCATCCGCATGCAGTGAGCCGACCGACCCCTGGACAGCAGAACGGCGCCCGAAGGCGCCGTTTTTTATTGCCGGATCCCGTCCTCAGCCGAGGTACTTGATCATCACCCCGGCGGCCACCGCCGAGCCGATCACCCCGGCCACGTTGGGCCCCATGGCATGCATCAGCAGGAAGTTGTGGGGATTGGCCTCGAGCCCCACCTTGTTGGAGACTCGCGCCGCCATGGGCACCGCCGAGACCCCCGCGGACCCGATCAGCGGGTTGATCGGCATCTTGCTGACGGCGTTCATCAGCTTGGCCATCAGGATGCCGCAGGCCGTGCCGATGGCGAAGGCCACCATGCCCAGCGCCAGGATGCCCAGGGTCTCCACCGCCAGGAAGCGGTCGGCCATCAGCTTGGACCCCACCGACAGCCCCAGGAAGATCGTCACGGTGTTGATCAGGGCGTTCTGGGTGGTGTCGGAGAGGCGCTCCACCACGCCGCACTCGCGCAGCAGGTTGCCGAAGCAGAACATCCCCAGCAGCGGCGCCGCGTCGGGCAGGAACAGCACCACCAGGAGCAGCAGCGCCAGCGGGAAGACGATCTTCTCCAGCTTGGAGACCGGGCGCAGCTGGGTCATGGTGATCTCGCGCTCCCGCTTGCTGGTCAGCGCCTTCATGATCGGCGGCTGGATCAGCGGCACCAGCGCCATGTAGGAGTAGGAGGCCACGGCGATGGCCCCCAGCAGCTCCGGCGCCAGGATGCTCGAGACGTAGATCGAGGTGGGCCCGTCGGCGCCGCCGATGATGCCGATGGCGGCGGCCTGGTTGAGCGAGAAGTCCATCCAGCCCATCGCCGTCATGCCCACCGCCCCGAGCAGGGTGGCGAAGATGCCGAACTGCGCGGCCGCCCCCAGGAACAGGGTGCGCGGGTTGGCCAGCAGCGGGCCGAAGTCGGTCATCGCGCCCACGCCCATGAAGATCACCAGCGGGGCGATGCCCGAGGCGATGGCCACGCTGTAGAACTGGTAGAGCATGCCGTGGGAGTAGCCGCCGTCCATGGCCACGTCGTTGGCCGCGCGCACCAGGGCCGGCGAGATGTCGCCATGGAGCACCTCGCCCAGGCTGTGCCGCCAGGCCTCGAGGCCGGCGGCCGGGTCCAGGCTGAGCTGCAGGGCCGAGGCGATCTGCTCGAGCACGGCGGGCCGCGCCAGGTGGACCGCCTGCTCGGCGGCCGACAGCGCCAGCCCCGCCTCGGGGATGTTGGCGAGGATGCCGCCGAAGCCGATCGGCACCAGCAGCAGCGGCTCGAACTTCTTGTGGATGGCCAGGTAGAGCAGCAGCAGCCCCACCAGCACCATCACGGCCTGGCCGAGGCTCAGGTTATAGAGCCCCGAGCCGGTCCAGAGGGTCAATAACTTGTCCGTCATGGAAACCGTCCTCAGAGCTCGATCAGCACGTCGCCGACGGCGACGCTGTCGCCCTCGCTGACCTTGACGGCGGACACGGTGCCGGCGCTGCTGGCCCGCACCTCGGTCTCCATCTTCATGGCCTCGAGGATGGTCACCACGTCCCCGTCCTCGACCGCGTCACCGGGACGGACGTTGACCTTGAAGATGTTGCCGGCCAGCGGCGCGGTGATCGCCTCGCCCGAGGCGGCGGCCGGGGCCGCCGGCGCGGGAGGGGAGGCGCCCGCCGGCTCGCCACCGTCGCGGACCTCGACCACGTACTGCTTGCCGTTGAGCGTGATGGTATAGACGTCGGCGTCGCTCGACGGATGGGCGTTGTCACTCATGGGAATTCCTCCGGTGATCTCGTCGCGGTGTCGTGGTGGGACTGCCCGGGCGGCCGCGTCCGGGGTGGCTCAGTGGCGCTTGCGGAAGCGGTGCAGGGCGGCGGAAATGACCACCTTCAGCTCGTCCTCGTCGGCGGCCGACGCCGCCGTCCGTCGCGTCGGGTCAGGCGGCGCCGGCGGCTCGGGAAAGAAGCGACCGATGACCTTCGACATCAGGGTGGTGGTGACGACCAGCACGCTGAGAAAGACGAAGACGAAGCCCATGCCGAGGGCCATCAGGGACAGGCCCTCGCTGATCAGTGTCGACTCTGGCATGACATCTCTCCTGTGTGGGGGCCGGGAGGATGACCGGCACGGGGCCGGTCATCCCCCATCCGGGCTCACCCGCGGGATGCGGCGGGGGCCTGGAACGCCTGGAACTGTCGCAGGTAGTCGGCCTGGGCAAGGCTCAGGGCCACCGGCCGGAGCCGGACCTTCTGGCCGGGATGGCACTGGGCCAGGCGTGAGCAGGCCATCGGCGTCAGGGTGCCGAGGCGGGGATAGCCCCCGATGGTCTGGCGGTCGTTGAGCAGGGCGATCGGCTGGCCGTCGGGGGGCACCTGGACGGCCCCCAGGGCGATGCCCTCGGAGATCATGCTCTCGAGTCGGCAGTCGAGCCTCGGTCCCGTCAGCCGCACCCCCATACGGTCGGTGCGGGTGTCGACGGTCCAGTCGGTGTGGAAGGCACGAAAGGTGCTTTCGCCGGTGAAGTCCGCGATCTGCGCCCCGGGGACCAGCGCCAGGGTGGCGGGCTCACGGTAGTCGATCCGCTCCTCTGCCGGCACCTCGCGGGTGCCGCCGGTCGCCTGCGCCGCCCCCCTGGCGAAGGTCAGCCGATCGCCGGTGGCCAGCGGCTTGCCGTCGCCCTGATGGCCGCCGAGCCCCTCGCGGGTCACGCACGACAGGCTGCCCAGTACGGGCTCGGCGTGGAAGCCGCCGCCCACGGCGAGGTAGGCGCGGACCCCGGAGACCGGCATGCCGAAGGTGAGGGCCTTGCCCTTCGGCAGGGTGAAGGCCTGCCACGGCGCGAGGGGCTCGCCGTCGAGCGAGGCCGAGAGGTCGGCTCCACACAGCGCCAGTCGGGTGTCCTGCTCGGCGACCAGGGTGAGGCCGCCGAGGGTGACTTCCAGCACCGCGGCCTCCCAGGCATTGCCCAGCAGGTAGTTGGCCCAGGCGAAGGCGTGCAGGTCGGCCGGCCCGCCCTGGGTGACGCCCAGCCGGCGGACACCGAAGCGGCCGGGATCCTGGAGCGTGGCCAGCGGCCCCGCCTTCTCCACCCGCAGCGTGCCGAGGGTCCGTGTCGTCATGATCGCTCCTCCTGAACCGGTGCCACGGGGGTCGTGTCTCCGCCAAGGCGCTCGAACTCCTCGCGCCCGATGGCGACGAAGCGCACCCGGTCGCCCACCTGCAGGAAGCTCATGCGCTCCCTCGAGGGGTCGAACAGGGTCACCGGAGTGCGCCCGAGCAGGTTCCAGCCCCCCGGCGAGACCCGGGGATAGGCGGAGGTCTGGCGGCCGGCCAGCGCCACGCTGCCGGCCGGCACCCGCTTGCGGGGCGTGGCCAGCCGGGGCGTCTCGAGGCGCGGGTCGACGCTGCCCATGAAGCCGAAGCCCGGGGCGAAGCCGAGGGCGAAGACGCGGTACTCGTGGCCGCTGTGGATCTCGATCACCTGGTCGCGTGTCAGGCCCTTCTCCGCCTCCAGCCGCGCAAGCTCGGGCCCCACGCTCGCGTCGTACCAGACGGGAATCTCCTTGGTCTCGCCCGCCGAGGCGGCCTCGTCGGGAGCCAGGTCGGCGAGGATGTCGGTCAGCAGGGTGCGGGCCTGGGACGCCGTCAGCTGCTGCGGCCGGTACTGCACGAGCAGCGTGGTATAGGAGGGCACCAGATCCACCAGCGCCTCGCCGAACGCCTGCTCGCAGCGATCGCAGAGGGCCATCAGCCAGGGCATGTTGGCCTCGTCGATGCGGTCGAAGAGCCGGACCAGCCAGGCATCGACCCCGGCGTTTTCCAACCTGGGGTCTTTCATGCCCGGCGCTCCACGTCGTCGAGGGATTCGCGAATCGCGCGGATGGCGGCGATGGACTCCGGGTTGTCGCCATGCACGCAGAGGGTGTCGGCCGACAGGACCAGGTCGCTGCCGTCCGAGGCGGTCAGCGGCAGGCCGCTGGCGATGCGCCGTGCCTGATCGATGATCGTCTCGGCGTCGTGATGCACCGCACCGGGCTCCCGGCGGCTCACCAGCCGGCCCTCGGCGTCATAGGCGCGATCCGCGAAGGCCTCCCGCCAGAGCGTCACGCCATGCTCCTCGGCCAGTTCCTCGGCCATCGAGGTGTCCCGGGTCGCCATCACCATCAGCGGCAGGTCGGCGTCGAGCATCGCCAGGGCCCGCATCACCGCCGACAGCGTCTCGCGGTCGCGCATCATGTCGTTGTAGAGGGCGCCATGGGGCTTCACGTACCCCATTCGGGCCCCCTCCGCCCGGCACAGCGCCGCCAGGGCGCCGGCCTGATAGAGCAGCATGTTCTCGATCTCCTCGCTCGAGCAGGCCATGGAGCGACGGCCGAAGCCGACCAGGTCGGGGTAGGCCGGGTGGGCCCCGACGGTGACGCCGTGTGAGGCCGCGAGGCGCACCGTGGCGCGGATGGTATCCGGGTCCGAGGCATGGAAACCGCAGGCCACGTTGGCCAGGTCCACGACCTTCATGAGTTCGTGGTCGGTCCCCATCTTCCAGGGGCCGAAGCTCTCTCCCATGTCGGCGTTAAGCATCAATCTGGGCATGTGAAGACTCCACTGTCGTGAGGGTCGATCCGGACGCGGGCACGTCGCTCACTGGACCACCTCGAGTTCCTCGATATGATAGGCATGGCGCAGGGTCCGGCTCAGCACCGGATCATGCAGCGACATGCTGAAGTGCCGGCTGGGACGGATGCCGCCCCGGGTGGGCACGGTGCCGCAGAGCAGCACGTAGCCCGGCGCCAGTGCGCCGTTGGAGGCCAGGGGGCTCGGCAACTGCGCGAGCAGGGTCGGCACATCCAGCAGCTCCGCCAGGGTCCCGAGCTGGTAGGTGACGGCCTGGCCGTCCTCCTCGATCACGCTCGACAGCTCGATCTGGTCCCAGTGCCGCCGCACCTCGTCGAAGCGCCAGGCCTCCCGGGCGACCGGCTTGGCACACAGCTGCTTCGACTCGGCCACGCCCACCGCCTCGAGCTTCCGGTCGGTGTGGTCGGAGGCCACCGTGACCCACAGGGTACCCTCCTCGTCGCTCACCAGGCAGGCTTCCACCTCGCCCGAGCCATGGCCCCCGAGCATTTGCACGACATCGTGCTGGGTCAGCTGCTCGCGGCCGACGCGGTAGAACAGCGGGGTGGCCGAGGGCGGCTTTACCCCGAGTTCCGCGAGCTCCTCGATATGGTGGCGCACCCCGGCCTGGTCGCGGCCGGCCCAGCCGGCGATGGCCAGGTGCCGCGGGGTCAGGCTGAAGGTGCCGCCGTCGTGGGTGAAGGTCAGCATGAACGGGTCTCCGGAGACGGTCGGTGGATCATTGGCTCAGCGAGGCCGGAAGCCACAGGGCGATGGAGGGGAAGGCCACCAGCAGGGCCGCCATCACCAGCATGGCCGCGAGGTAGGGCAGGGTGCCGACGATCACGTCGGAGAACGCCTCACCCCGGCGCGAGGCCTGGACGATGTAGAGGTTGAGCCCCACCGGCGGGGTGATCAGTGCCAGCTCCACGAACAGGATCATCACGATGCCGAACCACACCTTGTCGAAGCCGGCGGCGACGATCAGGGGCGTGACGATGGGAATGGTGATGACCATCAGCGACAGGGTCTCGATGAAGAAGCCCAGCACGATGAACAGGGCAATCACCGCCATCAGCAGCGCGAAGGGCGACAGCTCATAGGCGTTCAGCAGGCCGGTCAGCTGCTGGACCATGCCGGACGAGGCCAGGGCGAAGTTGAGGAAGGAGGCCGCCAGGATGATGAAGAGGATCATCGAGCTGGTCTTGATGGTCCCGTCGAGGGCCGCCATCACCATCTTGCCGTTCAGCTGGCGGTTCTGCGCGGCCAGCCCCAGGGAGGCGATCACGCCGATCGCGGCGGCCTCGGTGGGGGTCGCCCAGCCCAGGTAGATCGAGCCGACGATCACCAGGAAGAGCACCAGCAGCGGCAGCAGGAACTTCAGGCTGTTGAGCCGCGTGTCCCAGGAGGCCACGCTGCTTGGCCCGCCCAGCGACGGCTTCCACAGGCACAGCAGCAGCGAGGCGATCATGAACAGCAGCGCCAGGCCCAGCCCCGGCACCAGCCCCGCCATGAACAGCTGGGGGATCGAGGTCTCGGTCAGGAAGCCGTAGACGATCAGGTTGATGGACGGCGGGATCAGGATGCCCAGCGTGCCGCCCGCCGCGATGCTGCCGCAGAACAGCCTGGGGTCGTAGCCCAGGCTCTTGCCCTGGGGGAGGGCCACCGTGGAGACCGTGGCGGCCGTGGCCACCGAGGATCCCGAGGTCGCCGAGAACAGCGCCGAGGTGGTGATGTTGGCGTGGAGCAGTCCCCCCGGGAGCCAGGACAGCCAGTGGTCCATGGCCCGGTAGGCCTTCTCGGCGATGCCCGCCCGCACGATGATCTCGCCCATCAGCACGAAGAGCGGGATGGCGATCAGCAGGAAGGAGTCGGCGGCGGACCAGAGGTTCTGGCCGAGCGCCTTGGTCAGGGGGAAGAACGAGAAGAACTGGTCGACCCCGAAGGCCAGCAGGAACAGGGTCACGGCGACCGGAATGCCGGCCAGCAGCAGGCTCAGGATACCGATGGAAAGGTAGGCAAGCATCAGTTGGCCTCCTGGGCGGTCTCGCCCTTGTCCGGACCGGCCAGGGCCTCGATGGTGGCGGCGTCACGAGCGAACAGGGCGGCCAGCACGCGCAGGCCGAGCACGCTGGTGGTGATCGCGAACCAGAGATAGCCGGCGAGCCAGAACGCCTGCGGAATCCACAGCGGGGTGGCCAGCGGGGTGTTGGCGGTGGAGTTGTTGGCGAGCGACTTCGCCAGCACCGGATAGGCGTTGATGGCGATGGTCCAGGCCACCAGGTTCAGGGCCAGCAGGGCGATGATGTCGAGCATCTGTCGCGAGCGCGGCGACAGCTGTCCATGGACCACATCGATACGGATATGGGCGCGTTCCAGCAGCGTGTGCGAGATGCCCCAGGCGGACAGCACCGCCAGCACATACCCGGAGTATTCATGCACGCCCGAGAGGGCATGGCCGACGAGCTGGCGCATCAGGATCTCGGCACCGATGAACAGCACCACCGCGAGCAGGGCGAGCCCCATCAGCCGGGCAGCGAGGCGTGAGACCCAACGCGTGGCGGTCACCACGGCGTCGAGGGCATGGATCGTAGTCGTCATGGGGAAGTACCTCGAAGGCGGTGCCGCCCCGCCGGGGCGGGGCGGCAGCGGGCTCAGGGAGCGTCAGCGGTCAGGCCGACCACCTGGCCGACGCTGTCGTTCCAGGCCTGGCGGGTTTCGGCATCGACGCGCGACGCCCAAGCCGGAAGCACCTGTTCCTCGAGGGCCTTGCGGGCTTGGGCCATGTCCTCGATGTCGGCCACCACCAGGGTCATGCCGGCGGGGTCACCCAGCGGGCACTCGCCCTGGCCGGTCAGGCAGGCGATGCCGCGGGCCGTCTCGGTTCGGGCGTTGGCCCAGACCGGCGCCACGAACTCGCTGTCGAGGCTGGACTGGACCAGCTCCTGGGTCGCGGCGTCCAGGCCGTTCCACTTGTCGAGATTGATGGCGGTGACCACGTAGTCCCAGCCGCCCATCGGCAGCGACAGCAGGTGACTGGAGACCTCGTGCCAGCCCGCGCTGTAGCCTGACAGCGAGCCGGTCACCGCGCAGTCGATGACGCCCCGCTCCAGGGAGCCCGGCACCTCGTTGAAGGCGATGTTCAGGCTCTGGGCGCCCAGCGCCTCGATGAACTCGCCGGTCGAGCGGCCGCTGGCGCGGACCTTCATGTCGGTGAGGTCCTCGATGCCCTCGATCGGCGTGTTGCAGAACAGCACCTGGGAGGGATAGGGCACGATGGCCAGCACATGGCTGTTGAAGCGCTCGTTCATGGTCGATTCGGCCAGCGGACGGAACGCCTCGGCGACCTGCTCGGCCTTCTCGACATCGACGGCCATCATCGGCAGGTCGAGGCCCTCGAGCTCAGGCGCATCGCCCACGGTGTAGTCGGCCACGGTCATGCCGACATCAAAGAGGCCATCGCCCAGGTAGCGATAGACGTCGCTGCCGGGGATGCCCATCTGGTCGTGGGTGGTGACCTGGGTAACGATCTCGCCATCACTCTTCGCGGGCAGCGTCTCGCTCCAGAAGGGCTTCTCGAACTGGCGATGCAGCTCGAGGCTGCTCCAGCTGCCGACCACGTTGAGCGATGTCTCGGCGTGCGACATGGCGCTCACGCCGAGCATGCCGAGGCCCAGCAGGGCGGGGATCATGCGGGAGGGAGTACGGGAGTGGTTCATCATCATCTTCCTCGTTGTTGGTCTTGTCGTTCTCGGTGGTACCTGCGCCTGATGGTCGGGTCAGACGCCCCCCGGGGTGGAAACCTGGTGGTGTACCCCTTCAGAGGATCAGCTGAACTTGAGCCGCTGGTTGGGCACATCGGTGATCAGCATGTGGCCGGGACTGTGGGTGATCACGAAGGGCAGCTTCGCCTGCTCGATGGCCAGCTGCGGGGTCACGCCGCAGGCCCAGAACACGGGCAGGTCGTCGTCGTGGATCACCGGTGGCTCGCCGAAGTCGGGCTTGGCCAGGTCGTCGATCCCTATCAGGGCGGGGTTGCCGATATGCAGCGGCGCGCCATGCACCTTGGGCATGTCGGTGGTGATCTGGATGGCGCGAATCGCCTGCTCGGCCGAGAAGGGACGCATCGAGACCACCAGCTCGCCCCGGAAGGGGCCACTGGGAGTCAGCGCCCGGTTGGTGCGATACATCGGCACATTGCGCCGGTGATGGATATGGCGCACGTCGAGGCCGTCGTTGAGCAGGGCCTCCTCGAAGGAGAAGGAGCAGCCGATGGAGAAGCTGACGAAGTCGTCCTGCCAGTACTCGGCGATGTCGGTGCATTCGCTCTCGAGTACGCCATGGCGATAGAGCCGGTAGCGGGGCAGGTCGTGGCGCAGGTCGATCCCCTCGCCCAGCGACCGGGGGGACGGGTCGCCCGGACGGGTGACGTCGAGCACCGGGCAGGGTCGCGGGTTCATCAGGCAGAAGCGGATGAAGTCATCGGCGTACTGGGCCGGGAGGATCACCAGGTTGGCCTGGGCAAAGCCCGGCGCCAGCCCGCTGGTGTGCTGGGTCCAGTCGCCGCGCCGGATCGCCTGGCGGATGTCCTGCGGTCCCGCCGAGGGAGAAAGCGAGAAAGCGGTCATGGCATCTCTCTTGTTGTCGTTATGGATAGGGATAACCATAGGAATCGCCGTATGATAAATCCAATCGATTATTACTATACTCAAAGATCGGAAAATCCTTTCATAAGGCCTGTGTCGCGGGTTTCCGGCGGGCTTCATGGGCCCTTTGGTCGCGCTGGGCGATCTCGATGGCGAGCTCCGTGATCCCTTCCGCCAGGGCGGTGTTGAGGTGACGAGGCCAGCAGGCGGTAAAGTTCAGGGCGGGCAGCTTGCAGGGCAGCTCGACCAGCGCGCCGCCGGCCAGCTCCTGGGCGACGATACGCGGAGGGAGGGCGCCGATGCCGATTCCGTCCAGGGTCATGCGCACGATGGTCCACAGCGAGCTCGAGCAATGCAGCTTGATGTCATCCAGCCCCTGCTGGTGCAGGATCGAACCCAGTTCGTGATAGGGGCGGGTATGCCGGGCGAAGGTGATCAGGGGCGTGGTGCCGATCCGGTGCAGCGAGAAGGCGTCGGGATCCAGCCCCAGGGCCGGACTGGCCACCAGTCCCATGGTGTAGTGGCACAGGAAGCGGGTGAGCACGTTCTCGGTGTTGACCGGCCCCATCAGGAAGGCCAGGTCGATGTCGTTCTGGCGCAGCTTCTCGGCGAGCCCCGGTGAGCTGTCGACCTCCAGCTCCAGGGTCATCTCGGGGAAGCGCGAGGCCAGTTCCGTCAGGAAGTCGGGCAGCCAGCTGTGGGCGACGGTCTCGACCACGCCGAGGCGCAGGATGCCGTGAAAGGGCGTCGCGACCTCCAGCATCGCCAGCGCCTCCTGTCGGGCTTCCAGCAGCGCCTCCGCATGGCGCAGGAAGGTGCGCCCCTTCGCCGTCGGCTTGATGGGGCGCTGCGACCGCTCCAGCAGCCGCTCGTCGATCAGCAACTCCAGCTTGTTGATCCGGTCCGAGATGGACGGCTGCGTCACGTGCAGGTGCTGGGCGGCCAGGCGGAAGGATCCCAGTCGCACGATCCAGACGAAGGCCTCGAGTTCCTTGAAGTCGAACATGCCGCGAGGGTTCCTGCGTATCGACGTGATCTCTCGAGTCTACGCGCCACTGCGTGGAATGTCCGTTGTGGCAGCATCCCCGGCATGGACGGTCATCCCGGCTGCCGGCCTTCCAGGAGGGGCGATGCTCGCTCCGGAAAATGAAACGAACGCTTGACTGCTGGCAGGAGGATGGATAATTTCAAACACATGTTTGAAAGTGGCCGTCGCCGCTTGCTGCGCTCGATTCCCGGCGCCCCCTTATCCAGGAGAGACGAGATGCCCGACTACCAGGCCCCCCTGCGCGACCTGCGCTTCGTGATGGACGAGATGCTCGACTATCCGGCCCATTACGCCCGCCTGCCGCGCGGCGAGGAGGCCTCGCCCGACGTGGTGGCCGCCATCCTGGAGGAGGGGGGACGCTTCGCCCGCGAGGTGCTGCTGCCGCTGAACCAGAGCGGGGATCGCGAGGGCTGCCTGCTGGAGGGTGGCGAGGTGAAGGCGCCCAGAGGCTTCAGGCAGGCCTATGCCCAGTACGTGGAGGGCGGCTGGCCGGGGCTCGCCGCAGATCCTGAACACGGTGGCCAGGGGCTGCCGCCCTCGCTTGGCATGGTGCTCAACGAGATGGTCTGCGCCACCAACCTGGCCTGGGGCATGTACCCCGGGCTCTCCCACGGCGCCGCCGACGCCCTGCGACACCACGGCTCCGATGAGCAGAAGGCGACCTACCTGACCCGGCTGGTCGAGGGGTCCTGGACCGGCACCATGTGCCTGACCGAGCCCCACTGCGGCACCGACCTGGGGCTGATCAAGACCCGGGCCGTACCCACCGAGGACGGCGCCTATGCGATCACCGGCACCAAGATCTTCATCTCCGCCGGCGAGCACGACCTCGCCGAGAACATCGTCCACCTGGTGCTGGCCAAGCTGCCGGACGCCCCGGAGGGGTCCCGGGGAATCTCGCTGTTCGTGGTTCCGAAATATCTCCCGAACGAGGCGGGCGAGCCCGGCGAGCGAAACGGTGTGGTATGCGGCTCGCTCGAGCACAAGATGGGCATCCACGGCAACGCCACCTGCGTGATGAACTTCGACGAGGCCCGCGGCTTCCTGGTGGGGGCGCCCCACAAGGGCCTGGCCTGCATGTTCACCATGATGAACGCCGCCCGCATCGGCGTGGGCATCCAGGGCCTCGGCCTCACCGAGGCGAGCTTCCAGAATGCCCTGGCCTACGCCCGCGACCGCCTGCAGATGCGCGCGCTCTCCGGTGCGAAGGCCCCCGAGAAGGCCGCCGACCCGATCATCGTCCACCCGGACGTGCGCCGCATGCTGCTGACCCAGAAGGCCTTCGCCGAGGGCGGCCGGATGCTGGTTCTCTACACCGCCCAGATGATCGACCTCGTCGAGCACGGCCAGGACCCCGAGGAGACGGCCCGCGCCGAGACACTGCTGGGCCTGCTGACCCCGGTCGTCAAGGCCTTTCTCACCGAGGTGGGCTTCGAGGCCACCAACGAGGGCGTCCAGGTGTTCGGCGGGCACGGCTTCATCCGGGAGTGGGGCATGGAGCAGCTGTTGCGCGACGCCCGCATCACCCGCCTCTACGAGGGCACCACCGGCATCCAGGCCCTCGACCTGCTCGGCCGCAAGGTGCTGATGAGCCAGGGCGAGAGCCTCAAGGTCTTCACCAGGGAGATCCACAAGTTCTGCCAGGCCGAGGAGGGCAACGCGGCGCTCGCCGAGTTCGTGCGCCCGCTCGCCAGGCTGAACCAGGAGTGGGGCGAGCTGACCATGAGCATCGGCATGAAGGCCATCAATGACCGCGAGGAAGTGGGGGCGGCCAGCGTCGACTACCTGATGTACGCGGGCTACGTGACGCTGGCCTATCTCTTCGCCCGGGCCGCGAGGCAGGCCAGGGCGGCGCTCGCCGAGGGCGGCGACGACGGTGCCTTCTATCGCGCCAAGCTCGACACCGCGCGCTTCTACTACCAGCGCCTGCTGCCGCGCACCCGCGCCCACAAGGCCGCCATCGAGGCCGGTGCCGAACCGCTGATGGCGATCAGTGCCGACGACTTCGGCCTGGGCTTCGAGATCTGATCCCCTCGGCATGACGGACCGGCGGGCACGCCCTCGCTCGGAAGCTGGCCTTCACCCTCCGACAGTTTGATCAGCGAACCCGGAGGGTGCAGGATGCAATGGCATTGCGTCGTGCCACACTGGCCCGTCGTGCCCACGGAGTCCCTGTCTCATGCGTGTCTTTGCCAACCCGGTCGGAGCCGGATCCATCTGGTTCGACAACCTGGCCACCGCCGACGGAACGCCCGTGGCCTATGACCCTCAGGCCAGGAACTTCCTGCCCATGCCGCCGTTCTGTGCCAACCGCGAGGTCATCGGCTGCAACTGGATCGCGCCCAGGCAGGGGGCCTTCTGCCGTTCCTGTGCCATGACCGAGCTGGCACCGGACCCCTCCATCCCCAATGCCATTCCCAACTGGACGCAGACCGAGGCCGCCAAGCGCTGGGTGCTCGACAACCTGGGCCGCTGGCACTGGTTCCGACCCGAGGACCCTGGCGCTCGCCCCGTGTTTCACATGCTGGCCGAGGGCCACACTCCGGTACCCATGGGGCACGTCGGGGGCGTGGTGACGATCAGCGTCGCCGAGGCAGACCCGGTCCTGAGCATCACCCGTCGAGAGGCCCTGGAAGAGCCCTACCGCACCATGATCGGCCACATGCGCCACGAGATCTCGCATATGCTCTGGTGGCGTCTCAGCCTGCGGGAGGATTTCCTGGCGGCCTTCCGGGAGATGTTCGGCGATGAGCGGGCGGATTATCCCGCCGCGCTCCAGCGCCATTACCATAACGGTCCGCCGCCCGGCTGGCGCATGAGCTTCCTGACCTCCTATGCCTCCGCGCACCCCCATGAGGACTGGGCCGAGACCGCGGCCCACCTGTTGCACCTGACCGATATCACCGACAGCTTCGTCGCGGCAGGCCTCTCCTCGCCGGAACTGCCGAGCGCCGGCTGGGACCCCTACGTGGAGACCGACGCCGAGCGTCTGATCCATGTCGCGGCCACGCTGGTGGCGGGGGTCAACCACGTCAACCGCGCCATGGGACTCTCTGATCTCTACCCCTTCGTGCTGTCGGACATCGCCCGCCGCAAGCTGGTCTTCGTGCATGACTGGCTGCGCCGAGGTGCCCAGGGACGTTGAGACGGTCCCTGACGCGGCGCATGACGCCGCAGTGCTGTGTCAGAGCCGACAGTCGATGCGGTTCGCCCGTACCCACCAGGCCGCCATCAAGGCCGGCGACGAGCCGCTGATGGTGATCAGCGCCGAGGACTTCGGCCCGGGCTTCGAGATCTGATGCGCTATTGAACCCCCAACGGCTTGTCTCTCGTTCGGCAGCGCGCCATGGCCAGCGGCGCGGGAATTTCCCGCGCCGCTGCGTTTTTCAGCATGTCCCATCTGGCGCGAGGTGCTGGCCGCTCAGCCGTCACGGGGCCAGAGGCTATTCGATGTTGTGTCAATACATCTTTGGCATAAATCTTGCAGCTTTTCCAGGAGTCTCATGGATGTTCGATCGTCGCGTATTGCCCAGTTTCGGCACACATCTTCGTATTCTCGGGCAAAACGTCGGGCATGGCGGATCGTAGGCTAAAGCTCTTGGCCCGATCCATTGATGAGCGCTTTTCGCACTAAAATGAACCATGAGGAAACAGAACAATGCACAAGATGACTCGAATTGCAGCGTCCGTCGGGGTGGCCGCTGGCCTCGCCGCAGGCTCGGTGGCCGCCGAGGCAGCAGAAAGCTGGCGTATGGCCACGCCCTGGAGCGGTGGCCCCTGGCTCGAACGCGATGCGGAAACCTTCGCGACCTACGTCAACCAACTGACCGGCGGCGATGTCGAGATCGAGGTCTTCCCTGGGGGAACCCTGGGTGGCGCGTTGCGCGTGACCAACACCGTGAAGTCCGGGGTGGCCGAGGTGAGTCACAACTACATCAACTATGACTACGGGACCGACCCTACCGCGGCGCTTCTGGCGGGACATTCCAGCGGCCTGACACCGGAAGAGTTCATGCTTTGGATGTATGAAGGCGGCGGCGTGGAACTCTACGAAGAGTTTCGCCGTGAAGTCTTCGATGTGGTGGCCTTCCCTTGCTCCATCTTGGGTACCGAGATCTTCCTGCATTCCAACAAGAAGGTAGAGACCCTGGAGGATTTCCAGGGCCTGCGTCTGCGGACCTCCGGCGCCTGGGCCGAAATTGCCTCTCGCCTCGGTGCCTCTACCGTGGTGATGGCCGGTGGTGAAATCTACAGTGCCCTGGAGAGGGGCGTGATTGATGCCGCCGAGTGGGGCAGCCCTGAGATGAACCGACCCACCGGTTTCCAGGAAGTGGCTCAGTACGTGGTTCTGCCCGGTGTGCACCAGTCCGGCGGCTTCCTTGAATGCCAGGTCAATCAGGAGGCCTGGGATGGTCTGAGCGAGGAGCAACAGGAACTCCTTCGCCTGGCAGGCAAGCTGAGCGTCTATGATTCCTGGCTGGCCAGTTCCTTCGCGGATCTGGATGCCTATCAGGAACTGATCGACGGTCCCAACGAGATGGTCCAGCTCGATCAGTCCTTCATCAATGCCATCTATGAAGAGACCGAGAAGTGGGAGAATCAATACGCCGCGGAGAACGAGTGGTTCGCTCGCGTACTGGAATCTCAGAGAAGCTTCAAGGAGTCAATGACCCGCTGGCCTGAGTATCGTCTGCCGATTGGCGGTACCAATAACTGAGTCATGTTCGGCAGGCATCAAGGGAAGAGAGGCCAGTCGGCCTCTCTTCTGCCGTCTGGACATGGCCATCGGGAATTCTTGACATGAGACTCATCAACTTCATCGAATCCTTGACACTCCGTGCCGGTTGGCTCGGTGCGGTGCTGATCTTTCCGCTGATCGGTGCCTTGGTCTACGAGGTCTTCAGTCGCTATGTGCTCGATCGTCCAACACTGTGGGCATTCGAGATCAGTTACATGGTGATGGGAGCGATTTTCATGCTGGGCATGGCCAATGCGCTACGCGTGGGCCAGCACGTCAGCGTCGACATTCTCAGCCTCCAGATGGGAGCACGAAGCAATGCTCTGATCCGGCTGGTGGGGTATGCACTCTTCCTGCCGGTGTTGGCGTGGCTGGTGTGGGAATTGTCGAAGTATGCCCTTGCCGCCTTTGAATCCCAGGAACGATCCGGCCGGTCGGCCTGGAATCCGGTGATATGGCCGGTCTTCACCGTGTGGTTCGCGGGTTTTCTGCTGCTGGCGTTGCAGGTCGTGGCGGAGCTTCTCAAGTCGCTGGCCACCCTCCAGGGCCGAGCACCCGAAGCGGAGGGTGAGTCATGAGTGATTATCTGGCTCTGCTGATGTTTCCGGCACTGCTGGCCTTCATCATTGCTGGCTTTCCCATTGCGTTCTCGATGATCGTCATCGCGACCATCTTCGGCATCATGCAGTTCGGGGATGCGGCGGCATACCAGTTGCTGACCAAGATCGAGGATACCGCCTCGAACTCCATCCTGGCGGCGGTGCCGCTGTTCATTTTCATGGGGGCCGTGCTGGAGCGCTCCGGTATCGCCGAGCGCCTCTTCGGTGCCATCCACCTCTGGACCACCAAGTTGCCCGGCGGGCTCGGTGTCGGCGCCATCATCATGGGGACCTTGTTCGCTGCTTCCAGCGGGGTGGTAGGGGCCACTGAGGCGGTGATCGGCATGCTGGCGGTGCCGGTGATGCTCAAGCACCATTACAGCAAGAGCCTGCTCTCCGGGACCATATGTGCCAGTGGTTCTCTGGGCACCGCCATCCCGCCCTCGATTACCGTGGTGGTGCTCGGGCCGGTAGCCGGAGTCTCGGTGGGCTCGCTGTTCAGTGGCCTGCTCATTCCTGGCTTCCTGATGGCGGCCATGTTCCTGATCTACATCATTGGTGTGGCTTATCTGAAGCCAGAGATGGCACCACAGGTGGAAGAAACGGATCAGGTGCCGCTGGGCGCCAGGTTACGTATCACGCTGGTGGCGCTTCTGCCCACCCTGGCGCTGATCTTCGTGGTGCTCGGGACGATCCTGATGGGCGTGGCCACGCCCACCGAGGCAGCGGCCTGTGGTGCCCTCGGGGCTATCCTGCTGTCGCTGGCGTACCGTAACTTGACGTTCAAGGTTCTCTGGCATGCGGCCATCAGGACCATGAACATATCGGCCATGATCCTGCTCATCGTGTTGGGCGGGAGCATGTTCGCCGGCGTGTTCTTCGCGGCGGGAGGCATGGCCACCGTGCAGTCGCTGCTGATGGATACTGGCCTCAATCCCTGGATGATCCTCGCAGTGATCCTGCTGATCACCTTCATTGCCGGTTTCGTGCTCGACTTGATCTCGGTGGTGCTGATCATCATTCCCGTCGCCATGCCAATCGTCAGGATGCTTGGGTTCGATGAGATCTGGTTCTGCGTGGCGTTCCTGGTGGTGTTGCAGACCAGCTATCTGACGCCTCCACTGGCACCTGCGATCTTCTACTTGCGAGCCATTACCCCGCCTGAAGTGACGCTCAGGCACATGTATGCCGGTGTGGTGCCCTTCATCGTGGCCCAGCTACTGGTGCTTGCCCTGGTGCTGACCTTTCCGGGTCTGGCGACATGGCTTCCGGACGCCATGAGCGGACCTTCCTGGAAATAAACCGACCGGATGTGTCGGCGGGCCTCGGCCCGCCGTTTTTTCAGAGCCGACAGTCGATGCGGTTCGCCCGCGCCTCGATCCTGGGCATCACGGTCTGGTCGATAAACGTCTGGCGATGGCCACCGTAGCCCTCCGGTGGCGGTGAAGGGGTCTCGCCCAGGTCGATGATCGTGGCATGGGCCCGACGCAGATACTCGCAGCTCTCCCCGGGTCTGTTCTGTCGCTCGAGCACCGTCGACAGGTTGTACGTGATATCGAGCGCCAGGGGACGAATCTCGGGGATAGAGAGGCTGATCCTGTCGGCTTCCCGCAGGGCTGCCTCTGCCTGGACCAGGTTGCTGGTCATCTCGTAGACCCGCCCGTACTCGTTCATGATCGCCGCCTCGAGGTGACGGTATTCCCGTCCCTGTGGATCAAGGCCTTCCAGGTTTCGTTGTGCCTGATGAAGACTGGGGAGGGCCCCCCGGGGGCGACCCTTCTCCAGCCAGGCGCGTGCGGAATGGACCAGTTCCCAGGGATCCGAGGTATCCGGCGGGGTGCCGTAGGGGCTGGCGGCACAGCCGCCGAGGATGAGCGTGGCAGCGCAGACCGGCAACGCACGTCGCATGTTCATGAGACCCCCGAAGGAAACAGGACCGGCGAGGGCCCCTTGCCCTTCACCTCCCGGCATTCTAGTGCAGCGCGGAGGGCCGTCGCCTTCTCGATCAGGGCATCATCTGGCGCTGGCCCGCTGCCGAAGGCATGATGGCGCCACGCTCGCCGCTGCGCGGCCGTTGCCGCGAGGCGTATGCCGGACCAGAATCCGCCCGAACGACCGGCGGCGGCAAGATGCCCCGCCGTCACACGAGAGAGACGCGTGCCAGGCACGCAAGGAGCCAGCCATGTCCCGCACGACTCGCCTGTACGACCTGCTTCAGGTGATGCGTCAACACGATGGCCGCATCAGCGGGCCCGACCTCGCCGAGGCGCTCGGCATCTCGCTGCGGTCGCTGTACCAGGATATCGCCGCGTTACGGGCGGTGGGTGTCGAGATCGCCAATGAGCCCGGGGTCGGGTATGTCCTCGCGCCCGGCGTACTGGTGCCCCCGCTGAACCTGACCGAGGCGCAGTTCGACGCGCTCGCCCTGGGCCTGGGCCGGGTCAGGGACGATGTCACCGCGCCGCTGTCGAGCTCCGCCGGCGAGGTGCTGGGACGCGTGTCCGAGGCGATGCCCCATGAGTTCGGGGAGGGACTCGCCAGGATCGGCCTGGAGGAAAAGCCCCCCGCGGATGTGCCGCCGGCGGACGTCGACACCCGCCCGCGGGAACTCGTCTTCTACACCAACCCGCTCTCCCGGGGCGGGATCGTGCACTGGATGCTCGAGGAGCTCGGCGTGCCCTATCGCACCGTCACCCTCGAGTACGGTCCCGCGATGAAGTCGCCCGACTACCTGGCCATCAATCCCATGGGCAAGGTGCCGGCGATTCGCCACGGGGACGAGGTCATCACCGAGGCCGCCGCGATCTGTGCCTACCTAGCCGATGCCTTTCCCGCGGCCGGGCTGGCGCCGCCGCCCGCCGCCAGGGCCGACTACTACCGCTGGCTGTTCTTCGCCGCCGGGCCCCTCGAGGGCGCACTCGGGCTCAACGCCCTGGGGGTCCACCCCACGCCCGAGCAGCAGGTACAGCTCGGTTCCGGCGACCTCTGGACGGTGCTCGACACCCTTTCCAGTGCGGTCGCCGGGCGTCGCAACATCGCCGGCGACACCTTCAGCGCGGCGGACATCGTCGTCGGCTCGCACCTCGGCTGGGGCATGCACTTCGGCACCATCCCCCGGCGCCCCGAGTTCGTGGCCTACTGCGAGGGCCTGAGGGACCGGCCGGCGCGTGCCCGCTGCGAGGCGTTCGTCGAGCAGGCGCTCTCGCCGCTGGCCTGATGGCAGGGCCCCTGATGCGACGGGGACTGTTCCGCCGCCATGGCCACCTGGCCGTGGCGGTCCTGGTGTTGCTGCTCTGGTCGCTGTCCGGCAGCGACTGGGCCGGCCTGCTCTTCCTGCCCGTCTGGGTGCTGGCCACCCAACTGATCGTGGCCGGCAGCCTGGAGGCCTCGCGGCTGCGGCGTCGTGCCTGGCTGGGCCAGTACCTGCGTGACGATTCCCCCTGGCACCGCTGGCTGAGTGGTGGCGCGCTGATGGTGGTGCGTCACCAGCTGGTCGGCGCGCTGCTGGCGCTGGTGCTGCTGGTGAAGCTGCGACTGCTGGCCCCGCTGGACTGGCCCCTGCTGCTGGCCGCGGTGCCGGCGCTGGTGTTGGCGCGAAGCCGCCTGCGGCGTCGCCTCTCCCGCCACGTCGTGGCCGAGCATCTGCCGGCCGTGACGCGGCGCCTGGTGGTGCTGCCGACCGCCGCGCTGCTGACCCTGGCGCTGGTCCTGGCGGCCCTCTGGCTGCCCCAGCCCTGGCTGGTCGGGCTCGGCTGGGAGGAGGCGCTCGCCCGCCACCTGCCGGGTGGCGAGGGGCATGCGCTGCTCGGCTTCTTCGAACGTCTCGCCGCCAGCGCCGAGGTCACCCAGTACTGGGCCATGCAGAATGCCGTGGAGCGCTTCCAGCTCGCCACGCCCGTGGCGCTGATGGGCTGGGTGCTCCTGCTGATGACTCAGGGCGCCGTGGCCTGGGCCTATGTCCGCCTGCTGGTGGGCGCCGAGGCGCTGCGTCGGGAAGGCGCGTCCGCCCACGTCGATGAGGGAGGGCGGCCATGAGCCAAGCCGGCCCCGCGTCCTCCGTTCCGTCGCACCGCACTGAACCGCGTCGCTCCTGGCGCGGCTGGGCGCTCTCGGCCCTGGTGGTCGTGGCGCTGATGCTGATGCTCGAGGCCGGCCATCGCTGGCTGGAGGCCCGCAGCCAGGCGCCGCTGTACCGGGTGATCGTGGCGGGCGAGACGCTGACCCTCGATGCCGCGCGCCATGCGGAGTTCTCCCAGGACCTCTCGACGCTCGCCGCCGAGGCACAGGCGACCGTGGTCGCGCGCCTGGACCCCTGGGTGAACGCGCGCCTCGACCGGGCCTTTGCGCCCCTGGAGGCGGCGGTGCCGGACTACCTGGACTGGTACTTCTCCGCCGCTGGCAGCTACACGCGACTCGGCGTGGCGCTCATGGGGGGGCTGGATCCCTGGCTGGACGAGCAGCGTCATCGGCGGCTGGTCGAGGCGAGCGGCATCGAGGCGGCCCTGGCCGAGCTCCAGTCCGACCACGCGATGCGCCTGGCCCACGAATCTCGGGTGCTGGTCGATGACATGGGCAAGACGCTCCTCGAGCGCTACGGCTCCCGGCAGGTGACCGGGACAGGGCAGGAGGCGCGTGAGCTCCCGGCCCTCGACCTGGATGGTGCGATGGACCAGGCCCTCCAGGCGGGGCTGGACACCGCGCGCTGGCGCACGGCCGCCCTCGGCGGCAGCAGCCTCGGCCTGCTGGCGGGGCGGACCCTGGCAAAACGGCTGGCCGTCTCGGCCGCCGGGCAGGGCAGCCGGATGGCCCTGCGCGCCCTGGCGGCGCGCCTGGGGGCCGCCGGGGCCCGCTCCCTCACCACCGGAGGGGCGGCGGCGGCGGCCGCAGCCCCCGCCGGCCCCGGTGCCTTGGCGGTGGGCACGGTGGCCACCGTCGCCAGCGTCGTCGGTAGCGAGTTCGCGATGTTGAAGGTGCAGGAGGCGCGTCACCGCCCGGTCATCGAGGCCCGGTTGCGCGGGGGCATCGACGAGGCCCGCCGGGCGATCTCGGCCTCCCTCGAGGACACCGCCTCGGCCGCCGCCGCCCGCCTGGCGGACGGGCTCGAGGCCCAGGCTACCCCGCCCGAGCAGGGCAAACCGGGACCGCATCCCTACCGCATCCTCGGCCGGCACGGCCCGTAGCGACGGGAGAGGGCCTAGATGGCGCGAGGTCAGGCCTCGTGCAGGCGCCGGTGCAGGGCCTGGATCCTCTCGGCGAACTCCGGCACCGGCCCCTCGACGACGGCGTTCGGCACTATCTCCTGGATCGGCAGGGCGCGGACGGGCGGCGGGGCCACCCCCATCTCCGAGAGCCAGCCGACCAGCTGCTCGGAGGAACTGGCGTAGACGATGCGCCCCAGCCCGACCCAGCCGTGGGCAGCGGCGCACATCGGGCAGTGCTCACCCGAGGTGTAGACGGTGGCCCGGGCCCGCGCCTCGGGCGTCAGGTTCTCCGCGGACCAGCGGGCCAGGAAGAACTCCGGGTGACGGGTGGCATCCCCGCCGGCCACGTGGTTGTGGTCCTCGAGCAACACCGTGCCATCGCCGCTCACCAGCACCGAGCCGAAGGGCTCGTCACCGGCCGCCAGGGCTTCCTCGGCCAGCTCCACGCAGCGCGTCAGGTGCTGCCGGTCTGTCTCGGTGATCATCGTCATTCCCTCCATCGCCTGTGGCTGTCGCTTCCCAGCATACGACCGCGCCGGAGGGCTTTCATGCACCCGACGGCATTTTCCCCTGGTCCGCGACGAGGTCGCAGCGGATGCCGGCAGGTCGTCTCGGACGTCGCGGAGGCTGTCACCGTCGATGGGGGCCGGCTTCGCATCAGGCTCAAGGACGGACCTCTCACCTGTGCTATGGTCCTATCACTACCGACCCTTGGGAGCCCATCGGTATGCCGGCATGAATCAGCATGACCTCATGGTACCCACCGAGATGATGGATCTCCTGCCCGACACGATCTGCATGGTCGATGCCCAGGGCCGCTATGTCTTCGTCAGCGCCGCCTGCGAACGCCTGCTCGGCTACACGCAGGCGGAGCTCGTCGGCAGCAACATGATCGATCTGGTGCACCCGGAGGACCGGGAGGAGACCCTGGCGGCGGCCAGCGAGATCATGGGCGGACAGTTCAAGATGCATTTCCAGAACCGCTACGTGCGCAAGGATGGCCGCATCGTGCATATCATGTGGTCGGCGCGCTGGTCGGAAGACAACTGCCTGCGCCTGGCGGTTGCC
Organism: Halomonas aestuarii; assembly: GCF_001886615.1. Classification (NCBI taxonomy): domain Bacteria; kingdom Pseudomonadati; phylum Pseudomonadota; class Gammaproteobacteria; order Oceanospirillales; family Halomonadaceae; genus Halomonas; species Halomonas aestuarii. The sequence continues at coordinate 2,963,024 of NZ_CP018139.1, forward strand.
CGCGACATCACCGAACTCAAGCACGCCGAGCGCATGCAGGGCGCGATCTACCGGATCTCGGAGGCGGCCCACGATGCGGATCGCCTCGCCGACCTGTACCCGCATGTTCATCGCATCATCGGCGAGCTGCTGCCGGCCGAGAACTTCTTCGTCGTGTTGTCTGATCCGGCCCTGGAGCGCATCTCGTTCCCGTATTTCGTCGACGAGCGCGAGGGGGATCCCGGCGTCCAGAAGCTGGATGCCCGTCCACGCATTGCGGAGGTGATCCGCACCGGCAAGCCGCTGCTGGCGCCGGCATCCAGTGATCACCCGGACTGGCTGGGGGTGCCGCTGATGACCCGTAGCGGCGTCATGGGCGCCCTGGTGCTGAAGACCTATGCCGAGGGTGTCCATTACTCCGGCGAGGACAGAGAGCTGCTGCAGTTCGTGTCCACCCAGGTGGCCACGGCGATCGAGCGCAAGCAGGCGGAATCCCGCCTGCATCACATGGCGCATTACGATCCGCTCACGGACCTCCCCAACCGGACGCTGTTCAACGACCGCTTCGAGATGGCCTTGCTGAGGGCTCACCGCTTCGGGGAGCAACTGGCCCTGCTGGTCCTGGACCTCGATCTCTTCAAGCACATCAACGACACCCTGGGCCATGCCGTCGGTGATCAGGTGCTGCGCCAGGTGTCCCGCCGTCTCGAGCACTGCCTGCGCACGATGGACACCGTCGGGCGCATCGGGGGAGACGAGTTCACCGTGCTGCTGACCGATATCCAGGGATCTGACGACGTGGACCTCATCGTGGAGAAGATCCGTGCTGTCCTTGACCAGCCCCTTGACCTGGACGGTCGGCCCCTTGTCGTCTCGGCCAGTATCGGCAGTGCCCTCTATCCGGAGCACGGCGAGAACATCGATCAGCTGTTCAACCACGCCGACGCCGGCATGTACACCATGAAGCGTCGGGTCGCTTCCTGACCTGCACCTGTCCCCTCTCCATGTTCCACGCGCTCCTCAGATCGGCAGACATGTCGAGAGCGGCCGCGGCCACCTCGGTTCGTGTCATGCCGTTGTCGCGATGCGGATCCTGTCCAGCCGAGCTATCGTTATTTTCATGGTATCTGATTAGGTCTGGGCGTGGCCGAGGTGAGGTATCACCTTCTTGAACGCGTTTTCGTGCTCGTCCAACATCAGCGCAACCCGCCCAGTTACTGTCGATCGCCCCACCTGGGTGGATTCAACGTGGCTAGTTGCCTCGGAGTCAGGTGGCTTGGAGCTCGGTCGATAGGAGGAATGGTGAAGACCATGAGTGAGTCAGCCGATCCTGCATCCGCATCGACCTTCACGCTCAAGCCCCCGATGGCGCGGATCTCCGTGGGAATTCGTCGTATCGCCTTGGGGGTCGTGTTGGCGTTGGGGCATCTTCCCGCTATCGTCCTGGCCCAATCATCCTGCCCTGGCATTCACGTGAAGATTCTGGACATCAGAAACAGCACCGGCGCGGTAGCCTGCGCGCTTTTCGAAGCACCAACGGGCTTTCCTACCGAGTTCCTGCACTCCGCAACCAACATCATGATCATCAAGATCCGGGATACCCAGGCGCGTTGCGACTTTGAAGACATCCCGCCGGGAACCTATGCGCTCGCCGTCATTCATGACGAAAACATGGACGGGAAGCTTGGCACCAACTGGCTGGGGGCTCCCACGGAAGGCTACGGTTTTTCCAACGACGCAAAAGCCTTCATGAGTGCGCCCTCGTTCGATGCCGCCAGCTTTTCCTACAATGGGCAGACCCTGGATATGACCATCAGACTCAACTACTGATGACGCGTTGTGGGAAGGGACATCTTGCCTTTCCTCCGTCAAGGCCGCCGCCAAGCGACGGCCCCCATCGGGCCGTGCCCTCCCGAGTCGCGTGGAGGGAAGGCGAGGGAGTTAACGGTTCCCCGTTGGCAACGCTAAGCGGACGGAGCTAGGCTGGTGCCATTACACATGGCAACAGCTCGGCAACAGGGCTGCCCCAAGGATCAGAGAAGGTGGCCTGGCAGTGAGACTCACCGCGGTTTCATCGACTGTCCGGCATGCCTGCGAAAATGGCTGAACCCGTGGCATGAAGCAATGCTGTCTTTCCGGCCGATTTTGAACCACGGCGGACCTGCCGGCAGCAATAGCAGCTGGTTCGTCATCTGTGTCATGCAGTCGGCACGATGGGTGTTGTCATGGCGCTGAATCATGATGAATATCTGTCCAACTTTAGATGGTGGGAATGTGAGCAAGGAACGATAAATCACAATTGACCGCCGACGCGTTCACGTCAACCAGCGATCTGGTTAGAAAATGCCTGTTTGCGTGCTGTTTGGCGTGATCGTGCGTGGAAGCGTTGCTATCTGGAGAAACGTATCATGTTTCTGCATAAGAAAAGGGCAGGGGAGTACCAAACGAGAATTGGCCATGACGAGTCAATTTCAAACGTTCCCGTTCCTTCTGAGGTCAGGGCGTCAACAACGGCTGCAGGGGCGGTGGGAGCATTGGCGGTAGGCGCCTTGGCGATTGGCGCTGTTGCCTTCGGGGTACTTGCCATTGGTAGGCTCGCGATCGGCCGTGCACGAATTCGCCGACTAGAGATCGATGAATTGGTGGTGGGAAAGCTCTACGTCAGCGATACGCTAGAGTCACCAGGTAGGCCACTGGCTGAGAGTGATAAAGCCCCCTAACCCTTGGCTAGAGGTGGACCCGCCAAACAATGTGGCAGGTTCCTGGGAAAACCGATCCGAACCTCATTTCAACATGTCTTCAGAGGGGCAGGGGGCAATGGAAAACCAGGAAGCTTTCAACAAAGCGAAGAAAAAGGTAGAGGCCAAGATCGGATTCTATATTCATCTGGGCATTTACGTGGTGGTGAATATCATGCTGGTGGCTATCAATCTTCTCACATCAAGCCAATACTTCTGGTTCAAGTGGCCACTTATTGGATGGGGCATTGGCGTACTCCTTCATGGGCTGGGGGTCTTCGCTTTCCCTGGAGAGTCAGCTATCAAGGAAAGGATGATTAAAAGAGAGATGAAGAAAGCTGGCCGTAAGAAGCACTGATTTCACCAAACGCCAGGTTCAAGGGCTTGCACTGACAAGCATCTGAAGTTGACGTTGAACCCGGAGAAGTGACTCGCTCTGTCGAAGGCCATAGTGCCTCACACATCAACAGTCACCCAGCCTGGTTGACTCGCTATATCAACCCGGAGTCACTATCCGGCCCTGATCGAGTCAGGCCTGCATGATGCCGTCGGCCTCACCAGAACTCGTCCATCAGCAGCAGCAGGGTGACCACCACCGCGATCAGGACCAGGCCGTTGCGTACCCAGCCGACCCATCTGGCCAGGCGCGGAAGCCATGCCATTGCATCGGTCGGGGTCTCGACCGTTTCCCTGATCCCGTCCGTCGCCATCGGGTGCCCCGGCTGTCGCCGGGGCCTCAGCCAGCGGATGAGTTCCCGCCCGCTGTCGAGCACCGCGGGCAGGCGGGCCAGCAGCGCCGCCAAGGCCGTCAGCAGCATGGCCAGGTAGAACAGGACGCCGATGCCCATCATCAGGGCCTCGCCCGACCGCCAGCCCGAGCCCTCCCCGAGCCCCAGCATGCCGAACCAGACCATCGCGGCGACGGCGCCGACGGCGGCCAGGGCCTCCTTGAGGTGGGGCAGCAGCCCGAGCACCAGCAGGACGAGCCCCGTCACGGCGAGCCAGCCGCGCCGGGCGGCGTCGCTGAGCCACAGGCCGGCCCGTCGCAGGAGCGCACGGAGGGCGAACGGCAGCACCAGGATCGTGGCCAGGGCCAGGGCCAGCACCAGCAGGTCCCGGGGCTCGTCGACCTCCAGCCCCAGGATCAGCGGCAGGCTCACCGCGCCGACGAGCGCCAGGCCGAACCAGCTCCCGGAGGGCCAGGGGGTGCGGGTGCCATCCCGGCGATCGCGCAGGCCGTGACCCAGCGCCCCGAAGGCGAAGGCCACCACCAGGGTGCCGAGGTTGGCGCTGCTCCAGGCCAGGAGCACCCCGGCGACCTCCACGGCGGCGGCGATGGCCATCACGCCGAGGATCCCGCGACGCCGATACCGCCATCCGGCCAGCAGGGCCGCCAGGGGCAGGGCGAGATTGCTGCCGACGGGGGCGAGCGATTGGATCAGGTCGCCACGCTCTCCCGCCAGCGTGACGAGGGCGTGCCAGGCCGGATACCCGCCCCACAGCACCAGCAGCAGCGCGAGGGTGGCCAGGGGCCAGCGCGGGAGGGCCGTGCCGGACGTCCGCTCCTCGAGGAGGGTGTGGCCGTATCGCCCGGCCAGGAAACAGGCCGCGCCGGTCAGGAAGTCCGCGGGGCTGTCCAGCCGGTAGTGGAGCCGCCCGGGGAGGTCGAGCACCGTCCCGTCGAGCATGGCGAGGGCGATCCCCGCGGCGGTGGCGAGGCCCAGGGGGCCGAGCACCGGAGGGGCCGGGGCCTGGGCCCAGCCGAGCAGGAACAGCAGGAAGAAGAGCAGCGGGAGCAGGCTGACGATGACCATCACATCGAGCCCGCTGTCGAGCCTTTCCCGGGCCACCATCACGTGAAGCGGCAGCAGGACGAGGGCGGCGAGGAAGCCGAAGCCCGGCCTGAAGCCGCCGGAGAGGTCGGGCATCGGCCAGCGGGCCGCCAGCAGGGCGGCCAGGGCGATCGCGACGAGGTAGAGGCCCGGCTCTGCGGGAAAGCCGCCCGCGAGCATGAAGAGGCCGAAGGGGAGCAGCAGCCCGCCGACCACGACCATGCCGACTCCCCGCCAGCCGTGGCGGTCGCCGGCAAGGGCCGCCAGGGGCACGCAGGCGAGGGCGGCATGGAAGCTCAGGGTATCGGCCACGCGCAGCTGGAAGGAGAGCAGCAGGAAGGCCGGAAGCAGCCAGTAGGGGCTCGTCATCATCGCTCCTCCCGGGGCCCGGTCGGCACGTCCCCTGCACGTCTCCTCGGCATCGGCCAGCGTGGCAGGGCGAGCGGCCGGCCCGGGGGCCGGCCGTGTGGCCTCATGCCGTGTGGTAGCGGCAGGTCACCGACGGGTTGAACGGCTCGAGGTTGCCTTTGAGGTTTTCACGGAACCAGACGTGCTGGTCGTAGTGCGGCTGGAAGTGGTGGGCCTCCTCCTCGGGCGTGTCCGGGTCGTCGACCATGTAGTCCCAGCGGCGGCCGGCGAGGGTCGGCGGCTCGGTGTGGCCGGCGGCCTCCCAGGCCTGGCGGAACACCAGGTTCTCGATCCCGACCAGCATCAGCGAGCCGTCTTCCTGGGGCTCGTAGAGCAGGATGGCGGGGCTCATGAAGTCGGTGTGGGTGCCGGTGCCGTCGACCCGGGGCTCGGTGACCGTGATGCCGAGCAGGTCCGGGCGCAGGTAGTGGATGCCCATGGCGCCCAGCTCCGCGGGCAGGCCATGGGCCGCGGCACTCACGCACTCGCCGGAGGGATCCGGCACATACCCTTCCGCCAGGGCGACCTTCACGTCCTCGAAACGCTGCGTGGCGGCCCGCAGAGTCTCGATCATTGCCTCGGTGTCGTCGGCCATCAGGGAGCCGGTCGGCAGGCTCGCCGCCGCCAGCCCGGCGGCGATGACGCCGCCCCACAGGATGCCTTGCATCGCTTGTTCCTCCAGGTGAGGCGTGCCGGGCAGCCAACAGCCAGGCGGCACGCGGCGGGCCCCGCGAACGCCGCGGGAGGCCCAAGATGATGGGACCATCCCTTCAAGAATAGCGGGTGCGGGCCGCAAGGTCGGCAGATAATGGGGTCATGACGGGGCGCTGGCGGGGTCGTCCCCGAGACACGCCAGAGAGGCCTTGAGGGTCATGGCGAGCCTCCTGGGGCGGGTATTGGGGAAAGGCTCCTGCGCTGCCACACTGGGGGCTCGATCCATCGACCAGGAAGACCGCGATGAGCAACGGACTCTACCAACAGCTGACCTGCGACTGCCAGGCGGTCTGCCTGCTGGCTTGCGGTGCGCCGCTCGGCATCGCCACGAACGGCGCGGACGAGGCCGTCACCCTCTGGCCGCGCGAGGCCGTGCAGGTTGGCGAGGGCGTCGACGAGCTCGCTTCCCGCGCGGGGGACTCGGGCGGCGATGTCCAGTCCTGCCGTCGCTGCGGCGAGGTGATGCTGGTCGAGCATGACGAGGCGGGCGTGGTGGCGCTGTCCTGGACGCCGGAAGATGATGACGCCGCTACCCTCGAGGTGGCGGAATCGATCCGCACGCCCCTGGAGGCCCTGGGCTATCGGTTCTAGTCCTCGCCCGGCGCTGGTCCGCGCCCGATGGTGGTAGGGCCGGTGCGGGTCATTGCGGCGAGCCCTCAGGCCAGGGGCGGATAGCCCAGGGCCTGGCGCAGCCGCTCGGCGTTCGTCGCCACCCAGCGCGGGTCGATGGGCCCCCAGTCGCGGATCACGTAGGCGCCGATGTTGTGGCGCTCGCCCGGCAGGTGCTCGAACTCGCAGAGGATATCCAGTTCGGCCAGGGCGGTGAGGGTGTCCTGGGCGGTGCGCCGCGGCATGCCGGTGGCCTCCATGATGGCGGGCACGCTGGTGGTGCCGTTGGCCACCAGGTGGGCCACGTAGAGGCGGCGGTAGAAGCTGGTTCGGGTCTTGCTCAGGGTCATGCGGGGCATCCTTGACGCGTTACAGGCTGACGCGGTCGATATGGCGGCGGAAATACATCTCCAGGCTCAGGGTCAATGCCCAGCGTGGGTCGCGGTCGTCCTCCCGGCGGAAGTGCAGCGAGGGCGAGACATCCACGAAGGTGAAGCCCTTGTGGATGTCCCGACGGTAGCGTACCTGCAGGTAGCTGTCCTCGATGGCCGGGTGTGAGGCGCTTTCGCCCAGCGCCACCGCCGAGTAGCGCAGCACGCTGCGGCGGTTCAGGCGGCGGTTGAGCTCTACAGCCTGGCTGTACTCGAGGGTGTCCTCGGTCTCGCGCCACTGGACGTTGGTGAGGAAGCGTAGGTGACGGCTGTCATCGAGCGCCCGTCCCAGGTCCCAGCGGGTGCGCGCCGAGTAGCCATCGCCGTTGAACCAGGAGAGTCGGTTGTCGCTGTTCAGCTGCCAGGGCCCCTCGTCCAGGGTCCAGAGCCGCTGGCTGGTCAGGCGTACGTAGGGTTCCAGCGGCAGTCGCAGCTTGATCCCGGCCCCGACGCGGGTATTCCACTGGCGTCGCTTGTCGCGCTCACCGAGCCGGTTGAGGCCCACCAGCAGGTCGTCGAGGCTGCCGGTCTGGTCGTCGGTGAGGGCCGACTCCTGCTCGGCCAGGGTGCCGCGGGTCTCCTCGGGCTCGCTCTCGATGATCAGGCGCAGGCGATCCTCGGTGGTGGGCAGGTCGAGCCGGAAGCGGGCGCCCAGGTCCTGCTCGAACGGCTCGCCCTCGCGCCAGTCCATCTCGTCGCGGATGCGCAGGTAGGAATCGGTATTCACGGTCAGGGCATCGGTGGTGCCGAAGAAGCCGTCGATGCTGCGCGAGGTGCCCTCCACCCAGCGAGAGACGCGGGCATGGAAGGGGCCGAGCTTCTTGTCGGCCCATTCCGGCAGGTCGCTGTCCCCGAGCGGGGCGTCGCCTGGCGCGGCCTGGGCCTCGAGGCCCAGGGCGACGAGCGTCACCACTATCCCGATCCGTAATCCCCTCACCCGTACGCCCCCCCGCTTTTTACTGGAGTCTACCGGCTTCATGGCCCCCGGCACCATGCCGGCGACCAGGCGGACTCGGCGTCCGGTCGAGCGGCCGGCCCGTCGACGATGATCGAGGTCAAGGCAAGCCGGCAGATTGCTGCCATGCTGATAATTGGTCCGAGAGGACGCGGGGCCATGGCGTCCTGCTGCCCCGGGACGGCCAGGCAGGAGGTAAGCCCATGAGCTGGAACGTCTTCATCATCGGCTACGACGCCCTCAGTCGGCGCATGCTGCCGAACCTTCGGCATGCCGAGGAGTATGTCTTCCATCCGCTGCTCTCCCTCGACCAGGTGGTGCATGCCGAGGAGTATCCCTTCGACCGCCTGGTGGAGGAGGCCCTGACGGAACTACGGGGCTTTTCCGGCACGGTGGACGCCATCGTCGGCTACTGGGACTTTCCCACCAGCGGCCTGCAGCCGGTGCTGCGACGCGAGTGGGGACTGCCCGGCCCTACGCTGGAGGCCTTCCTCAAGTGCGAGCACAAGTACTGGAGCCGCCTGGAGCAGGCGCGCTCGGTGCCGGAATGCGTCCCGGCTTTCCAGGCGCTGGATCCCTTCGACGACCGGGCCGTCGATGCCGTCGAGATCGACTATCCGTTCTGGATCAAGCCGGTGAAGGCGCACTCCTCGCACCTGGGCTTCCGCGTCGAGAATGCCGATCAGCTGCGCGAGGTGCTGCCGATCATCCGGGCGGGCATCGGGCGCTTCGGCCGGCCCTTCGACGAGGTCACCGCCCATGCCGAGCTGCCCGACGAGGTGGCGGCGGTCACCGGCCATCACTGCATCGCCGAGGCCATCATCTCGTCCGGGCGCCAGTGCACCCTGGAGGGCTACGCGCAGCACGGGGAGCTCCACCTGGTGGGCATCGTCGACAGCCTGCGGGACGCGGCGCATCCCTCCGTGCTGCTGCGCTACCAGTATCCCTCCTCGCTGCCCGACGAGGTGCAGCAGCGGATGCTCGCCATCACCCGTCGCTTCATCGCCCACATCGGCTACGACGATGGGCCGTTCAACATCGAGTACTTCCTTGACGAGCAGACCGGCCAGATCTGGCTGCTGGAGATCAATGCCCGGATCTCGCGCTCCCATGCGGCGATCTTCCAGCTGGTCGACGGGGCGCCGCACTTCCAGGTGATGGTCGATGTGGCACTGGGCATCCCGCCGCGCATGCCCCACCGCGAGGGCCGCTATCCCGTGGCCGCCAAGCAGATGCTGCGGGTCTTCGACGACGGCCGGGTGCGGCGGGTGCCTACCGACGAGGAGATCCGCGAGGTCGAGGAAACGTTTCCGGGCACCCTGGTGCAGGTCAACGTGCGCGAGGGGATGCGACTGTCCGAGCTCAGGCACCAGGACTCCTTCTCCTGGGAGCTGGGGGTGCTGTTCGTCGGGGCGGAGGATCGTGAGGCGCTGGAGGCACGCATCGCGCAGTGCCGCCGGATGCTGCCGTTTGACATCGCGCCGCTGCCCGGCGAGGAAGAGGCCTGATCCGCACCGAGCCCAAGGAGGATGCCATGCGCGTCGTCACCGACTTTCCCCACCCCGTCGAGTGCCGTGACCCGGTGTGGATCCCCATGGCCGACGGCGTCCGGCTGTGCGCCCGCCTCTGGCTGCCGGAGGGCGCCGAGGAGCGCCCGGTGCCAGCCATCCTCGAGTACATCCCCTACCGGTTGCGCGACGGCTCCGCGCGACGCGACGCCCAGCACCATCACTACTTCGCCGGCCACGGCTATGCCTCGATCCGCGTCGACCTGCGGGGCAGCGGCGACTCCGGCGGGGTGCTCGAGGACGAATACCTCGAACAGGAGCTCCTCGACGGCGAGGCGATCCTGCGCTGGCTGGCGGCCCAGCCCTGGTGCGACGGCAGGGTCGGCATGATCGGCATCTCCTGGGGCGGCTTCAATGGCCTTCAGCTGGCGGCCCGCCGGCCCCCCGAACTCAAGGCGGTGGTCAGCGTCTGCTCCACCGACGACCGCTACGCCGACGACGTCCACTACATGGGCGGCTGCCTGCTGGGGGACAACCTCTCCTGGGCCTCCACCATGTTCGCCTACAACTCCCTGCCGCCGGACCCCACGGTGGTCGGCGACGACTGGCGCGCCATGTGGCACCAGCGCCTGGAGGGCAGCGGGCTGTGGCTCGCCACCTGGCTCGAGCACCAGCACCGCGACGACTACTGGCGGCACGGTTCCATCTGCGAGGACTTCTCGCGGGTGCAGGTGCCCATCCTTGCGGTCAGCGGCTGGTCGGATGGCTACTCCAACGCGGTCAAGCGGCTGGTGGCCGGCCTGCCCGACCTCTGCAAGGGGCTGATCGGTCCCTGGAGTCACAAGTACCCCCACCTGGGCGAACCCGGACCAGCCATCGGCTTCCTCCAGGAGTGCGTGCGCTGGTGGGACCAGTGGCTCAAGGGACGCGACACCGGCGTGACGGAGGAACCGGCGCTCAAGGTGTGGATGCAGGACAGCGTGCCGCCGACCACCAGCTACGGCTGCCGCCCGGGGCGCTGGGTCGCCGAGCCCTGCTGGCCGTCGCCCAACGTCGTGCAGGTCAAGCTACCGCTGTCGCCCGACCGGCTGCACCTCGACGGACGGCCCGTCGAGGAGGAGACCGAGCTGACCGTGCAGTCTCCGCTGACCTGCGGGCTCTTCGCCGGCAAGTGGTGCTCCTATTCCTCCGGCCCCGACCTGGCCCACGACCAGCGCCAGGAAGACGGCGGTGCCCTGACCTTCGACAGCCCCGCCCTGACGGCGCCGCTGGAGGTGATGGGGGCGGTGGTGGTGGAGCTGGAACTCTCCTCCGACAGTCCGGTGGCCATGGTGTGCGCCCGGCTCAGTGACGTGGCGCCGGACGACAAGGCCACCCGGGTCACCTATGGCCTGCTCAACCTGACCCACCGGGAGAGCCACGCCTCGCCGAGTCCCCTGGAGCCGGGGCGTCGCTACCGGGTCCGCCTGCAACTGAACGACGTGGCCCAGGTGTTTCCCCGAGGCCACCGGCTGCGGCTGTCGCTCTCCAGCTCCTACTGGCCCCTGGCCTGGGCGCCGCCGACGCCGGTGCGGCTGACGATCGTCGACCGCGGCAGCGCGCTGCACCTCCCGGTGCGTCCGCCCCGGGAGGAGGACAGCCGCCTGGCGCCCTTCGCCGAGGCGGAGGCGGCGCCCACCATCCCCTCGACGTCTCTCGCGCCCGGCCATCACAACTGGTACGTCCATCGCGACCTGGCCGAGGACCTCTCGACCCTGGAGGTGATCAAGGACAACGGCCGGATCCGGCTGGAGGATTCCGGGATCGAGGTGGCGACCCGGACAGTGGAGACCTATCGCTCCCGGAACGACGATGTCGATTCCTTGGAGGGCACGACCCGCTGGGAGCGGTCGCTGACGCGGGGGGACTGGGCGGTGCGCACGGTGACGTTCACGCGCCTCACCTCGGACGCCGAGACCTTCCGGCTTCACGCCACCCTGGACGCCTACGAGGGCGAGACGCGGGTCTACTGCCGCAGCTGGGACGTCAGCATGCCGCGACGGCTCGTCTGATCCTTCCGAGTCGACCCTTCAGCGCCCGAGGAACCACTCCTTCATGACGGCGGTGATGCGCCGCATCTCGGCCTCGGAGGTGATGTAGGCGGGCATGGTATAGAGCCAGCGCCCGATGGGGCGCAGCCAGATTCCCTGGTCGCGGGCCCAGTCGCCTACCCCGGCCAGCGACCGGGCCTCCCTGGCCTCGATCACCGCCGTGGCGCCCAGCACCCGGACGTCCGCAACCTCGGGATGGGCGGCCAGCGCCTCGTCCTCCAGCAGGGTCTCGCACAGCACCCTGTTCAGGTCGGCGATCCGGCCCAGGTAGTCCTCCTCCTCGAAGACCGCCAGGCCCTCCAGCGCCACCCGGCAGGCCAGCGGGTTGCCCATGAAGGTGGGGCCGTGCATGAAGGCATGCTCCGGCGTGTCACCCACGAAGGCGTCATGCACCCGGTCGGTGGCCAGCGTGGCGGCATGGCCCAGGTAGCCGCCGGTCAGCCCCTTGGAGAGGACCATGATGTCCGGGGTGACGTCGGCATGGTCGGCGGCGAACATCCGTCCGGTGCGCCCGAACCCCGTGGCCACCTCGTCGAAGACCAGCAACACGTCGAACTCGTCGCACAGCGCGCGGGCCCCCCTCAGGTAATGGGGCGAGGTCATGTTGAGTCCCCCGGCGGCCTGGAGCAGCGGCTCCATCAGCAGGGCGGCGATCTCGTGGTGGTGGCACTGAAGCACTTCGCGCAGGGCGGCCAGGTCGGCCTCCACCTCGTCCGGCTCGGCGTCGAAGGGCGCCGTGGGGGCCGGCGCGAAGTGGTGGCGGGGCAGGTAGCCCGCGAACAGCGAGTGCATGCCCTCCTCGGGGTCGCATACCGCCATGCAGCCCGCCGTGTCGCCGTGGTAGGCCTTCATCAGCGAGAGCAGGCGATGCTTGCCCGGACGCCCCTGCAGCTGGTGGTACTGCACGGCCATCTTCATGGCGACCTCCATGCCCACCGAGCCGCTGTCGGAGAAGAAGACGTGGTCGAGCCCCGCCGGGGTGATCCGGACCAGCGCCCGGGCGAGGCGGTCGGCGGGCTCGTGGCTGAGCCCGCCGAGCATCACGTGGCACAGCTCGCCGGCCTGCTCGCGGATCGCCGCCACCAGTCGCGGGTGGGCGTAGCCGTGGATCATGCACCACCAGGAGCAGGTGGCGTCGAGCAGCGTCTCGCCGCCCTCCAGGGTGAAGGTCGCCCCCTTGCCGCCGATCACCTTCGGCGCCGGTCGCTGGGTCTTGAGATGGGCATAGGGGTGCCAGACGGGGGACGTCATGGAAGCCTCCGGGGAGTCGGCAGGGAGTGAAACGGGACAGGGCACGAGACGGCGGGGCGCGCGAACGGCGGACACGCGAAGGCGCCGGGCTTGCCGGTGAGAAGACGGAGAAGTCGTTCGTGAAGCGTCGAACCGGGATGGTGCGGATGGGGAGACTTGAACTCCCACGCCCGAAGGCACCAGAACCTAAATCTGGCGTGTCTACCAATTCCACCACATCCGCACGGGCAGGCAGGCGACCACATTCTACGGACGCCCCGTCGCAAGTCAATCGGCATCGGGCAGCTCCAGGTGGTCGGCGGCGGCCTCGGCCAGGGCCGCGTGTCCCTCGGCCGCGAGCCTCGGCACCACCCCCAGGCAGGGCGCGGGCAGGGTGGCACGAAGCGTCGCCAGGTTGTCGCGGAAGAGCGCCGCGTCGCCGGCCGCATCGAAGGAGAGGCCGGGCTCCAGGAGGTTGCCCACCCAGCCGGCCAGCGGCAGGCCGTCGGCGCGGATCGCATCACAGGTCAGCCGGGCGTGGCTGATGGCGCCGAGCCGCAGCCCGACCACCAGGATCACCGGCAGCGAGAGGCGCACGGCGAGTCCCGAGAGGTCCTCGCGCTCGTTGAGCGGCACGCGCCAGCCGCCCGCGCCCTCGACCAGCGCCAGGTCGCGTTTCAGGGCGAGTGGCGGGCGCACCTGGTCGGCCAGCGCCTCGAGGGTCGGGATACGCCCGGCTCGCCGGGCGGCCAGATGGGGCGCGATGGCGGGCTCGAAGGCGAAGGGGTTGATGGTCTCGTAGGGCAGGGCCGGACGGGTCTGGGCCGCGAGTGCCAGGGCATCCGCGTTGCGCAGCCCCCGGGCGGACGGCTCGCAGCCGGAGGCCACGGGCTTGAGTCCCAGGGTGGACAGGCCCCGGCGGCGGGCCAGGGCGAGCAGGCCGCTGGTGACCAGGGTCTTGCCGGCATCCGTGTCGGTGCCGGTCAGGAAGAAGGCGGGCATGTCAGGTCCCAAGCTCCAGGGTCAGCAGGCGATAGGTGACGGGCAGCCCCTCGGGGTCGCGCAGCGCCTCGAAGCGGCGCCGGGCCCTGGCCAGGTCGGTGCGGGTCAGCCGGGCGCCGGGGCGGGCGACCTGGGCGCCCACCCCCTTGATCGAGGCCATCACCGCGGCCAGGTCTGGGTAGTGGAAGCGCACCGGGCGCTCCCGGCAGTCGACCCGGCGAAATCCCGCAGCGCGCGCCGACCGGCGGTGGTCGCCGGCGTCGCGGAAGGCCAGCAGGGCGGCGGGCCTGCCCGGGTAGGACCAGGCGAAGTTCACCTCGGCCAGGGTGCCGGGGCCCAGGGTGTTGATCAGGGCGCGACCGCCGGGGCGCAGGACGCGTCGCAGCTCGCAGAGCACGGCGTCGAGGTCCGGACACCACTGGATGGCCAGGTTGGAGACCACCAGGTCCTGGCTGGCCTCAAGCAGCGGCAGGGCGGCGGCATCGCCGCACAGCCAGCCGATCCGCTCGCCGTGCGACTGGCGGGCCACCCCGAGCATGCCCGGGGCCAGGTCGAGACCGGTGACCCGGCAGGCCGTGCCGTAGCGGTCGGCCAGCTGGGCGGCCATCTCTCCCGGGCCGCAACCCAGGTCCAGCACCGCCCCGGCCCGACCCGGGAGGCGGGCCAGCAGCGTCCGGGCCATGGCCCGCTGGGCGGTGGCCCGCTCGGCGTAGCAAGGAGCGGCGCGGGAGAAGGCGCGGGCCACGCGGGCCTGCCAGCCGTCGTCGTCGGCCAGGGCGTGTGTGCGGGTGGCGGTGTCGTCCGCTGGGACGGCGAGTGGCGAGGCCATCATGGCGATCCCTCCCCGGCGATCTCGACCAGGCAGGCCGCCAGGGCCTCGGGCTGGCTGACCATCGGGCAGTGGCCCGCGTCCGCGAGGCGGATGTCGGCCTCGTCGCGTGCCGACGTGGCCAGCAGGGGGTCGTGCTCCCCGGCGACGCGCCAGATCGGGCAGGGCGGGGCGGCCAGATGGTGGCGGTGGTCGAGGTGCGCCAGCTGGTGGAGTCCCGCGGCCAGGGTGGCCCGCGGGGCGCAGGGCCCCCGGCCGATCAGGCCGAGGAGCCGGTGATGGGCCGCCCGGGGGGAGGGCTCGCCACGCAGCTGCCAGCGCAGGAAGTGGCTTCGGGTGGCCTCGGGATCGCGACGGAAGGCGGTCTGGAAGGTCGCCAGCGCCTCCTCCGTGACGCCGTCGGGGTGGCAGAAGCGTGCCCCCATGCCGAGCAGCACCAGGCCGCGAGGGGTGGGCAGGTGGCCGAGCAGGGCCGTGGCGAGCAGCCCGCCCAGGGACCAGCCCACCCAGATGGCCTCTGGCGGCAGGTCGGCGGCCATGGCGTCGGCCAGGTCGGCGAGGCGCTCCGGGTCCGCCAGGGCGGGTCGCCCCCCGTGGCCGGGCCAGTCGGGGGTCGAGACCTCGAGTCGGGCGGGCCAGTAACCGGCCAGCGGCTCCCATAGGCGGGCATCGCAGCCCCAGCCGGAGAGCAGGACCACAGGGCTCATGGCGCCGCCTCCCGTCGCTGGCAGTCGGCCAGGCCCTCGAGCAGCGCCTCGAGGTCCTCGTCGTCATGGGCCGAGCTCAGGGTGATCCGCAGTCGCGCCTCGCCGCGGGGCACCGTGGGCTCGCGAATGGCGCCGACCGCGAGACCGCGCGCCCGCAGGCGGGCGGCCCAGTGCATCACGCGCTCGCTGCTCCCCAGCACCAGCGGCTGGATGGGCGTGGTGGAGGCCATGAGCGGCAGCCCCAGCAGGGCGGCCTCGCGGCGAAACCGCGCGATCCGGTCCGCCAGGCGTGTGCGTCGCTCGGGCTCGGCCTCGACCAGTGCCAGCGCCTCGAGGGTGGCGGCGGCGACCCCGGGCGGCTGGGCGGTGGTATAGACATAGGGGCGGGCGAACTGGATCAGGTGATCGACCAGCGCCTGGCTGCCGGCCACGAAGGCGCCGGCGGAGCCCAGCGCCTTGCCGAGGGTGCCCACCAGCACCGGAACCCGCTCGGGGCCATGGGCCCGGCCCACGCTGCCGTCTCCCCGCTCGCCCAGCACGCCGAGGCCATGGGCATCGTCGATCATCAGCCAGGCCTGGTGACGGGCGCAGGTGTCGGCGAGCCCCTCGATGTCCGCCACGTCACCGTCCATGCTGAACACGCCGTCGCTGACCACCAGCCGGCGCCCACCGGCCGGCGCGCGCTCGAGCAGCCGCTCGAGGTCGCCCAGGTCGCCATGGTGGAAACGCCGTGATCGGGCCCCCGAGAGACGCGCGCCATCCAGCAGCGAGGCGTGGTTGAGCCGGTCCTGAAAGAGGCGGGTCTCGCCGTCACAGAGGGCCTGCAGGGTGCCGAGGTTGGCCATGTAGCCGGTGGAGAAGAGCAGTGCCGCGGGGCGGCCCGTGAGCGCGGCGAGGCGCTGTTCCAGGGCCTCATGGACCTCGAGATGGCCACAGACCAGGTGCGAGGCCCTGGCGCCCGCGCCATATCGCCGGGCACCCTCGACCTGGGCCTCGATGAGTCGCGTATCCCGCGCCAGCCCCAGGTAGTCGTTGCCGGCGAAGTCCCGCCACGGGGCGTCGGCGCCAAGGGTGCGGCGCGTTCGCCAGCGGCCCGCGTCACGCTGCGTCGCGGCCCGCTCGGAGAGGTGCGTGGTCCAGGCCTCCGCCATGACGGGTCAGGCCCTGGTGGCGTCGTAGGCGAGCCGACTGGCCTCGGCCTCCAGCGCCGCCGCGCCCTGGCGCACGGCTCTTGCTTCAAGATCGGCCTGCTGACGGGCCTCGTCGGCGCAGGTCTCCCTTCTCTCGGTATGAAGCCCCAACCGGGTGAACAGCGTCCGGTCCTTTTCCACCTGGGGATTGCCGGTGGTCAGCAGGGTGTCGCCATAGAAGATCGAGTTGGCGCCGGCCAGGAAGGCCAGCGCCTGGGTGGCGTCATCCATCTGCTCCCTGCCGGCGGAGAGCCGCACGTGACTCTCCGGCATCAGGATGCGGGCCACGGCGATGGCCCGGATGAAGATGATGGGGTCCAGGTCCTCCACGTCCTCGAGCGGGGTGCCGGGCACCTTGACCAGCATGTTGATCGGCACCGATTCCGGGTGCGGCTCGAGCCTGACCAGCTGCTGGAGCAGGGCGGCGCGGTCGCGGGGGGCCTCGCCCATGCCGAGGATGCCCCCCGAGCAGACCTTCATGCCCGCCTGGCGGACGTTGCCCAGGGTCTCCAGCCGATCGGCATAGGTGCGCGTGGTGATGATCTCGCCGTAGTAGTCCGGCGAGGTGTCGAGGTTATGGTTGTAGTAGTCCAGGCCTGCCCCGGCCAGGCGACTCGCCTGGTCGGGGTCGACCATGCCCAGCGTCATGCAGGTCTCGAGTCCCAGCGCCTTGACCCGCCGGACCATCTCCAGCACCACCTCGAGGTCGCGCTCCCGGGGGCTCTTCCAGGCGGCGCCCATGCAGAAGCGGCTGGCGCCGGCCTCCCGGGCGGCGCGCGCCTGTTCCACCACCTGCTCGACCTCCAGCAGCTTCTCCTTGCCGAGCCCGGTGTTGTAGTGGCCCGACTGGGGACAGTACTTGCAGTCCTCCGGGCAGGCGCCGGTCTTGATGGAGAGCAGGGTGGAGACCTGCACGGCATTGGCATCGAAGTGAGCCCGATGGACCTGCTGGGCGCGAAACAGCAGGTCGTTGAAGGGCAGCGCGAAGAGCGCCTCGATCTCCGCCAGCGACCAGTCGTGGCGGACCTCGCCCGGCGTGGCTAGGGTCAGGGAGTCGGGGCGGGATTCGTCGGACGCGGGGATCATGGAGGGCTCGCTTATGGTCAACTTGTCTTTGGTATCCAGGTTGACGGATAGCCTACGGCCTGCGCGCCTCATGTCAACCTCGGCGAGAAAGGAAGTTGACGGGTGGCTGGGGCGGGCCCTGCCCGGTCGCTGCGCCTTCTGCCTGGCGCCCCTGCTCGACGGGTTCCCGTGGTGCGAGGCCTGCTTCGCGGGGTTGCCCTGGAACGTGCCGGCCTGTCCCGGCTGCGGGGAACCCCAGCCGGGGGCCGAGGCGGGCCGGCGCTGCGGCCGCTGCCTGCGTCGCCCCCCGGCGTTCGACCGGGCGAGGGTGCCGCTGCGCTACGCCGAGGAGGTGGCTGGCCTGGTGCAGCGATTCAAGTTCGATGCCTCGCCGCGGGCCGGAAAGCTGCTGCTCGACCTGCTGTCCACGGGGCTGCCGGCGGACGTCACGGCCTGGCCCGAGGCGCTGGTGCCGGTGCCGCTGCATCCGCGGCGCGCGCGGGAGCGGGGCTTCGACCAGGCCCTCTGGCTCGCCAGGCGCCTGGGGCGCCGGCTCGATCGTCCGCTGGTGCGGGCAACGCGCGCCCGGGACACGCCCAGCCAGCGCGGCCTGGATCGCGGCGAGCGCCGCGCCAACCTGCGCGCGGCTTTTTGCGTCCCGGGCGGGCTCCCCGGGCGCGTGGCGCTGGTGGACGACGTGATGACCACGGGCGCGACCCTGGGGGCGCTGGCCGTGGCCTGCCGCCGTGCCGGCGCCCGCGAGGTGGAAGCCTGGGCGGTGGCGCGCACGCCCCTCCACGACCGCTGACCCGGGCTCTGGTAAGGTGTTCCTTTTGATCCTGCGGGAGCCATCCATGGAGACCAGACCCCATCCCTTCGCCGACCTCTCGCCCGCCCGGGTGGTGGCGGCGGTGGAGTCGCTGGGCTTCTGGCTGCCCGGCGAGCCCTTCACCCTGAACAGCTACGAGAACCGGGTCTTCCTGGTGCACGACGAAGAGCGTCGCCGCTGGGTGGTGAAGTTCTATCGCCCCGAGCGCTGGACGGATGCCCAGATCCGTGAGGAGCACGACTTCCTGGCCGAGCTCGCCGAGGCCGAGGTGGCCGTGGCCGCGCCCTGGCGAGACGCCGCTGGCGAGAGCCTGCACCGGGCCGAGGGATTCCGCTTCACGCTCTTCCCCCACCTGCCCGGACAGGCGCCGGAGCTGGAGAACCCGACCCACCTGTTCGCCCTCGGCGAGTTGATCGGCGCGGTCCATGCCGTGGGCGAGCGGGGACGCTTCGTGCATCGTCGGGCCCTGGACCTGGACGGCATGGTGCTGGAGGCTCGCGACAAGGTGCTGGCCAGTCGCTGGCTGGATCGTCGCCAGCGCCAGGCCTACGAGCGCATCACCGCAACGCTGCACCGCCAGCTCGCCCCCCATGCCTGGTCCGCGGACCAGGCGATCCGCGTGCAGGGCGACTGTCATATCGGCAACATGCTCGGCCGGGACGAGCACTTCGCCCTGGTCGATTTCGATGACTGCCTGATGGCCCCGGCCATCCAGGACCTGTGGATGCTGTTCACCGCCCAGGAGCAGGGGGAGCGCCAGATGCAGCTCTCCGAGGTGACCGAGGGCTACGAGCAGCACCGCGACTTTGATCGCCGGGAGCTCGCCCTGGTGGAGCCGCTGCGGACCCTGCGCCTGCTGCGCCACAGCGCCTGGCTGGTGGATCGCTGGCAGGACCCGGCCTTTCCGCAGGCCTTTCCCTGGCTGGCCGATGCCGGCTACTGGGACGGCCACCTGCGCATGCTGGAGCAGCAGCGCCAGGTGCTGGAGGCAAGGCCTCGCTGGCTGGCCTGACCGGGGGGAGCTGGGGCGGGCTGAAACGCTGGACGCACCCCGAGGGGTGCGTCCAGGCGACGGGTAATGGGTCGCGGGCGGTCAGTCGCCGACGGGGTCCGGCGTCTCGGCGGGCGTCGGGGCGGCGGCGCCCTCTCCCTGGCGGCGCTGTGCGTTGATCTCGGCGGCCGGGTTGTCCTGCTGCTCGATCGCCAGGTCGCTGGCCAGGCGCAGCTGGAAGGTCTGCTGCGGGGTCAGGCGGCACTCGCCGTCCTGGCAGGCGGGGATGCCGAAGTCGCCGTCGGCACCATAGGCGGCGGCGGAGATCTCGCCGCTGTAGATCTCGCTCTCGCTGCCGTCGGTCTCGATGCAGGTCAAGGCCTTGGTGGTCAGGCGGATGCGGTCACCGTCGAGGCGGGCGTTGCCGACCACCACGCAGTATTCCGGCAGGGTATGGGAGGCATCGCCACCGGCCACCGGGTGGATCACCAGGTCGTCCTGTTCCGGCGCCTGAGCGGTCAGGGTCAGCACATCGATGACCTGGGCATCGACGGTCGCGTCGCTGGGCAGTTCAAGGGTGTCGCTCATGGCCAGGGTCGGCACCGCCAGGGCGGCGGCCATCAGCAGAGAGGCAGAGGTCTTGATCATGTCGGGCTCTCGAGGGTGTTTGGGCACAGCATGAAGCATGCCCCACTCTATCACAGGGCAGCCGACCCGGCAGCCACCAGGGGGAGGGGAGGCGCGACACGATGTCACTGCCCGGGCGGGACGCGACCTGCGTCGATTGGCGCCATGCGCTAGACTATGTTCTCTCGCGATTCTTATATTGTACAAGAAATAAAAATTGTATATCTTCTGTACATGATGTGATGGCCGGGCCATCCACCATCGACACGACGGACACCGACTCTGCCACGGGGCCTGACCATGACCGAAGAACTCGCCAATCATTACCGCGCGATCATCCACGACCTGGGCGAGGACCCGGATCGGGAGGGCCTGCGCGACACCCCCAAGCGGGCCGCCAAGGCGATGCAGTTTCTCAACCGCGGCTACACCCAGTCGCTGGAAGAGATCATCAACGGGGCGGTGTTCGAGTCCGAGACCGACGAGATGGTGCTGGTCAAGGACATCGAGCTTTATTCAATGTGCGAGCACCATCTGCTGCCGTTCATCGGCAAGTGCCACATCGCCTACCTGCCTAGCGGCAAGGTACTTGGGCTCTCCAAGTTCGCCCGCATCGTCGACATGTACGCCCGTCGCATGCAGATCCAGGAGAACCTGACCCGGCAGATCGCCGAGGCGGTCCAGCAGGTCACCGAGGCCCGGGGGGTGGCGGTGGTGATCGAGGCGCGCCACCTGTGCATGATGATGCGCGGGGTGGAGAAGCAGAACTCCAGCATGACCTCCTCGGTGATGCTCGGGGCCTTCCGCGAGAAGCCGAGCACCCGCCAGGAGTTCCTCACCCTCGTCAGTGGCCGCTGATCCCACGCAAGGAGCCCCGACATGCCGATCCATGCCCTGGACGACCAGCACTTCGACCACGACCTGGCCACCATCCGCATCAAGAACCTTCGCCTCAGGACCCACATCGGCATCAAGGACGACGAGATCCGCAATCGACAGGATGTGGTCATCAATGCGGTGATCCGCTACCGCGCCGACAAGGCCGTGGAGTTCAACCATATCGAGCAGGCGCTGAACTACCGGACCATCACCAAGGAGGTGATCGCCCTGGTCGAGGACCATCGCTTCCTGCTGCTCGAGCGCATGACCCGCGAGGTGCTGGACCTGATCATGGGGCACGAGCAGGTGCTCACGGCCCAGGTGGAGATCGACAAACCCCATGCGCTGCGCTTCTCCGACTCGGTCTCCATCACCCTCTCCGATTCCCGGGAAACCCGCCGTCCGCAGTGAATTGACCCGTATCATCGATTGAACGGCCCCGGTGCTTGGTGCACCGGGGCCTTTGCGCTTAGCATGGGGGCAAACCGACACGAGGCCGCGTCCGCGGCAGGAGATGATCATGCAAGCCCTCAAGGAAACGCAGCTCTATTGCCCCTTTGCCTACATCGACGGCAGCTGGGTCGCCGCCGACAGCGGGGAGCAGATCGACGTGCTCAATCCGGCCACCGGTGAGAGCATGGGCAACGTGCCGCGCCTCGGGCGAGCGGAGACCGAGCGGGCCATCGACGCCGCCGATGCCGCCCTGCCGGCCTGGAGGGCGCTCACCGCCCTGGAGCGTGCCGACATCCTGATGAAGTGGCACGACCTGATGATGGAGCACCAGGACGACCTGGCCATGATCATGACCTTCGAGCAGGGCAAGCCCCTCAAGGAGGCCGCCGGGGAGATCGCCTACGCGGCGAGCTTCCTGCGCTGGTTCGCCGAGGAGGCGCGGCGCATCTACGGCGACACCGTGCCGGCCGCCAAGGCCAACCAACGGATCGTGGTCACCAAGCAGCCCGTCGGCGTGGTGGGCGCCATCACGCCCTGGAACTTCCCCGCGGCGATGATCACCCGCAAGGCCGGCGCGGCACTCGCGGCCGGCTGCACCATCGTGGTCAAGCCGGCCAGCCAGACCCCGTTCTCCGCCACCGCCCTGGCCAAGCTGGCCGAGCGGGCCGGCGTGCCGCGCGGCGTGTTCAACGTGGTGCCTGGGCGCGCCTCCGAGATCGCCGCCGCCATGACCGAGTCGTCGCTGGTGCGCAAGATCACCTTCACCGGCTCCACCGAGGTCGGGCGACAGCTGATGGCCCAGGCCTCCCAGCACATCCAGAAGATCTCCCTGGAGCTCGGCGGCAACGCCCCCTTCATCGTCTTCGAGGATGCCGACCTGGACGCCGCGGTGGAGGGCGCCATGGCCGCCAAGTTCCGCAACGCTGGTCAGACCTGCGTCTGCACCAACCGCTTCCTGGTGCAGTCCAGCGTGGTCAACGCCTTCTGCGAGAAGCTGGCGGTGGCCATGAACAGCGAGCTCAAGGTGGGCAACGGCACCGAGGACGGCATCAACATCGGCCCGCTGATCGACGACAAGGCGGTGGCCAAGGTCAGCGAGCACGTCCACGACGCCGTGGACCAGGGAGCCGAGCTGCTGCTGGGCGGCCATCCGCACCCGCTGGGCGGCAACTTCTTCTCGCCCACCCTGATCAGCTTCGCCAACTCCCGCATGAAGGTGGCCAACGAGGAGACCTTCGGCCCGCTGGCGGCCGTATTCCCCTTCGATGACGAGCAGGAAGCCGTCCGTATGGCCAACGACACCGAGTTCGGCCTGGCGTCCTACTTCTACTCCCGTGACCTGGGGCGCGTCTGGCGGGTCGCCGACGCCCTGGACTACGGCATGGTGGGCATCAACACCGGCCTGATCTCCAACGCCGCCGCGCCCTTCGGTGGGGTCAAGGCCTCGGGGCTGGGTCGCGAGGGCGGCCACCAGGGCCTCGACGAGTTCCTCGAGACCAAGTACCTCTGCATCGACCTCGGCTGATAGCGACAAGGCTCAAGGCTCAAGGAGCAAGCGGCCCACTGACGGGCCGCGGTCCTCCCACGAAAAACCCCACTCGGCCATACGGCTGAGTGGGGTTTTTATCTTTGGCGGGCGGTAGGGCTGGCAAAGAAGAGCAAAGAGCGGAGCATTGGGCTCCTTGCTCCTTGCTCCTTTTAGCTCGCCGCAGGCGTCAGTGGCGGAAGTGGCGCATGCCGGTGAACACCATGGCGATGCCGGCCTCGTTGGCCGCGTCGATTACCTCCTGGTCACGCATGGAGCCGCCGGGCTGGATCACCGCGGCGATGCCGGCGGCGGCCGCGGCGTCGATGCCGTCGCGGAACGGGAAGAAGGCATCGGAGGCCATCACCGAGCCGGGCACCGAGAGGCCCTCGTCGGCGGCCTTGATCCCGGCGATCTTGGCCGAGTAGACCCGGCTCATCTGGCCGGCGCCCACGCCGATGGTCTGGCCATCCTTGGCGTAGACGATGGCGTTGGACTTGACGTACTTGGCCACCTTCCAGGCGAAGGCCAGGTCGCGCATCTCCTGCTCGGAAGGAACCCGCTCGGTGACCACGGTGAGCTCGTCGCGTCCGACCATGCCCAGGTCGCGGTCCTGAACCAGCAGGCCGCCGGTGACGCGCTTGAAGTCGTGTGCGTGCTCGCGCTCGCCGGGCCAGTGCGCGCCGACGTCGAGCAGGCGCACGTTCTTCTTCTCGGCGACGATGCTCGCCGCCTCCTCCTCGACCCCGGGGGCAATGATCACCTCGACGAACTGGCGGTCGACGATGGCCCGCGCGGTCTCGGCGTCCAGCGGCACGTTGAAGGCGATGATGCCGCCGAAGGCGCTGGTCGGGTCGGTGGCGAAGGCCTTGTCATAGGCCTCCATCGGCGTCGCGCCCACGGCCACGCCGCAGGGGTTGGCATGCTTTACGATCACGCAGGCGGTGTCGGTGAAGGTCTTGACGCACTCGAAGGCGGCGTCGGTGTCGGCGACGTTGTTGAAGGAGAGCGCCTTGCCGTTGAGCTGGGTGGCGGTGGCCACGCTGGCCTCGCTGGCGCCCGCCTCGACGTAGAAGGCGGCGTTCTGGTGTGGGTTCTCGCCGTAGCGCATGGCCTGCTTCTTCTCGAACTGCAGGTTGTAGGTGCGCGGGAAGCCGTCCTCGCCGCCGGGAACCCGCTGGCCGAGGTAGTCGGCGATGGCGGCATCGTAGCCGGCGGTATGCTCGAAGGCCTTCACCGCCAGGTCGAAGCGGGTGGCCTGCTGCATGCCGCCTTGGGCGACCTCCTCGAGGACCCGGCCGTAGTCGCCGGCGTCCACGACGATGGTGGTGTAGGCGTGGTTCTTGGCGCAGGCGCGCACCATGGTCGGGCCACCGATGTCGATGTTCTCGATGGCGTCCTCGAGGGTGCAGTCCGGCTTGGCCACGGTCTGGGCGAAGGGGTAGAGGTTGACCACCACCATGTCGATGGGGTCGATGCCGTGCTCCGCCATGACCGCGTCGTCCTGGCCGCGGCGTCCGAGGATGCCGCCGTGGATCGTCGGGTGCAGCGTCTTGACCCGGCCATCCATGATCTCCGGGAACCCGGTGTGCTCGGAGACTTCGGTGACGGCGATGCCGTTCTCCTTGAGCAGGCGGAAGGTGCCGCCGGTGGAGAGCAGCTCGACGCCCTGGTCGGTGAGGCCGCGGGCGAAGTCGACGATGCCGGTCTTGTCGGAGACGCTGATCAGGGCGCGGCGAACCGCGGTGGAGGAGGCTTGGGCCATGGGAGTCACTCTTCTGTCGATGGTCGTGCAGACACGGGTTGCGAAGGGGCGGGGGGAACGCGAGGGGAGCCGCGCAGGCTCCCCGTCAAGACCGTTCAGATCAGGCCGTGATGCTTGAGCTTCTTGCGCAGCGTGCCGCGGTTGAGTCCTAGCATCTCGGCGGCGCGGGTCTGGTTCCCCTGGGTATGGTCGAGCACCGAGGTCAGCAGCGGGGCCTCGACCTCGGCCATCACCATGGCGTAGAGGTCGGTGACGCTGGAGCCGTCGAGGTGGTCGAAGTAGCGGGCCAGCGAGGCCTCCACGGCCTCCCGCAGGGGCCGGTCGTCCCCGGAGGCGGGGCGTGCGCCGTCGGTCAATCCGGCGAGGTCGCTGGAGGTCCGGGTGTCGAACTCGGACTGGGCGGGATTATGGTCAAAGGATTGGCTGCTGGTCATGCGGCACAGGTTCCGTCCGGTGCCACGGCCCGGGCAACGCGACGGGGTGTCGCGGCGGGGTCGTGACGAAAGAGTTCATCAATGAAGCGGCGCTGGCACGGGCTGCTCTCCAGGCCATTGAAGGTGGCCCGCAGGGCACGCCGCCCGTCATCATCGAAACGGTCATCGCCGGCCAGGTACCAGCCGAGATGCTTGCGCGCGATGCGCACGCCCATGTGTTCACCGTAGAAGTCATGCAGGGCCTCGAGGTGGTCCCGCAGTACCGCGGCACGCTCCTCATCCCTCGGCGGGGCGAGGGGCTCGCCATGGCGAAGATAGTGGTCGATCTCGCGGAAGATCCAGGGGTTGCCCTGGGCGGCACGACCGACCATCACCGCGTCCGCCCCAGTATAGTCGAGGATTCGGCGCGCCTTGCCCGGAGAATCGATGTCGCCGTTGGCGAACACCGGAATGCCCACCTCGGCCTTGATGGCGGCGATGGTGTCGTACTCGGCGCTGCCGGCATAGCGCTGCTGGCGATGGCGGCCATGCACGGCGAGGGCCTGGATGCCGGCGTCCTCGGCGATGCGGGCCACCCGCACGCCGTTGTTGCTCTCGGCACACCAGCCGGTGCGGATCTTCAGGGTCACCGGCACGTCCACGGCGGCGACGACCGCCTGGACGATCTCGGCGACCAGCGCCTCGTCGCGCAGCAGGGCGGAGCCGGCCGCCTTGTTGCAGACCTTCTTGGCCGGGCAGCCCATGTTGATGTCGATGATCTCGGCGCCCATGGCGGCGTTCAGCCGGGCCGCCTCGGCGAGCATCTCGGCGTCACCGCCGGCGATCTGCACGCTGCGCGGACCCGGTTCTCCGCGGTGGTCCATGCGCAGCCGCGACTTGCGGGTGTGCCACAGGCTGGGATCCGAGGTGACCATCTCGCCCACGACGAGTCCCGCCCCCAGGCGGCGGCAGAGCGCCCGGAAGGGGCGGTCGGTGACCCCGGCCATGGGCGCCAGCACCACCCGGTTGGGCAGTTCGTGGCGGCCGATGCGGGGCAGGGGGCGAGAATCGGTCATGGTCGGGATCGATGGCGTCAGGGGTGGCATATCATACGCCCACGGGGGGCGTTGTTGAACCGCTACTCAAGGCGCATGTCGGTCGACGGGGCGCCTTCCGGTCAGCCGCACCCAGCCCTCGCGCACTGTCGGCTCGTCCATGACCAGTCCCCGGGCGCGGTAGGCCTCGAGCACCTCCTCGGCCTGGGTCTCGAGGATGCCCGAGAGGGCCAGGCGTCCGCCCGGCGCCACGCGGCCGGCGATCTCGTCGGCGAGTTCCACCAGCGGGCCGGCGAGGATGTTGGCCACCACCAGCGGATACTCGCCCGCCTCGAGCTGTTCGGGGTAGCAGAGCCGGAAGTCCGCCTCGGCCACGTCGTTGCGCTCGGCGTTGTCGCGGCTGGCCGTGAGCGCCTGGGGATCGATGTCGGTGCCCGTGGCACTCCCGGCGCCCAGCCGGAGCGCGGCGATCGCCAGGATGCCCGAGCCGCATCCCACGTCGAGCACCTCCAGGCCTGCGAGCTCGCCGGCCACCGCCAGGCCATCCAGCCATGAAAGGCACAGGGCCGTGGTGGGGTGGGTGCCGGTGCCGAAGGCGAGCCCGGGATCCAGGTGGAGGTTGACGGCGCCCGGTTCCGGCGGCTCATGCCAGCTCGGCACGATCCACAGCCGCTCGCCCATGCGCAGGGGGTGGAAGTCCGCCATCCACTCGCGCTCCCAGTCGCGGTCGGCCAGCAGCTCGACCTCCACCTCGGGGCAGGGCTCGTCGGGACACTCGGCGGCCCAGGCCTGGCGCACGCGGTCGAGCATCGCCTCGACACCCTCCAGGTCGTCGTAGAGGCCGGTCAGGACCGTCTCGTCCCACAGCGGGGTGGTGCCACGCTCCGGCTCGAAGACCGGATCGTCATAGGCGTCCTGGAGCGTGATGGCGGTGGCGCCTTCGGTCAGCAGCAGTTCCTCGAGGATCTCGGCCTGCTCGGGAGCGATGCGGGCCTTGAGTTGCATCCAGGGCATGGGCGGCCTCCGGTCGGTGGGAGAAGCAGGTGGACAACGCAAGCGGGGCGGCCCGTGGCCGCCCCGCTGGCAGGAGGAGAGGGGCTCAGAGGCCCAGCTTCTTCTCCAGGTAGTGGATGTTCACGCCACCCTGCTGGAAGTAGCCGTCGCGCACCAGGTCCTTGTGCAGGTCGGTGTTGGTCTTGATGCCTTCCACCAGCAGCTCGTCCAGGGCGTTGCGCATCCGGGTCAGCGCGGTCTCGCGGTCCACGCCCCAGGTGATCAGCTTGCCGATCAGCGAATCATAGTGGGGCGGCACGGTGTAGCCGGTGTAGACGTGGGAGTCCATGCGCACCCCGAGGCCACCGGGCGGGTGGTAGAGGCTGACCCGGCCGGGCGAGGGCATGAAGGTGCGGGCGTCCTCGGCGTTGATCCGACACTCGAAGCTGTGGCCCTTCAGCTCCACCTGCTCCTGGCTGACCGAGAGCGGCAGGCCGGAGGCGATGCGAAGCTGCTCGCGCACGATGTCCACGCCGGTGACCATCTCGGTGACCGGGTGCTCCACCTGGACCCGCGTGTTCATCTCGATGAAGAAGAACTCGCCGTCCTCGTAGAGGAACTCGAAGGTGCCGGCGCCGCGATAGCCGATGGTGATGCAGGCCTCGCGGCAGGCGTCGAGCACCTTGGCCCGGGCGGTCTCGTCGATGCCGGGGGCCGGCGCCTCCTCGATCACCTTCTGGTGGCGGCGCTGCAGGGAGCAGTCGCGGTCATAGAGGTGGATGGCGTTGCCCTGGCCGTCGGCCAGCACCTGGACCTCCACATGGCGCGGGTTCTCGAGGAACTTCTCCATGTAGACGGTGCCGTCGCCGAAGGAGGAGTGGGCCTCGGTCCGGGTGACGTTGACCGCCGAGAGCAGGTGCGCCTCGGTGTGCACGACGCGCATGCCGCGTCCGCCGCCGCCGGCCGCCGCCTTGATGATCACCGGGTAGCCGATGCGTCGGGCCACGGCGAGGATATCGCCCTCGTCCTCGCCCAGCGGTCCGTCGGAGCCGGGCACCGTGGGCACTCCGGCCTTCTTCATCGACTCGATGGCGCTGACCTTGTCGCCCATCAGGCGGATGGTCTCGGCGCGCGGGCCGATGAAGGTGAAGCCGGAGCGCTCCACCTGCTCGGCGAAGTTGGCGTTCTCGGAGAGGAAGCCGTAGCCCGGGTGGATGGCGCTGGAGTCGGTGACTTCCGCGGCGCTGATCAGCGCCGGTATGTTCAGGTAGGACTGCGCCGAGGAGGCCGGCCCGATGCACACGGCCTCATCGGCCAGGCGTACGTGCATCAGTTCGCGGTCGGCCGTGGAATGGACCGCCACCGTCTTGATGCCCAGTTCCTTGCAGGCGCGCAGGATGCGCAGGGCGATCTCGCCACGATTGGCGATCAGAACCTTGTCCAGCATGATGAATCCGCCAGTTGATGAGTGATGAAGACGGGTGAACGATCAGGCGATGACGACCATCGGCTGGTCGAACTCGACCGGCTCGCCGTCCTCGACCAGGATCGCCTCGATCACGCCATCGCGATCGGCCTCGATCTGGTTCATCATCTTCATCGCCTCGACGATGCAGATGGTCTCGCCCTTCTTGACGCTGGAGCCGACCTCGACGAAGGACTTGGAGCCCGGTGCCGGGGAACGGTAGAAGGTGCCGACCATCGGTGACTTGACGGTATGGCCCTGGTAGGTCGGCTCGGGGGCGGCGGCGGGCTCGGCGGAGGCCTGCGGCGCCGGCTGGGGCGCGGCCGCGTAGGGCTGGGGGGCGGGTTGTTGCCAGCTCGTGCCGTTGGGGTGGCGGCTGATGCGAACCGACTCTTCCCCTTCCTGGATCTCGATCTCGCTGATGTTGGACTCTTCGAGCAGCTCGATCAGCTTCTTGACCTTGCGGATATCCATGACGTTGTCTCGACCGGTGGGGTTGGGGTGGTGATCCGGGGTGCTGTCAACCCCGGCCAACTTGCAATAGATCGCAGCAAGATGGCGCGTCTTGTGGCTTCTATTGACCATGAAAAGGCAATGAGGCGGAAGTCTGACGAAAATCAGCAAGGATGTCCAGCCGCCGGGAACGCTGTTCGAGATCCATGGCCAGCGAGCCGCGGGCTCAGCCCTGCCGCGCCTTCAGCCAGTCAAGCACACCCTC
Organism: Halomonas aestuarii; assembly: GCF_001886615.1. Lineage (NCBI taxonomy): Bacteria > Pseudomonadati > Pseudomonadota > Gammaproteobacteria > Oceanospirillales > Halomonadaceae > Halomonas > Halomonas aestuarii. The sequence continues at coordinate 2,992,024 of NZ_CP018139.1, forward strand.
GAGGTGACTGGCCAGCTGGGGGGCATCCACCTCGCCCTGGACGCGGGCGTCGCGGAGCTCCTTGCCCTGTTCGAAGAACAGCAGGCTGGGCGGGCCGAACAGCTGGAAGTGGTCGAGCACCTCCCGGCTGGCGGCGTCGCTGTCGGTGACGTCGACGTTGATGTGACGGAAGCGGGACAGGGGGCCTGCCACCTCGGGCGCCGGATAGACGTTGCGCTCCATGACCTTGCAGGAGATGCACCAGTCGGCGGTGACGTTGACGAAGGCCGGCTCATCGCTCTCGGCCAGGGTCGCCTTCAGCGCGTCGAGGTCTTCCACGGTGGTGACCGGCCGCGCCGGCGTCGCCTGCGCGGTGGAGGCGGCGCCGGGCGCCGGCGTGGCGGAGGCCAGGGGGTGCAGCGGATCATCCCCGCCGCGGGCGGCGCCGATCACCAGGGCGATGCCCCAGGCCAGCAGCATCAGCCCGCCGGCCTGGCGCACCCTCGGCCAGCCGGGCGCCTGGTTGACGGTCAGCGCCCCCAGGGCCAGGGCGCTGCCGATGGCCAGACCGGCCCACAGCAGCAGGGCGATGCTGCCCGGCAGCAGGCGCTCCACCAGCCAGATGGCGACCCCCAGCAGCAGGATCCCGAAGGCGGCCTTGACGCCGTTCATCCAGGCCCCGGAGCGGGGCAGCAGGGTGGTGCCGAAGGTGCCCACCAGCAGCAGCGGCACCCCCATGCCGAGGGCCAGGGCGAGCAGTGCCGCGCCGCCCATCACGGCGTCGCCGGTGGAGGAGATGAACACCAGGGCGCCGGCCAGCGGCGCCGAGACGCAGGGCGAGACCACCAGCACCGACAGTGCCCCGGCCAAGGCCAGGCCGGCGGGGCCGCTCTTCTGGGCGCGGGCCTGCCAGGCGTCGATGCGCCCCGCCAGGCTCGGCGAGAGCCGCAGGTTGAAGGCCCCGAACATGGCCAGCGCGAAGAGCGTGAAGAGCAGGGCGAAGGTGATCAGCACCGGCGCCGACTGCAGGCGGGCCTGCAGGTTTAGTCCGGCACCGAACAGCCCCATCAGGACCCCCACGACGGCATAGGTCAGCGCCATGCCGCCCACGTAGCTGGCCGACAGGGCGAAGGCCCGGGGGCGCGAGGGGTGCTGGCCGACGATGATCGAGGAGAGGATCGGCACCATGGGCAGCACGCAGGGCGTGAAGGTCAGCCCCAGGCCCGCGAGGAAGAAGAGCCCAAGGACCAGTGGCAGTCTCGCCTCGGCCATCAGGGCGCGGAAGCGGCCGTCCTCGCTGCGGGGGGCGCCTCCCGACACGCGGTCCGTGGGCGCCGGGGACGTGTCGGCGAGGCTGGCGCGGCCGGTGTCGTCGTCCGGGGCCCAGCCGGCGAAGCGGGCCGGCGCCTCGCCCTCCCGGGCCGTGAGTTCGACCCGCTCCGGCGGGTAGCAGAGGCCGGCATCGGCACAGCCCTGGAAGGTCAGGGTGAGGCTCAGCGGGCCCTGGTGGCCCGGGTCCAGGGCGGTCTCGAAGACCACGCTGTCGTAGAAGACGTTGACGTCGCCGAGGAACTCGTCGTGCTTGGCCTGTCCCGGGGGCAGGTCGGGCTCGCCCAGCGACAGGCCCTCCGTCGAGGTCTCGACGTCGAGCTGGTGGCGATAGAGATAGTAGCCGTCGGCGTTCTGGATGCCGACGTGGAGGGTCTCGCCATCGTGCCAGGCGCTGGGCTGGAAGGCCTCGCGTACCGGCAGGAACTGCGCCTCATCATCATCCTTAGAGAACCACTGGGCCTGGGCCCCCAGCGGCAGCAGAAGGGTGAGCAACAGGGCGAGTCGCAGGAGGATCGTCACGGCACTTCCTTGGTTGCGTGGGAGACTGTCGTGTGGCGCGGCTTTGACCTCCGGCGGCGGGGCCGGGTTCCGCCCCGACGGCGGCAAGGCCTTCAGCCTGCTAGGATATCGCAGTATGCAGCGGGCTGTTGATGGCAACCCGTCTGCGGGAGCTGCGCCATATTGTCGCGCCGCTGGAAGCTTTCATCATCAAGGAAACCCGATCATGGCGTTGACGCAAAAGGGTGCCGCCAGGCGCCGCAGGCGGACCGAGGAACTGGAGCGTCCGGATTATGGCTGGATCTGGAAGCCGCTGCTGACACTGCTGGTGCTCTATCTCGCGGTGTGCGTGGGGCTCGGCGTCTGGTGGAGCCGTACGCCCGCGGCCTTCGACGTGGAGCAGGCCGTGGCCGAGCAGCGCGGCGCGTCCTCGGGCAGCCCGGCGTCCCGGGGGGCGGTGACCACCGCCAGCCTGATGACCCTGGTCGAGACCCTGCTGGAAAAACCCGGGGGTTACCTGCGCAACGATGTCGCCCCGCCGGGGGTGTGGCTCGACAACATGCCTGCCTGGGAACTGGGCGTGCTCACCCAGGCCCGCCAGCTATCCCGGGTGCTGCCGGCCATGGAGCAGTCATCGGCGCCGGCGCTCGCGGAGGTGCAGCAGCGCCTGGCGGGCGACAGCCGCGACTGGCTCTATCCCTCCACCGAGAAGCGCCTGAACCAGGCCCTGGTGGCCCTCGATGGCTATCTTCAGGCGCTCGGGGAGGACGGCGAGGCCGCTTTCGGCGACCAGGGCCAGGGGCTTTCGACCTGGGTCGAGGCGGTCACCCGCTCGCTGGATGACCTGGGCCTTCGGCTCTCTGCCAGCATCGGCAGCCGCGAGGAGCTCCGCGACCTGGACATCGACGCCGAGGCCCTCCCGACTCGCACCGCCTGGTACCGGGTCGACGACGTCTTCTTCGAGGCGCGCGGCCAGGCCTGGGCCCTCATGCACCTGTTGCAGGCGGTTCAGCGCGACCAGGCCGATGTGCTGGCCTCGGCTGGGCTCACCGCGCGCTGGGAGCGCCTGGTGGTCGAGCTCGAGATGAGCGAGCGTCGGCTGTGGAGCCCGATGGTGCTCAACGGCTCGGGCTTCGGCATCTTCGCCAACCACTCGCTGGTGATGGCCAACTACATGGTGCGGGCCCGCGACCTGGCCGGGGCGCTGGCCGAGGGCCTGGCCGAGGTGTCCTCGCCGGCCCCCGACTCTGCCACCGAGGCGGCCGTTACGGCAGAGCAGGACGGCGGCGATGCGGCGGCCTCCGACGTCACCACCGAGTCGGCCGTTCAGGCAGAGCAGGACGTTGGTGAGGCGACGGTCCCCGATGCCGGCACCGAGGCGGCTGGTCAGACTGAACAGGACGGTAGCGAGGCACCGGCCCCCGATGCCAGCACCGAGGCGGCCGTTCAGCCAGAGCAGGATGGCGGCGACGCGGCATCACCCGCCGCGGCAGAACCCGCGGCCGAGGACGGCGGGGCACCGGAGGAGGCCCAGGCGCCGTCAGGCGGTGCCGAAGAGGCGTCGTCTGCCGATGCGTCGTCACAGGGTGCCGGGAACGAGGCGGCCGGTGCCGATGAGACGGCCGCGTTGCCGGCCGAGGAAGAAGGTGATGCAGCGGGCCAGCAAGAAGTGAGCGAGCAAGCGAGCGAGTCCTCCGAGGAGCCCCAGGCAGACGACGCGGCCACTCAGGCAGGCGAGGAGGGGGCGCCCGGCGATGCCGCCTCGGCCGAGGCGCCAAAGGGCTGAGGGTCGAGTCCCTATTCCCACGAGGGCGGGCCGCCCTCCGGCCCAACGACAACGGGCCGCCCAAAGGGCGGCCCGTTGTCGTTGGCGGGGAGGCAGCGTGTGCCGCTCCAGGCCGGTCGATCAGGCCTTGTCGTGGGCGGCCACGGCCTTCTCGATGGCCTTGCAGGCGGCCTCGGAGCCTTCCCAGGACTCCACCTTGACCCACTTGCCCTTCTCGAGATCCTTGTAGTTCTCGAAGAAGTGGGCGATCTGCTGGCGCAGCAGCTCGGGCAGGTCGGTCACCTCATGGACGTCGTCATAGAGGCTCGAGAGCTTGGGATGGGGCACGCAGACCAGCTTGGCGTCCTCGCCCGCCTCGTCGGTCATGTTGAGGATGCCCACCGGGCGAGCGCGGATCACGGCGCCGGGCTGGACCGGGTAGGGCGTCACGACCAGGGCATCCAGGGCATCGCCGTCGTCGGCCAGGGTGTGCGGGATGAAGCCGTAGTTGGCCGGGTAGAACATCGGGGTGGCCATGAAACGGTCGACCAGCAGGGCACCCATGTCCTTGTCGATCTCGTACTTGATCGGCGCATGGTTGGCCGGAATCTCGATCGCCACGTAGACATCGTTGGGGAGATCCTTGCCGGCGGGGATGTTGTCGAAGTTCATCGTCGCTTCCTTGGGTTGGCAATAATGAGGCTTGGCGAATCGGACAGGCGGTAAAATCCGCCGAATTATACGAAGCCATGGCGGGGATTACCAATGGGCCTTAGGTGGCATGCCGCCGCTCGGCACGACGGGCCAGGCGCGGTGGCAGGGTGTATCATGGGCCCCCGATGGAAGACGTCGGCCACGGGCCGGCGGATCGCGTCGCTTGCGAGGAGAACGTCTTGACCCCCCTGAACCTGTCGCTGAGTTTCGGCCAGGCCTTCGTGGCGCCCGACCGGCGTCGGCATCGCAGCTCGATGTCGGTGAGGCTGCCCGAGCCCCCGCTGCTCACGGCGAAGGGCGCCTGCGCCCTGATCAGTGACTCCACCCTGCGCAACAACCTGGCCAAGCAGGCCGGTGACCTGAGCGTCAAGGGCTTCCTGGCGGACTACTTCGCGACGCCCGACCACTGGGACGTCAAGACCTCGGCGACCCGGGTCCTGCGCGCCCTGAACGCCTGGTGCTTCAGCCAGAACCGGCAGATGTCGGACGGCAGCTACGTCTCTTCCCTGTCGGCCATGGTGTACCGGGGGCGGGAGGCGCACCTCTTCCACATGGGCGATACCCTGGTGTTCCGCCTGCGGGGTGCCGAGTTCGAGCAGCTGTCCCGGGATCACGTCACCGACCTGGGCGGCTATCGCTACCCCTCCCGGGCCATGGGCATGGACAGCGGCCTGGAGATCGATTATGCCTGCCTGCCGCTCAAGCAGGGGGACATCTTCCTCTTCACCACCCAGGCCCTGCAGGGCACCCTGATGCCCTCCGACTACGTGCGGCTGATCCGCGAGGACGCCAGCAACCTGGATGCCGCCTGCGAGCGACTGGCCGCCGCCGCGCGGGAGCGCGCCCAGGAGCGGGGCTACGGCAGCGACCAGTTCTGCTTCCAGCTGGTGCGCATCGACGGGCTGCCCGAGGCTGCCGAGGACAGCCCCGGTCGCGTCTACGGCGACCTGCCGATTCCCCCGGAGCTCTCGCCGGGAGAGCGCCTGGACGGCCTCGAGGTGCTGTCGGTGCTCTCGCGCACGGCGCAGTCGAGGGTCTACCACGTGCGCGACGTGCAGAGCGGGCGCGAGATGGTGATGAAGGCGCCGAGCCCCGAACTCTCCAGCCGCAACGCCTACCTGGAGCACTTCCTGCTGCAGCAGTGGGTGGTGGAGCGCGTCAAGTCCCCCTTCGTGGTGCGCATCATGGAATCCTCGCGGCCGCGGCGCTTCCTCTACTACCTGATGGACTACGTGCAGGGCGAGACCCTGACTGAGTGGGCCCAGCGTCATCCTCAGGCGAGCCTCGGCCAGCGCCTGGACATCGCCAACCAGCTGGGCAAGGCGGTGCAGGCGCTGCACCACCGCGACCTGCTGCACCAGCGCATCCATCCCGACAACGTGCTCATCGACCTGCATGGCCAGGTGGTGCTGGCCGACTTCAGCGCCTGCCACCTGCGCGACGTGGACGGCCACCGCCGCTCCAGGGCGCTGGTGCGTCAGCTGGGCCCGACCGAGCACAGTGCGCCGGAGTATGCACTCGGCGATCAGGTCGGCCGCCGCAGCGACCAGTACTCCCTGGCCTCGACCATCTACTGGCTGCTGACCGGTGAGCTGCCGTATGCCCTGGCGCCGAGCCGGCTGCGCAGCCATACCGACCTCGAGCAGCTGGCCTACCGGAGCGCCCGCACCCTCAACCCCGAGGTGTCCGTCGCGCTGGACGACGCCCTGAGGCGCGCCCTGGATCCCCAGCGGGCGCTGCGCTTCCGGCGCATGTCGGAGTTCCGACGTGCCCTGCGACCCCCGCGTGAGGGGAGGCAGGACGAGGAGGGCGCCGGCATGCGACGCTCGGGGGAGCGGGCGAGCTTCTGGCAGGGGATGGCGGGGATCCTGCTGCTGCTGCTGGTGCTGTCCTGGCTGCTGAGATAAGGCCCCTCGGACGCCTTCAAGCGACAAGCACCGAGCCGTCTGGTGACCGGCGCTAGGCCGCGAGATCGTGCCGAGAACGACAAGCCCCTGCCGGACGTCATGCCGTCGGGGGCTCGTTGGCATCGAGGCTAGCGCCGATCTTTCATCGCCGGCTGCCTGGCTGCCTAGATCTTGAACTCGGGCAGCTTGCGCTCGACCCTCGCCAGCTTGAGGTGCGCGACCTTCGGCAGGCCGTTCTCGAAGGGCGGGAAGTCCTCGCCCTGGATCAGCGGCGCGAGGTACTGGCGGCAGGCCTCGGTGATGCCAAAGCCGTCCTCGCGGATGAACTCCCGGGGCATGAACTTCTCCCGGTTGGCCACCTCGGCCAGCGGGGCGGCCTCGATGCGCCACTCGTAGGGAGTCTCGCTGACGCGCTTGATCGCCGGCATCATGGAGTTCTTGCCTTCGATGGCCAGCTCCACGGCCTTCTCGCCCACCGCGTAGGCCTGTTCGACGTCGGTCCTCGAGGCCAGGTGGCGGGCGGCCCGCTGCAGGTAGTCGGCCACGGCCCAGTGGTACTTGTAGCCCAGGTCCTGCTTGACCATGCCGGCCAGGGTCGGCGCCACGCCGCCCAGTTGGCGGTGGCCGAAGGCGTCGGTGTTGCCGGAGTCGGCGAGGAAGGTGCCATCCTCGTAGCGCGCCCCCTCGGACACCACGATCACGCAGTAGCCGTACTTCTTGACCGATTCCTCTACCCGGGCCATCACCCTGGCGCGGTCGAAGTGTACCTCGGGGAAGATCACCAGGTGGGGCGGCTCGCCCTCGCCCTGGCCGGCCAGCGCACCGGCGGCGGCGATCCAGCCGGCATGGCGGCCCATCACCTCGAGCACGAAGACCTTGGTGGAGGTGGCGCACATGGAGGCGATATCCAGCGAGGCCTCCAGGGTCGAGGTGGCGATGTACTTGGCCACGCTGCCGAAGCCCGGTGAGTTGTCGGTGATCGGCAGGTCGTTGTCCACGGTCTTGGGCACGTGGATGGCGGTCAGCGGGTAGCCGAGCTTCTCGGAGAGCTGCGAGACCTTCAGGCAGGTATCGGCGCTGTCGCCGCCACCGTTGTAGAAGAAGTAGCGGATGTCGTGGGCCTTGAAGACCTCGATCAGCCGCTCGTACTGGGCGCGGTGGGTCTCGATGTCCTTGAGCTTGTAGCGGCAGGAGCCGAAGGCCCCGCCGGGGGTGTGGCGCAGGGCGGCGATCGTTTCGTCCGACTCCTGGCTGACGTCGATCAGGTCCTCGGTGAGGGCGCCGATGATGCCGTTGTGGCCGGCATAGACCTTGCCGATCCGGTCCGGATTGCGGCGGCAGGCTTCGATCACGCCACAGGCGCTGGCGTTGATCACGGCGGTGACGCCGCCGGACTGGGCGTAGAAGGCGTTATGCTGGGCCATGGGGCTTACCTGTTCCTGGTGCGTCGGGAATTCCGAAAGCCCGTGAGTCTAGCCGAAAGCGGCGGGCACTGCATCCGCGCGGGGTCGGCGGCCAAGTCCCCTTGGAGCCCCGCGGCGACGGCGGTGGCTGGAGCGGCCCGAGCGCACCATGCTAGGCTCGCGCAGACCTCGCCGCGGCTGGCGGCGAAAAGATTCCCGGAGAGCGCATGCACCTTCATATCCTCGGTATCTGCGGTACCTTCATGGGCAGCCTGGCCCTGCTCGCCCGCGAGCGGGGCCTCACCGTCAGTGGCTCGGATGCCAATGTCTATCCGCCCATGAGCACCCAGCTCGAGGAGGCGGGCATCGTCCTGTGCGA